>NZ_CP130886.1:606341-1212682 GCF_030622045.1 Planctellipticum variicoloris | reverse complement strand
CGACGGCCGGGGGAACTCTCCCGGTCTTGGACGCCATTCGCTGGGCGCCTCGACTCTGAAGGAGGCCCTCACGAACTTGGAGCTGCTCGACCGCAAACTGGCCGTCGAGCAGGGTTTGGCCGATCGTTCGGTGTTGATCGAGGTCGGAACGCTGTCCCTCGCGGAAGGCCGGGCGCTCTACGAAGTCTATGCGAATCGCCCCGCTGTCACGGGTGGTACTCGTCCCGCAACTCGCAAGCGCTATCGCGCCGTGCTCGACAAGTTTCTGGCGTTTGCCGGCGGCATCGGCATCACGAGCCGGAAGCAGGTGACCAAGGGCGTGCTCGATCGGTATGCCCAGCATCTCGAGGACCTCGGTCGCGCGTATAATACACAATATTTGGAGTTGACGACCCTCAAGCAGATCAACAAGTAGTTGATCGAAGAAGGGCACCTGCCTGAATCGGCGCGGATTCGCTTGAAGATGGCGCGTGAGAAGGAGTCGACCCGGTACTGTTGGAATCCCGATGAATTCCGGGCGATGCTTGAACACTGCCGGATGAAACCAGACCTGAACTGGCTGGGAAATATTCTGCTCACGCTGGGGCTGACGGGAATGCGGATCTCGGAGCTGGCCCAGCTCTGCTGGTCTGACGTCGACCTGGAAGACCAGCAGATCCGGCTCGTGGACGAAAGCCGCCGGGGACGTCGCCAGGCGGACGCCGCCAGCGGACACTGCAGAGTAAACGTGGCCGGTCGTTTCCGATTCACCAGGAATTGCTGCCGCCCCTGCGACAGCTGCCGCGCCACACCGACGGTTATGTCTTTCACGGTCCGCGCGGCGGTCAGATCAAACCGGACACGTTGAGGAACATCCTGATCAAGGAACTGCTGACGCCGTTGGCTGAGCGCTTTCCGGCTGCCGCTGGCGAGCCAGGGTTTACCAGCGGCCGGTTGCACAGCTTCTGGCACTTCTTCTGGAGCTTGAGCGCGAACAGCGGCGTTCCCGAACGGGTAGTGATGGACTGGCTCGGCCACGCGGATGCCGCGATGGTCCGCCGGTACTACTACCTGAACGCCGACGAATCACGTCGTCAGATGGATCGGGTGTCGATCCAGGGGGTGAACGCCGATCCGCAGGTGATCGGCGGAGATGTTGTCGCCGAGGAGGCCCCGGACCGGGAGAGCGCCTGATCGCCCTCAAGGCTTGCCATTTGGCACAACCGTGACACAGTTCTGGTGTGCCAAAAAAGTCGCCTCCGCAACTCGTTGGTAATCAACAGGTTGCGGAGGCGAATTCTGGCGAGCGGAGAGGGAGGGATTCGAACCCTCGGTGAGCTTGCACCCACACCGGTTTTCGAGACCGGCACAATCGGCCACTCTGTCACCTCTCCGGGGTGACGGAAGCAGGTCGCTTCCCTCAATTCTCGACAAGTCTTCGAACACCAGGTTCGCGACTTGCCCCAAATCTGACCGTCAATCAGCTATTCGGCGGCTTCTTCGCCACCACCGGCATGGCGCTCAGCAACGGCGGCGGTCACGGCTTCCCCTTCTGCAACCGCGCTGAGGCGACGACGAATCTGCGTGCAGCGACCGCTCAGCTTACGGTATTTCGGATTCAGGCGAAGTTCGGCGGCGCCGACTCCCTGAGTTTCCAGGGACTTGCCCCAGGCCGAAAGTGTCTGCTCAGCGCGCATCAGTTGGGCTTCGATCGTCGGACGGTGCAAAGGCATGGTCAAGAGTCTCTGGAAATCCGGTGCAACTATGGGTCCGCTCAACATTGCCAGACCATTGCAGATCGGTCCGGCGATTTTGAGAACTTTGATCAGAAGGCTGGAGTCCGAAAGTGTCGCAGAATCCGCCAGATGCTGCAACTGTCCGTTCTACGCCACAAAATCAATACGCATGTGCGCTGTTCCGGCGGTGAAATCGGACTGTAGCCGTGAGACCTGGACGGCCTGCGGCGGGGGCGAGGGGGAAACTTGGGTGCAAAGTTGTCTGGACCCTGGCGGCGGCTTCCGTGTCTAATCCGCGGGACATTGTCAGCAAGGATGCCGGTAGGATATGGAAAGTCTGGCTCGACTGATTCCGTTTGTCTGGAGACATCGCCGCGACTGGGCGCTGTCGGTGCTTGCTGCGCTGGGAATCGCCGGACTCTGGGTGACCGCGCTGCTGCTGGTCTATCCGCTGATGACGGTCCTGCTGAAAGGCCAGACGGTCCAGGTGCACGTTTCCGCAGAGATCCGCAGGCAGCAGGAGCTGGCGGAGGATCTGACGCGACGGCTGGTCAATGCGCGACGGGAGCTGAATCGGCTCGCCGAGCAACATGTCCCGGCCGCGTCCCGCGAATCGGTCCGGGCGCTTGGGATCGAGTCGGGGTTAAAAGCCAAGCTGGCGGAAGCCGCCCGGCAGGAGCTGTATTACCGGCGTCTGGAAGCCTGGCTGGTTCCCTGGCTTCCGAACGATCGGTTTCAGCTCCTGGCGGTGATGATGGTGGGGCTGCTCGCGATGACGGCCGCCAAAGGCGTCTGCGTCTGGGCGCAGGAAGTGCTGATCGGGCGAGTCGTCCAGGGAACGCTGATGGCGGTTCGCGAGCGGCTGTTTCGGCGGACGTTGCGGCTCGACTTTCAGACTCTCGCGGCGACCGGAACGCCCCAGTTAATGTCCCGCTTCACCTACGATTTATCGCAGCTCCAGCAGGGAATCGAACTCGTCGGCGGCCGTCTGATCGTTGAACCCCTGAAGCTGGCCGGCTGCCTCCTTTTCGCGTTCTGCATCAACTGGCGATTGACGTTGTTTTCGCTCGTCACGGTCCCGCTGATCGGCCTGCTGTTCCATCGGTTCGGCAGGCGGCTGAAAAAGGCCAGCCATCGCCAGCTCGAAAGCATGGCCCGGATTTTCCGTGTACTGGAGGAGACGCTTCATTCGTTTCGCGTGGTGCAGGCGTTTCGCAACGAGCGGCTCCACCGCCGACGGTTCGCCGCCGAGAACCGCGACTACTTCCGGCGCGCCATGCAGATCCACAGGATTGATGCCCTGACCAATCCGACGATCGAGATGATCGCGACCGCCGCGGCGTTTCTCGCACTCCTGCCCGGCGCCTACCTGGTCTTGAAAGATCAAACCAGCATCGGCGGTCTGCAGCTCGCGACTACGCCGATGAGCTTCCCGGATCTTGCGCTTCTCTACACTCTGCTCGCCGCGGTCCTCGATCCCGCCCGCAAACTCTCCAGCGTCCATGCCAAGCTGCGAAAGGCCAGCGCCGCGGCGGACCGGATCTTCGGCCTGCTGGAACGGACTCCCGCCGTGGTGTCGGGACTTCACCGACGCCAGATTCCTGCTCCGACAAAGGAGTTGGAGTTTCGACATGTGACATTCCACTACGACGCGGCGGAAGAGGGCTCTGCCCCCGCGCTCGACGACGTCTCTGCGACAATCCCATGCGGCGAGATCGTAGCCGTGGTCGGTGGAAACGGGTCCGGCAAGTCGACGCTGATTAACCTCCTTCCGCGATTCTTCGACCCGCAGCAAGGACAGGTGCTGATCGACGGAGTGGATCTGCGGGAGCTCCCTCTCCGCGGACTTCGCAGTTGCTTTGGACTCGTGACCCAGGAGACTTTGCTGTTTGACCGCAGCATTCTGGAGAACATTCGACTTGGCAAGCCGGGCGCCTCGGATACCGAAATCCAGGAAGCGTCACGGTTGGCGCACGTTGCCGAGTTCGCCGCACGCTTGCCCCACGGTCTGGAGACCACCGCCGGCGAACGAGGGGGGCGCCTGTCCGGCGGACAGAAGCAACGGATCGCTCTGGCCCGGGCGATCCTCCGCGATCCGCCGATTCTGATTCTGGATGAGGCGACGTCCGCCATCGATGCAGAAAGCGAACAACTGATTCACCGGGCGCTGCAGGAATTCAGCCGGGGCAGAACGGTCCTGATCGTGACACATGCCATGTCGCCCGCTCTGCTGAAACTGGTCACCCAGGTCATGGTGATGGACCGCGGTCGGTTGCTGGCGCACGGTCCGCACGAAGCCGTCCTCAAGACCTGCCCTGCCTATCGCGAGCTGTTTGAGTCCCAGGTCCGCCAACGCGCCGCATGAACGGCCGGAAGTGATTCTACACTCCCGCTCACCCGGAGAGCGGGGCCGTCCGCCCGGCGATCCCGTGCTGGCTGCACGAGGCCGGTACAAGGCGGCGAGGTTCGGATTATTTCCGGACGAACTTCTGCAGCCGCTTTCCGCCGACTTCCGCCACGAACAGATTTCCGTCCGCGTCAGACGTCAGCATGTGCGGCAGATCGAATTCTCCCGGCCCCGTCCCCTTCCGCCCCCAACTGCGTCGAACCTTGCCATTCGCGTCGAGTTCCAGGATTTGGTTCGCTCGAGCGTCCGCGACGAACAGAATACCGTTGTGATTGAACGCCAGCCCGTAGGGAGCGAAGCCGGCCCAGATTTCCAAAAGTGCGCCGTCGCGGTCGAAGATCTGTATGCGATTGTTTTCGCGGTCTCCAACCAGCACTCGCTCGCGCGGATCGACCACGATCGCGTGCGGCAGATCGAATTCTCCCGGCCCCGTCCCGGGTGTTCCCCATGTTTTGATCAACTTGCCGCTGGCTGCAAATCTCAACACGCGCGCATTGCCGTATCCGTCCGCGACAAAGAACTCGCCGTCAGGCCCGAAGGCGACGTCGGTCGGCTTGTTGAACTGGTCGTCACCCGCCCCGGGCTTTCCATTCCCCAGTGACAGCAGCAGTTTGCCCGAGGGATCGAACTTGAACACGCGATGACCGCCAATATCGGTCACCCAGACGTTGTCATCGCGATCGACCCGCAGACCGTGCGGCGACTGGATCAGATCGTCGCCCCACGACCGCAGGAATCGGCCGCTTGCATCGAAGATGATCAGCGGATGTCTACCGCGATGGAGGAGCAGAATCTCGCCCCGCCCATTGACCCCCACGGCCGAACAACTTCCCAAAGTCCAGCCGTCGGGGAGCTTCAGAAAGTCCGTGACCGGCCGAAAGCCTGCTTCGTCATCGGCCAGTGATGTTCCGCCCGCAATGATCAATACGACAAGGAACGTGCACAGCGACATCGTCCGAGAGAACTGCATGGTGACTTCCGAAAACCAACTATGGCAGAGATTCCCGATTGAGGAATCGCCACCCGAGAGTGCCCAATGTATCACGCTTCACGCCAGAATATCGCGGACCACGCGGCCATGGACGTCGGTCAGACGATAGTCGCGGCCCCCGTGGCGATAGGTCAGACGCGTGTGATCGATCCCGATCAGGTGCAGAATTGTCGCGTGGAAGTCGTGCACGTGGACTCGGTTCTCAGCGACCGTGGCCCCGATCTCATCAGTCTTGCCGTAGGCGATTCCTCCCTTCACCCCACCCCCCGCCAGCCAGGACGAGAAGCACGCGCTATGGTGCCCTCGTCCCTTTTCTCCGTCGACTCCCGGCGTCCGACCGAACTCCGTGGTCCAAACGACGAGCGTCTCGTCGAGCATTCCGCGCTGTTTGAGGTCCCGCAACAGGCCTGCGAGAGGCTGGTCGATGTTTTTTGCATGCACCGCATGCTCCGCCATGTTGCCATGCTGGTCCCAGTTGTTGCTGCTGCTGCCGTCGACAAGCTCGATAAATCTCACCCCCCTCTCCGCGAGGCGTCTCGCGACGAGGCATTGCCAGCCAAAGCCGTCGCTCTGACCCCGTTTCAGTCCGTACAGGCCGAGCGTCGCGTCGTCTTCGCGTCCGACATCGAAGGCCTCGGGGGCATCAGCCTGCATGTGGAACGCCGTCTCGAAACTCCGAATCCGGGCCGCCAGATCGGTGTCGTCGGCCCGCGCCCGGAGGTGGCGGTTATTGAGGACGTCGGCGAGGCCCAGCTCCAACTCCTGCAGTCCGCGCTGCTTCGAACGCCGATCCAGGTTGGCGATCGGCTCCTTTCCTCCCACGACGCGAACTCCCTGGTGATAGGCCGGAAGAAAGTCGTTGTTAAAGATCTGCGTTCCTGCGTACGGCATTTGCGGCGCCAGCGCCACAAACGACGGCAGGTTCTGATTCTGCGTCCCCAGGCCATAGCTCACCCAGGAGCCGATACTCGGCCGCGAGAAGAAGAACGATCCAGTGTGCATCCCCAGCGTGGCGTTGTAATGCTCGTTGTCGTTGCCGTTCAGCGAACGAATGACGCAAATGTCGTCCATGCACTCCCGGAGTTGCGGGAACAGATCGCTGACAAGCGTGCCGCAGGTTCCCCCGGGCCGAAACTCCCAGAACGGCTTCAGCAGGACCCGCTGCTGGTTCGACAGACCGCCCCCCGAGCCCGTCTTCTTGCCATCGGCCCGAAACAGCTCCGGCTTGTAGTCGAACGTGTCCATGTGTGATGCCCCGCCATTCGAAAAGACGAAGATCACACGCTTCGCCTTCGCGGAAAAGTGCGATGGTCGCGGAGCAAGCGGATCGCCGGGGGACGACGTCGAATCCGCGAGAAGCTCGCTCAGGAGGCCGGGCATGAGCAGCGAGCCCCCCACGAACGAGCGGAGGAACTCACGACGTGGAGCGACGGGAATCGAACGCATGGCAGCAGCCGATCAATCGAGGTACACAAACTCATTCAGGCGGAACAACGACCGGATGTACGCCCGCCAGGATTCGTGTTCGAGCTGATCCGACGGGAGACCCTGCTCGCGCAGCAGCTCCCGGGATCGTGCGAGGAATTCCCGCGCGGCGGCGACCTCCTCCGTGCCTGCCGGCCGCGCGAAGAGCAGCTCGCCCGCAAACCGAATCCGATCAGGTTCGCCCTGGCGATCGGCCATGACGCGCTCGGCGACGAGCCGCGACTGCTCATGCACGAACGGATCATTCAGGAGGTAGAGCGCCTGCAGCGGAGTTGTGCTCGTCGTTCTCGCCGGCGTGCTCGTCGAGGGATCGGCGCCATCAAATATCGCCAGATACGGATGCCGCTGGATGCGCTGCGTCATCAGATACACGCTGCGATGCCGGCTGTCGTAGACCGCCTTGAACGGATTGTGCTGCGTGAAGCCCCACGTATGCTCCGGGGGGAACGGATGCGGTCCCGCCGGCGAAAGATCAAGATTTCCCCCCAGCACCAGCAGCGTGTCGCGAATCGACTCGGCATCGAGCCGCCGCCGCGGAAAACCGGCCAGCCATTCGTTCGCGGGATCCTGCGCAATCGCTTGCACATCGCGGTCCGCAGCCTGCCGGTAGGTGCTCGACAGCATGATCAGACGCTGCATCGACTTGATCGACCACCCCCCGTCGCGAAAACTGGCGGCAAGATCGTCGAGCAGTTCCGGATGCGTCGAAGGCTTGCCCTGCCTGCCAAAATCGTTGGGCGTCGGCACGAGGCCGCGGCCGAAGTGCTGCTGCCAGATCCGATTCGCCATGACCCGTGCGGGAAGCGGGTTGTCGGCGGCGAGAATCCAGTCCGCCAGTTCGACTCGCCCGCTCGACCGGCAGTTCTCCGGCAGCTCCTGGCCCCCGAGCACCGAAAGGAATCGTCGATGGACGACGTCCCCTGTCCGGGTCGGATCGCCCTTCAATTGCACCGCCGCATCGTCGAGAGCCCCAGCGTCGGCGACGGCGTAAGCCGTTTCAAAGGGTGCGGGGCGATCCCGGTGCTCCCCGGCGGCGAGCTCGGCTTCCATCAGCGTTGCTTCGATGCTCTTCCTTTCCCCCTCCGGGGCCTTCTTCAGCCGGTTTCTGAGAGTGTCGACTTCGGCGTCGAGTCGAGATTGCTCCTTCGCCCGCGCAGCCAGCGCCTCCCGAGCCTCGTCCTGTTTTTCCGGGGAAGCAAGCACCACAAAGTCTCGCTGACGCTTGTCGAGCTCGATCCCCGGCCAGGGATACCGCGTGCTCTGAAAAATACCGTAGAGGCCGTAATAGTCCCGCGTCGTGATCGGATCAAATTTATGGTCGTGGCACCGGGCGCAGCTCAAAGTCATGCCGAGAAAACTGCGGCCCAGATTGTCGAGCGTGTCTTCAATCGTCAGATGCTGCGGATAGTCGTCGACGCGCGAGCCGAACCGTCGGGCATTGGCGATGTATCCGGTCGCGACGATTCGCTGGAAACGTTCCTCGTCGGTCGCTCCGCCGCGCAGGTCACCCGCAAGCTGATCTCGAACGAACTCGTCGTAAGGCAGATCGCGGTTGAAGGCGTCGATCACCCAGTCCCGGTAACGATGCATCTGAGGGATCGGGTAGTCGGAATTGTCCCCGGCGGTATCCGCATAGCGGACGACGTCGAGCCAGTGCCGCCCCCAGCGCTCGCCATAACGGGGCGAAGCCAGCAGCCGCTCGACGACGCGCGAATAGGCCTCGGCCGAATCATCCGCAAGAAACGCCTGCTGCTCCTCCAGCGTCGGCGGCAGCCCGATCAGGTCGTACGTTGCGCGGCGCAGGAGAACTCGCTTGTCGGCGGCCGGGGCAGGCTGCAGCCCGCGCTCCTCCAGTTTCGCCAGAATAAAGCGGTCAATGTCATTGATGGGCCAGGCGGCGTTTCTGACCGTCGGGACCGCCGGCCTGACCAGCGGCCGCAGGGACCAGAATTCCCGCGCGGCGGCCACGTCGATCTGTTTGCCGATGAACTTCGTGGCGGTTACGCGCGGGTCGGGCGCCCCCATTTTGACCCAGCGTTCGAGATCGGCGATTTCCGTCTCCGTCAGCTTCCCGTCCGGAGGCATCTGCAGGTCGGTATTTGTATAACGGACCGAGTCGATCAACAGGCTGTGCTCGGGATCGCCCGGCACAACCGCCGGCCCGGTGGCCCCTCCCCGGCGAATCGTCCCTCGCGAATCAACCAGCAGTTCCCCCTGCAACTCCTTCGACTCCGCGCTGTGGCATTCGTAGCAATGCTGCACCAGCAGCGGCCGGATTCGTTTCTCGAAGAATGCAAGTTCGTCGTCGTTCAGCGGCGCGTCGCGGCTTCCGTCGTGTCGGCCGCGCCACAGCTCGATTCCCGAGAAGTTCGCGGCGCCGCCCCGGCTGGTGACGACAATCCTGCCGTCGCGGGATTCCGCATACCACGGGCCGAGTCTCTGCCAATGTCCTGCCTTTCCGCTGTTGTAACGCGCCTCAACCTGACGCTCATTGACGGCGATCGCATAGGTTTCCGGGTCGTTATCCTCCCAGACGTAAAGGAAGACCGTGTAAGTCCCGGGAGCCAGGTCCGTCAGTTCGACGCGGTTGCCCCCCCAGCGGCTGCTGCGGATCATCTTCGCCCGCTCGGGATCGGTCGACGGAACGAGCGGGACATTCTGACTCTCGAATGCCTTGTCCTGGCAGACGTAATGCCCGGAATCGCGCCCCTCCCACGCGTGCCCGTCGATCGTAACGTTGGGGCCGTTCAGATTCAGGCCGCGAAAAAACGCGGGAGGCTCCGCACGACTCAAACTCACCGCGAACAGCAGGGACGCCATCGCAACACACAATCTAAGCAGACGCCGACTCGTCATGACCGCACGCACGGATGCCCGGCGCAGCGTCGATTTCGCATTCGTCTCTGGCGCCAGGACTGTCATTGTTACCTCGCGATCCCGGGGGATCTGCGAACTTCGCCACGCCCCCCCTCTTCGACCACATCTATCTGAGATCTCAGTTGCCGTCAACGGCGTCGCATCGTTCGACGGAGTTTCCTGCGGCGTTTGGACCGGACCTGTCCTTGTTTTAAGGAGAACTCCGCGCGGCCGCCCTCGGTCTGACCGGAACCTGTAAAATCGCCGGCCCCTCATCCCGGCCCGCCACTCGCAATGCCGTCAGCCGCGATGCTCTTCAAGGGCGTTCGATCGATCGCACGGTGAGCCCTTATCGGGGCGATTGCGATGACAACAGGTACTGCTTGCCGAAATCGAGATGCTGGTCCAGGAGACGTGCGGCTTCGGACGGCTCGCCGCTGCGAACCGCCACGAAAATCTCGACGTGCTCCCGCACCGCGTCGCTCAGTCGGCCGGGCGATTTCGACATCACCCGGAAAATCAGGCGATGCATTTTCTCCCGGTGCTGCACCAGGCAGTCGATGATCGCCCGATTGCCGAATGCCTCGCAGAGCAGCAGATGAAACTCCGTGTCGAGCTCGACCAGCCGTCCGACGAGCTCCCGCGAGGCCGCCGCCGACTGCTGCCGGAGATTGCGCTCGATCGCCTGCAGATCCCGGTCGCTCAGTTTTCCGGCAATCGCCTGGACCACATACGTTTCCAGCGCTTTCCGCAACTCGAACTGATCGGCGGCTTCCGCGATGGACAACTCGCGAACCACGATCCCCTGCTGCGGCGAAACCGCCACAAACCCCTCCTGTTCGAGCCGCTCCAGCGCCGCCTTGACCGGCGTTTTGCTCATCCCCAGCAGGGCGGCCAGTTGCCGTTCTGACAGAAAATCGCCAGCCGCAAATTCGCCGCTCTGAATGTGCTGCTTGATGTCGGCGTAGGCCCGGTCTTTCAGCAGGCCCTTGTCGGGAGTTACGACGGTCACGGGATCCTCGCGCAGGGGAATTCGCACCATTGCCGGCCCGCCGGCGGCCGGCGGGGGAATCGCCCGAGTCTATCTGAGATCTCAGCGCGACTCAAACGAGCCTCGCCGGACTTCGCAGACCGGACTGTGCGGCGGCCGCCGGTTCTCCGTGCAACAAGGCTGCACGGAGATTCCGGGAAACGCAAAAACCCCTTGTTTCCAAGGGGTTTCGCAGCGGGAGGTAGGCCCGGCCAGACTCGAACTGGCAACCAAAGGATTATGAGTCTCGCCAACCCGACTCAACTGCGGTTCTGTATCTATTGACCGTCGTCGCTCAATAGAAGGCAGGGTTTGCAGTTGCGTCGTTTCTTGTCAGGATAGGCGGGTGTTATGTCGGGTTGCGGAGAATCCTCAATTCGGCGTCGGTGAGACATGGGCGCTGACTAACTGGTCGGCGACAATGAGGCCACGGGTTCCGGGGCGGGTTCGAAACCGCCCCGGATGAAAACGGCCGGCCGGTCTGTGCGGACTACTCCCCGCATGGCCGGCCGGCGACCCGCTTCAGGAGTAGAGCGATGGGAACTGAATACGAAGATGGGACCGTATGCCGGTTCGTCACTTCGAAAGAACTTCGAAAGGCAAAGGAAGAGCACGAAGAGCGAATGAAATTGCGGCGGGCAGCAGAAGTTCCGATCCCGTCTTGGTGGGCTCGAAACATCGCTGCAAGCGGCAGCGGCGGTTCTGGTGGCCAAATACGGTTCAATGCCCCTCCCGAACAGATTGACGATCCTGGATCGTTCGAACGCTGGCTCCGATGGCACGCGAAAACGTTCGACGAAGAGGCGGCACGCGAGCACGAACAACCATCGCCCCGCGGGAACTCGCTCATTCTGGCAATGCGTCGTGACGTCGTCGCGACGAATGCAGACCTGATGCTCTCGCATGCATTCGGCCTGGATCACCTGATTCCGCGATTGAATGGCATAGAGTTCAATTCGAGCGCGGAGGGGGCCGCAGTCTACTTGCGGTCTGTGCTGAAAGTGGTTCGAAAACGGCTGATGAAGGCTGCGAACTCGCGACAGGCTCAGAAATCCCAAGATCAGCAGAATGGATCGCTCGAATCGTCAAACGTGGAACTGCTGGCCAAATGGATTCTCAAGACTTTGGGGAATCTCCCAAAGAATCGGACCATCAATGGCAGTCTTTCGAGCTGGAAGGTTGCCGGGAGTAATTCAGGCGTTGGTGATCCGACTACCAGAAAGCGAGCCCTGGAAACGATTCTTGACCGGAAACTCGGGCGAATGAACGAAGAGTGGCCAGCGCTATTTCGCGGATACTCCGTCGAGGAAGCAATCAATGAAGTAAAAAACGCACTGCATCGACTGAAAAGCGGAGAGTCTCAGACTAATTCTCAGACTTCAAAACAATGAGACTTTCCGCAAGGTCTGTCGTGTCCATTTGATGCGACTCAAATTGCTTTCCCGGCCCGTGGTCATCTCTGCAATCTTCGTTTTACTGCACCCATCAGACCTGCGAACGACTCGCAGCGACTGATGGGGAGCGAAGAATTGCCGCAGTTCACGTTTGATCTTGAAGAGCTAAAGCCAGTCATCGAAGCGGCGATAAATGCCACGATGAACCGTGTGGCGTCGTCCGGGCTCATCGGCGGGACCGGCGGCGACGCGGAGCGGATTGCGTTCGGTGAGGCCGAAGCTGCAGCGTTGATCGGACTGCCGCGGACTGCACTTCGCGATGCCCGCTTGCGTGGTCTGGTCCGGCCGGCAAAGGTCGGAAAGAGGTTCCTCTACCCTCGCCAAATGCTCATTCGTCTCGCGGCCGGGCTCCCCCCTGAATCAGACTTGCGTCCCGTCCCCGTCGATGCTGATTTCCGAACCGACTCGCGGAAATCAGGGGAATCTTCGGCGGGGACGGTTTCTTCCTCCCGCAAGCGAAAGGGGGCGAAGTGATCGCTCCCGAACAGATCCCAGTTCGAAGGCTTGTCTACAACTCCCTTGCCAGGATCATCGCTCCCGGTCAGGTGTTCGAGGTGCGGGCACTCAACTGTAAAAACGCCAGTGGAAAGGGCAGGCCACACGCGCGACGCGGGTACTTCGATTCCGATCATCTCTCTGAGGCCGCGGCCGAGGCTGCCAAGCTCACGGAGTTGACCAGCAGGGGCGGATGGGGAGCCGATGGCGTCTATCTTACCCTTAACCCTCTCAATCCCGATTTGCTCGCACGGTGCAGTAATCGCGTTGATTTCTCGAATGACGGGGATGCTTCAGGGGACTGCCATGTCCTGAATCGCCGCTGGCTCTTTCTCGACGTCGACCCGAAGAAACCAATCAGCGGAGTGTCGGCTTCAGACGAGGAACACAAAGCCTCCGAAGTAGTCGCGAAGGCGGCGCTCAGTTCGTTTCGCGATGAGTATGGATTCTCGCCTCCAGCGATCATCGCCGATTCGGGAAACGGCTGGCATCTCATCTGGCGTGTCGACATGCCGAACGACGAAGCGTCTTGCAAGCTACTGAAGTCGTTTCTGAGGTCAGCGAATAAAGCGTTCGGGAACTCTCAGGCTGAAATTGACGCGAAGACTTTCAATGCCAGCCGCATCTGCAAGTTATACGGGACATTCTCACGCAAGGGGGACCACACAGAGGCCCGGCCGCATCGGCAGTCGAGAATCGTTCGATTTGTCGAGAATCCAGAGTTGCTTTCGCCCGATGTGATTGCCGATTTCGTCAGAAAGAACCCCGTCGAAGATGAGAATCCGAACGGATCGAATCGGCCAAGGCCAGCGGTGGGAAGCTCCCCATCTGGTGAGCGACGGTCCGGCGGAATGACGATTGAGGAACGGGCAGCGAAGTATCTCTGGAAGATCGCGCCTTCGATTCAGGGAGAGCATGGGAGCGGTCAGTTACGTCGTGCTGCGATTGTGCTGGTTCGCGGATTCTCGCTGGCAGTCGAAAGGTCTGTCGAGATCATCATGCCGTGGAATGCCACGTGCAAGCCGCCGTGGTCGGAGCATGAGCTTCTGCATGCGATGGAGCGGGCAAAAGAGAACGCCATAGAAGATTTCGGATACCTGCTGGCTGTCCAGATCGAACGCGACGGGGTGACGCGAGAGCAGGCGGCGTCGGTTGAGTTCGGCCCGTTCGATGGTACGACAGCAGCAACGGCAGCGGGAAATCAATCATCCGGATTGATTTCCGTCTTGATCACCACTGAAGAGCATGAGGCCGTTGCCCGGGTCAGCTCGAATCTGCACAGACTGCCGGGCATTTATCAGCGAGGCGGACGCCTAGTTCGGGTCATCGAAATATTCGGTTCAGAGCATGGCATTGATCGGTTCGGCACCCCAGCCGTTCAGGATTATCCCCAATCGGTGCTTCGAACGGACGTGACGAAGATCTGCGACTTTGTCAAAGAGAAGCAGAGCAAAGACGGGCCGATCCTGAAGAGCGTTCATTCCCCTCAGTGGCTTATTCGGTCCGTTGCCGAACAAGGCGTTTACGAAACAGTTCGACGGTTAAGGGGCGTGGTTCCATTCCCCTGCATCCTGCCGGATGGGTCGATCCTGAAGGAACCTGGATACGACCAGAATTCGGGATTGCTGCTGACGGCTCGTGTTTCGTTGCCGGAGATTCCGGAAGAACCGACGCGAGAACAGGCCGTTGCCGCGGCCGATGCCCTGATGGCCGTGGTGTGTGACTTTCCATTCGTCAGCCGCGACCATGCGTCAGTCTGGCTGGCACTGGTTCTTACGCTCGTCAGCCGATTCGCATTCAGCGGCCCGGCCCCGCTGTTCCTTTTCGACGCATCAACGGCAGGGTCCGGGAAGTCTCTGTTGACCGACCTGGCAAGCCTGATCGTTATGGCGGTTTCCGCTCCGAAGTTTGCCAACTCGACCGACGATGACGAAATGCGGAAGCGAATCACTGCCATCGCAGCGGCCGGCGATTTGATGGTTGTGATCGACAATATCAGCGGTTCGTTCGGAACCCCATCCCTTGATGCTGCAATGACGGCAGACACGGTGAAAGACAGGTTGCTGGGGCGAAGCGAGATCGTCAGTTACCCGTTGAACTGGGTTGTCTCCGGGACCGGTAACAACTGTCAGGCCAACGGGGACATGAAGCGGAGGATTGTTTACTCGCGTCTTCAACCAGCGGAAGAAAACCCCGAAGATCGATCCAATTTCAAATTCCCAGACGTCCGTTCTCACGTCCTTAAGAATCGCCCATCGCTCCTGGCTGCCGCGTTGACCATCGCTCGTGCGTACATCGCGGCAGGGAGACCGAAACTCGGACTGCAACCGATGGGGAGCTATGAAGCGTGGGGGAGTCTCGTTCGTAATGCCGTGGTGTGGGCAGGGTGGCCTGATCCAGTGTTGACCCGAAAACAGTTCGCGGCGATGTCTGACCCCCAGGCGACGGCCCTGGCAGAGCTGCTGGAGGGGTGGAGTGCTGTCGACCCGGAGAATTCTGGACTCACAGCCGCGGAGATTCTTCGCTCCATCGAACGATACCCCCTCGCAGGGGAGATGATCAGCCTTGCCTTGCAGGAGCTGTGTTCAACCCCATCAGGGAAGCTGCCGAGCGCCCGACAAGTCGGGAACAAGCTGAAGTCGATCCGCGGCCGTGTCGTGAACGGGAGAAAGCTCGAAGGGTTTATCAATCGGACGAAAACGCAGGTTTGGAGAGTTGTCGACGCAACATCTGGACGTTTGCCAACTGCAGGTTCTGCAGGGTCTGAAGGCATGGTTTATCCCCAAGCTGAAATCGATATGGGGGAAGAAGAGAAATGGGACCGGGGTGAAAGTGCCCCCGCAGATCCTGCAGACCCTGCACTGAGATTCGATCCGAACGAGTTCGCCGATCAGTTGGAAGGATTCTGAAAATGCCCGCGACGGTCAACGAAATTTCCAATTTGTTCCAGTTCAGGGAAAAACCTGAGGACATTTTCCGGGATTACGACGTGCCAACTGATGTCCGCCTGCTGATTGACGCTGTGACGGGCACGGTCCGCGATGGGGAGCCCCAGCACGTTCCGACCTTCCGGCGACTGACTCCGCGGCAACTCGTCTGGCTGCGGGCGTACGGCGGATCCGGTCGGCTGGGAATTGCCTGCCGGGCTGCGGGAGTGTCCTGGAAGGCTCACGGCTCCTGGCTGAAGCACAACCCCGACTTTCGGGACGCATTCGAACTGGTCCGGCTGGATCTGGTCCAGCGACTGGAGAACGTCGCCCTGGCTCGCGTGTTCTCGCCGGAAAAGTGCTCTGACCGGTTGTTGATTTTCATGATGAAACGACTCGACAAGATGGCGGATCGATCCGCCAAAAGTGGGGAGCAAGAGCGATGACGACAGCGACCATGCAACCGGCCCGGACCGATTCGAGCACTGCGAAACCGATAGCTGCGGCCCCCGTGCGGCGGAAGGCCGGCCGGCCGCGGTCCAGCCTGGAGACGGCCGCGAAACGACGGGCGTTCCTGAAGACGATCTGCATCGTTGGCGAGATCAAGAAAGCGGCCCGCATCGTCGGGATTTCCGCATCGGCTCATCGCTACTGGATGAAGTCGGAGCGATATCGGCAGGCGTTCGCCAAAGCTCAAAAGCGGTACGTGCGTCGGATCGAAGACGAGGCCATCCGCCGGGCTTTGGAGGGTACTCAACAGTGGCTCATCGGCCCGGATGGTCAACCGCTCCTGGACGAGATCACCGGGCGACCGAAATTCCGGCTGATTCATTCCGATCTGATGCTCTGCCGGTTGCTTGCGGCTCACGACCCGTTCTATGGCCGTCTGTCGGGCTTCGGTCGGGTGACGTCTCGTGAGCTGGAGAACATCGAAGAATTCGCCCGGCGATGGCCGGAGCACCTGGAGCGTCACCGGGAAAGGCTGATGGTCCTGCTGTTGACCGGCCGGCCGATGCTCCCTGAATCGGCGGAGATCAGACCCCCGAAAGGGTTCACGTTCTGGGATGAAATCCCGTCCGTCCGTCAGTCAGCGGATCAACAATCCGATGGGAACCGGAATAACCAAGTCGAGAAGTGAATCAATCCCGCAGCGTGTTTCGTGTTAGTCGCGATGAGCGGCAAGGCCTCACCCGATGGCCGACGGGATGAGGTTCAGAACAACAGGCCAGGAGGTTGCGTCATGGCAACGATGGTGAGATCAGTTTCGTTCATGGAGCAGACCGTTGGCGGCGGCGGAATGCGGGTTGACCGCGATGCCGGCGTCATTCGAAACGTTCGCGTTCTCGGGAAGGAATCTCGCAACGGTCGCACGTACTCCGAAGCTGCGATGAGTCAGGCCGCGAAGTTGTACGAAGGCGTCCGGGTCAATATCGACCACCCGGACCGCAGCAGACCGAAACAGGAACGCGGGTTCGCTGAACTGGTCGGCACGCTGCGGAATGTCCGCCGGAACGATGAAGGCATTCGGGCCGATCTGCACATCGCGAAGTCGCATCCGATGGCCGATCTGATTTTCGAATCGGCCGAACGCTGGCCGGAGAACTTCGGGTTGTCCCACAACGCGGAAGGGGACACGTCGCCCGATGGCCGGATTGTCGAGAGCGTCAACTCGGTGCGGTCGGTCGATCTGGTCTGCCGGCCGGCGACGAACAAAGGCTTGTTCGAAAGCGTCGGCATCGACACTCCGGCGGCGTTGGAGCTGGAGTCCCAGGTCTATGAGATCGTCCGTTCGTCGACGCTGACGATTGAGGAAAAGTTGGAAGAGATTCTGAAGCTCCTGAAGGTCATGGAACGCAACCGGACTGACGGTCAGAACCCGTCTCCCGTCTCGGAGTCGATGGGTCACATGACGCCGATGCAGCGTCGCGTCTGGCAGTGGAATCAGGAGAGGTCGCGAGCGTTGAGAGAGCATTTGCAGGAGCAGCGCAGGGATCACCTGGAGGAATCCGACGCCGATTACGACACCAGCATGGAACGGCTCCGGCAGCGATTCGGGGCGTCGAAGTCGAGTTCCGATGAAGGCCGCGAGCTGGCCGAAGGCATGGCCGCATTGCGTGAGAGCTTCGGCAAGAAGTAGTTCGTTCGTTCGTAAACACCCGGCGGCATTCCCCCTGCCGCCGTTCCCGTCACCCTTTGGAGATTGTGAGCAATGACGACGCAGAGTGCGATTGAAGACGACATCGACGCCGAACGCGAAAGCCTGGAGGAAGTCCTGCAGGACGTCAAACAGCAGGAAGAGGCCGAACTGGAGGAAGCGAAGCGGCTGAAGCTCGTCATTCTCCGGGATAAGAGGAACCCCGGTGCATCACAAAACGAACTGCGGCAACGGGCAATAAAGCGACTGCTGGAATCGATTCAGCCGGAGACGTTTGCCGAGGTGACGGAGTCGCAACGGCGGTTCCGTCAGGAGTTCCTGGAGGCGGAGCAGTCCGGACCGCTGATGAACGCCATCAATAACGCACGGGCCGCTGTCGAGCGGTGCGAGGAAGAGCGGCGGGCGGCGAGCGTGAAGCTGGCCGCTCTGGAAATGCAACTTGAACAGCAACTTCAGAATGCGGAATCGATTCCGCCCGATGAGGAGCAGAAGCTATTCGCCGAAATGAGTCAGCATCGATTCACGATTCAGAACTTCGATGTGAAGTTGAGAATCCTGCGGCAGAAACAGGAAGACGCGGAAAAGGAGTTGCCGGAACTGCGTAGCCGAATCTTCAGTGAGACTCACGCGAAGTTCTCACGCGAGATTCGCGAAACGATGAAGGATGCCGAGGCCAAGCTCTGCGAGATCATCTTCACGGAGGAAGTAATCTCTCTGTTGAACACCTACGCGACGGCTGCGGATCAGTGGAGGTTCTTCGGTCCGGCAATCGCATACATGATGATGCAGGTTCAGCAGGAGGGACCAATCGGCGGTCTGAGGCACGTTTGGGGCGATTGGCGACCGACAGACCATGTCATCGGTGCGACCCAAAACATTAGCAGTGGCGGCGGCGGATCGATGGGCGGACTTGGCCGCGATTACAAGGATTCCCAGGGTGGAGCGTTTGGCGGCGGCGGTCCGCTCGACAAATTCCAGTTCAGCGGGAATCTCTGATGGTCCCCACTCTGCAGGAACTGGCCCGCGAACTTCGATCCTCAGAGCAATCGGGGATCGAACGATTCGACTGCGCTCTCGAACTGCGGCGAGTCTTGCGACGACTGCAGGCCGCGAGCGTCAGTCAGGGACGGCCACTGACAGTGCTGGAGAGCGTGCTTTTCCATCTGGCGGAAATCGCCATTGACGAGAGTCTGACGGAACAAAGCGGACTGGCTGAACGCTCGAATCGGTCCGCACGTCTCGCGGAAGAATGCCTGGCAATCCTTCAAGGCGACGGGCGATGAGTGAGACGGAAGCAATTGGTGATACGTGGGTGCGAATGTCGGACCGTGGACGCGAGCGAGGAAAGGCGTTGCCCGATCCGACACCCGCAGAAATCGCGGCAACCTGTCGCGAGATCCAAGCGGAATGGACACCCACTGAAGAACGAAGGCGACGGGCGATTGATTCCCCGTCGTGGCACGTTCGGCAAATCGGCGACCGACCCAACAATCAAGAATAGAGGACTGATCATGGTGGCGTTCAATTCGGCAGGCGGCGACGGTGCGAGCATGGGCGACGACCCGCCCGATGGGGAGCAGGAATCGCTGTCGGTCCGCGATCACTTCCTGCGGTTTCAGGAGCGACTGGCGGAGATCCTGGAGCAGACTCGGGAATCGCAGTCGACGCTCCGGGAGTGTCAGCAGAAATCAAAGCTGACGCTGCCGGATGAGTATCGGAACAATCCCGCGTTTGCGGACGTTGTTCGATGCTTCGACCTGCAAGCGGAGCAGGCACAACAGAGCATGGCCTTTGCGATTAACTCATCCGCGACACTCGAATCCTGGCTGCTCTGCGTTCGGGCGTTGTTCAAGACGATGGACCCTCACATTTCCTGACGGTCCCCAGTTCGGGCGATGCGTCTTCACTCATTCACAAACAGAAGGTATTCACGATGAGCGCAGGTGCTCAAACAATCCGGGACGTTCTCATCCGCATCGGCCTGCAGACCAATAGTTCGGGCTTCTCGGCTCCCGACTTGCGGAAGGTCGAACGGGAGGCGAACGACGCAACCGCGGCCGTTGAGAAGCTCAACACGGCATTGAAGAGCGGCGGGTCAGCTCGCGCCGCGGGCGGAACTTCATCGCAGCGGGCTCCCGACGTGTTCGCCGGCCTGGATCTGGGGACGAATCGGTACAAAGACCAGATCACCCGGCAGGGGCGGTTCAATCAGCAGATTCTGCAATCGGACGAACTTGTCCTGAAACGGTCTGAGACCATCGCGAAGTCCGCCGATGCTGCCGAGAGGGCGAATCGGAAGCTGATCGATTCCGAGCGGGCATCGCTGGAGATTTCGAATCAGCGGGCGGAAGCGACGATGATCTTGGCGAATGCGGGAATGAAGCTCGCCCGCGGGGTGGCGTTCGTCACGGCCGCGAACGAAGCCGAATATCAGTCGATGCTGAAGACGATTGCCCAGGCTCAAGGGTACTTCGACATCTTCACCGGCATCATCGACGGGTACAAAGCCTACATCGCCTTCAGCAAGGTGGCGACGGCCGCGAAGCTGATTGAGGCCCGAGCGACCGACACCCAGACCGCGGCAGAGATCCGACTGGCCGTCGCGAAACGTGCATCAAGCGTAATCGGCATCGGCGGCATCGCGATTGCGGCCGTAGCTGCTGCCGGATACGGAGCGTACAAGCTTGGGCAGGGTCTCTACAACGAAAGCGAGATGGGGACTCGCCGGCGATTCGATGCCGAGCGGAGAAACAGGGCGCTCGCCTACGGTTCAGAGGAAGCGACGGCGGATCGGAACGCGAGAGGATCAGAGGCGATTTCGCGGTTGCTGGACGCGGTCGAAGGGCGAGCTGCCAGCGGCCGGAACATTCGTGCGGCGATGATGTCCGGCCCGCGAGCGATGATCGGCTACGATCAGGCGTTGGCCGGCCTGGCACACGATCAGCGAGCATCAACGGAGATTCTGCGGTCCGACAGACTGGTGGGGAGCCCCCAGCAGACGAATTCGGAAATCGCACAGCGGGAACTGAAGGTTCAGGAACTGGCCCTGCAGTTCGAACAGGAAAAGCAATCCGTCTACCAGAAGCAACAGGCAGCCTTGCAACAACAGCTCGACACGTCACTCTCCCTGAAGCAAGCTGCCGTTGAAACGCTCCGGGCTGAAGAGAATCGGTATCGATCGCTGGAGGCGTCCCTTGGCCGGATGTCTGCGGGTGAGGCGAGTCGGTTGAAGACCATCGGGGAGAAGGTGCAGGCCGGCGGGAAACTGTCGCGGTCCGAAGCGGAATTCCTGGAGCGGTCCGGGATCGGCGGGGCACAAGCCGAATCGTACTTCGTGCAGGAAGGCCGCAAGCGAGGGGCCGGCGGGATTCTGGCGGCATTCGGCGAGAACCGGGGACTGCAGGCCGCACAGACGAACCTGCAAGACTTCTCAACCGGGGAGGCGGCGAGAGCTGCAACCCAAGCTCGTGAAATGCTGGAGAAGGTGGAGAAGTCCATCGCGAAATCGTTCGAAGCCGAGGCACAGCTTTTCGGCCGCATCCTGAACTACGCGGAAGCGAGTGCGGCGGAGCAGGCCAAACTGGAACAGCGGGTGAGCAAGATCGAAAACGGACCGCTGGGGAACCCGTTCAAGTAGTCGCATCGGATGAAGAATCCGAAGGGAATCCGGCATTCCACTGTGGGAACGCGTGGTCTGCCGGCCCGTGTCGCGGAGGAGTCTCATCTGCAGCGCCTTGCGTTTGCTCAGAATCGCAATGAGGCTGTAAGCGGAAGTGATCGGTCTGTCCGTCAAGTACCCAACGAAAGGCACCGCCATGCACGCTCGAATCCTACTGTTTGCGGTTCTGTTAGCTGGTTGCAGCAAGGCGTCTCCTGATATTGCTCCAGTGAAACGGGCCGAAGCGACAGAGGTTTCCGATAGCAACATCATTCCGACCGGCGATGCACCGCAGCAACGCAGCATGCCGGAATCAAAGAGACTGAACCTCAATGAAATCACGGCAAAGGCGTCTGCCTGGCGGCAATTGGTGACCGATGAGGAATTCGAGCGTCAGGACAGACAATTCACGATCAACCTCGGGAGAATGTCAGAGGGCGATGCCGCATGGATCACAGCAATTTCCGAGAAGATGAAGTCGGGGCAGGATCTGACTTGGGACGAAGCGAGGCACGCACTTGCGGCGTTTGGTCGCCCAATCGAGAAGCTCGATTACCACATAGTTAGACGTGCCGAGGAGATTGGAGCATCGGAAGTGCTCGATAGACTTGAAGAGAATTCGATGGATATCAGGGTGCTCTTTCGGTTTGTCATGCTGTCTGAAGTCGACGACAAGGAGCTGCGTCGCATCGCAATTCTGCCCGAGTTGACGGCGGACGACGTATCAACGCTGCGACGCATCGGACTCGGGGAATCGAAGTTCGATCAATCGCAAAATCGCTAACTGCCAGACTTCTTTCTCTTCTTCGTTCCGCCAGCGATATCGTCAGCGGCGGCAAGCCCCATATCCCGAAGCCAAGTCCCCGTCGGTTGCCCGGCGGCAGCGGCGGCGGCGTCCAGTTTCGCCTTTTCGTCTTCAGTCATGCGAATTTGCAGGACGGCGGTTTTTCGCTCGCCCGCCATCGGCGGACGTCCGGCTGGTGACATTTTCAGAATCTCTCCGAATTCGTGTAATTACACAATTGACGCAACGCGTTGTAATGACATAATACGGGCGTCGGTCGGGAAATCAATCTCAGTTCAAGACACGGGGCGAATGATGACGGTCGAACAAATCCAGATCCGCCAGCAGCAGGCCGCAGTCAAGTTCGAAGTCGCGGCACAGATTCGCAAGCTCCTGGACGACGCGAAACGCGGATGGAACGGCGAAGAGGACTGGGACGACGTTGAGACGGAGATTCTTGAACTGGTCAGTGAGGACGAATAGACGACGTTGAGACACTCCCGCGGAGATTGGGCTCCGCGGGTTCCCTCCCGTTCGGCGAATGAGAGCAGCCGAGCGAGAGGATAAAGCGAGCGACCGGCCCGAGTTTTGGCGAACAAAGCCGGTCGCTCGCCCATCACCAATGGCCCCTTTTTTGAGAGGAAGGGACACATGGCTGGCTCCGATTCTAGGCAAAGGTACGTCCTTCGAACAGCGCAAACGAGAGGCTTCCTGCGGTGGACGGTCGGAAGATGGGAAGCCGCTGACAAGCTCCCGGAACCGACCTTCTACAAACTCTTCTGGGAACTCGCCGAAGCGTGGATGGCACGCATGCGGGACGATCTGCCGGCCGAACTGGCGGCGATTCGCTCACTTCGCAGGGTTGAGAACCGGGTTGGCGTTCGCGTCGATCTGCAGGCCAGCACGCCGGACCACGTCGTTATTCGCGAGTGGTCGCCGCGGTCCCAGGTGGGCGTCTGGCACATCTGGCCGGAGAGCTGGAATGGAAAGGGGGTGCGGGCATGATGACACCCGAGGAAATGAAAGCCGCCGCACGGCTGACGCTCCGCCAGTTCTACGATGCGTTTTACGACAAATCGGACCTGGAAGAAGGATCGAAGGGCAGAGCACATTACGAGATTCTGCGATGGGAGAGGCTGACTGAGAACCCGCCCATTGAGGACATCGACAATCAGACGGTTGAGCGGTTTCGATTTGAAATGCTGGAGCACGAGTACGCTCCCAGCACAATCAGTTCGACATGGACCGGGCTTCGGGCGATTCTCCGGCTGGCGTGTCCAGAACAGCTTGGAAATCCCCGCGGAATGGGCGTCATCACAAAATGCCCGTACATGAAACCCGTCAAAGAAGTGAGGGCACGTCCGCGGCGAGTTCCGTTGAACGATATCGGAGCGCTCTATCTGTCATGCGAGAACGCCACTTACCCGAGACCGGGATTCCCGCCTCGTGACTGGTGGCGGGCGTTGTTCGTCATGGCTTACTTCACCGGGATTCGCAAAGGCGATTTGCTGACGCTGAAGCGATCACAGATCGACCTTCGGGAGTCGCTACTCACGTTCAAGGCATCGAAGACGAGAAAGGAAGATACCTTCCCGCTGCACGAACTCGCGGTGATTCACCTCGAAAGGATCTGGTATCCCGAGCGCGAGCTGGTGTTTGCCGGAATGCACAAACTCGCAACCCGGTTTTATTCTCACCTGCACGACCTGGAGGAGAGGGCAGGAATCGCCGGAAAGCAGATGTTCGGACTGCACGACATCCGCAGAACCGCAGCAAGCGAAGTGCAGCGGGTTCGCCCTGGCATGGGGTCTGTGTTTCTTCAGCATGTTTCAACAACCGTTACCGGGTTGTACTACCTGAACGAGATAGAGGAACTGGAGGAAGCGATAAAGGGGATGCGTTTTCCTGAGGAATTCGCGACAGGGACGGCGGCTGTATCGCCAGTTCCAGTCGCTCCAAAACGCAGACCGCTGCCACCGGCGGCAGACCCCAAAGACTGGAGTTTCGTCGCCGGTGGGTTTCGCTATCAGAGAGGGCAATGGCATCGCATCACTGGGGAGTTGCTGCCAAGGCTCTTGAAGCTGCTCGTGGAAGCCGGCGAGCCGGTAACGATGCAGGAGATCTGCGAACACCTCCGAAAGCATCTGCCGGCAAAATCGATGAAAGGCAGCGTCCGCCAAGCAATCCACAAGCTGAGAAAGCTTCTCAGGGAATGCCTTCAACTCCCTTCGACAGTCGATCCAGTCGAGTGTGTTCATCGCGGTGAGGGGGGAGCGTGGGCTCTCTACATTCCGCCAATCGTCAGCAATGAACTCGTCAGCGTGGGGAGCGAAGCCGATGGGGAATAGCCGTCGACACTCAACGACCACGAAGCGGCGGATTCGCGAGGCCTGGCCGGTCTGCGCGTACTGCTCTCGTGACTACAAGCCGTTCATGTCCGGGCAATTCACCATCGACCACGTTGACCCGCTGTCGAAGGGCGGCGAACGCGGGTTGGCAAATCTGGTGGGTTGCTGCCGTTCCTGCAACGAGTCCAAGGGAAACCGGACTCCCCAGCAGTGGGCGGCGGACATCCTGTCATTTGAAGAGCGGCGGCAGGCTCCCGTGGCTATCGCTGGCGAGCTGTCCTGACGCATTCCATCACAACATCCCGGTCCGCGGATCGGATTCAAGGAACAGGTTTCAATCATGGCAAAGAAACGCGGCAAGGCATGGGTGCGGGAGCGGTTCCCGGGGACCGGCAAACAGACATGGATTTGCGAGTGGACCGAACCGAGCGGAAACCGGCGAATCCGCACGTGCGGACCTGGCAAGGCCGGCAAGAAGCTCGCCGAAACCCTCCGGGACAAGATCAACACGGAGTTGACGCTGGGGATTTACAAGTCGGAGGCGGGCACGGTTCCCGACTGGGATCGTTTCGTCGAAGAGTACCTGCAGAAAGGGCTCCCCAGCAACTCGCGAACCGGGACGATCAGCGAAGCTCGATCCGCCCTGACGAGTTTCGTGAAGATCCTGAAGATTGGGAAAAAACCGGTCAACGTCGTCAGTGGCAAGAGCATCGACGATTTTGTTTCGGCCCGCCTGGCAGAGCGTGGGAAGCAAGTCGGATCGACCACATCAATCGAGACGGTCAACCGGCAGTTGAGACGACTGAAGGCAGCGCTCCGCACGGCCCTGCGATGGAAGTACATCGAAGAGGTTCCGGAAATCAAGTTCCTGAAGGGGGACCGGAAGCTCCATCGGTTCGTGACTCCCGAGCACTTCGCGGCAATCCTCAATGCGTGCAAGTCGTCGACGACACCCGACGGCCATCACTTCGCGGCCGAAACATGGTGGCGTGGGTTGCTGACGTTCGCCTACCTGACCGGATGGCGGATCGGCGAGATTCTCGCCCTGGATTGGCGAGACGTCGATCTGGACGCGGGCACGGCGTTGACGCGGGCGGAGTCGAACAAAGGCCGGCGGGATTCGATGGTCGCCCTGCATTCGGTCATCGTCGACGCAATTCGCCCCCTGAAAGGATTCCAGCCGAGAGTCTTCCCGTGGAAGGCCGACCTGAAAGACCTCTATTCCGAGTTCCACCGGTTGCAGGCGGCGGCAGAGATCAGCCTGGAGTGTGCCAACCCACGGCCGCACGAATGTTCGTCGGCCTGCACCCGGTACGGCTTCCACGACCTGCGGCGGGCGTTCGCGACATTGAACGCAACCCGGATGCCGGCGGAAGTCCTGCAGACCCTCATGCGGCACGCGAGCTACCAGACGACCCAGCGATACATCAAGCTAGCAGAGGAACTTACGCCTGCAATGCAAAATATATACGTGCCGCCCGTTCTCGCTGCCCGGCCAGCCAGCGAAACCGAAACAGGTTCGTAGCGGTGGACTTCGGATCTACTTGCTCGTGGAACCTATCGGTCCAGTTAGCTTCCCTGATGGAGATCGTCGGAGAATAGGGAGCGTGATAGGAGGAATCGACATTGCAAGGGTAATTGCAGCGACGTGTTGGCGAATGTACGGCCACGCGATAAATGTAACCATTCCATTGAAATCCTGAGCATCTCTCTTTGACAGTTGAGATATTTTCGGGATTTCCTCAACTTTGAACACGCACTGTGCGGACAGTTGAATTTTTATGGACGATTTAGATGCATCATCAGGATCGCTCTTGTCATTTTCTGTTACAGTGACCGTTACATCCACCGTTCCAAGAACTACTTTAGCGACTTCGTTTGCACCAACCCGCGAACCAATCTGAACGCCCAAATGTGACGGAATTACGCTATTCTGAATGTTCATCTTGCTGTGAGATTCGACAATTCGAATTGTACTCAAGCCAAGCTGATTGAGAATAGATTCTGCGGATACCTCTTTGACTTCGGGGTCGGCGGCGACATCTGCCGGCTTCTTCTTAGGGCTTTTTGACATCGCTTACACGCCTACATTCAGCAGCCCGGAAGGCATATCCACGACAGCTCTTTCGTCGTTTCGGCAGAGCGAAGTGACTTCGGTCCCAGCATTAAAATCTGTAATATTAAAATGAAACTGGGTTTGAAAGACCTCGTCAGATTCATCATCTTTGAGTCTCACCTGGCTCGGGTGGAACTCACAGCCGAGCGCGAAGAAGACATCCGAGACCGTTCGGAGAGTTAGATTTGCCGTTCCATCCAGAATCTGGGTTATGTGTCCTTTTGACTTTCCAAGCCGATCTGCCAGTTCGGAACGAGTCACTCCAGACTCATTCATGATCTGGCACATGAGATTAGCGGTCTCGAATAGCGTCCTTTCCTGATGCCAAATTCTCGCGCCTTCGGGGCTTGCCAAGATCTCGCTTCTCAAACTCATTGCCGTCCTCGTCTGTGCAAGTGACGTTCTGCGTCTAGATGTTCTTCCGCGATAGTTTTAGCGAGCATCGCGGCTCTCGTTTGATGCCCCGTCACATGCCCTTTTTTGTAGACATGAGTCAGAAACCATCGGGAGTCATGGCGAAAGCAGAAAATGCGAGCTGACCCACGACGAAACTCGTACGTGTCATCCATTCCCCGCATCTTCTTCAGTTGATTGGGATTCTGGATTCCAGAGTGGCTCACCGCAAGTCTGAACAAATGATCAAACTTCGCTTGATACGCCAAGGGTTGCCCCTTGAACCAATCCTTGAACTCCAGCCCTCGCGTTGAGAGATTCGCGTACTCAATCGTGCCCCTTGGACCGCTCGCAACAATACAGTCGGCAGTCGGCAGGCCAGTCATGGAGTTTAGTTCCGACTAAACTGGAAGGCAAGGGGCATTCTCAAACAGATTGTCACCGTGAACACTTCCGCATGCAAGCCGGAATAGGTTGCACGCTCGTGGAGGGGGACCGGTGAGACAGTGGTGAGACTGACAGTTGCGTGGAGCTTCTCGAATTGTCGTAAGTCGTTTCGTGGTAAGTAGGCCCGGCCAGACTCGAACTGGCAACCAAAGGATTATGAGTCCTCTGCTCTAACCGATTGAGCTACGGGCCCGGAGCTCTGTTTTGTTGGAAATCTTGCGCGACGCGGGGAGTTTGCAAAAAAGGGGTACTACACCCGAAACGACGCCTGAAGCCCCGAAACGATGGTGAACAAAAGAGGGACGGCAACGGATTCTACTCGGAAGTGGCGACGATCAGGAAGCGACTTCCCGCTGTATCTGCATCCGACCGGGCAGTGGCCGAAGAAGATCCGCGGAAAGACCTGCAATTTAGGCTCATCCGGTCAATGCGTGCCGACTGAGGTGCTGACCGAAGAGCCTCCGCCTGAAAAACTCCTTGACGCAGCCGTCGAAGGCCCGCCGCTGCAGGCCATCGCCGATATCCAGGAAATCTCGCATTGAGTGATCATTTATCAGAATAACGAATTCCACATTGCAAGTGTTCTGCAGTCCGAAGCGTGCGTACTAAACCGGGCCAAGGGGGGATTTGACCGGCTTGCAGGGCGGGGCGAATGCGACGATACTTTTGAGGTGAACCGCGCGGGGTTCTTGCAGGTCAGAAGTCGTGCATTGATTGCTGAATCGATCAGGTCGAACGGTCCGCCATCGACTTGCGGGAAGAATGTAATTCCGGGAGCGCCCGGCAACCCTGACAACCTTTGAGAGCCCCCGCAACAGCCTGATAAATAACGCTTTGCGCCCGTAGCTCAGTTGGATAGAGCAACGGATTTCTAATCCGTCGGTCAGTGGTTCGAATCCACTCGGGCGTACTTTCCACTCCGTCGCACTTGAACTTCGCACCTCGTCGAATGGCCTGCGTCGGGCTTGTTTTCCGGTTTGCGAACGATGGTGGTCGATTTGTGGCGGCTTTGTGACTTGCGAGGCGACGCCATGCTGCGACGAATTTTGACGACGGCGATCCTGCTGCTATGCGTCCCAGCGTCGGCTGCGGAAAACGCATTGACCGAGTTGGAACAGAAGGACGGGTGGAAGTTACTGTTCGACGGTCAGACGACCAGGAACTGGATGACGGTCCGGGAAGAGCCGCTGCCGCCGTCGCACGTGCAGAACGGAGCGCTCAATCCGCATCCGTGCAACTACATGCTCGTCTACGGCCAGCCAGTGGGGAATTTCGTGCTGGCACTCGATTTCAAGCTGACGCCGAAGTGCAACAGCGGCGTTTTCATCCGGACGTCGCCGTTGAAGCCCCGGCCTGGCAAGGACGTCGGGTTCAATGGCATTGAGATCGCGATTGACGACTCGAAAGACGTCGGATTTCATCATACAGGGGCGATTTACGACCTTGTTCCGATTCAGAAAAATGCCATGAAACCGACGGGAGATTGGAATCATCTGCAGGTGACGTGTGATCGGAACCGGATCGCTGTGGAGGTCAACGGCGAGAAAGTTTCGCAGTTGGATCTCGATCAATGGACCGAGCCGAATCAGCGGCCGGACGGTTCCGCGCACAAGTTCGACGTGGCGTACAAAGACCATCCGCGGGCCGGCTACATCGGCCTGCAGGACCACGGCAGCGACTGCTGGTACCGCAACATCAAGCTGAAGCGGCTCGAGTGAAATGCGCCGGCCGATCACGGCGGTTGAGTCAGTTGCCGGGCCGAGCGGCCGCGGCTGCAGGAACGGAGTTTTTCAGAAACTGCGAGAGCTCAGCCGCAACTACGCCGCGTTCGACGTCGTAGACATCGTTATGGCTGGCGCGTTCGAGGATGACCTGACGCTTTGCCTGTCCGCTGGTCGATTCTGGCGGAGCGGCCTCGAACAGCTGTTGTCCGAGTCGCAGCGGAACGATTCGATCGTTGCGCCCGTGCAACTGCAGAATCGGGCAGGAGACAAAGGGGATCTGCTTGACCGATTCGTAGCGGTCGACGAGCAACCATTGGACGGGGAGGAACCAGTAGAGTTCCGAGCCAGCGTCGGCCAGGGACGAGAATGTCGACTGGAGGATCAGTCCGCCCGGCGGCTGGCCGTCCCGACAGAGTTCCGAGGCCAGCCGGACGGCGACGCCTCCTCCAAGCGATTCGCCATAAATCACGATCCGCTGCGGCGAAACGCCGAGTTTTTGCGTCAGTCGATCCCAGATCGACCGGGCGTCGGCTGCCAGGTGTTTTTCGCTGGGCTGTCCGGGGTTTTCACCATAGCCGCGGTGATCGAAGATCACCACGTGCGCGCCGACCGACGCCAATGTTTCCACCGGGAGGGCTCTGCGCGCGCGATGGCCGCCGTTGCCGCCGAAGTACAGAATGACGGGGGTGCCATCGGCGAGGCTCTTGGGCACCTCCTGACCGTGCGCTGTGTGTCCCTCGCGCAGCACCAGCCAGCCATTGAGCTGCAGTCCGTCGGCCGTCCGGCAGCGGATGTCGTGGCAGCGACCGCGGCCGAAGGGGGCTTCGACGGCGGCCAGAGACCGGGCTCGCGACGGCGCATAGATCAGCGAGCGCTGAATGACGAAAACGATCAGGCAGAGTACGAGGTAAGTCGTCAGGAACTTCAGCGTCAGCGTCACGACCCAGCCGCGCCACGGACTGCCGGTTGGTGGCGGTGCGGTGCGCGACATGTCATCCTTTCAACGCCAGACTGAACCCTTTGGACCTTCGCAGTTTCATTCTGGCCCCGTCCGAAGAACCACACCAGACGAATCTTAGAGATCCCGTATGCGAGTTCGTCCGGTTCTGGACCTCCTGGAGGGTGTTGTCGTTCGCGGAATCGGCGGTCGCCGGGATGAGTACCGGCCGATTGTCAGCGGCCTGACCGCGGAATCGTCCCCGCTGGCCGTGGCGCGGAGCCTGTCGGATCATTTCGGCTTTCGCGACTTCTACATCGCCGATCTGGATGCGATTCTCGATGCTCGTCCGAATATGAATCACCTGCGGGAGCTGGCGCGAGCCGGATTCCGACTGGCGGTCGATGCGGGCGTGAAGACGCCGAGGGATGTCGACCGGCTGCTTGGAGTGGGGGTTGAGACCGTGATTCTCGGTCTGGAAAGCCTGGAAAGCCCGGAGCTCCTCGCGAGGTTTGTCGAACGGTCCTGGAAGAGTCGACTGCTTTTCAGTCTGGATCTGCAGAACGGGCGACCGCTGGCGACGCCGCACTGGCCAGCAACCGTTGCCGAGATCGCAGCCGAAGTCCTGGCCTGCGGGATCGACCAACTGCTGATTCTCGACCTGGCGGATGTCGGGACGGGGCGGGGAGGCTCGACGCAGCGAGCCGTCGGCGCGTGTCGCGTCGACAACCGCGTCAAAAGTTTGTGGGCGGGAGGGGGCGTTCGATCCGTGGGCGACCTTGAACGCTGGCGCGAACTGCAGGTTGACGAAGTTCTGGTGGCTTCGGCGCTGCATGACGGGCGGTTGTCGGTTTCCGACGTCGGCCCATATGCTGGTTGACCGCGCGGCGATTCGGCGCATCGCGGCCCTGTAGAAACACCAACAGCCCCGAAGAGCGAACTCTTCGGGGCTGCGGTTATTCAAGATGGCGGATGGTTCTGAGTGCTGCCGTTTTATGCGGCGAAAGTTATCTGTCAGATGGATTCTCCCATGCCTCGTGAGGGGCACAGGTCCATCCCGGCTGGTCGAGCCGAATCCTTTAGAAAGGAGGTGATCCAGCCGCAGGTTCCCCTACGGCTACCTTGTTACGACTTAGTCCCAATCACGAGTTTCGCCTTGGACGCCGTCCTCCTTGCGGTTAGACGAGCGGCTTTAGGCGCCCCCCGCTTTCGTGGCTTGACGGGCGGTGTGTACAAGGCTCAGGAACACATTCACCGCCGTATTGCTGACCGGCGATTACTAGCGATTCCGGCTTCATGCAGGCGAGTTGCAGCCTGCAATCCGAACTGGGGCACGCTTTTTGGGATTTGCTTGGCCTCGCGGCTTAGCGTCCCTCTGTACGCACCATTGTAGCACGTGTGCAGCCCTGGACATAAAGGCCATGAGGACTTGACGTCATCCCCGCCTTCCTCCGGCTTGACGCCGGCGGTCTCCTTAGAGTCCCCACCATAACGTGCTGGCAACTAAGGATAGGGGTTACGCTCGTTTAGCGACTTAACGCGACATCTCACGACACGAGCTGACGACAGCCATGCAGCACCTGTGCACGTTCCACCCGAAGGCGTGGCTCTCCTTTCAGAGAGTTAATCCGCACATGTCAAATCCAGGATAAGGTTCTTCGCGTTGCCTCGAATTAAGCCACATGCTCCACCGCTTGTGTGAGCCCCCGTCAATTTCTTTGAGTTTCAGCCTTGCGACCATACTCCCCAGGCGGAGCACTTAACGCTTTCGCTGCGAGCGGAAAGGCCGAAACCCCTCCGCTCCAGTGCTCAGTGTTTACGGCTAGGACTACCGGGGTATCTAATCCCGTTCGCTACCCTAGCTTTCGTGCCTCAGCGTCAGACAAGGCCCAGTGCACCGCTTTCGCCGCCGGCGTTCCTTCCGATATCTACACATTTCACCGCTCCACCGGAAGTTCCATGCACCCCTACCTCACTCAAGCACTGCAGTTTCAAGCGCCATTCCCCGGTTGAGCCGGGGGATTTCACACCTGACTTACAGCGCCGCCTACGCACCCTTTAAGCCCAGTGATTCCGAATAACGTTCGCACAGTTCGTATTACCGCGGCTGCTGGCACGAACTTAGCCCGTGCTTCCTCCGGAGCTCTGTCAAACACAGGGGATAGCCCCCGTGCACTTCATCCCTCCCGACAGCGGTTTACAACCCGAAGGCCTTCGTCCCGCACGCGGCGTCGCTCGGTCAGGCTTTCGCCCATTGCCGAAGATTCTCGACTGCAGCCACCCGTAGGTGTCTGGGCAGTATCTCAGTCCCAGTGGTGGGGGCCATGCTCTCACACCCCCTAGATATCGCAGCCTTGGTGAGCCGTTACCTCGCCAACAAGCTAATATCGCGTAAGCCGCTCCTCAGGTGGAATCTCACCTTTGCTGATCCGATAATTAAACCAGACCAGATCATCGGGTATTACCCACAGTTTCCCGTGGCTATCCCCGTCCTGAGGGTACGTTACCTACGTATTCCTACCCCGTTCGCCGGTGTCCCCCTTGCGGGTTCTCCCTCGACTTGCATGCCTAATCCACGCCGCCAACGTTCATTCTGAGCCAGAATCAAACTCTTTGAGAATTGTTTCCGAAACGCCTTGGCCGAAGCCGCAGCGATCATGACAACCTGAGTTTGTCTGCCGGCCGTACGTTGGTCGCAACAAAAGTTGCGATTTGGTCTTTGCAGACGGTTTGTACGGCCAGCAACCGCATAATACGACAGCTGAATACTCAGAACCGATCCACCAAATTGTCAAAGAACAAGACCGTTCGCCGCTCACCCGCATTCCGAAGTCGTTTAACGACCGTGGTTTGCGAGCTGTTTGTCGCGGCGGCTGGCTGACCCGCGTTGGGTGGGCGAATCTTAAAGGGCTCTCCCCCAACCGTCAACCGACTGGTCCGAGATTTTTTTGTCCGGGTGCTTTCCAGGGCTTCGGCAGAGGCCGAATCCTGCGGAAGGGACTGCTGAATTGCCGGGATCCGTCGTGTGGTGGGCAGATCGTTGAAGCCTGCCGGACTGGGCGGCAACCGATCGCCTGCCGTCCGAACAGAGTGATCGAACGCACACGCCCCATCTCCTCGTTGATTCAGATGACGGCGGCGCGGGCTTTCGGGGAGGCAGTCTTGCCTGCCGCAGGGGAGGCAAAGTGCCTGATGAATGATCGAGCCATGACTGAAGTCACTTCGGCCGGGCTCGGCCGGCCTGCCCTACAATTCTGGGCGGGCTTGCTGAGCGGCCCATTCCGCGCCGCTCAGCCCCGGATTTCTCTCCTTCGGCGCCCCACCGGGACGAGAAGCCGCCGAGTTGCCTGCACGACCGCATCCGACTACGCCGCGGGAGCTTGAGGACTTCCCCCCCGACCAGGGTGCCCTGACCGCAGACTGTGTCTGCGATGACACATTCTGCCGGCGACATCATAGGCATCTCGCGGCGCGGGCGAGTCTGTCGGTTGTCGCGACCGAAAAGGTGCGGGGCGGCGATTCGGGGGCGGCGGAGCGGAATTGCGAGCCGGGGACTTTCGCGTGGCAATTCGCGGGAATAAAGTGACGGGCTGATGGATCAACATGGGTGAAAGGCAGGGAACGCTGCCGTGAATCGCTGGACATCTGGTTTTTTGAAGGACTGCTCGTAATGAAGACGCTTGCCTGCACACTGTCGTTGGCCATCGTGACCGCTCTGGTCGGCTGTACCGCCGAAGCCCCGAAGCCTGCCACTCCGCCGACAACTTCAATGCCCGGCGAAGGTCATGCCAACCCGACCACGCCCCCGGGTGGCGAGCCGGCTGCTGCCGAAGGCGAAAAGAAGGAAGGCGAAGCCGCCGCTGCTCCTGAAGGCGAGAAGAAGGAAGGCGAAGCCGCCGCTCCCGCCGAGCCGGAGAAGAAGGAATAGTTTTTTCCTTCGGCAATTGAGAGACTGCAGGGGATGAACGCATTGGCGTTCATCCCCTTTTTTGTGGACTCCACGAAACCGGAAAACCCGGCTCACTCTTCTGCTTTGGATTCGAATATGCCGCTCACCTGCATCGGACGCGCGTTGCGCGAACTCGATACGCCGGCCTTGTGCGTCGATCTGGCTGCCCTGGAATCGAACCTGGCGACGGTTTCGGCGATCGTCCGCGATTCCGGAAAGGGCTGGAGGCCGCATCAGAAGTGTCCGAAGACTCCGGCGGTTGCCTGGAAGATGCTCCGGGCCGGGGCGTTTGGGGTGACCGTTGCCAAAGTGTCCGAGGCGGAAGTGCTTTCCGCGGCAGGCATCCAGGACATTCTGCTCGCGCACATGCCGGTCGGTCACGGGCGCGTCGAGAGGATCGCCGGGCTCTGCGGCGACGCCACTCCCGTCGTCGCTTGCGATCACTTCGCCCAAGCCGAACCCTTGGCGGCCGCCTGCCGACGGCGGGGAGTTGTCTGCCGCGCGATTGTTGACGTCAACGTCGGATTGAACCGCACCGGTGTGCGGCCGGGCCGGGACGCCCTCGAACTGGCGCAGGCGATCGACAGACTGGAAGGCCTGAAGCTGGTCGGAGTGATGGGCTACGAGGGGCACCTGATGCCAGTCGCCGATCCCGCCGAGAAGATTCCACGCGTGCAATCCGCCCTGCAGTCGCTGGAACTGGCCCGCGATCAGTTTCGCGAAGCAGGACTCTGCTGCGAGATCGTGAGCGCCGGCGGAACGGGGACGCTGAATGCCGCGGCTCACTGTCCGGCGATTACGGAATGGCAGGCCGGAGGGGGAGTCTTCGGCGATCCATTCTATACCGATAACTGCGGTCAAATCGGCCTGAAGCCGTCACTCAGCATCCTGGCGACCGTCGTCAGCCGGCCGAACCTCGATCGCGCCGTTCTGGACGCAGGGCGCAAAACATACGCCAATGATCCGTGCCCGGCCCGGCTGCGCGGGCTGCCGGACGCAAAGGTGATCATGCACAGCGCCGAGCACAGCACATTGGAGCTCGGACCGGAATCGCAGGCCCTAAGGATCGGCGATCAGGTCGAGATCCTCGTCGGCTACGGGGACTTTACGACCATGCTGCACGACGAGATGCACGCCATTCGGAATGGTCATGTCGAAGCGGTCTGGCCGCTCTGGGGACGCGGCAAACTGCAGTAGTTATTGGTTATTAGTTATTGGTGGTTGGGAATAAGTGGCCGACGCGGCACAGGAATGGCTCTCGGAATCAGTCCAGCAACGACTTGAGTAAAGGCGGCGACAAGGGAGGCGGCTGGTCCACGGACATCCGCTGCCACAGTTCCAGCACTAGCAGCAGCCAGAGCCGGGCGCTGTGGTCGGTCCGACCGCTCACATGCTCGTCGACGAGACCGCGGACGACCTCGGGACGGAATAGGCGACGGCTGAGACAGCGATCGGACAGCAGGACGCTTTCCAGCAGCGGGCGCAATTCTCCGCGGAACCACGCATCGAGCGGCACGCCAAAGCCCGACTTTTTCAGCGTTCGATTTTCCGGCGGAATGAGGTCGGAAAACGTCTCCCGCAGGATTTTCTTACCGACTCGTCCTGCTCGTTTAAGCGACTGCGGCATCGACGCCGCGAGTTCCGCGACCCGCTGATCCAGCAGCGGAGAGCGGCACTCCAGCCCGCAGGCCATGCTGGCGATGTCCACCTTCGTCAGAATATCGCACGGCAGATAACTGCCCAGATCGACGCACGTCGTCCGCTGCACAAAATCCTGCAGTGGCAACGCCTCGTACAGTTCCTGCAGGAAGCTATCGGGTTCGTAGCCGTCCAGCTCCGCCAGAAATTCGGGATGAAACAGACCGGCCCGCTGACGGCGATCGAAAATGCTCATCCAGTCGGCATAACGCTCTACCGCGGAGAGAGCGACTCCGCCAAGAAATCGCTGCACCTTCCGCATCCGCGATTTCTGCCGCCCGGCGCCGGGCAACTTCTGCCACCACTGGCTGGCGAGTCCACGCCGGACCCATGTTGGCAGTCGGTCGATTCGGCCGGCGAGCTCCACGGCCCGATATCGGTCGTAACCGCAGAACAGTTCGTCGCCGCCATCGCCGGTGAGCGCCACGGTGACTTCCCGCCGGGCGAACTCCGAGAGCCACATCGTCGGAATCGCGGAGCTGTCGGCAAAGGGCTCGTCGTAGTGCCAGAGCAGCCGGGGCAGAATCTCCAGTGCATGGGGCTCAACTATGTGCTCGCGGTGAATCGTTCCGAGGTGCGCCGCCACGGCCCTTGCCTGAGTTCGCTCATCGTACTGCGCATCGGCGAAGCCGATGGAATAAGTACGCACCGGCTGATCGGACAACTGCCGCATCAGCCCGGTGATGATGGTCGAGTCGACCCCGCCGGACAGGAACGCCCCAAGGGGAACATCGCTCCTCAAACGGATGCGGACGGCGTCAGAAAGCGTCTCCCGCAGCCGGTGCTGCCAGGTTTCGACCGAGTCGGCCGCGGGAGGGGAATCGCAGAATGGAGGCCGCCAGTAGCGCCCGGTCTCGAAATGATCGGCCGCAGCGTCGTACTGCAGCCAGTGCGCGGGGGGGAGCTTCTGAATGCCTTCAAAGATGGTCCGGGGATGGGGGATGTACTGCCGCGCCACGAAATCCGCGACAGCCCGCGAATCGACCTGACGCGGCGCGTCGGGCGCCTGCAGCAAGGATTTCAGCTCACTCGCAAACCAGAGCCGTCCGCGAGCGTGCCGATAGACGAGTGGCTTCTTTCCCAGCCGGTCGCGGGCCAGCAGCAGCCGGCCGCGGCGTTGATCCCACAAGGCGAAGGCGAACATGCCCCGCAGACGGCTCAGCATCTCCCGGCCGCACTCTTCATAGAGATGCACCAGCACCTCCGTGTCACTCACGGTTCGAAAGCGATGTCCTTTCCTTTCCAGCTCCGCGTGCAGCTCGCGGTAGTTGTAGATCTCGCCGTTGAACACCACCTGGACGGCGCCGTCTTCGTTGGCAAGCGGCTGATGACCGCCCGCCAGGTCGATAATCGACAGCCGGCGGTGCCCCAGTGCCGCGCCGCATGCGGTCTGTTCGACCGGGGAATACCAGACTCCCCGGTCGTCGGGGCCGCGATGGCGGAGGATGTCGGTCATCCGTTCCAGCGTTGCCGCGTCGACCGGGCCGCCCGCTTCAGACCAGGCAACACCGCTGAGACCGCACATCCGGGATTACCGTGAGGGAGAACTGGGACCGACCGCTGCCGTGGCGCGTCAGGCGACTCCGGCGGGGACCTGCTGCTCGGCGACAACTTCACGATACAGCGCAATATGGCGCTCGCGCATCCGGTCGACCGAAAACTCCTGCAGCATTCGAATGCGGGCGGCGTTCCCGAGCTGCTCCCGCAGGCCGGGCTCGTCGATCAACCGCCGGGTGAACTGCATGAAGGCCACGGTGTCGCCCGGCGGCGCCAGGAAACCATGCACCCCCTGCTCGATCAATTCCCGGTTCGGCGGAATGTCTGAAACGACGCAGGGCTTCCCGGCGGCCATCGCCTCCATCAGACTGTTCGACATGCCCTCAAAACTGCTCGCCAGCCAGAAGACATCCGCCAGATTCAGCCAGCTCGCCACGTCTTCCTGAAGCCCCACGAACCGAACATGTTCCTGGCAATGGATATCTTGCGCGACTTGCTGTAACGAATCCCGGGCTGGGCCGTCCCCGACGAGCACCAGCCGCAACTGCGGGCGGATCTGGCGCAGCGTTTCGACGGCCCAGACGAGGTCTCCGACCCGTTTCTGGGACGCCATGCGACCGATGTACATCGCCACGAATGCATCGGGGGGGAAACCGAGCCGATTCAGCAGGGTCGCCCGATCCACACGGGGAGGATTGGGAGCCGAGATCCCATTCGGGATCGTGACCAGCTTTTCGCCGGGAACGCCATGCTCGCGGTAGAAATCGACCACGCTCTGCGAGTTTCCGACGACGCGATCGGTCCCGGGGAGCAATTTGCGATCGAGCCAGTGCTGCCAGTTCGCCTTCCAGGAATCGACGCAGCGTTCTGAGACGATGACGCTGGCCTTAGGAACCGCCCCTGCCGCCAGCCTCCCGTAGGCGTTGGCGGCGAAAAGCCAGGTGTGAATGACTTCGGGCTGCAACTGCTTCAGCCATCGGCGCAACCGCCACCAGGCCCGGGGATCGCACTTGAACCGTTTGCCGATATGCGTCGCCGGAACGCCGGCCGCGGCGAGATCAGCCTCGAACGCTCCACCACGGGTGAGGAGCGCGACGTGAACGTCGAATTCGTCACGTGGCAACCCGGTCGCCAGCAGCGTGAACTGTTTCTCGGCGCCGGAACGATCCAGCGTCGGGATGATCAATGCCAGTCGGGTCGCCACGATGGGATCGGCTGCGCCGCGCTCTGCGGCTCCTTCAGGACTTGGATCGAAGTCAATCTTTGCAGTTTACGTCGCCCCGGCGAAGTGCGAAAGCTCCGACGGGATCACGGCCGCTGCGGGGCCTTGCCTCCCTGAACCATCACCGGCACGCGCAGCTCCGGCTGATCGGCGTCATCCGTCTTCAGCGTAATCAGCCCATGATGCCGTCCGTCGGGAACATTGGCCGCTGCAGTCACGCGGACCACCTGTTGCGGATAGCCGTCCCGAGGCGACAAGCCCTGATCGCCAATCTGCAGCGTGACGTACGAGGAGTTCGTAACGGCGTCCAGAATTCGGAGCGACGTTCCGCGGGCATTCGTCACCGTCAGGTTCTGCGTGGTCTCCTGGTCGCCGAACTGGAAGAAAATCAGAGCTTTGGGACTGACCAGAAGTTGTTGTTCAGGGATGATGAGCTTGAAGGTCAGGCGGACGGATCGCGGTTCAGGATCCGTGTACTTCATATCGACAAAGTACTCTTTGGAACCGGGCTGCTCATTCGCCGGTTGCACGCGGACGACAAGACCGTCGGATTCGCCGGGTTCGTAGCGCTTTTTAGAAAGTCGGGGCATCAGACAGCCGCAGCTCGGCTGGATTTCCTGAATCTCGACGGGCTGCGATCCGCGATTTTGAAAGACGAACGTAGCGCGGACTTCAGGCATCGCCTGGATTGCGCCGAGATCGACCTGATACTGATTAAAGGCCAGTGCCGGCCGGGACGCGGCAGCAATCGCCAGCGGGGCCGGCGTCGCGGCGCCGTGGACGATCACTGACAACACGACCGGCAGGCACGCCAGCGTCCACAATCCGACGGTCTGAGCGGTCCACAGCGCTGGTTTCACGACGAGCCTCCTTGCCTGACGCCCCGATGCTCCGCGGGTTGTAGCGGGGAGCACGGGACGAGGACAAGGCGAACTCTCTGGGCAGACGCGTGAAACGGAGGACAGAACTACTTCTGCAGTCGATACAAAGCGGTGTCAGTCCGTAGGAACAGGGCGCCATCCGCCGTGGAAATGGACGCCAGCGTCCGCCCCGGGAGCTGATTCTCGGCGAGGACTCGATACTCTTTGCCCGGAGCGATGACCGTGCACTTGCCGTCTTCGTCCAGCAGGTAGATTCGGCCGTCAGCAAACAGCGGCGAGGCGGAGAAGTTGCCCCCCAGCCGCTCCTGGTAGTGCTGCTCACCGGATTTCGCGTCCAGGCAGGTGAGAATCCCCTTGTCGCTGACGACGTACAGTTCGTCGCCGACCAGCAGGGTGGAGGGATTGTGGGGAGCCCCCTTACTCAGCTTCCAGGCGACGTGGCTGTCGGTGACATCTCCCTCTCCTCCCAGGCGGATGGCATACAGCGTCGCCGAATCGTAGCTGGAGCTGACAAACGTCAGCCCGTGCCCGACGACCGGTCGGGGGACGACGGAGTAGCCGCCCGGATAGCGGACGCGCCAGATTTCTTTTCCAGTCGCAGGGTCATAGGCCTGGACCCATTCGCCGCCGGGGCTGATGAGCTGAGGCTTGCCGTCGACCGCGACGATCAGCGGAGTCGCGTAGGCCATCTTGCCTTCGCGATCCGTCCGCCAGACTTCCTTGCCGGTCAGCTTGTCGAGGGCGACGACGTATTGCACGTCGGTTCCGTCGCAGTTGAGAATCAGCAGATCGCCGAACAGCACCGGGGAACCGGCGGGGCCGTGCCGATGATTGTACTTGAGAACGGTCGTCCAGAGGATCTCTCTGGAGGTCGAGACGCAGGCCGTGCCGAGCATCCCGTAGTGGAGATAGACCCGGTTCCCTTCGATCAGGGGGGTGGGCGACGCATAGCTGTTTTTCTTATGGATGTTCCCCGGTTCGTCTTTGTGGAAGACTTCGACGTCGTGCAGGACTTTGCCGGAATCGCGATCGACGCACAGAACCCGGAGCGAGTGGCCTTCGTCGGTCGCCGTCGTCAGCCAGATCTGCTTGCCGACGATCGACGGTGACGACCAGCCCAGTCCCGGCAGTTCCGCCTTCCAGGCGACGTGCTCGGTTTCGCTCCAGGTGAGCGGAAGATTCGTCTCGGCCGAGTGCCCTTCTCCGTCGGGACCGCGAAACTGCGGCCAGTCACCGGCAGGACACATCGAACCGGTCAGGAGCAGGCACGCGAACGTCAGGCAGGAGCGCAGCACGGTCAGTTCTCCGGAGGGCGGGAAAAGGAGGCGGATTGTGGCGGCGACAGACTCGACGGCGAGTATTTCACGGCAGGCGGGCAGAGTATACTCGCAGTGACTTCGCGGACGCACGGAGAAATTTCCGCCGCACAGAAAACCAGATACCGGACGCCCACCGTTGGTCACCGCCCTTCGCACGCGCAGGACGCTGCATCTGCCGATCACGCTCAGCGTAGTGCTGATGGTCCTCAATATCTCGCTGATGATCCTCTGGATCGTCCTGCTGGCGCAGATCACGTGGTGGAGCGCCCTGTTCGCCGGGGTGGTGATCTTTGCCGCAATTCTCGCGGGGCTGTCGTTCTATCTCGTGCTGATCATCAAGGAAGTCCGGCTGAACCAGCGGCAGGCCAACTTCATCGACAGCGTCACGCACGAGCTCAAATCGCCGATCGCGACGCTCAAACTGTACCTGGAGACCCTCGAACTGCGGACCCTCGACGACCAGCAGCGGACGAAGTTCTACCGCGTGATGGAACAGGAACTCGAACGGCTCGATCACCTGATTAACCAGCTTCTCGAAGTCGGCCGGCTCGATGCCATCGGAACGCAGGCCGACCCCGCCGACATCGATCTGGAGTCCCTCCTCCGGCGCTGCGCCCAGGCGGCCTGCGTCCATCACAAGTGCGAAGAGTCTGAAACGATCCAGTACGATCTCCAGCCGGCGATCCTGCATGCCAGCGGGCTGGTGCTGGACACGATCTTCCGCAACCTGCTCGACAACGCCATCAAGTACGGCGATACGCCGCCCCGCGTCGAAATCCAGGTCCGTGTGGAGCGGGGTCGCGTGATCACACGGATTGCGGATAATGGGGAAGGCGTTCCCCCCGAACTTCGCAAGCGGATTTTCGGCCTGTTTTTTCGAGCCGGGAGCGAGCTGACCCGTCGTCAAAAGGGAACCGGGCTGGGGCTGTACATTGTCCAGACGCTGGTGCGGCAACTCAAAGGACGGATCACCGTGCATGACCGCCAGGGGGGACAGGGCAGCGTCTTTGAAGTCGATCTGCCGGGGAGGAAGGCCGGGGCATGACCACGATCCTGATTGTTGAAGACGAAGACGCCCTCGCCGCAGGACTGAAATTCAACTTCGAGCAGGAGGGCTACGAGGTTCTGCTGGCCGGAGATGGACCGACGGCGCTGCAGTTGTTCCAGGCGGCGTCTCCGCCGGTCAGTCTGGTCATCCTGGACCTGATGCTGCCGGGGATGAGCGGCTACGAAACGTGTACCGCCATCCGCTCGCTGGACAAGCTGGTTCCGGTGCTGGTCCTGAGCGCCCGGACTCTCAGCGAAGACAAGATGCACGCCTTCGACTGCGGGACCGACCAGTACATCACCAAGCCCTTCGCACTGCCCGAGCTGCTGAACCGGGTGAAGAATCTGCTGGAACGCCATCGGACGCTGCTGCAGTCCCATGAAACGTCCGGCGAACAGCCCGGCTCGGCGCAGTCCGTCGCGGAGTTCGGCAACGTCAAAGTCAATTTCCGGACGTTCGAAGTCCTGGTCGGCGGACGCAGGCACAATCTCACCACGCTGGAAATGCAGTTGCTCCGGTACTTTATCGAGCATCCGAACGAAGTGCTGTCGCGACAGAAGATCCTCGAGCATGTCTGGGACGAAACGGCGGACGTGACAACGCGGTCGATCGACAATTTCGTCCTGCGGCTCCGGAAGGTCATTGAGCCGGATCCCGCCCAGCCAAAGCATATTCTGTCAGTCCGGGGGACTGGATACCGCTTTGTCCCGGGGGAATCAGCAGATGGCCGCGCCCCGAAAGAGGCGGGCTGAGACTGGCATCTGGCGAAATTCAGCGGGCCAGGGCCTGTCGGGAGGGCAGGCCCGCTCGGGTCAGGCGGGCCAGCTCGTCGAAGAGACCTTCCAGCGCCAGCGACACGGACACATTCTGTTCAATGTGTCCGGTCGCCTGAGCGGCGCGCTCGATCAGTTGGCCGACAAGGTCCGTAGCCTCTTCCGCAGTCAGCGGGAGTGCGTCGATCCAGGCGCAGGCCGCTTTGGTCGCCGCACCGGCATCGGCCGATGCGCCGCCGATTTCCCAGAGGACTGCCCGATAGAACTCCACCGTGAACCGAATCAGCCAGTGCGCAAAGACCCTCTGCTCCGCCGCTTCACTGCTGAGCTTGTCGAGCCCCTCCTGCAGTCGCTTCGCCAGCCCCAGGCCGCTGAAATCGAGTCGCGACAGTTCGTCGAGGAGCAGCAACTGCAGCCCCCGGAGCCCCGGGTCGAGCAATTGCCGGGCGGTCGCCAGACTCCCCTCGCTGAGAGCCGCGACCGCCGCGGCCTCGTCGCGCGTGGCAGTCACACCCTGCAATTCAAGCAGCCCGGCGATTTCGTCCGTGGACAAGGGCGAGAATCGCACCAACTGGCAGCGGGACCGGATCGTCGGCAGCACCGAATCCAGATTGGACGCGATCAGAAATAACACAGCCCCGTCAGGCGGCTCTTCCAGAGTCTTCAGAAGCGCGTTCGCAGTCACGTCGTTCATCGTATCGGCGTCGTTGACGACGGCGACTTTCCGCGAGCCGGGTAGCGGCCGCAGAGCAAGATCGTGGCATAACCCCTGTTGATCGTCGTCGCCGACAATCTTGCCGACGGTCAACTCCCGCTTGCCGGGCTCGCGATCGACAAACAGATAATCCGGATGCGCGCCAGCCAGAAACGGTCGGCAGCCCGGACATTCACCACACGCTTCGAGTTGGTTGCGCGGACGGTTCTGGCACAGCAGGCATTCGGCAAGCCGACGGGCGAAAAGCTGCTTGCCGATCCCCTCAGGCCCCACCAGCAGGTAGGCCTGCGTCAGTCGGCCGCGCTCGACGGTCCGCCGAAACATCTCGATCTGGTCAAAATGACCGCGAAAACCGTCCCAGATCGAAGCCATCTCCTGCCCCTTCCTGTGTTCAATTCCGGCATTCCGTCCGCCGTCGATGTCAGAATCAGTCTGACCGTTCAGCAACTTCCGGCTCATCGGCTCGCCGGCAGAGCCTTGGCGACGGCAGCCTCCGGAACGATCAGCACCGTTCCATGACGCATTTTGACTGCGGGCAGCGACATTTCTTCCGAGCGATTCTTCCAGACCTTCAAATCTCGACTGGTTGCAAGGCAATAGGAATGAGGGCTATCTGGGGCGTCCCAGTACAGAAACCATGTGCCGGAATGCTTCAGCAGGGAGGGGCCTTCCCCCATTGTATTGACGATGTCGGTCCCGGCGCCGACGATCGGCGGGCCAAGCGTCGTTTCGTAAGGTCCCTGCATGTGCGCACCGAACGTCAGGCGCAGATTCTTGCCCCCTTGCTCGGGAGCCATTTCATTCTTGATGACCATGACCCAGCGGTCATCCGAAGTCTCCGGGGTTCCGCGATCGTCGTGCGCAATGTAGGGATCGATGACCCCGTGCTCGGGGTCCCGGGGGCTGAAGAACAGCTCAGGCTCCGAGAACGTCGCAAAGTCCTTTGTCCGCGCGGCGTAGGTCCGATGGTCGTGGCCGTGGGGATCGACCGAGCCGTCGTTGTCGTTCAGTTCCGCGTCGATTGTCGAGCTCCAGAGGATCAGGAACTCCTTCCGTTCGGGATCCCAATGGAGCTCGGGAGCCCAGGTGTTCCTGACCGCGGCGCCGGCTCGCCAGATCTCGATTTTCTGGGGCTTGCTCCAGTTGACGAGGTCATCGGACCGAGCGTAACCGATGCTGCGCGAGCTCCAGCTCGTCGTCCAGACCAGATGGAACACGCCATCATGGTAGACGATCGACGGATCGCGAGTCAGGTTTTCGCCAGGCCACTCGGGCGCCGGCATAACCACCTTGCCGTCGTTGAGCCATTCGAACTTGAGCCCGTCGCGGCTGTACGCGAAGTAGACGCCGGTTTCCCCGTTTCCGAGAAAATAGGGAAGCAGGAAGACGTCAGCAGTTTGAGCGGAGCTTCCAAGGGACGCAATCACGAGCAACGCAGCCCAACTCAGTCGAGTGATCAGCCGTGTTGCATTCATAACCCAAGCCGCCCGTTTCACGAATCGCCGGTCGTTTCGGCAGAATTGCGATGGTATCGCCGAAATTCCACGAGGGATTCAGACTTCGAAGCCATCGTCAGGTTCCGGGGCGTCGGCGGCAACCCAGGCGAGGATCTCACCCGGCGACAGCAGCACTCCGGCCTGACGGCAGATCTCGTTCAGAACGCCGTCAGCGGGGCTACTCACCGAAACCGCCAGCCCTGGAACGACCAGTTCCAGAATAGGATCGCCGGCGAAAACCCGGTCGCCCGGTTCGGCGTGCCACTGCCCGAGAACGACCGGCTCCTGGCCGGTCTGCAAATCGGGCGCAACCACCGGCACGCGGTCGCTCACGCTCCCTCCAGTCCTGCGGCCATCTCTCCTGCGTGATAGCTCGACCGGACAAACGGTCCGCTGGCAACCATCGTGAACCCCATCGACTCGACCTCCCGGGCGATTTCATCGAACTCGTCCGGCGGCAAATAGCGTTCCACAGGAAGATGCTGCAGCGTCGGTTGCAGATATTGCCCCAGCGTCAGCAGATCGACCCCCGCAGCCCGCAGGTCGCGGCAGACGTCCAGCAATTCCTCGCGAGTTTCGCCCAGCCCGAGCATCAGGCCGCTTTTGGTCGGCATCGCGGGAGCTTCATCTTTCACCTGCCGCAGCAGTTCGAGCGTGCGCTGGTACGTCGCGTTGCGGCGGACGCGGTGATACAACCGCGGAACGGTTTCCGTATTGTGATTGAAGACATCCGGCCGGCTCTCGATAACCCGGCTGATCGCCGCGCGATTGCCGCGGAAGTCCGGAGTCAGCACCTCGACCTGGGCGCCGGTTTTTTCGCGAACGACGGTCACGCACTGGAAGAAGTGCTCGGCGCCGCCGTCCGGCAGATCATCCCGCGTGACGGAGGTAATCACGACGTACGACAGCCCCAGCCGCCGAACCGCCTCAGCCAGCCGGTCGGGTTCGTCGAGCTGAACCGTTTCGGTCTTGCCTTTCGGGACCGAACAAAACCCGCAGGGTCGGGTGCAGACGTTGCCCAGAATCATGAACGACGCCGTCTTCTGCGACCAGCACTCGGTCCGGTTGGGACACTTGGCGCTCTCGCAGACCGTCTCCAGCTTCAGGTCGCCGATGACGTTGTCGGTGTAGGCCATGCCCGCCTGCGGCAGAGGACGACGCAGCCACGCCGGCAGCCGGCGGCGACTCGACGATTCGGGCGTGGCGACGGGCAGTATGGGGAGATCAACGGAAGACATATGCGGTCCGTGTCGTTCGAGTCAGGAGCGGGTGCCCCGTGAAAAGATGATATGTCGAATAGTCCAGCGCCTGAGCCAGCCGACGGATCAGGGATTCGCGAACCCCGGCCATATCGAGCGGGCGCATCCGGGCGGCAGCCAGGCAACTGACTCGCTCTTCCGCGCTGCGCCATCGGATCAGTTCGAGGGCCTCGGGGGGAGTCGAGACGTTCAGGACGCAACCGAACTCGCTGACGCCGTCGCGGATTGCTGCTCCCACAAAGCCAACCTGCCCATAGCGGGTGGCCAGCCCGGGACTGGCCTCGGACCGCCAGGCGGCCACCCGCTGATCGGCGGCCGTCCCCTGCAAAGCCCGCAAAAGCGCCTGGCGAAACGCCCCGGCAGATTGCTGTCGACGCCCCACGGGCACGACGAGGTACGCGGCGAGTTGCCCGGGCAGATGCACCCATGTAGCGCCCCCTCGGGGCACCCAGCGAATCGTCATCTGACGCGACCGCAGTTCCGTCTCCTCGACGAGCAGGTCGGCGCGACTCCCCTCGCGACCGATCGAGACTCCCGGAGGATGCTCACACAGAATTAGATGAGCCGACTGCCGCTGCGAAGCAATAGTCTCCGAAACGAGATGTCGCTGGACCCCAAGGGCTGCATCAAAATCGACCAGACCGAGCAGATGCACGCTCAGCGACGACGCGGGACGCATCCGGGAAAGTCGATCTGAGACGAAGGTCGCCGACATAACGGCCCTGATGGAATCGCCGTAACGTGTGAACCGACAAGATATTTGCAACGGGCAGCGTCAAATGCATCCCCGCCGTCAGCACCGATATTCTAACGGTCATGGTCCCCCCGGCCAATGGGGACCGAATTGACGCTGACAGATGCGAGGCAGACCCGCAAAATGTCAAAACCGTTACCCTGACGCTCCGTCAAGTCCGGCACGCGGAATGCATCACTCCGCAGAATCGCCAATTCCGAACTATACTCATCGGAAGGGGTCTCTCCGCAGTCACCGCGGCCCCGACGTCAGGAACCGCAAAGGCCGGTCATGGAGAGTCGCTGGATCTGGCCCTTCGAGCTGCAGGACAAGCTCGGCGAAGGGGGCATGGGGGTCGTCTATCGCGCACGATACGTCGGCAACGATCGGATCGTGGCGGTGAAGCTCATTCCCCCGGAGGTCGCGGCCGATCCAACCTTGCTCGCCCGCTTCGAACGCGAAATGGAAGTTCTGAAGCAGCTCCGTCACCCGAACATCGTGCATTCGTTCGGCGGAGTCTGCGATAACCAGCAGCGCTTCTACGCAATGGAGCTTGTCGAAGGCGGAACCCTCGCCGATATCCTGCGAGAACGGGGTCGCCTCGCCTGGGACACGGTGATCGATTACGGGCTGCAGATGTGCGCAGGGCTGCAATGCGCTCACGAGCGGGGCGTCGTTCACCGCGACGTGAAACCGGCGAACTTTCTGGTGACCCCCGCCGGCAAGTTGAAACTGAGCGACTTCGGGTTGGCGACGATGGCCGCCGCGACGCGGATTACCGCCGCCGGTCGAACGCTCGGCACGCTGCAGTACATGGCGCCGGAACAGATCCGGGGCAAGCCGCCGATTTCGAACCGGACTGACCTGTACGCCCTCGGCTGCGTCTTTTTTGAACTGTTAACCGGCAAGCCGCCGTTCGAAGCCGAGCACCCGGCCGAAGTTCTCCACAAACATCTGAAGGACGCCCCCCCCCGGCTGGCCGACCAGATGCTGGATTGCCCCCCAGAACTCGATCAGCTTGTGGCCGATCTGCTGGAGAAAGATCCGCAAAACCGACCCGCCACCGCAGCCGACGTCGCCCAGCGGTTGCAGTCCATGATTCAGCCCACCCGTTCGCGCGATCCGGTTCCGAATCCGTTCCAGCGAACTCCGACGCGTGCAATACCACAGATTTCCGCGCGCCTGACGCCTGACGAGCAACTGCTCCCATCGGCGGGACCTGGGGGATCTCCCGCCCTCACCGGGGTTATGGCGGCGGCAATCGGAATGCTCTCGGTCCTGGTGGTCTGGCTTGGCCTGGCTTCAAGCGAACGGGGGTTTCGCGCCCGCGAAGCCGAGCGCGCCTTGATTTCCGCCTGGCAGAGTGCGCCGCCGCAGGATCGGGCGGGCATGGCCCAGGCGCTGGCAAAGATGCCGATGCTCGCTCCCGAGACCGCTCGCATCCTCGAAGGGTCGCTCTCCGCGGAGGCCGTCCATACGCGCCTTTCCGCGATTTCCATCCTGAGCGAACATCAGGAATTGATGCGGCCGCTGATTCCCGAATTCATCAAGCTGCAGAAGTCTGATCCGAGCCCCGAAGTGCGAAACGCCGTCGAACAGGCTCTCCTGAAAAAGGACGGCCCCCCGCGTCACGCGGCCGGACCCGGTTGGTGGTGGCTGATTGGCGGAATGGGACTGGCCGCAACTGCGGGCTGGTTCGGTCGCGACTTCCTCCAACGGGTTGCATGATCGCGGGAAGTGGTCGACAATCGGCGGGTCAAGTTTCCCCACCAGCCAGGAGTCGCTGCCGATGCGTCGCTTAGCCTTGATGCTGCTCGCGAGCGGGTTCGTCGCGGGAATTTTCTCTGCCGGATCAACGACGGTCGCCGCCGAGCCCGATGCCGCAGCCCGGGCGGCGGTCAAACTGACGGCCGCGACGTGGGAAGACGTGCAGAAAATCGTGGCCGGCGCCAGGGGCAAAGTGGTTGTCCTGGACGTGTGGTCCACCGCCTGCCAGCCCTGTATGGAAGAGTTTCCCCACCTGATCAAGCTCCAGCGCAACCAGCCCGAAACGGTCTGCATTTCCATCAGCGTCGATTACGCGGGAATTCGCAGCAAACCTCCCGAATATTATCGGGAGCGGGTCGAAATATTCCTCGCGGAGCAGAAGGCCGAAGCCGTCAAAAACTATCTTTGCAGCCAGCCGGCAGATGAACTGTTTGAGAAAATCGAACTCGACAGCATCCCGGCGGTCTATGTCTACGGCCGGGATGGCAAACTGGCGCAGCGGTTCGACAACCGTACGCCCGCCAAACCGGGATCGGAAGGGATTTCCTACGAGACTCAGGTTGTGCCGCTCGTCGAGAAATTGGTCAAGCAGCGATAAAGCGAAGCGGTTGGAATTGGAATTCTCGATCCAATCCTCCAAATCTGACTAGTCAGACTTCTGGTGCACCGGTACCGTATTTGCGGGGAGTCGTGCACACGGGAGGGACGCTGAGTGCGCAGTCGGAGGGTGTGGGAGCCGCTCTCCAACTGACAGGCCCTGAGGTTTGTCTCCGCGCGGAGCGCAAAGTCATGATGTGTCCGTTTTGCCGCCACGGCGAGACCAAGGTCATCGATTCGCGGGCCAGCCAGGATTACGTCATCCGCCGTCGGCGGGAATGCCTGAGCTGCGACCGCCGATTCACGACGTACGAGAAGATCGAAGAATCGCCTCTAAAGGTGATCAAGAAAGACGGCAGCCGGATTCCGTTCAATCGGGAGAAGATCCGCGCGGGGCTTGAGAAAGCCTGCTACAAACGCCCCATCAGCGACGAAATCATTCAAGGCATGGTCGCCGAGATCGAGTCCGACCTGTACGAGCAGTTTGACCGCGAAGTTCCTTCGCAGGTGATTGGCGAAAAGGTCATGGATGCCCTTCGCGCAGTCGACCAGGTCGCCTTCGTCCGATTCGCATCCGTCTATCGCGAATTCAAAGACGTCAACGATTTCGTCGACGAGCTGGAACCGATTCTCCGAGCGGGGATTCGCTGAGGACCCGCTGCAGATCCGCCCTCAGCGGATCCGCCTGTTCCTCGCGCCATTGCTGGACCTTTTCGCAACGGACGGCCACCGTTCGCTCCAGGTCTCCCAGGAGCGAACGCAACGACGAATCGTAGCGGGGCCAGCCGGGGAGATTCTCCATTTCCAGCTCTGAGTGCCGCGTTCGCACCCGCACTGCGGCCAACTGGCAATCCTGAATGCCGCCGAGCAGTTCCTGCAGCGTTTCCAGTTGGGGAGAGATCTGCTCCGAAAGCGCCGGCACAAAGCAGCCGCTGAAGATCTCGACGGCATAACGCAGCGGCTTCAGCGCCAGTCGCAACGCATGGTAGTCCGTCACGTCGGCCAACGGGCCACCGAACTGTGAGAAGAAACGCTCCGCCAGCGCGGTCAGCCGAAACCGGCCGATGTCTCCAAAGGTCAGACCGCGGCGATCTGCGGCTGAAACTGCTCCGACCAGCTCCTTCGACCGACGACGGAGGGGCGCCTGCGATTTCCGGCAAACTTTCAGAAATTTCTCCTGGGCCATGCTTCGCCGTGCAGCGGAATCGCCCGCGAGCAAGTCGAACCCCGGCGCATCCTCCGCACCAATCTGCCAGACGCGCTGCGCGAGATCCAGGAGCAGAACGTCCCAGTCGCGGATGCGTCCCGCAGCGCGACGGATGGACCTGACCCTGCTCGACAACTTGCGCGACTGTTGATGCGGCAGGCAGACGCCGAAACTTTCGACCGCGGCAGTCGCCCTGCGACTCGCAACTCGCAACTGGTGAACGGCTTCCGAATTTCCGCACTTCGCCCTCAGCACGTCGGCCAGGCGTTTTTCCAGAATCTCCAGCCGCTCTGCCAGAACGCATCGTGCCGCCCGGCCCGCGGGACATCCGGCATCGACTTTACGGTTCCACTTGCCGGACGACATGAGACCAGTCCCTGACAATGGCTTGCAGAGACGAATTGCCCCAGCCACCCCATCATCCGCATTTCAACAGCCAGCCCGCAATGAGATTCCCGGCGAATCCCCGGCGAATGCGCACCAGTCCGCCGGGCTTGGATCGCCTGCTGTTCGTCTACTACAATCCAAACATGGCTGGAAACTCGTTCGGACAGGCGTTCAAGATTACGACCGCAGGCGAAAGCCACGGCCCGGGCAATGTCGTCATTCTGGACGGCGTCCCGCCGGGAATCCCCCTTTCCGTCGAGGACCTGCAGGTCGATCTTGATCGCCGACGTCCCGGCCAGAGCCACATCGTGACTCAACGGAAGGAATCCGATACACCTGAGATTCTTTCGGGGGTCTTTGAGGGACGGACGACGGGCACGAGCCTGGCAATCCTGATTCGCAATGAAGACCAGCGCAGCCGGGACTACGGCGACATCAAGGACCTGTATCGACCCGGCCATGCGGACTACACGTTCGACGCTAAGTATGGCTTCCGCGACTACCGCGGCGGCGGCCGGAGCAGCGCCCGCGAAACCACCTCCCGCGTGGCAGCCGGCGTAGTCGCGAAGAAGATCCTCGCGGAAGCCTGCGGCGCCCGGGTCGTCGGCTACGTGCTGCAGGTCGGCGATATTCACGCGACGATCGAGAATCCTGCTGCAGTCACTCTGCAGCAAGTGGAAACTCTCCCGGATGGCAGCCCGAACATCGTCCGCTGCCCCGATCCCGAAGCCGCCGCGCGGATGGTGGAATTGATTGAACGCGTCCGGAGAGAACAGGATTCCATCGGCGGCGCCGCCGAAATTGTCGCGACCGGAGTTCCCGCGGGCCTCGGAGAACCAGTCTTCGACAAGTTGAAGGCGGATCTCGCCAAGGCGCTGTTCAGCCTCCCCGCGGTCCTGGGTGTCGAGTACGGCGTCGGATTTGGCTGCGTGACGCTGCGCGGCAGCCAGAACAACGATGCCTTCGTCCCCGATCCCGCCCACCCGCGGCAGGGACGTCCCGGAATCTCTACAGCGTCAAACCGCCATGGCGGAATGCTGGGCGGCATTACCAGCGGACAGCCCATCGTGCTCCGGGCCGCCGTCAAGCCGACGAGCAGTCTGCCTCAGCAGCAGCCGACCGTTACGCGTGAAGGCGAGCCGGCGACAATCCAGACGAAGGGACGGCACGACCCCTGCCTGCTGCCGCGATTCATCCCCATGGCAGAGGCGATGGTTGCCATCGTGCTGGTCGATCACTGGCTCCGCTGGCAGGCGCAAAAAAGTTGGCGCGGGGTCGTCGGCGACTGAATCGTCCGAAGGAGCAACGGGCGACAACAACGGACTGTGAAGGAGCACAAGCATGTCGCGAATCCTGGTCGTCGAACCTGATTCTGCAGTCACCGAATTGATCCTGCCGACGCTGGAGTGCCTCGGGCACGAGGCGCTGGTTGTCACGGACGCCAGTTCGGCCCTGACGCAACTGGAGGATGTCCCGCCGGATCTGATCCTGACGGCCTACAGGCTTCCGGAGTCTGACGGCCTGGAGCTCGTCGAAGAAATCAGCCGCAGATTCCCGCGAATCCCTTCGGTCCTGATGACCGATCAGGGAAACGAAGATCTGGCGACCGAGGCGTTGCTGCGCGGAGCAACCAGCTACATCCCGAAGCGACGTCTGTCGAGAGATTTTCAGCGCACGATCCAGAAGCTGCTCGGCCTGTCGCGTGCCGCGCGACGGCATCGCCATCTGATGGCCTGTTGGAGGGAAACGTCGGACCGATTCGTAATCGACAATTCACCGGCACTCATTCCCGCTCTCGTGTGTCACTTCCAGGAAACCCTGCAGCTCCTGGAGTTTGCCGATGACCGGACACGCCTCAGAATCTGCGTCGCACTGACCGAAACCCTGGAGAACGCGGTCTACCACGGCAACCTTGAACTCAGTTCCGCGTTGCGGAGCGGCGACGGAACCCGCTGGCATGAGGAATCGGAGCGGCGGCGCAATCTCCCCCCGTACTCCCGTCGGACCGTCGACGTCCGATCCGCCATTTCTCGCGATGAAGTCCGGTTTGTCATCCGGGACGAAGGCCCGGGGTTCGATCCGGCGAAACTTCCCGATCCGCGGACGCCTGAGCATATTGCCGACATCGGCGGTCGAGGCGTGCTGCTCATCCGGACGTTCATGGACCGGGTCGAGTACAGCAGCCGCGGCAACGAAGTCACTCTCGTCAAACTCGCGCCAACCAAACCGGTCACGTAATGCCTGAGATTGGCGGAGGTGGACTGCACGACTCAGCCGTCACGGACCGCGGACGCCGTCGCGTCTCGCCAGACTGCCCAATCCTCAGGCGTATTGATATTAACCAGCGACAGCAGCCGTGGATCGACGCTGCTGAATTCCTCAGCATGTAATTCGTACATCGACAGCCGCTCCAGAAACGCCTGCATTCTCCGTTCGCCCGTCGCCACCAGGGCTGAAAGCCGCGGCAACACGCCGAACGCATAGCACGCGGCCAGCGGATGACGGCGGCCATCGATCACCGGAACCGCAGCCTCCCGTTCGCCGCAGAATCGGGACACGACGCGAACGAATTCCGGCTTCAGGAACGGCGTATCACAGCCGCTGAGGAAAACTCGCCTCGGCTGCGCCCGCAGGGCGCGCCAGCCGGTCTCGAGCCCCGCCAGCGGCCCCGCTCCTGCGACCGCGTCGCGCACGACAAGCACCCCGTCCGGCAGAACGGGCAAGTCCTGCCCGTCCGCCGCGACCACCACCAGTTCGCCGGCAACCTGGCAGATCGTCCGGGCAATCCGCTGCAGGAAGGTTTCTCCATCAATCGGGAGCCATGCCTTCGGCTGTCCCATCCGGCGACTTTGCCCGCCGGCCAGAAGTATCGCCGCCAGCCCCGGTTCTCGTTCAACCATTTGACCAGGCCTCGTGGACCTCCAATCCTCGGACCATCCGTACGAAAACGCCGACGGCCCAGGAAGACCTGAGTCTCCCGGAGCCGTCGGCAATCCGCAATCGTCAGCGGCCCATCCTGCCGCAACGCCCCTACTTGATAAACAGCATCTCGGCGTAGGTCGGCAACGGCCAGTAGTCGTCGGCGACGACGCCTTCCAGTTCGTCGACGACCTGGCGCAGTCCGTTCAGCGCCGGCTTGATTTCCTTGGCGCACTTCATAGCGGCCTCGGTCGGATTGGCCACGCCATGGCCGCCATGCCCCGGCAGAAGCTGCTCCAGAGCGCCAATCTTCTCCAGCAGCGACTTGATCAGCCCGCTGACCTTATCGAGAATTGCGACGTCAAACGCGACTCCCGCAGCCTTGCAGTTCGCGGCCGCCGAGGCCAGTTCGGACTGGTACCGAACCGCCGCCGGATAAATCGTCGTCTTCGCGACTTCGTGAGCGACATTCGCCTCGACGTTGAGCGTCAGGACATACTGCTCGAAGTAAATCTCCTGCCGGCTTTCGAGTTCCCGCTTCGACAGGACCTTATATTTCTCGAACATCGAGATCACCGCGGGGTTGGTGATCGACGAAAGCGCGTCCACGGTCTGCTTAAGATTGGGCAGACCGCGTTTCGCCGCTTCCTGCTGCCACTCCTCCGAGTAGCCGTCCCCGTTGAACACCACCGCGCCATGCTCGTTGATAATATTCTTGAGCAGGGTCTGCACGGCCGGAGCAAGCTTCGACGGGTCGCCGCCCGTCGCCTTCTCCAGCTCAGTGGCGATGTCGTCCAGCGACTCGGTCATAATCGTATTGAGAGCCACCAGCGGTCCCGAAAGGGACTGAGCCGAACCGACCGCCCGAAATTCAAACTTGTTGCCGGTAAACGCAAACGGACTCGTGCGGTTGCGATCCCCGGCGTCCTTCGGCAACGGCGGCAACGTATCGACGCCCACGGTCATCACGCCAGGCTGCTTGCTGCTCGTTGCGGAGCCGGACTGCTTGATCTGCTCGAACACATCGGCCAGTTGCTCGCCGAGGAAGATCGAGATAATCGCGGGGGGGGCCTCGTTCGCTCCCAGCCGATGATCGTTGCCGGCATGCGCCACAACGGCCCGCAGCAGCGTCGAGTGCTTATGCACCGCGCGGATCACCGCCGCGCAAAACACGAGGAACTGCATGTTCTCGTGCGGTGTCTTACCCGGTTCCAGCAAATTGCCCTGAGTGGAGCTACCCAGCGACCAGTTGAGGTGCTTTCCCGATCCGTTGACGCCGGCAAACGGCTTCTCGTGCAGGATACACGTCATGCCGTACTTTTCAGCCACGCGCTTGAGCGTGAGCATCAGGATCTGCTGATGATCCGCCGCCACGTTGGCGTTCTCGTACATCGGAGCGATTTCGTACTGGCTCGGCGCCACTTCGTTGTGGCGGGTTTTGACCGGCACTCCAAGCTTGTACAGTTCCCGCTCGGTCTCCAGCATGCAGGCCAGCACGCGATCCGGAATCGACCCGAAATACTGATCGGCAAACTCCTGACCCTTCGGAGGCGGCGCCCCGAACAGCGTCCTGCCAGCGGCAATCAGATCCGGACGGGCGAAGTAGAAGTTCCGATCGATCAGGAAGTATTCCTGCTCGGGACCGCACGTGGCCGTCACCATCGCTACATTCTTGTGGCCGAACAGCTTCAGGATTCGCTGGGCCTGAGTGTTCAGCGCCTTCATCGAACGCAGCAGCGGAGTCTTCTTGTCCAGCGCTTCGCCGGTCCATGAGAAAAACGCCGTCGGGATGCAGAGCGTCGTTCCGTTCGGATTCTCCAGAATGTACGCCGGGCTCGTCACATCCCACGCAGTGTAACCGCGGGCTTCGAACGTCGCGCGAATACCGCCCGACGGGAAACTCGACGCATCCGGCTCACCTTGAATCAACTGCGAGCCGCTGAACTCGGCGATCGCGCCGCCAGTCCCGTCCGGCGACAAAAAACTGTCGTGCTTCTCGGCCGACAATCCGGTCAGCGGATAGAACACGTGGGCGTAGTGCGTCGCCCCCTTCTCGATCGCCCAATCCTTCATCGCGGCCGCAACCGTATCGGCAACGGAGCCGTCGAGCGGTTCTCCCGCTTCGAGAGTCTTCATCACCGATTTGAAGATGCTCTTCGGCAGCCGGTCCTTCATAACCTTGATGCTGAAGACATTTGTCCCAAACACTTCTCCAGCCGGAGTTTCCGCAAAACTCAATGGGGCCGAAAGGGGCTTGTAATTCGTCACTGCCGAGATTGCATTCAGCCGCGCACTGCTGCCGCTCATGTTCTCACTTTCCTGCTGTAACGGTGGAGGGGCCAATCCTGGTGGTCACCCAGTGCCCGATGAGAGTGCAACCAGCGTGCCGCCATTGATGGAGTTTCAACTGCCTCAGACTCTAGCAGGAATCGACGGATTTCCTAGCGAGCAGCCACCACCAGGACCGCCAAGAAAACAAGCACGACAGCACAGTTTTCGCGCAACCCTTAAAGGCGTCGAGAACAACTTTGCTCCCGCCACCGAAATCCCCTCAGTCGCCGCAGATCTTCTGCGGAAACAGGTGGCCTGACGCCAAGATTGCCGAAAGGCAAGTTCTGGAGCCGGAAAATGCCGGCCAGCAGCCCCGAAGCGTCTCATGAAGCTTTCGAGCAAGACCTCGACAACCTGTTCTGTCAGCAGGAGATTCGACTTCTGAGATTTTCCTCGCTGCGGAATGAACCCGGTCGCTTGACGGGTGTCTGTCGGGCTGTAGAATCAGCCCACCGCACGCGGTTGACGCCACGTGTTGGGGCCGTAGCTCAATTGGTTAGAGCACCGGACTGTCGATCCGGAGGTTACGGGTTCGAGCCCCGCCGGCCTCGTATAGAACTGGCTGATTGCCCGATTCGTCGCAACAGCAGTTCGCTTCACAATTTTGAGAACACACCAGGCTGTCATGCCTGGTGTGTTTTCGTTTACACCTCCTCAGAATCAGTATCCCGAACTCACCAGCGGCCTCCGAGAGACATCGGCCGCATACACAATGCCCAGCAGCGATCAGCGACCCCTGGCGCGGCGATCCCGTCACCCATCTTTCGCCGCCTGACGCCGAAATTGATGATCGAGCCGGCCAAGATCCGTTAATATTTGGATTCCAATTCCACAATCGCGAACGCCCAAAGAACTCGCTGGCCGAAACAGATGTCTTGACAAGACTTGTTTCGACAAGTATTTTGCCGATATTCCCCCGCAACGACATCCCCAGGAGACCTCCATGCCTTCCAATGCCCAGCAATACGATGTCGTCGTGATCGGCGGCGGACCGGCAGGAACGACGACCGCGACGCTGATCGCCCAGCAGGGATACCGCGTCGTCCTCTACGAGCGCGACCACTTCCCTCGCTTTCACATCGGCGAATCGCTGATCCCGCAGACCTACTGGGTCCTCGATCGCCTGAAAATGCTCGACAAACTCAAGGGAAGTCACTTCGTCCGCAAGTACAGCGTGCAATTTGTGACCGACAAGGGCCGGCTGTCCGAACCCTTCTATTTCTGCGACCACCGGCCCCACGAATCCTCGCAGACCTGGCAGGTCCGCCGGAGCGAGTTTGACCAACTCATGCTGGAGAACGCCCGCGAGCAGGGAGTGGAAGCCCATGAAGGCGCCCGAGTCCACGACGTCCTGTTCGACGGCGATCGCGCCGTCGGCGTTCGCGTCACGCTCGATGGCGAGTCCGCCTCACGCGAAGTCCGTGCGAAAGTCGTGGTCGACGCCACCGGCCAGCAGTCGATGCTGATCGGCAAACTCGGCCTGCGCGAGTGGTACCCGGAACTGAAGAAGGCCGCCGTCTGGACCTACTGGAAGGGGGCGTTCCGGGATACCGGCCGCGACGAAGGCGCCACGATCGTCCTGCAGGTTAAGGACAAAAAAGCCTGGTTCTGGTACATCCCCCTTCACGATGACGTCGTCAGCGTCGGCGTGGTGGGAGGACACGACTACCTGTTCCGCGATCGCGGAACCACCGACTTCGAAGAGATCTTCTTTCAAGAAGTCGCCAGGTGCCCGGGAGTGCAGCCGCGAATCGCCAACGCCGAGCGCTGCGACATCTTCCGCGCCCAGAAAGAATACTCCTACCGTTCCCGCAGGGCGGCGGGCGACGGCTGGGTGCTCGTCGGAGACGCCTACGGCTTCCTGGATCCCCTGTACTCCTCGGGAGTGCTGATGGCGCTCAAGTCGGGACAACTCGCCGCCGACTCGATCTGCACCGGTCTGTCGAAGAACGACACGTCCGCCGACCAGATCGGCGACTGGGAACCGGCATTTGTCCGAGGCGTGGACCGTATGCAGCGGCTGGTGATGGAGTTTTACAACGGATTCAGCTTCGGCCGGTTTGTCCGACGGCACCCGCACCTGAAGGACTACGTGACGGACGTTCTGATCGGCGACGTGTTCAAGGACGACGTCGACGTGCTCTGGCCGCTGATGGATGAAATGCGGGCGGAACGCGAGCAGGAGCTGGCGACGCTGGCCGCTGCCCGGCCCGTTGCAGCGGAAGCCGGCAGCGATGAGTGAATCCGGCTCGATCCGCCGACCCTCGATCGCCGTATTGCCGGTTTATCTGCTGTTGCTGATTGCCGCCGTCGGGATTTTCTGGGGCATCTGCCGGTTTCACGAGGAGCTGTCGGTCCCTGCGGCAAATGCAAAAGCCGCGGCGGTCTTCGAAAGTTCCCGGCACGTCAATGTGGTCGTGCATGTGATGACCACGCTGACCGCGGTCATCGGCCTGGGAAACCTGCTGGCCTGGCTGTTCCGACGCATTGGCCAACCGGCCGTCATCGGCGAAGTGATCGCCGGGATCCTGCTGGGACCGTCCGTCCTCGGTGCGATCTCGCCGGAAGCCATGCACTGGTTCATTCCCGGCCCGGAGACCGATCCGCAGGGGCTGGTGGTGGCGGCATTGAACGTCGTGGCCCAACTGGGCATTGTGCTCTACATGTTCGTGGTCGGCCTGGAACTGAATCTGGAAAAAGTCGGTCGCAACGCCCACATTGCTGTGGCGATCTCTCATGCCAGTATCGTGCTGCCATTCGTGCTCGGCGGGGTTCTGGCGCTCTGGCTATACCCGGTCCTGTCCAGCAGCGACGTTCCGTTTACAAGCTTTGCGCTGTTCCTGGCCGTCGCAATGTCGATCACCGCATTTCCGGTCCTGGCGCGCATTCTGACGGACCGGGGGCTCGACAAATCCGATCTGGGAGTCATCGCTCTGAGTTGCGCTGCGGCCGACGACGTGACGGCGTGGTGGCTGCTCGCATTCGTCGTGGGCGTCGCTCAGGCACGGGTGGGAGATGCCGTGACGATTGCGGCTGCAACCGTGCTCTTCCTGGGGGTGATGATTGGCGTTGTACAGCCGCTGATCCGCAACTGGATCGCCTGGACCACACATTGCAAATCGGAGCTGCGCGCCGGGCCGCTGGTGCTGATTGGGCTCTTGATGGCCTCCCTCACCACGGAGATCATCGGCATCCATGCGGTGTTTGGCGCGTTTCTCTTCGGCTCCATGATTCCGCACGACAGCGCGCTGGCGAAATCGCTGACCAATCAACTGCGCATGGTGGTTACAGTCCTGTTCCTTCCGGCGTTTTTCGCAATTACCGGCATGAATACTCAAATCGGGCTGATCGTCGGAACGGATCGCTGGCTGATGTGCGCTGCGATCATTCTTGTCGCCACCATCGGCAAGCTGGGAGGCACCCTGGTGGCTTCCCGCGCCGTCGGGCTGGATTGGCGAACATCGGCCGCGCTGGGCATCCTGATGAATACGCGGGGCCTGATGGAACTGATCGTCCTGAATGTTGGCCTGTCGCTGAAAATCATTTCGCCCGAGCTGTTTGCCATGATGGTCCTGATGGCGCTGGCGACGACCCTGGCGACCGCGCCGATCTTGAGCCGACTTTCTCCAGCCGAACGTCCGTCCCGGAGTTGAGCCGGCAACCGACCGATGCGGAGCTCGGCGCAGAGGGAATCGCAAGGCCGAGGCTTGCAACGCCCCCCTTGGGGGCATAAACTGCCGACACTGAGATTGAATCTCAGTCTCATCGCCAGCCAGCGACCTTACCGGCAGCCCGCTCGCCAACGCCTGCGTCCAACCGGCTCCGCCTGTTGTGACTGACCACGCCCCGTGATCGGCCCTCTCCGTTCACGTCCCCGCTGCTGCCGCTCTCTTTGCGCTCCATCACCATGGAGGACCGGGGCGCAACATCGACGGGCCGTCGGGAACTCGGACGACCGAAATCTCCTCTCACTCCCCGGAAAGTCGCGATCCATGATGTTTCATTCCTCCCGTCAATCACTCATGACTGCGGTTGGCTACTGGCTCTCCGCCGGCGGCTTCGTGGCAATGGCCCTCTGGCTTACGCAGGCGGTCGCCGCCGAGCCGACCGCAGCTCAGCTCATGCAGGCTGGTCACGACGGGCGGGTCGCCTGGCACGCATTCCCCGGCTTTGAAGCAAAGCTGACGGCGGCAACGAACGGGCGGAGCGTATCGGGGCATGTCACAGTCGCCGCCGATGGCAAGTTGAAGCTCGACCTGTCGAATTCCGAGGGCTTCGAGTGGATCACACGGACGCTCGACTCGCTGGTCGGCCATCGACTGGCTGACAGTGACGCTAACCTTAACGTCGAATTTGCGGATGACGACGCGACGCACCCGATGGGGCGTCTCATCCGCTCCAAGGATCCGGCCGAGAAAAGCCAGTGGCGCGTCCGGGGCGACGTCATGACGGAAGTCCATCGTTTCACCGAGAAGACGCACTTCGTCATCAGCGTTTCCGACGTCCTGCGGACCCCGGACGGAAAGCACCTGCCGCAGGACTTTGCGGTGACGACGTGGGACAAAGCGACGGGAGACCTGATCAGCAGCCGGCAGGTTCACACCGAATGGAAATTCGTCGACGGCGTCGCAGTTCCAAGCCTGTGGTGGGCCGCCATCAACACCGGCAGGGAGACGCGGTCGACACAACGGCTGGAACTGTCCGAACCGCGTCTGCTGGCCCGAACGGCCACGACCGCAGTCAGCCGGTGACCCGTCGCCGACGGCGCCTCGCACGTTCCTCCCATACGCCCGCTTCTGGAAAGTGACTGTTCCATGCTCGACGGCATTCTGTATGGACTGTTTTTCGCAATCGCGTCCGCCACCCCGGGCGAACACTGGCCAGGTTTTCGTGGCGACGGGACAAGCACGACAGCAGCCCGTCAACTCCCGCTGACCTGGAGCGATACCGAGCACGTCGCCTGGACCGCCGAAATTCCGGGCTATGGTCAATCAAGCCCCGTCGTCTGGGGAGATCAGATCTTCGTCACCTCCGCAAAGGGAGAGGAAAAGGAAATGATCGTCGTCTCGGCTTTTTCACTCGCCGACGGCCAGCAGGTCTGGTCCCGCGAGTTTCCGGCGACGCAGAAGGTCAAAGTCAGCGACTATGTCAGCCGGGGCGCCCCCACGCCGGTCGTCGATGCCGACCGGGTTTACGCGTTCTTTGAAAGCGGCGACCTGCTGGCGCTGACACATGCCGGCGAGCCGGTCTGGCAGCGGTCGCTGGTCAAAGAATACGGCGAGTTCCAGGGAAACCACGGCATCGGGTCTTCGTTGACGGCCGCGGGCAACAGCGTGATTGTGCTGATCGACCATGCGGGCCCGTCGTATCTCCTCGCCGCCGACAAGGCCAGCGGAGACAACCGCTGGAAAGTCGACCGCAAATCCCGGACGTCGTGGTCCACGCCGGCCATCCGCACGGTCGGCGACTCGACCGAGATCGTCGTCAGTTCGAACGGGGCCGTCGAGGGGTATCGGGCGGAGACCGGTGAGCGGGTCTGGCGGGTCGAGGGCGTCGACGGCAACACGACGAATTCGCCGACCTGTATCGGCGATGTCGTCCTCGTCGGCTCCAGCAAGGCGAACCAGAATCTTGCCGTGCAGCCGGGGGGCCAGGGGGATGTTTCTGCGACGGCAGTCCAGTGGCGATCCGAGGACGTCACATCCTCATTTGCATCGCCGCTGCTGGCGAGGGGAACGGCGTGGTTCGTGAGCAAGGCGGGCGTTCTCTACGCGGTGGATCCCCGAAGTGGAAAGACGCTCTGGAACGAGCGGCTCCCCGACTCCTGCTGGGCCTCGCCGCTGGCGGTTGAGGATCGCGTCTACTTCTTCACCAAGGGAGGCCAGACCGTCGTTTATCGCGCTGGCCCGGAAAAGGAACGACTGGCGGAGAACACATTGACGCTCGAAGGCCGGATCTATGGCGTCGCCGCCGTCCACGGAGCGTTGATCGTTCGATCCGGGAGCAAGCTGTGGCGGCTCGGCGGCAGCGGCGTTCCGCAATAGCGAATGCGGCCCGTCCCGAATCAGACTCTGAGATACCAGCCCCGCCACTCCAGGAACCGGCAGACGGCGTAGACCGACGCCGTAAAGCACGCAAAGCCGGTCAGAGTGAGGAGCACCGACGGAGAGGACTCGGGGAACCAGATGGCGACAGTCCAGCCGGCAATGTCGTGCAGGAGATAAGCGGCCAGCGAGTTGGTTCCCAGCGTACGGAAGATTCCCAAGGTCCATCCCCAACCATCGCAGGCCCCCAGAAACCCGGCATAGAGCAGCAGCGACAGACCCGCCGCGAACGTCGGATACGAGAGATTGCCGCTCCGCTGGCTCATCATCCAGTAGTTCCACTGACGTCGCATCGCGTCGGGCGGGGGGACGAAGGGAGGTTCCACCAGACCGCCGTCCCAGGCCCGCAGGCGTTCGAGAGACGGCAGAACCGGATCGGGCGCCAGTTTGGTGACTCCGGGTGCTGGTGCGACGATCGGCGGCGTGGTCCGAAAGGCGTCGATGCTGTCCCGATCGCCGGAATCGTCGATCGTGCCGGACGGAACTGCCGGCAGGACCGTCGATTGAGCACGAGCCAACGGCACGTTGTAGAGGACTGTCCCGCAGGACATGCCCCACGCCAGCGCCATGACTCCGATTCCGCACAGGGCCAGGCTGCGCACGGCAGCGGTTCCCCTTGCGCGGGCGGCGTCGCAGGCCAGCGTGCCGCAGATGGCGGGAACGGTCCATGTCAGAAATCCGAGCGGACCGCCGTCGATTCCATTCGGGGCAGAGTTCACCCACACAAAATTGAACCACCAGGACAGCACGATATGCAGCACGCCGGATGCCACAGCATAGGCAATCCGCACCCGGACCGAGGCGGAGATCACCGGCAGGATCCAGAGCGAAGTCACGGCGATGTGCATCAGCGTCTGAAACCAGCCCCGTTTCGCCTGGCTGTAGAGAACGCTGGCGAGATCCTGAGTGTTGAACTTGTCAATCATTCCACGCAGGTCACAGAACGAATACCAGATCACGGCGACCAGCGCCAGCCCCAGAATTCGGCGGAGCGCCCGCCCCCAGGGCATCTTCCCGCCCGCTTCCAGGCGACGCCCGAGGCTCAGCCGGAGCGCAAAGCCGGCCGCAAAAAGAAACTGCGGCATAATGGTGTCGGCGTAGCTGCAGTAGTCGTGGGAGTGTTTAAGAATTCGCGGACAGATCGAGTATCCGCCGAGGAAATTGACCAGCAGCATTCCCAGCATGGTGTAGCCGCGGAACTGGTCCAGCGAAGTAAGGCGCGGTGGCTTGACGGCCGGTACTGTCGACATGCGACGTCCTGACGGAATATTCGGGAACGACGTGTGGCCGAATTTGTAACGCGCCGTCCTGAAACGGGCTACAGAGCGAGTCGCCCAGGATTTACGCCGCTGGGCGACAGGGATTCGCCCCTGACCGGGCCTCATGACGCGCCAACTGCGGTTCGTCGTCAGAACCTGCCGTTTTGCCTTCGCGATTCAACGCGCTATGTCGTTGCGTCAAATTCTGGTTCTTCTCCGCGAACTCCTCTTCCCTCTGCGTCTCCCCGAGAACTCTTACTCTTCCAGTTCCGCCTGCAGTTCACACCAGCGTTCTTCGGCGTCGACGAGCTGCGCGGCAATCGCCTCCTGCTCATCGTGCAGCCTCATTGCTTCAATCGCGTCTGTCGCCTGCATCAGCGCCGCGTGGACCTTCTTCTTCTCGTCGTCGAGCCGTGCGATTGTTTTCTCGACGGTCGACATCTCTTTCCGCAGTTCGCGTTCGTTCTTCTTCGGTCCTTTGGCGACCGGCGTCGATTCGCGGCCCGGAACCGGGGGAACCTTCGCCCGGCGGGCGGCTTCTTCGCGCTCGCCTTCTTCGATCTCCTTGTTGACCGAGTACAGATACGCGTCGTACTGACCGCCGTAGAGGGTAACCCGGCCGTCGCGGACTTCGATGATGCAGTTGGCCACCCGCTTCATGAAGTGCCGGTCGTGGCTGGTGAAGATCACCGTCCCCTTGTAGGCGATCAACGCCTCGGCGAGGGCTTCGATCGTGTCAACGTCGAGGTGGTTGCCCGGTTCGTCGAGGATCAGAACGTTGCACTGACTGAGGAGCAGACCGGCCATGCAGAGCCGGGCGCGCTCGCCGCCGGAGAGGACCGAGACTTTCTTCTGCACCGCTTCGCCGCGGAACAGCATGGCGCCCGCCAGATCCAGAATCTGCTGGTCGCGGGTTCCCGGCGCCGCCTGGGCATAGAGGTAATCGAGAACAGTCTGCTTCTCGGGCAGGCTGGTGTAGACGTGCTGGGCGTAGACACCGATCTGGCAGCCGTGACCCCAGCGAACGTCGCCCGCCAGCGGCTTCAGGGAGTCGACGAGCGTCCGCAGGAACGTGGTTTTCCCCTGGCCGTTGTCTCCCACGATCGCCGCCCGCGTGCCGTGATCGATTTCCAGCGTGATGTCGTCAGCAATTTTCCGCTCGGCGTAGCCAATCGCCACGTCGCGGCAGCGGACCGCCGGTCCCTGGCGGGGATCGACCTGCGGCGCACGGATACACGCCGTCGGCTCATCGGCTTCGATCTCGATCGTTTCCAGACGTTCGAGCTGCTTGCTCTTGGAACGGGCCTGCGTCGCCGTGCTGGCGCGGGCTTTGTTCTTGGCGATGAATTCTTCGAGGTGTTTGCGTTTGGCAAGGACTGCGGCGTTGGACCGTTCTTTATGTTCCTTCTGGTCCCGCTGATATTCGAGATAGGCTTCGATCTTTCCAGGAAACATCGTGAGCTTGCCGCGGGTCAGGTCGAGCGTGTGCGTGCACGTTTCCTGCAGGAAGGACCGGTCGTGCGAAACAATCAGGCAGGCCTCGCGATAGTTCCGCAGAAAGTGCTCCAGCAGAATCTGTGTCCGCAGATCGAGGAAGTTGGTCGGTTCGTCCAGCAGGAGCAGGTTGGGCTCGTGCAGCAGCAGGGCCGCCAGCTTGACGCGGGTCTGCCAGCCGCCGGAGAGCTTGGCGATCGGCCCGTCGAGATAGGCCCCCTTCAATTCGAACTGACCGGCGACTTCACCGCACTTCCAGTCAGGCTGGCCGCTGTCGCGCATCAGAAACTCGAGGGCGGTTTCGCCAGGTTTGAAGGGATCGTGCTGCCGCAGATACCCCAGCCGCAGGTTGTTCGAGCGCGTGACTTCGCCCTGATCCAGCTCCTCTTCGCCGAGCAGAATCCGCAGCAGGGTACTTTTCCCGGCTCCGTTCCGGCCGACAAACCCCACCTTGACGTCTTCCGTCAGCGCAGCTTCCGCTCCGTCCAGCAACACCTGCGACCCATAATTCTTATGGGCGTTCCTGATCTGCATCAACACGGCCATCCGGCGGAAACCCTCGCTGAAACGGACAAAAAACGAAGTCGACTTAATGACTGCCGGACCGGCAGCCCGATGCCCGAAGGCAGCCTGAGCCTGAATCTTACCGAAATCCCGTCCGACCGGAACCCTGACCGGTCCAAACCGACCTGCTCGCGTTCCGTCCAGGCCGCCGCCAAAGTCGACCGAATTCCCTGTGCGAACTTGACTTCCGGCGGCGGAAACAAATACTGGGACTGTGGCCTTTCGGGCCTTCGCATTGCGTCGGCAGGCGGGGAGTCGGAAAGCTGCCTCTTTTCGCGGTGAGGCCGTGTGAACCGGGTCAGGTCGTAACTGAAGCAGCCCTAAGCAGTTGGTTCTCAGGTGCGGACGGAGGCAGCTTTGCGGCTCCCCGTTCCTTTTTTGCAATCGAGCCGCACGGACCGCCAATCGGGCTGAGTCCCCTGCCGCGGCGCGGGCGAAATGGTACCATGCGACGGCCCCGGCAAGCTCTCCGCAGTCTGCCTGTTCGGCCATCCGCCGGGGCGGCTTTTCCCGGGACTTTGCCGGCATGGATACGCAATACACCGCACTCGCTCGACGCTTCCGCCCGCAGACGTTTTCGGAAGTCGTCGGCCAGGAGCGCATCGCTCAGACGCTGCGCAACGCCATCCTCGAAAACCGAGTCGCCCACGCCTATCTCTTCACCGGGGCGCGGGGCGTCGGCAAGACGTCGATGGCCCGGATATTCGCAAAGGCCCTGAACTGTCCAAACACCAAAGACGGCGTCCCCTGCAACGAGTGCGAGATCTGCCGGGGCATTTCCGCGGGCAACGACGTTGACGTGTCCGAGATCGACGGCGCCTCGAATCGCGGCATCGACGACATCCGCTCGCTGCGGGCGAACGTCAACGTCCGCTCGATGCGGTCGAAGTACAAAGTCTACATTATCGACGAAGTTCACATGCTGACGAAGGAGGCGTTCAACGCCCTCCTGAAGACGCTGGAAGAACCGCCGCCGCTCGTCAAATTCGTCTTCTGCACGACCGAGCCGAATAAAGTCCCCGACACGATTCTGTCCCGCTGCCAGCGGTTCGATTTCGGAACGATTTCTACCGACAACATTGAAATTCGCCTGTCGCAGCTCGCTGAGGCAGAAGGCTTCACGGTCGACCAGGAGGCCCTGGAGCTGGTTGCCCGGCGGGCGGCCGGTTCAATGCGTGACAGCCAGTCCCTGTTCGACCAGCTCCTGGCCTTCGGCGCGCAGCACATCACTGCAGCCGACGTCCATCGCCTGCTGGGGACGGCGCCCGACCAGCGGTTGATTGATCTGATCGAGGCGATGATCGACCGGCGGCGCGATGCGGCCTTGTCACAATTTCAAGTCGCGTTGAATGATGGGGTGCAACTGGAGGCTTTCACCGACCAGTTGTTGAATTATTTCCGGGATCTGATGGTCGCTGCCTGTGGAGCCGAGGGCGTTCAGCTTTTGAGCGTGGGGCGGGATTGCCTGCCGAAGCTCCAGGAACAGTCCCGGCGCTGGGGTCTGGAGAACGTGGTAGCGGCGTTGCAGATCTTCGCCGATACCAAGGGCCGGATGCAGCGGGTGACATACGGTCGGGCGCTCGCCGAGCTGGCTCTCGTCCGGCTGTCGCTGCTGGCCGATATGGAGCGACTCGACGACCTTCTGTCGCAACTCAAGGCGGGCAATGCCGTTGTCGCCAGCGGAACCGCCCGTCCGACGAGTGCTCCGCCACCTCGGCTGGCGGCCTCGACGAGCCCTGTTCCGGCCCCAAGCCTGCCAGCGCAAAAAAAAAATGAGCGACTGACGCCCCCTCCGGCGGAGGTGGCTTCAGGTGCGGATTCGCCGGTGACTGGGAGTCGAGATCCGGCTCCAATCGAGGCTGCGGCGCCCCCCCCGGTGATCGCATTTCAGCCGGGACTTGAGGCGGAACTGCACCGCCTCATGTTGTCCCGCTTGACCGACATGACTGGGACTCACCTGGCGAAAGTCGTGTCAACTGCAATTTCCGGACCAAATCGACTGGATTTCTCATTTTCTGCGAGCTATGATATCGGACGGAAGGCGTGCGAGCGGCCGGAAGTCCAAGCCCGGCTAGAGAGTTTGGTCAAAGAGCTGACTGGCCAGGACGTACGGATTCAGTTCCGTACCGTGGTCACCGAAGCTCCAGAAGCCAAACCTCAGCCCGCTCAGCCGACGAACAGTCGACGCAAAGTGGTGGAGTCACCCGAAGACCCGCTGGTCCAGGAAGTTGCGAAAACCTTCGGGATCGAGCGCTGGCTCCGGCAGGAGGTTCTGGCCGAGGTGGTCGAGGCCCCGGCTGGCGGAGACCTGCCCGAGGAATAGACAGTCATGTTCAAGCAACTGGGAAACCTGACCGCCCTGCTCCAGCAGGCCCAGTCGATGTCGGCCCACATGAAGGGGGTCCAGGAACGTCTGGCCGGCCGACGCTGCACGGGTCGTGCGCCCGGCGGGCAGGTCGAGATCGAGGTCAATGGCCAGAACGAAGTGCTGAACTGCCGGATCGATCCCGCGCTACTCGCAGCCGGCAATCCGCGGACGGTCGAGCAGCTCGTCGTCGCGGCGGCGAATGACGCAATCGGCCAGGCGCGAGCCGCTGCGGCCGAGGAGATGCAGCAGGCGACTGGCGGGCTGAAACTGCCGGGAATCTCGGAAATGCTCGCAGGCCTGGGCTTGGGCGGAGCTCCCCGATAGCCGGCTCCGCAGGAATGGAACTCCAGGAACGACAGCATGGCCCGTGTGAATGAAACCGCTCGGCACCCCTACGGTGAAGCGGTGGGAAATCTGATTGAGCAGTTCGCTTCGCTGCCCGGAATCGGGCGGAAGTCGGCGGAGCGTCTGGCCAACCACGTGCTGGATTTGCCCGCGTCGGCCGCCCAGGCGCTGGCCGATTCGATCCGCCGGGTCAAACAATCGGTACATCCCTGCAAGATCTGCTTCAACCGGACCGAGGGCGAAATCTGCGACATCTGTCGCGATCCCCGTCGCGATCAGCATGTCGTCTGCGTGGTCGAGCAACCCCGCGACCTGCTGGCGCTCGAAGCCGCCGGGATTTTTCACGGCGTCTACCACGTCCTCGGGGGCCGGATTTCCCCGCTGAGCGGCGTTGGTCCCGACGACCTGACGATCGACGCTCTGCTGCATCGGATTCGGACGGCCGAGATCCGCGAAATCGTGATGGCGACCAACCCGACCCTCGAAGGGGACGGCACCTCGCTCTATATCTCCAACCTGCTGGCCGACAGCCCGGTCAAGATCACCCGGCTGGCCCGTGGCATCGCCTCGGGGAGCATCCTCGAATTTGCGAATCGCGAAATGCTGGCGGACGCCCTCCGCGGCCGTCAGGCCTTCTAGCCCACGAGTGTTTTGGCGTTTCTTGAGCCGGTCGGCGACTGTCGCTGACCGCCAATTGCTGACGAGAGAGTGACACCGAACGATGCAGCTCAATTTCTCTCAGCAAATGAAGATGAGCCAGCAGATGAAGCTGGCGCCGCGGATGATCCAGTCGATGGAGATTCTGCAGTTGCCGATCATGGCGCTGCAGGAACGCATCGAACAGGAGCTGGCGGAGAACGTCTGCCTGGAGAATCCGCTCGGCGATTCGGAGGCTCCGGGGGTCGAGGAGGAACTGCAGGCCGCCCGCGAAGAGGCCGACGAGAAGCCGATTGCGGAACGCGAACTGGTCGTCGATGCCGATCACGAAAACGCCGCCGACTTCGAACGCCTGATGGAGATGTCTTCCGACTGGCCGGAAGACAACTACACGTCGGGCAGCAAGCCGTCGTCGAATCGGATCGACGAGAGCTCCGACCGCCAGCACGACGTGATTGCCAACATCACTCAGCCCTCCCAGTCGCTTCACGACTACCTGCTCGAACAGTACGGCTACTTCAGCGTCCCCGTGGAAGTCCGCGAGTTCGGCGAGTTCATCATTCAGAATCTCGACCACAACGGCCGCCTGCAGAATGCCCTCCCCGAGCTGATGCAGGTCTACGGCCGCACGATCAGCCTTCGCGATGCTCAACAGGCTCTGGCCAACGTGCAGAAGCTCGACCCGCCCGGAGTCGGGGCGCGCGACGTGCGGGAGTGCCTGCTGCTGCAGATCACCCCCGAAACGCCGCACCGCGACTGCCTGGTGACGCTGATCACGTCGCACCTGGAAGACCTGGCGCAGAACCGGCTCCCGCTGATCGAGAAGAAGACCGGCTACTCGATCGAGGAGATCAAGGCGGCGCATCAGGAGCTGCTGAATCTCAATCCGTATCCCGGCGCGGGCTTTGAAGTCCGCCCGGTCCAGAACGTCACCCCCGACCTGTTCGTCGAGCAGGACGATCATGGTCATTACGTGGTCCGGCTGGAGGACGAGTACACGCCCCGCCTCCGGATCAGCAAAAAGTATCAGCAGCTCATCCGCGACGGCGCAGACGCTCAGACGCGGGAGTACATCAAGCGGAAGATCGACTCCGCCAAGTGGCTCATCGAGTCGATCGAACAGCGGCACAACACGCTCAAACGGGTTGCACAGGCCATCGTCGATCACCAGACGGACTTTCTGGAGAACGGCCCCGAGGCGATCGTCCCCCTCAAGATGCAGCAGATCGCCGACGTCGTCGGTGTCCACGTCACGACAGTCTCGCGGGCCGTCGACGACAAGTGGATCCAGACGCCCCGCGGGCTGTTTCCGCTGAAGCGATTCTTCGGCGGCGGCACGGTGAACTCGGAAGGCGAAGAAGTCGCCTGGGACATCATCCGACTGAAGCTCAAGGAGATCGTCGGCAACGAGGACAAGAACGACCCGCTCAGCGACGACGCGCTCGTCGAGGAGCTCGCCAAAGAAGGTTACCAGCTTGCCCGCCGGACGGTGACGAAGTACCGCAAGGCGCTCAACATCCCGTCGTCACGGCAGCGCAAAGCGTACTGAGCGCCGCAACGGGTCATTTTTCGCAGGGTCCGCTGTGCAGACCGATTCCGGTTGGAGGCTGCCGGGCGACTTGCTGATCCGCACCGCGGCCTCTACCCGTGGAATTCCCACGAGCCCCCGACGGGAACCGTATTCGCCGTCGGCACTTCGTTGACGTCTTCCATCACCGAGAAGTAGTTCTCGACGGCGAAGTCGAACGCCTCGGGCGTCATCTTTCGCGGCTGGATGCGGTAGGCGCAGTAGTTCCGCACCTGCAGCAGCAAGTCGCGGGGCTGGCACGAGCGGAAGGGACGCTCCGCCTCGCGATAGTGGCGGTCGACGAGATAATCCACGGCCATGTCGTCGTACTGAAATCCGAGCTTCGGGGAGACCCGGCGGAAGATCTCGCGGAACTCCCGCTCCGTCGGATCGGGAATCTCGATCTTGTAGGGAATTCGCCGCAGGAAGGCGCCGTCAACCAGATCTTTCGGCTGCAGGTTCGTCGAAAAGATGATGAGCTGATCGAACGGGACCTGAATCTTCTTGCCGCTTGGCAGATTCAGGAAGTCATAGCGTTTCTCAAGGGGCACGATCCACCGGTTGAGGAGCTCGTCAACCGGCATCCGCTGCCGGCCGAAGTCGTCGATCACCAGCGTGCCGCAGTTGCTCTTGAGCTGCAGCGGAGCTTCGCAGATCCGCGTCTGCAGATTCTGCGTCACTTCCAGCTCGTTCATGGTCAATTCACCGCCTGCGACCACAGTCGGGCGGACGATCTGCACCCAGCGACCGTCGACGCCGCTCAGGTCGAACAGACCATCTCCCTTCTCCAGGGGAACCTCTTCGTGAACGCCCGGGTCGAACAGCCGGATGATGTCGCCGTCCACGGACAGCGTCCGGGGAATCCAGATCGTCGAACCGAAGCACTGGGTGACCCGTTCGGCGATGCTGGTCTTGCCGTTGCCCGGCGGTCCGAACAGAAACATGCCGCGGCCGGAGTTGATCGCCGGCCCCAGGCGGTTGAGCATATGGTCGTCGATGCACAAGTCGGCGAAGGCATGCCGCAGGTCGTCTTCGGTCACCGTCTGCTTGGCGATGCTCTGCACTTCCATCGCATGCAAATAGTCGCTGAGGACGACCGGCGCAGCGCCGAAGTAGCTGCATTCGTCGGTATACCTGCGGGCTCTCTCGCGCCCCAGGTCGGAAATGGCGTACGTGTAGTCGCCCATCTCCGCCGAACCGACCAGCGCGACGAGCTGATCCCGTTTGAGCTGCTTGAGCATCGGGTCCAGGATGCCGAGCGAAAGTTTGACCTGGCCGGCGATCTGGCGGCCGGTGGCGCTTCCCCGGACCAGCAGGTATTTCATCACCAGCCGTTCGAGGTCGTCGCCCGACAGCCCCGACTCTTCCAGAGTCTCCGGAGACCGCGGGGCGAACCGATCGCCTTCCACCGCGGCGCGACCGCCGAGCAAAGTTTGAACTCGATCGAACAGGTGCGTCAGGCGTGTGTTGGATTTTGCCGCATCGGGCAACGGAGCCGCGCCGGAATCCGAAGAATCGTCTCCGTCTTCAGCAGGCTGTTCATCGAGGGATCCGCCGGCGTGTGCGGCGACTTCGGCGACCCCTTCGAGGTCGGAGAAGTCGAGTTCCAGATCGTCCAGAACAGTTCGCGGCGCGCGCGCCGGCTGAACCGCAAGTCGGCTGCGGCGATCAAGCATCGCCATGAAATCGTCAGTGGCGTTCGATGGATCACGAGGCGGCATAGGGGGTGCTTTTTTCAGAGACTTTGCAAGGCTTCAGAAGCGTCTTTACCTCGCCCAGTCAACGGCCTGAAGGAAACTTAGGTTGCAATCCGGCAACAGTCAAACGCTCTATCCCCTCCGCTCCCCTTCCGTGGCATTCTCGCCCTGCGCGCCTCCGTTCAACCGCGTTCACGATCGCGGCCGACTCCGCGAACGCCCGCACGACCGCTACAATCGCGTCGACGCAATTGCCTCCTTCAATCCGCACACCATACCGAGCAGAGAGATGTCCGACATGCGATTTCAGGACCGGGTCGTCATTGTCACCGGAGGCGCCAAAGGGATCGGCGCGGGCTGCGCCGCGGTCTTCTGCAGGGAAGGGGCGAAGGTCGGCATCCTCGATCGCAACCTCGACGCGGCCCGCCAGACGGCCGACCGGCTGACTCAGGTCGGTCCGGGCGCGGCGATCGCCGTCGGCTGCGATGTCAGCCGGCACGCAGAACTGCGGCAGGCGATCGACCAGATTGCCGGCGAGTTCGATCGGATCGACTGCCTGATCAACAACGCAGGCGTCCATCCTCCCGCCACGAGCATCGATGATACGAGCGTGGAAATGGTCGAAGACCTGTTGCGGGTCAATTTTCTCAGCACATTTTGCGGCGCCAAGTACGCGCTGCCGCACCTGCGGAAGACTCGCGGAACGATCATCAACATTTCGTCGATGACCGCGGTGCTCGGCCAGGATCAGTCGAGCGCCTACGCTTCGACCAAGGCGGCACAGGTCGGCCTGACGAAGGCGCTGGCGGTCGAACTGGGGCGAGAAGGAATTCGCGTCAACGCGATCCTGCCCAGCAACATCGACACCCCCCTCATGCGGGAATGGGCGGCGACGCTCGACGATCCAGAATCGGCTCTCGAACGAGTGGCCCGGCTCCAGGTGTTTGGCCGGATGGGAACACCCGAGGAAATCGGTACGATCGCCCTGTTTCTGGCGACGGACGATTCAAGTTTCCTCACCGGCCAGGCGATCGAGGCCGAGGGCGGTTCGAGCCTGGATTACTGATCCGCAACGCCTGCGAAAATGATGATTCCTGCTTGCAGGCGAACGGATTGTTCGCGTATTTCTGGAAGCCCGGTATCTGGATCAACCACTGGCGGATCAGTCCTCTCTGGCACTCCGCCTTCGACATTCGACAATCTTCGAGGGAAAGAGTTTCCGATGAGTGCAGAAGCCCGCGTCGCTGAACTGAACCTGACTCTGCCGCCCGCTCCGAAGCCGGGCGGCGTTTACATGCCGGTGGTGATCGTCGACCGCATGGCCTGGGTCTCCGGGCACGGTCCGCTGCGGCCGGATGGATCGATGATTACCGGCAAGGTCGGAGTCACGCTGACGGAGGCCGAGGCCTACGAAGCGGCCCGCGCCGTCGGCCTGACCATGCTGGCCACGCTGCGCAAGGAGCTGGGGAGCCTTGACCGGATTGAACGGGTCGTGAAAGTTCTGGGCATGGTCAACGCCGCCCCCGACTTCACCAATCACCCCCAGGTGATCAATGGCTTCAGCAACCTGATGGTGGAAGTCTTCGGCGACGACACCGGTCGCGGCGCTCGCAGCGCTGTCGGCATGGGCTCGCTGCCCAGCAATATCGCCGTCGAAGTCGAAGCGGCATTTCTGCTGAAAGAGTAACAGTCCAGCGGAAAACAGAAGGCTGAAAGCGAAAAGGCCGGAGGCCGTGGACTCATTCGTCCCCGGCCCCGGTCGAGACGCCCAGGGCTTGCCAGCTCTGCGCTCCGTTCCGCGCCTCTGCGTGCGAACTACCGTTTACGATCTCAGGTAACCGGGGCTTCCAGCGAATTCCGGGAGAACGAGTCTTTGAGCAGGGCGTCGATCACGCTTTCCACGCCCTGGAAGCGGGCGACGAGCGATCCGTCCGCGGCGAGGAACTCCACGTCGGCCCGCACCAGGTGATCGCTCCGCTGCGTGATCTGGCAGACGACGCGGTATTCGCCCGGCGCAAAGCCGCGGCGGAACTGCCGATACTCAGCACAGCCGCTCGGCAGACAGGGATTCCCCGTCGTCTGCCAGCTCCAGACGATCAGCGCCTGCAGCGCCGCATCCAGCACCAGCGGATCGGCGAGCCATGCGCCTCGTTGCGGCTGTCGGATCCACTGATCGGGCTGTGGAGCCGTCCGGCTGCGCACAGCGATACCCTCCGGGCTGCAGCCATCGACGCTCGTCAGCCCCTGGAACGCCAAACCGTGGAAGAGCTGCGTGCCATAGAGCCCGACTGCGTCAGTCCGCGGTCCGGCGACTGGCTGCAGCCGCGGTGTTTCGCCGGCTGGCAGCTTGACCGCCAGCAGGACGGTTGCGGCCGCATGCAGAACCGACCGATCCCCGACGAGACTTACCAGTTGGACCGGCACGCGGAACAGTTCGCCGTCGCGGACAGAGCGACCGGTCTGCACTCGGATCTGGACCTTCTCGCCGAAGGCCAGCTTGAGCCCCTTGAAGATCCGCAGCTCGTGAACGCCGACGAATTCGAGCCCGGGATTGCGGTGCAGCGCGCCGTGCCCCAGCCACTCCAGAACCAGCACCATCGGCACGACCGCTTTCCCTCCCAGTACGTGCGACGACAGGCAGGGAAGCCGATGGAGATCGATCTCTCGTTCGAACGCGGTCTGATACCCGGCAGCCGGTGCCGGCGCGATCACCGGAACGACAATCTTTGCCGCAGGCTTCGACTCTATCTTAGGGGATGGAGTCCCGTGAGGCAGAGGTGTCGCCGTCATCGGCCGTCCCTCCTGCCAGCCGGCCACTCCCAGCAGGACCGGCCCGCGGGAACCCGTTTCGCCGGACCGGCCGAGGACCACCACTTCCGCCGGACCGTCGGCAGGCGTCGCCAGTTCGGCCGCCACCAGTTCGGCTCCGGCACTCCGGGGGATCAGCCCGACGCCTTCGCTCGCGAAGAGCTGCTTCAGGCCGGGCGTGACCATGCCGCCATCCCACGGTCCCCAGTTGAACGCCGCCACGCGGCAGTGCGGGTGTTCCCGGCGAAACTGCTGGCCGAACTTATTGAGGACCTCGTTGGCCATCGCATAGTCGACCTGGCCGGTCCGTCCGTAACGTCCCGTGAAGGACGAGAACAGCACCAGGGCTTTCAGCTCCCGGGCGTCGACAGCCCCCAGCACGCTGAAGAGTCCCTGGACCTTCGTCTGGAAGACGTCGGCGAACTGCTCGCGGGTCTTCTGCTCGATCCGCTGATCGGCCAGAACGCCCGCACCGTGAATGACGCCGCGAATCGGGCCTCGAGTCCGCTGAATCTGCTGCAGGAGTCCGCGGACCGCGACGGCGTCCCGCACGTCGATGGCGTGGTATTCGACGCCGGTCGCCTGCTCGCGGAGAGCGGCCAGATTCTGCCGGACTTCCCGCTCGGCCATCAGTCGCTGGTACTGCTGCTGAATGTCGCGTGGAGAGGTTCCGGGGACAGCCTGACGAAACAGGTGCTGCTTGATCTCGGCTTCAGTCAGCAGCGGCGCGAGCCAGTCGGGCTCCGCCTGAGGTTCGGCGCTGCGGCCCAGCACGACCAGAAATGGCCGAGCAGTTTCTGCGACGGCTATGGCTGCCGCTGCCGTGACTCCGCGCGCTCCGCCGGTGACGACGACCAGATCGCCCGGTTGCAGGAGATTCGGTCCAGCTTCGACCAGCGGAGCTTCTTCGACGGCAAGGGTCCAGACGTCAGTCGGCGTGACGCCGACTTCGTAGGGACCGCGCCAGCTCAGTTCTTCGACGACCAGCCGGGCCGCGTCCCGGAGCTGTACGAAGCCGCTGGAGACGTCAATGGTCTTCGTCGTCAGTTCGGGCCATTCATGCCGGAGAGTCTTGATCAGCCCGGCCAGCCCGCCGCTGGGCGGGTTGAGGAGCCGGGGCGCTTCGCCGAATCCCAGGACGCCGTCGAGCCGGGTCACGGCGGCGATGAATGCCGGTCGTGTCGCGGCCGCCGCCCTCAGTTTCGGGCCGACCGCTTGCGCCAGCCGGATCGCGTGCCACAACTTGTCTTCAGTGGTCCCCTGCGGGGGAGCGACCAGCAGCAGACCGGCCGGCGACGCGGCCCCGTCCACAAGAACGGCCTCCCAGCCGATCAGTCGGGGCTTCATTCCGCGGGCGGCGAGTTCTTCGGTCAATCGCAGCGACAGTTCGGTTCCATCGTCGGTGACCAGAACTTCGCAGCCGGCGGGAAACTCGTACTTCACCCGGCCGCCAAGTTCTGCGACGCGGACTGGACGGACGATGCAGCGCTGAATGGACTGCAGTCGCGTCAGATCAGGCTGACGTCCCCGGGTCGGTGCGGAAGTCGATGCGGGCGCAGACTGTCCCTGATCGAGCAGCGCGATCACGTCCTGCAGCGTATGCAGCGAGCCAAGCTGTTCCGGTTGAACCGCGGGCAGCGAGGGGACGCGTTCCTGCAGCGCGGAGAGGATTTCGACGCGCTTGATGGAGTCGATGCCCAGATCGTGATCGAGGCTCATCTCCAGCGACAACATCTCCGCCGGATACCCGGTCTTTACAGCGACAACTTCCAGCAGCAGCGGGCCCAGGCTGGAGGGAGCGGCGACCAGCGGAGCGGGCGGCGGTGCAATGACAGCCTGACTTTGAACGGAAACGGACTGATCGAGCAGCACGATCACATCCTGCAGCGTATGCAACGAGCCAAGTTGTTCCGGCTGCACGGCCGGCAGCGACGGAACGCGTTCCTGCAGCGCGGAAAGAATTTCGACGCGCTTGATCGAGTCGATCCCCAGATCGTGATCGAGGCTCATTTCCAGCGACAACATCTCAGCCGGGTAGCCGGTCTTCGCCGCGACGACTTCCAGCAGCAACGGCCCAAGACCGGGTGACGGAGTCATCGGCGCAGTCGCCGGTGCGACAGGCGAGGGAGTCGATACGACGGCAGTTACGACGGACGTTTGAGCCGGCGATTCCTGATCCAGCAGCGCGATCACGTCCTGCAAAGTGTGCAGCGAACCGAGCTGTTCCGGCTGAACCGCGGGCAGCGAGGGCACGCGTTCCTGCAGCGCGGAGAGGATTTCGACGCGTTTGATCGAGTCGATCCCCAGATCGTGGTCGAGGCTCATTTCCAGCGACAGCATCTCGGCCGGGTAGCCGGTTTTCGCCGCGACGACTTCCAGCAGCAGCGGGCCAAGTCCGGATGACAGAGCTGTCGGCGCAGTCGCCGACGCGACAGGCGCGGGCGTCGATACGACGGCGACGGCGGAAACTTGAACCGGCGAGGCCTGATCCAGCAGCGAGATCACGTCCTGCAGCGTATGCAGTGAACCGAGCTGTTCGGGCTGCACAGCCGGCAGCGACGGCACCCGTTCCTGCAGCGCGGAGAGAATTTCGACGCGCTTGATGGAGTCGATCCCGAGATCGTGATCGAGACTCATCTCCAGCGACAACATTTCCGCCGGGTAGCCGGTTTTCGTCGCCACGACGTCCAGCAGCAGGGCGCCGAGCGGTGAAGGTTCAGTCGCGATTGCTGTCGGAACGACGGGTGCAGCCGCCGGAGCCGTGACGACTTCAGCAGCCGTTGATTGCTCGTCCAGAAGCGTCACGACGTCTGCAAGTGTGTGGAGCGAACCGAGCTGTTCGGGTTTCACCGCGGGCAGACTGGGGACGCGCTCCTGCAGAGCCGACAGAACCTCAACCCGTTTGATCGAGTCGATCCCCAGGTCGTGATCGAGACTCATCTCCAGCGACAGCATTTCCGCCGGGTAGCCGGTTTTCGCCGCGACGACGTCCAGCAGGATTGAGCCGAGCGCCGAAGGAGCAGTCTCGACAGCCGGCGGAGCGACCGGCGCTGTCGGCGCGACAACCTGAGCCTCGGGTTCGCGAACAATAACGGCCGCCGCGACCGGCGCCGCCACAACGTCAAGTTCGGCGGCAACCGGACGCGCAGTTTCCACCGGCGGTGCAACAGTCATCGTCGGGACTGGTGCTGACGCCGCGAGCGGTGCGGGGGCCGTTGTTCCGGTCAGCAGCCGTTCGAGTGTCTGCAGTGCGGCCGACTGACCTTCCAAAAACTGCTGATGCAGCCGAGCAGTCTCGGCCTGCATTTTCTGCAGCAGATCCAGCACAGGCGAAACGGAGGGTTTCGCATTGGCGGCGGTCCGTGCAGGAACGGGAACAACCACGGCGGGCACTTTCGGCAGGTCTGCCTTCGCGGAATCCACGATTTGCTGTACGGCTTCGGGGACAGGCATGGCGGCGGGCAATAGTTCCGACTTCTGTGGTGTCGGCTGTGTCCTTGCTGTTGGGAGAGCCGACTCCAGGACCGCGGTCGGCTTCGGCTCGATCGACGTCGCCGGGACTGCACGAGCGGGCCGTGGCGTCCGGGGTTTCACATAGTTGGCTCCGGTCAACGGCACGCGCATCCGCGGCCGACCGGTTTCCTCGAAGGGCGCCCGGAAATTCTCCCCGCTGGGATCCCATGTTCCAAGTGTCACTCCATAACCCGACGCCCCGAGCTGAGCCAGTGCATGGGCCAGATCGACCATGCCGCCGCGACGACCTTGCGTCGCATCGACGGCGACCGCCCGAAAATCGCGTCCCGACAGGATCGACCCGACCAGGCCGGTCAGCACGGCGCCGGGGCCGACTTCGACGAAGATCCGCACGCCGGCGGCGTACATGTTCTCGATCTGCCGTACGAACTGCACCGGTTCCGCGAGCTGCCCGGCGAGCAGATCGCGGGCCGCGGCGGGATCGCGCGGATACTCCACCGCCGTGCTGTTGGCGTAGACCGGCACTTCGGGCTGGGCGAAATCGACCTCGTCCAGGACCGGTCGGAAGCGGTTCTTGGCCTTGACCATCAGCGGGCTGTGGAACGCGGCCGAGACCTGCAGCTTGCGACCGCGGATATTCCGCCGCTGAAACAGTTCCGACGCCCGCTCGATCTCCGGCAAGCGTCCGGAAAGGACCACCTGATTCGGGCTGTTGCGGTTGGCGATGACCAGATCGACGGCGGCTTCCTGAATGGCGGCCTCCACCTGGCTCAGCGAAGCTCCGACGGCCAGCATGCCGCCGTCGACTTCCTGAGCCTCGGCCATCAATCGTCCGCGGAGCATCGACAGCCGGTAGAGCGCCTGCGGCACAAAACGGCGCGAGGCACATAGCGCCGTGAGCTCGCCATAGCTGTGCCCGGCGACGACTTCGGGCTTGATGCCGAACTGCTGCAGGACCGCCAGTACACCGAGGCTCACCGCCCCGATGGCCGGCTGGGCCACCTGGGTCGCCCGCAACGCCGCTTCCTGCGCGGCGAGCCGTTCGTCCCCGAAGGCGGGCGGCGGATAAACCAGATCACTCAGCCGTTGCCGGGCATTTTTCGGCTCGGCCCAGGTTGCGTATGCCTCGTCAGCCTCGGCCAGGACCTCCTGCATGGCCGGGAAGGTGCACGCCAGATCGCGGAGCATCCCCACCGTCTGCGAGCCCTGCCCCGGAAACAGAAAGCCCAACTTCCCGGCGCGAGGCCCAGAACCGAAGTACGCACCATCCGGCGTCGCCCAGCTTGCCGGACCATTCGCCTTCTCAAGCTGACTCACAGCAGTCCGCACGACCTGCCCTGCCGGAGTTTTGCCCCGTTCCAGCACGAGGAGCAGCCGCTGCGGATGCTCCGACCGGAACGCCGCCCGGCTCGCCCCGCAGCGACGGCGGACTTCCGCCCAATCGGACAGGTCCGACCAGGGCTGCAACTGCACCCGCAACCCGACCACGTCCGCCGCCGAGAATGCAGCGATTTGAACGTCACCGTCGAAGTCCGTTTCTGCCGCGGCGTACGGAGCCTCTTCCAGCACGCAGTGAAAATTGCTGCCGCCAAAGCCAAAGGCGCTCACGGCCGCCCGCCGCGGATGCTCTTTCCGGGCGATCCAGGGACGGGGCAGCGTGTTGACGTAGAACGGCGTCTGTTCGGACTCCAATCCCGCCGCCGGCCGGTCGACCTTGATCGTCGGCGGCAGGACCCGATGCTGCAGCGCGAGCATCGCTTTCAACACGCCAGCGACGCCTGCTGCGGCTTTCGTGTGGCCGATCTGCGACTTGATCGAACCAACGGCGCACCAGGCCCCATCGCGACCACTTGACCGATAGACTTCAGTCAGCCCGGTTACTTCAGTGGCGTCGCCGACCTTGGTCCCGGTTCCGTGAGCTTCGACCAGTTCGATCGTATCGGGCGAGACACCAGCAACCCGATAGGCATCCTGCAGGCAGCGAATCTGCCCCTCGGCCTTCGGCGCATAAACCGCGTTGCCGGCGCCGTCGCTGGACGTGCCGATGCCGCGAATCACAGCGTAAACCCGGTCTCCATCTCGCTCGGCATCCGCCAGCCGCTTCAGCACCAGCAGGCCCACCCCTTCACCAAGGATCGTCCCGTCCGCGCGATCCGAAAACGGCTTCGCGTCGCCGGTCGGCGAAAGGGCCGGCGTTTTGCTGAAGCACATGTACATGAAGATGTCGTTGAACGTGTCGACGCCGCCCGTCAGGACCATGTCCGAACGCCCCGAGGCCAGCTCCAAGGCCGCCAGGTGCATCGCGCTGAGGGAACTGGCGCACGCCGCATCCACGACGCAGTTTGTTCCGTGCAGATCCAGGCGATTCGCGATCCGCCCCGCCACGACGTTGCCGAGCAATCCCGGAAACGAGTTTTCCTGCCACGGCACGTACGACTCGCCGATCCGCTCGATGACATCGGCCGCGACCTCCTCCGGAACGCCGGCACCGAGCAGCGCCTGTCGCCACCTCGGATGCCCGAGCCGAGCTCCCAGCGGGATCACCATCTCCAGCGTGCCGGTCACCCCCAGAATGCAGCCGACGCGCGAGCGATCGAACTTGCGTCCGGCCCCGTAACCCGCGTCCTCCAGCGCGCGTTTCGCCGCCACCAGGCTCAAGAGCTGGGCGGTATCGATCGCCTCCAGGTTGTTGGGCGAGATGCCGTACTCCAGCGGATCGAATGGCACGGGCGCCAGAAAACCGCCGCGCCGGGCATAGGTCATGTCCGGACGCTTCGGGTCTTCATCAAAATAGTCCTCCGGTCGCCAGTGGGAGGCAGGCACTTCGCTGATGCAGTCGACGCCGCGGCGGATGTTCGCCCAGAACTCGTCCAGCCCCTGCGCCTGCGGGAACAGGCAGCTCGCGCCGACGATCGCCAGCGGCGGCATGTCTGCGGTTCTGCCCGACGGTGTCGCGTGGTCGCTCATGCGGAGACTTCTTCCTCTCGCCCGAATCGGGCATGTCGCAACGGGACGGGCCCGCGAAAACATCAGTGATGCAGCATCGACGACAGTTCGGACAGTGGACGGGGAGCAATTCGCTCCAATTCGGGCGTGACCGGGAACCCGGCGCAACGGAGACTCTGCAGGCGCAACGTCACCGCGGCGCCATACAGCAGGTTATACCCGACTGTCAGGACCTGGCGATTCCTGGGCTCTTCCAGGAACGTCCCGCGGGTCCATTCGTTGAAGGCCCCCATCGCCGGCCCGCACCAGATCTGATAGTCCAGCCGCCGGCTCTCCTCACCCAGATTCGCCCACCGGGACGACTGGCCGAGATACCAGCGAAAGACCAGCGCCATCTTGTGCTTTGCGTCCTTTTCGGCCCGGGCGATCTGTCCCGGGTCGCGGACCGTGAAATACTCCTGCGTCTGCCGCCAGACTTCCTCCAGCGGAATCCGGAACAGCGTCTTCTCCAGATTGATCCGGTCCGCAGCCGGCAGCGCGTCCAGTCCGGAATACTGCCGATACAGCTCGTAAAGTTTTGCAGCCCGCATGGCGAACATGGTGCCCCGTTTGAGCACCTGCAGCTTGACCCCCATCTCGAACATGTCGGCGGCAGGAGCCATGATACAGTCGGCCTGCTCGGCTTCGGCGAGCATCTGCCGCACCAGGTCGCTCGTCCCGGACTCGACGCAGGCCTGCTGAACCGAACCCGTCACGATATAGGCGGCCCCCATCGCAAACGCGGCGGCGGCGGACGCCGGGGTCGAGATCCCCCCCGCGGCCCCGACCCGCAATGGTTCAGCGTAGCGGTGGCGCTCCATCATCCGGTCCCGCAGCGCCAGCAGCGTCGGCAGCAGTGCGACCAGCGGACGATTGTCGGTGTGTCCGCCGGAATCCGCTTCGCCAGTGATGTCCTGGGCGACGGGCACATGTTCGGCAAGCTGGGCCTGCTCGGCCGTCAGTTCGCCCGACGCCACCAGCTCCGACAGGATCTTCGCCGGGGCGGGGGCCAGGAACTTGCTGGCGACTTCAACCCGCGACACTTTTGCAATGACCCGGTTCGGCGTCACGAGTCGCCCGTCGGGTCCGCGATGAATTCCGTGCAGACGAAATCGCACGACGTTGGGAGTGAGGTCTAGAAACGCCGACGCCTCGATCAGCCGAACGCCCCTCTGCAGATACAGATCGGTGATCGCCCGTTCGAGTCCGGGTTCGCCGGGACTGTGAATCAGATTCAGCCCGTACGCCGCCCCGGCCACGTTCTGCTGGATCCGGTGAATGGCCTGATCGACTCGCGACAGCCCCAGGCCGGCGGAACCGAAGATGCCGAGCATGCCGCCGCGGGCCATCGCTTCCACGACCGCCTCCGACGCAATCCCGCCCGCCATGGCTCCCGACATGTAGGCCCATTGCAGTCGATGGTCGCGGCAGAAGCTGACGTCGCCAAGTTGCCTGGGTGACGTCGGAGGCACAATGCCGAGCAGAGGCATCGATTCGGCCTCGGGACGGCGATCGCCCAAAGTCGCTACTCCGCTGCGGGCAACCGAGAGACCGCCGTTCGCCTGGACGACATACAGCGGCTCGTGGACGCTACCCAGAAACTGGCGAACCTCGACCGTTTCACGGACGGGGCGACTGCTTCCCGCGCACCACCACCCCAGCGGCAAACCCGTGCGGGAAGCGGCGGAGAACAAGGCGGTGGAAGGGCTCAACACGGACAAGGGACGGATCCAATCCGCCGCGCAGTCGAACCGGAGACTCGTCCCCCAGATCTGCCGCGAGGCTCGTTTCCTCCGACAAGGCCGGCACAGCGGCAGTCCCTGCCGCGCGGCTCAGGCCTCTCTCCCCTGCGGCCCGCTCGTCGAGCCCACAGTATAGGCCGACTGCGAAGAGCCTGCATCTCCTAACGCCAAAAAGCAACGCGCAGACTCTGCGGATCGCGCGTCCGAGCCGCTTCGACCGCTAAACTCACTCGCTCCGACGGAAAGCGACCGCCCTTCAAACGACAACAGCCGGAGCAGTCGCTCCGGCTGTTGGAAATCTCATTGACGCACCGAGCCTCAAGCAGAGGCTTCTGCAGCCACGGCCTCTTCCTTGACGACCGGGGCGGCCCGACGGCGCGTCTTCACGCGATCGTTCTCCCCCACGAACTCGATCAGCGCCTGCTGACCGGCGTCGCCCAGCCGGACGGTGGAAAGGCGAACGATCCGCACGTAACCGCCATTGCGGTCCCGCATCTTCGGAGCGACGACGTTGAACAGCAGATTCAGCGCCTCCTTATCGCGAAGATCGGAGAACGCCCGGCGACGCAGCCAAACCGCAGGGGCAATTGCCTTATTCCACTGCTGATACCGCTCGCTCTTGCGCCACTCTTTCCACGCCTCCGTGTTCCGCTGAGCGGCCGTTGCAAACTGCTCCGCAGCTTCCAGATGAGGCTGGGCCCTTTTTGCGAGCGTGATCAGCTTCTCGATGACGGGGCGAAGCTCCTTCGCCTTCTCGAGCGTCGTCACGATCCGGCCACTGACCTTCGCTTTCCCCTCGGACTCCTCGGTCCGGAGAGTATGCAGCAGGCTGACGGCCATATTGCGGAACATCGCTTTACGGTGCGACGCATTCCGGTTCAGAGTTCGACCACGGACGCGGTGACGCATAGCACTAAACTTCGCTCAGAAGACTCGAAAGTCGTCGGGGGTTCTCGAAATCAGCCCGCCCGACGAAACCCATACTAACCAGTCGCCTAACGGTCCCGCTGCATCGACGGCTGCAACTTCATGCCCAGCCGCAGCCCGATCAGCGTCAACCGCTCGCGGACTTCCTGCAAGGTCGTCTCGCCAAAATTGCGGACCTGCAGCAACTGATCCTCGGTCCGGGCGACAAGGTCGCGCACCGAGTTGATCCCCTCGGACTCCAGGCAGTTCGTGGCCCGCACCGACAAATTCAGCTCCGCCAGGCTCTGACCGAGCTTCTCTTCCAGCTCGAGATCGATCGGCGAATAACCCGTCGCGTCAAGCATATTCCGCAGGCCACCTTCCGGAGCGGTCTCGGGACCGGGCTCGCGGTAGGTGATGAACGGGTTGAGATGCTTCCGCAGAATCTTGGCGGCTTCCACGAGCGCCATCTCCGGCGACGTGGTGCCGTTCGTCCAGATCTCCAACGTCAGGCGGTCGTAGTTCGTCCGCTGCCCGACGCGAGTGTCTTCGATCTTGTACCGGACGCGAACCACCGGCGTGTAAATCGCATCCAGCGGGATCACCCCGACTTCGGCGTCTTGCTGGTAGTGTTCCAGAGCCGGGATATATCCGCGGCCGTTCTCGACGTACAGCTCGATGTTGAGCGGAACGTCGTCGGTCATGGTGGCGATCACCAGGTCCTTGTTGATGATCTCCACCTGGTCGTCGGTGATGATGTCGGCGCCGGTGACGACGCCCCGTTCGTGACGCTCGATCCGCAACGTCTTCGGGCCGGGACTGTGATTCTTGACCACAATCGACTTCACGTTCAGGCAGATATCCGTCACGTCTTCAACGACGCCGGGAATGGTCGTGAACTCGTGCTGCACACCCTGCAACTTCACGCGAGTGATCGAGCTCCCCTCCAGACTGGAGAGGAGAATCCGTCGCAAGCTATTGCCGATTGTCGCGCCAAAACCTCGCTCGAAGGGTTCGACCACAAACCTGCCGTAGGTGCTCGTGAGCGAATCGCGCTCCGGCGCCACCCTGCTTGGAAGTTCCAGACCGCGCCAACGAATTCGCATAGTTCTCTTCCCCCCGTATTGACCGAATCAACCCACAGATCGCCAGGCCCCGGAACGTCGCCTCAAACGCGACGCTTCTTCGGCGGACGGCAACCGTTGTGCGGCAGCGGCGTCACGTCTTCGATCGACCGGATCGACAGCCCCGAAGTCTGCAGGCCGGTAATCGCACTCTCGCGACCTGAACCCGGCCCCTTGACCCGGACCTCGATCTCCTTCAGACCGAATTTCGACGCCCGCTCGGCGCACGTTTCCGCCGCACGTTGAGCGGCGAACGGCGTGCTCTTGCGGCTTCCCTTGAAACCAACGGTGCCGGCCGTCGCCCAGCACAGCACGTCTCCGTTGGTGTCCGTGATCGTCACCGTCGTGTTGTTGAACGTCGCCTTCACGTGAGCGACGCCCCGGCTCACATTGCGGCGAATCTTGCGCTTCTTTGGCTTGGCCACTTCTCAAACCTCTTGACTGAAACTCCGCGCCGCCCGGCAAAACTCGCCCGGCTAAGCCGTATCTCTCCACCAGCAACCCCCTGACCGGGAGCGACTAGTGCTTCATGTCCTTGACGCCCTTCTTGCCCGCCACCGTCTTCTTCACGCCCTTACGGGTCCGCGAATTGGTCCGGGTCCGCTGACCGCGGACCGGCAGGTTGCGGCGATGCCGATAGCCGCGATAGGACTGAATGTCCTTCAATCGTGAAATATTCTGCTGCACCAGGCGACGGAGCTGACCTTCGACCATGTACTCTTTGTCGAGCAGGGTCGAAATGCGAGCCAGATCGTCGTCGGACAGCTCGCGCGCCTTGCGCTGCGGATCCAGCGACAGCGTGAAGCAGATCTCCATCGCCCGAGCATCACCCACCCCGTACAGATACTGCAGAGCAATATACGTGGGTTTGTCGTTCGGGATGTCAACACCCTGAATACGAGGCATGGTAGACCGCCACTCCTGAACGCTGCGCCAAACCGGCCAGCAAAATTACCTGGAAGAACCTGACCAGACGCCGAGATCAGCCTTGACGCTGCTTATGACGGGCATTTGACGAGCAGATCACGTAGATCCGCCCCTTCCGGCGCACGACTTTACACGCTTCGCAAATCCGCTTGACGCTCGCACGCACCTTCATCGCCCGTCACCTTACTTCGCAAAGACCCGACAGTTGCCCGTCACCGACCTGCCGGCGACACAGACACTCCGCCAGAAGTCGTTTAATATCAACCACTTCCGTCTCGTCCGCCGCACGGCAAAGGCCCGCGATGAACGAGGTACGCGCAGCAGAATCGCGGATTATAGACGTCCAACGCCCCGAGGGGCAAGGGACCGCCGCCCTTTTCCGTGATGAAGGATTACGTCGCCCCTTCAAACGGAAGTGAGGATCTCCACCCCACCTGCTCCGAACCAAACTGTTTCTTCAAACTGAAACCGCTCCGGACGCTGGTTCCTCGCCCGACCGCCAACGAACTCTCGCCAGACCGACAACTCCACCGCGAATCCGCGGCCGAACGCCGCTGAAATCCATCCGGCCTCGCCGCCGAAGACTGGATCCTCGTGCAACTCTCGACCGATGCCGTGGCCCGTCAGCTCCGCTCGCAGTTTCTCTCCGAATCCCTGCACAAAGCTCCGGACTTCCTTCGCTGCAGCGGCCCAGTGCCCACCGCTTCGGGCGACACTCTCGATCCCCAACCTCAACGCCTGCCGTGTCGTCGAGAGCAATGGATCTTCAGATCTCCCGTCCGCCGAAACCCGCCACGTTCGCGCCGCATCTGCACACCAGCCGCGCCATCGGCAGCCCACATCCAGCGAGATCAGGTCGCCGTCCCGCAGATGCTCTGTCGAATTCCCGGTGGCCTGGACTCCATTCACCAGCAGCGCCACGTCCTCAGAACCGCCCGCGTCCCGGAACACCAGCTCGCCGCCGAGCCGAATCACCGACCGACACGCCGCGAGAGCGACCGCACCCACTGCGGACCCGACACGCGCCTCGCGACCAGCGTCCCGAAGTGCGGCGGACACGATCAGACCTGCCCGCCGTTGAGCGTCGCAGCAACCGTTCACGGTGACTGCAAACCAATCAAGCGGGCTGGTCGGCTTCGAGGAGACCCGGGTAATTCCGCATGATCAGGTGGCTGTCGATCTTCTGGACCAGGTCCAGCGCGACAGACACGCAGATCAGCAGTCCCGTTCCGCCGTAGAAGCTGGCGACCAGGAAGTCGATGCCAAGCATCGCCGTAATAATCGAGGGGATAATGGCCACCAGCGACAGGAACGCCGCCCCGACGTAAGTGATCCGCACCATGACCGCTTCCAGATAGTTCGCGGTCCGGGTTCCCGGACGGTAGCCCGGAATGAAGCTGCCATAATCCTTCAGATTATTGGCCATATCGGTCGGGTTGAAGGTGATCGCCGTCCAGAAGTAGCAGAAGAAGTAAATCAGTGCGATGTACGAAATCTCATACAGGAAGCCGTGCCCCGTGAACGAGTCCTTCAGCTCCCGGAGCGGCCACCAGCCAGTCACCGCCTCGAGCTGGGTGAACAGGAACAGCGGGAACATCAACAGGCTGGAGGCGAAGATGATCGGCATGACGCCCGACTGGTTCAGCCGCAACGGGAGACTGGTCCGCTGCCCGCCCATCACGCGATGACCGCGGACATGCTTCGCACTCTGGACCGGAATCCGGCGCTGGGCCTGCGTAATCAGCACGACCCCGAGCACCACGCCGACGAACAGCAACCCGAGCATCAGGAACCGTTCGATCCCGGTATTGCTCCCCAGCCGCACGCCGCTTTCCAGGGCCGGGGCGATCAGCGTCCGCCCGGCCTCCGGCATCCGCGCCAGAATGCCGGCCATGATCAGCAGGCTGACGCCATTCCCGATTCCGTACTCATCGATCTGCTCGCCGATCCACATCAGCAGGATGGTCCCTGCAGTCATGATCAGCGTGCAGACCATGTGGAAGTAGAGCGTGTTGTATTCTGAGAGGATCAGGCTGCCGCCCGAGCCGAAGAAGTTGTTGGACGACGAGATGCTGCGAATCCAGAAGAAACTCTGCCCCAGGCAGATCACGACCGTGGCATAGCGCGTGTATTCGTTGATCTTCCGCCGCCCCGCCTCGCCTTCCTTCTGCAGTTTCTCCAGAGGCGGATAGACCGTCCCGAGCAACTGGAAGATGATCGACGCCGAAATGTACGGCATGATCCCCAGGCCGAAGATCGTGCTCATCCCGATGCTTGACGCCGACAGCAGGGACAACATCGCGATGACGCGGTCGACCCCTTCGCTCCCGCCCATGCCTTCGAGGGTCGCGCTCAGCCGTTCCTGATCGATGAACGGCAACGGAATCTGAAATCCGAGGCGATAGACCGCCAGCAGGATAAACGTGAGAACGACCTTCTGCCGCAATTCGGGAATGCGGAAGATCATCATCAGTTTCGAGAGCATTTCAGGGGGTTCCTGCCGAGATGCCGTGCCCGTTCCATGAGCGGGTCCGGCAACCGGCAGCTCCTGCCCAGGTTACGTCAAGTAACCGATCACGGGAACAACCGTCAAGCCCGACCGCCGCTCCGCAGCCCTACTCCGCGCCGAGCAGGGTCGCGGTGCCACCCGCCTTGACGATCTTGTCGATGGCGCTCTTCGAAAACCGATGGGCCGACACAGTCAGCGCCTTCGTCAACTCGCCCTGGCCGAGAATCTTGCATTCCTCGAAGCGGCCCTTGGCCAGCCCCTTCTCGACCATGTTCTCCACGGTCACCACGGCGCCGTTGTCATACGACGCTTCGAGAGCGAACAGATTCACCTCGGCGACGACCGTGGCGAACTGGCGGTTGTTGAAGCCCCGCTTGGCGATCCGGCGCACGAGCGGAGTCTGACCGCCTTCATGCCCCAGCGATCGCTTGTACCCGGAACGGCTGGCGCAGCCCTTGTGACCGCGACCGCTCGTCTTCCCGTGGCCGGATCCGATACCGCGACCAACGCGCTTCCGCGCGCGGCTGCCGACGATCCCCACGTTCACGTCATGAATCATCATTAGAGTTCAACTCCCCGCAGCCGAGCCACATCTTCACGGGTCCGCAACTGCTTCAGCGCCACGAACGCGGCCTTAACCACGTTCATCGGATTGTTCGATCCGCGTCCCTTGGTCAGGACGTCTTTGATTCCCAGCGATTCCGCGATCGCCCGCAGCCCGGCCCCCGCGATAATCCCCGTACCGGCGTTTGCCGGCATGAACATCACCTGCGACGTGCCGAACTTCCCGTACACCTGATGGGGAATCGTCGTGCCGCGCATCGGCACCCGGATCATGCGTCGATTCGCCTGCTTGACGGCCTTCTCGACCGCCTGAGGGACTTCGACGCCCTTCCCGTAGCCGTAGCCAACTCGCCCCTGGCCGTCCCCAACGACGACGAGCGCCGTGAAGCTGAACCGGCGGCCGCCCTTGACCACGCACGCGCAGCGGCGGATCTGAACCACCTTCTCTGGGGAGTCGCCGGATGATGAATCGCTTGCCACGTCGTCTCGCTCCTGTCACTTCGATACGCCAGGTACCGAATCACTTTTGCCGAATGTCTGCTAGAAATCCAGTCCGGCCTCACGGGCCGCATCAGCCAGCGCCGCGACGCGGCCATGATAGCGATACGAGCCGCGATCGAACGCGACTTCCTTGATTCCCTGCTCGATGGCCCGCGTCGCCAGCAGTTTGCCGATTGCGCCGGCGGCCTCCGTGTCGCTCGTGGATCCCTCGCCGGCTCGAATCGCCGGCTCCGCCGTCGACGCGGCGACCAACGTCCGCCCGGCCTCGTCGTCGATAATCTGGGCGTAAATGTGCTTGTTGCTGCGGAACACAGTCAGCCGCAGCCGACCGGTCGCGCGAACCACATTCCGCACCCGATACTGCCGCCGGGTCTTCTGCTGCGTAATTCGTTTTTGAAGTTTCATAATTCTGCCGCTCATCCACCCAGCCGAACCAAAACGCCCCAGTCGCACCGGCCTTAGCTGCCGGCGGCCTTGCCTTCCTTACGACGGACGCGTTCATCGGAGTAGCGAATTCCCTTGCCCTTATATGGCTCCGGCGGACGGACCGCCCGGATATCGGCCGCAAACTGGCCGCACGACTGCCGATCAAGACTCTTGACGATGATGTGCGTGTTGTCAGGCACTTCGCAGACCACGTTCGCCGGCACCGGCAGCTTAATGGCGTTCGCGAATCCGACCTGCAGCGTCAGCACCTTGTTGGCCAGCGAGGCCTGGTAGCCGACGCCCTGGATCTCGAGTTTCTTCTCCCACTGCTTCTCGACGCCCACAACCATGTTGTTGAGCAGCGCCCGGGTCAGACCGTGCAGCGCCCGCGCGTCCCGAGTATCGTTCGGACGCTCGACGATCAGCTCGCGCTTCGCGTCGTCGAACCGGACGGTGACCAGCTCGTGCGCTCCCAGCGTCAGCTCGCCGTTCTTTCCCTTGACCGTCACTTTCGAGCCGTCGATTTTGACGGTCACCGAAGCAGGCACAGGGACAGGTTTCTTGCCAATTCGAGACATACCAGCACCATTCCGCCGACTGTGAAATACCGATCCGCACCGACTCGGAAGTCTCGGAGACTAGGAGATCGTACAGAGAACTTCGCCGCCCAGGCCCTTCTGCCGCGCCTCGCGGTTGCTCAGCACCCCCGCATTGGTTGAGACCAGCGCGATGCCGAGCCCCTGCAGCACGTTCGGCAGATCGCGAACGCCCGAGTAGACCCGACGGCCAGGCGTGCTGACCCGCTTGATCTGCTGGATGACGCGCTCGCCGTTGGGGCCGTACTTCAGGTTGATCCGCAGCGTTCCCTGAGGATTGCCTTCGATCACCTCGAAGTCCCAGATGTAGCCTTCTCTCTGCAGAGCTTCGGCGATACTCACCTTCAGCTTCGACAGCGGAGCGTCCACAAACGGTCGTTCAATCGCGATCGCGTTACGCAATCGGTTCAGCAGGTCTGCGACCGGGTCAGTCATCATCGCGGACAATTCCTTCGTTGCTGCGCCGCACGGCTGGAAGCCACACGCTCACGCACACATTACCAACTGGCTTTCTTCACGCCCGGGATCAAACCGTCGAGCGCCAGATTCCGGAAGCAGATTCGGCACAACTTAAACTTGCGATACACCGCCCGCGGACGTCCGCAGAGTGCACAACGATGTTCCAGCCGCGTCGAAAACTTCGGCTTCCGCTTTGCCTTGGCAATGTGCGCCTTAGTGGCCATGTCCGTCGCCCGAAAAAAGTCTTGTAAGTTGCGGTTGTCTCAACTGGCGCTTCGACCGGTCAATCCTTGCGGAAAGGCAGGCCCATCTCACGCAACAGCAGCCGGCCTTCATCGTTCGTTCGCGCCGAAGTCACCATCGTGATGTTCATGCCCTGCACGAACGTCACTTTGTCTGGATTGACTTCCGGAAACACGACCTGCTCGTTGAGTCCCATGCTGTAGTTTCCGCGGCCGTCGAATCCGTCCGGATTCAAACCGCGAAAGTCGCGGACCCGCGGGAGGGCCAGCGTGATCAGCCGGTCGAGAAACTCGTACATCCGCTGCCCGCGAAGAGTCACGCGGCAACCGATCTCCATCCCCTCGCGGAGACGGAACGCCGAAACCGCTTTGCGGGATTTCGTGATCTGCGCCTTCTGTCCGGTAATCGTCGCCAGATGGGCGGTCGCCTCATCCAGCCGCTTGCGCTCCTGGATCGACTTGCCGAGGCCCATGTTCACGACGATCTTTTCCAGCTTCGGCAACGCATGGACGTTGTCTCGTCCCAGCGCTTCGCGCAGACGCGGAATGATCTCTTCACGATATTTCGTCAACAGGCGAGCCATCTGGCCGTCTTTCCTAGTCCGCGTATGCTGTTCTCAATTCGCCGACCACAACGCCACCACGCGTGACCGACACACTCGCTATTCCGATTTCTTCGCGTAGGCCGGCCGAACCGCACCTACCGTGCTCAAGGTCGCCTGGCACTTCTTGCAGTACCGCTCCTTGCGACCCTCGTCATTGTATCGCAGACCGACCCGCGTCCCGTGGCTGCAGGCGGGGCAATGGAGCAGCACGTTCGACGCGTCAATCGGCATCTCGAGCTGCAGACGCCCCCCCTGCGGGCTCTTCGGATGCCCGCGACGGACGTGCTTGTAGACCCGATTCACCCCCTCGACAACCAGCTTCCGCCCGCCGTCCAGGAGCTGCAACACCTTCCGCGGCGTGGCCGCCGAATCGTCACCGGTGACCACAATCACCGAATCACCTTTGCGAATCCGCATTTTCCCGACACCCTTCCCCGGCGGAGCCGATCCCCGTGCTTAGACCACTTCCGCCGCAAGGCTGACAATTTTCATAAACCGTCGGTCGCGCAACTCGCGGGCGACCGCCCCGAAGATTCGCGTTCCCTTCGGATTGTTATCGTTATCCACGATCACGATCGCGTTGCTGTCGAACCGCACATAGCTTCCGTCGACCCGGCGGGTCGGCTGCTTGCACCGGACGATCACGCCCTTCACGACCTGGCCGTGCTTGATCGTACCGTTCGGCAGCGATTTCTGCACGGCCACGACGACAACGTCGCCCACACCCGCATATCGACGCCGGGAACTCCCCAGCACCTTAATGCACCGTGCCGTCTTCGCGCCCGTGTTGTCGGCGACGTCCAGCATCGTCTGCATCTGGATCATGTTGTGTCCGTTTCCGCTTACGCTGCAAACTGTATTAAAACCGACCAGCGACCAAAGGCGGTCAGCCGACGACGTCCGCCGCAGAACCGGCCGCCTTCGCAGCCGGCTGGACAATCTTCACCAGCGCCCATCGCTTCAGCTTCGACAGCGGGCGGCTCTCGATCATCTCGACGAGATCGCCGACATGCGTCTCATTGTTCTCGTCATGCATGTGACAGACGATCCGACGCCGAATCGTCTTCCCATACTTCGGATGCCGATAAACGCGAGCCACTTCCACGCGACGCGACTTGCTCATCTTGTCGCTGGTGACTACGCCGGTCAGATGCTTCCGCATGATTTCGTCCGTCGTCCAAACTGCGCGGACCAGCCGCGATTCCAAATTCCAATACCACCAGCCGGACTATGCCCCCGCGGGGACCTCTTCCCGCTCGCGCAACACCGTCTTGATCCGGGCAATCTCACGACGCAGCTTTCGCAGGCTGCTTGGAGCATCCAGCTTTTCCGTCGCCGCCTGAAACCGGAGCTTGAACAGGCTCTGCTGAGTTTCACGCATTTGAAACTCAAGCTGTTCAGAACTCATTTCGCGAAGCTGTTTGGCTTTATTCATCGTTCCGTTCACCCTCGCGGCTCGTGCCGCAACTCCGGGTCAAGCACCCGGCAACCGCCCGACCAGCCGCACCTTGACGGGCAGCTTGTAGGCAACTCGCGCAAAACACTCGCGTGCCGCTTCCAGACTCACGCCAGCCAGCTCGAACAGGACCTTTCCCGGCTTAACAACCGCCACCCAGTGGTCCGGTTCGCCCTTGCCGGTACCCATTCGCGTTTCCAGCGGACGGGCCGTCATCGGCTTATTCGGGAAAATCCGGATATAGAGTTTGCCTTCTCCGCGGACATACTGAGTCGCCGCAACGCGGCAGGCCTCAATCGTCTGCCCCTTGATAAAGCCTGCCTCGACGGTCTGGAGACCCCAGTCGCCAAAGGAGACTTTATTGCCCCGCGTGGCGTTACCTTTTACGCGGCCTCTTTGCTCTTTGCGGTGCTTTACCCGCTTGGGCATGAGCGCCATCTGTCGTCTCCTCGTCCGTATACTCGCCCAGGTTGATCCAAACCTTCACGCCGATCACGCCCATCGTGGTCTGCGCTACCGCCAGGCCGTAATCGATATGCTTCCGCAGCGTCGACAACGGGATCGAACCCCGGCTGGCCTTCTCCGTCCGCGACATCTCGGCGCCGCCGAGTCGCCCGGACAACTCCATCTTGACACCCTCAACGCCGGCTTCCATCACCTGGTCGAGCGTCCGCTTCATGACGCGTCGGAAGCTGCCGCGCTTCACCAGTTGCTGGGCAACGTCCTCCGCAGCGAGAATCGCGCTCCGCTGCGGCTGATTGATTTCAACGATCTTCAATTCCATCCGCCGGCCGGTCTGGTCTTCCAGCTCCGCCTTCAGACGGTCGACCTCCTGCCCCTTCCGCCCGATGATAATCCCGGGCCGGGCGGTATGCAGATGCACGATCACCTGATCCCGCGTTCGTTCGATAATGATCCGCGAGATCCCCGCGAACTCGTACTTACGCTTGACGAAATTCCGGATCTTCTGATCTTCGATCAGCAGGTCGCCGAACTCCCGCTTCGTCGCATACCAGCGACTCCGCCAGTCTTCCACGATCCCGACTCGAAAACCTGTCGGCCGAACCTTCTGACCCATCTTTGTCAGTCCCTCTCGACTGCCGCAGCCTGTCTGCGACCCGCAGTCCGGTTATGCTTCGCTCTCTGCTCCGGCCACCAGCGCTTCGGGTGACTCCACAGCCACCGTAATGTGCGAAAACTTCTTCTTGATCAAAAAACCCATCCCGCGAGCGTGCGGTTGAATCCGCTTGAACATCGGCCCGCCATCGACCTTCGCTTCGACGATGATCAACGACTCGGCATTCCGAGCGCCCCGATCCTCAGCGTTCCCGATCGCGCTCTTCAGGGTCTTCTCGACCATCCGGGCTCCACGATGCGGCAGATACCGCAGCGTATTCAACCCCTCCTGAGCCGTCTTTCCACGGATCAGGTTGACCACCTGATGCACCTTCGTCGGTGCAATTCGTGCATAGCGATAAACCGCTCGGAATTCCATCACCGTACTCCCGCAGTCGCCCAGGACGGGTTCCGACTACTTGCCGCCCTTGTTGCCGTGGCCGCGGAACAGACGAGTCTGAGAAAACTCGCCCAGCTTGTGCCCGACCATTTCTTCCGTGACGTACACGTTAATGTGCGTCCGACCGTTGTGGACCAAAAACGTGTGGCCGATAAACTCCGGAGCGATCGTCGAACGACGCGCCCAGGTCTTGATCGGATCCTTGCGACGAGCCACCTCAAGCTTCTCAATCTTCTTGAGCAGCTTGGCGTCGACGTAAGGCCCCTTTTTCAACGAACGGCCCATGCCCTGCCCCCAACTACGCCACTGTATCTATTGAACGAAACAATCTCTGACCGACTCTGCCGCAGACCTCGTCCGACGCCCGAATCGCGCCACTAGGTCTTCAACTGACCGTAGCGTACCGATTTCCGCCGACGCACGATCGCGTTCTTCGACGGCTTACGCGGATTCCGCGTACGACCGCCCTTCGACAGCTTGCCCGTGGGACTGACCGGATGCCGACCGCCCGAACGGCGGCCTTCACCACCACCCATCGGGTGAGCAACCGGGTTCATCGCCGAACCGCGGACGCGGGGCCGACGCCCCTTCCATCGCACGCGACCGGCCTTGCCGATCACGATATTCATGTGCTCGCCGTTCCCGATCGTTCCGATCGTCGCCCGACACTTGACCGGCAGACGTCGGACTTCGCCGGAAGGCAACGTGATCTGCGCCCAGTTCCCCTCGCGGGCGTTGAGCACGGCGGAGACGCCGGCGCTGCGCACCAGTTGGCCGCCGCGACCAGGCTGCATCTCAATGTTATGAATCGTGGTGCCGAGCGGAATGTTCTCCATCGGCATGCAGTTGCCGGGCTTCGGCTCTGCGTTCGGTCCGTTAAAGACCTGATCGCCCGCCTTCATCCCCTCGGCCGCAAGAATGTAAGACTTCTCGCCGTCCGCATACTGAATCAAAGCAATCCGGCACGTCCGGTTGGGATCGTACTCAATGTGCGTCACAGTCCCGGCGATATCGTCCTTCGTCCGCCTGAAGTCGATCAGCCGGTACATCCGCTTATGACCGCCGCCGCGATGGCGGATCGTGATCTTCCCCTGGAAGTTACGACCGCCACGCTTCTTCGCCGGAACCAGCAAACCCTTCTCGGGCTTCTTGTTCTTGTCGGTGATCTCAGCGAAATCGCTGACCATCCCGCTCCGCCGTCCGGGGCTCGTCGGCTTGTATTTTCGAAGACCCATAACATCACTTCCAACGCTGATTTCGTAAGAACGACAGACCGGCGATCAGACCGCCTTAGAAGAACGCGATTCGATCATCTTCATGCAACTCGACGATCGCCTTCTTCCACGACTTCATCTGCCCCTGCATCATCTTGTGACGACGCGGCTTGCCGACCCGATTCTGCGTCCGCACGCCAACCACGCGCACATTCCACAGCTCCTGCACGGAACGTCGAATATCCTCTTTGGTCGCGAGCGGATTCACCTCAAACGTATACGCGTTATTACGCTGGGACAGATACGTCCCCTTCTCCGTCACCAGCGGACGCAGCACCACCTGGTAGGGCTCCAACTGCAGTCCCGGCACGTATTGCTCAGCCATCGTCATTCACTCCCGCCGGCGGTCGCCGAATCCCGATCAACCACCCTGAACCTTGCCGCGGATCTGATCCAGGGCCTTCGTCGTCACCACCAGCCGTCGCTTCTCAAGCAGCTTCAGTGCGTTGAGATCGGCCGCAGGGGAGACCGAGAGCGTCGGAATATTCCGAGCGGAACGCCAGACCGCAGCGTCGTGATTATCGATCGCCAGCAGGCAGCTATCCTTCTCGACGCCCAGCGCCTTCAGCACCGCCGCCATCACCTTCGTCTTCGGCTGATCCATCGTCAGGCTGTCGACGACGGTGACTTCGTTGTCCTGAAACTTGCCCAGCACCGCCATTCGCGTGGCGATCTGCAGCGCCTTACGCGGAAGCCGATAGCTCCAGTCCTTCGGACGCTTGGCGAACGCATGCCCGCCACCCCGACGAACAGGAGTCCGCTTGTTACCGGCACGGGCATTACCCGTCCCCTTCTGACGATACAGCTTATGAGAGCTGCCGGCGACTTCCGACCGGGTCTTCGTCTTGGAAGTCCCCTGCCGCAGGTTCGCCTGGTACATCACGACCGCGTCGTGAAGCAACTGCTTATTGATTTCGCCAGCCAGCTCCGCCGGGTCGAATTCGTACTTCGCCCCAGTGTCCTGACCGGCCTGATTGTATACTGCTACGGAAATCATGTCTCAGCCTGCTGCTAGCCTGGGAGTCAACCCACTCGAAGAGAACGACGCTCTTAGTAGCAGTTCGTCTCACGCACCATCACGTACGCGCCGTTGTAACCCGGCACCGCACCGCGAATGAGCACCGTGTTGTTCGCCTCGTCAATTCGCACAACCTTGAGACGACGCACGGTCACTCGACTGTCACCCCAGTGCCCGGGCATTTTCTGCCCCTTGAACACGCGGCCCGGATCTTGTCGCTGACCGGTCGAACCGAGCGACCGGTGAGCCTTCTTCACGCCGTGACTGGCGCACAGACCGTGAAAGTTGTGCCGCTTCATACCGCCGGCGAAACCACGCCCCTTGATCGCCCCGATCACATCGACGAACGCGACGTCCGCCAGAGCCGCAGCGGTCAGCACCTGACCGACTGCATACTCGGCCTTCTCGCCATCCGTCCGGAACTCTCGCACGTACTGCTTCGGCTCGGTCTCAGCCTTCACCAGCGTCTCAACGCCGGCCGCCTGGCGCGACCTCTGACGCTTGCTGCCAATCGCCGCCACGTGACCGCGCTCCGCCCGACTGGCCAGACGACGCGGCTTATCGCCAAATCCGAGCTGAACGGCCTCATAGCCATCCTTTTCGGCAGTCCGCACCTGCAGAACCACGCAGGGCCCCAACTCCAGAACAGTCACCGGAATCACCGCCCCGGTCTCGTCAAAGACCTGCGTCATCCCGACTTTGCGTCCCAACAAGCCCCTGGGCATCGGACCGTACCTCAATAACTGCAGAATCACGCGACGAAAACCACGAACCAGAACGGCGGCAGCCGCGTCCTGCTGACAGAACAGCAACCGCACCCGCCACTAGCCGGCCGAGGCCCGAATCTTGACATCCACACCAGCCGGCAACGACAGCTTGTTCAGCGCGTCGATGGTCTTGCCGGTTGGCTGAAGAATATCGATCAGACGCTTGTGCGTCCGAATTTCAAATTGCTCACGAGACTTACGGTCAATATGCGGGCTTCGCAGCACCGTATACCGCTCAATGCGCGTCGGCAGCGGGATCGGCCCATGCACGATCGCCCCAGTCCGCTTCGCCGTATCGACGATTTCAGACACAGACTGATCGAGCACCGAGTGATCGTAGGCTTCCATCCGGATCCGGATGCATTCCTGTTTTGCGCCAGCCACGCCAAGTCCCTTTACACAAACAACTTACAGCCGACCCCATCAAGACGACAGGGGCCCCGGCGGCAAGGGAATCGACAAGTTTAGTGACGGCCCCCGCGACTGTCAATCAACCGCGGGAGAGAATCGCGAAACAACACCGGCCGCCCGGATGATGACGCCCTTCGACTTGGCTCGAACGCCAAATCGGGTACGCCAGCCATACCGCGCGGCAACTTCTACTGACCCAACATGCCCGCCAGCACATCGTCCGGAGCCGCATCAAACCGAAGCGGCTCCATCGAATACGACGCCCGTCCCTGCGACAGACTTCGCACCTGAGTCGAGTAACCAAACATCTGGGAAAGCGGGGACTCCGCCTGCAAGGCCACCAGATTACCCCGAATCTCCGTATCCACAATCATCGCCCGCCGTGAACTCAGGTCGGCCGTGATATTCCCCAGGAAATCCTCGGGAGTCACAACCTCCAGCTTCATGATTGGCTCCAGGAGCACAACCCCGGCGGACTGCAGTGCATTTCGGAGAGCCCTAGCGGCCGCCGTTTTAACGGCAACCTCCGTGGTCTCTTTCTCGCGGTATTCGGCATCCGTGACCGTGATCTTCACGTTCATCAGCGGATATCCCACCAACCCACCCCCGCTGGATTCGTCGCGCAGCGCCTGCAACGCCGAATTCAACAGGTCGGGCGGTAGTGTACCCGGTTTGAGTTTGTTTTCAATTGTGACCGGCTCAGTTCCTGAAAATGGTTCGATCCGGATCGCCAATTCCACAAACTGCGTGCTGTTTGCGGCCTGATGCTCGAACCGCTCCCGATGCTCCAGCGGCCCCGCCACAGTCTCGCGGTACGTGACGCGAGGCTTGTAGACGCGGATTTTCAGGCCGAAATCGCGCTGCATCCGCTTCGCGATGATCTCCAGATGGAGCTCCCCCATCCCGCTGATGATCGTCTGCCCGGTCTCTTCGCTGATTTCCGCCCGGAACGTCGGATCCTGCTTCGACATCAGCCGGAGCACCTCCTCCAGCTTCTTCCGCTCCGCGCTCGTCTCCGGCTCGATCGCCATCGAGATCACCGTATCCGGGAACCGGATCGACTCCAGCAGGATCGGCTGACTCTGATCGCACAGCGTATCCCCGGTCGCCGAATCCTTCGGCCCGACAACGCCGACAATGTCTCCCGCAAACGCCTCTTCCAGCTTTTCGCGGTCGCTGGCCCGGATCCGCCAGAGCTGGCTCACCAGCTCTTTGGCCCCGGTCCGCGGATTCAGCAGCCGGGAACGGCTCTTCAGCGTCCCCGAATAGATTCGCACAAAGCACAATTCGTTATGCTGGTCCGCGACGATCTTGAAGACCAGGCCGGCAAACGGCTCGTCGTCTTTCGCTTTGCGAACCTCGACGACGTCCTGCTTCTTCGGGTTCGGATTCCGCCCTTCCACCGGCGGAACGTCGGCCGGACTGGGCAGATACCACACCACGCCGTCCAGCAGCGGCTGCACGCCAATATGATTCAGCGACGAGCCGCATAACAGCGGCTGGAGCTGATAGGCCAGGGTCGCCTTTCGCACCACACGCCGGATCTGATCCGGCGGCAGGTCGCCCGTCGCGTCGTAAACGGCAAACACCTCGTCGTCGAGCATCGCCACCGCGTCCAGCAGCTTCACCCGCCACTCGTCGGCCCGCTCCTGCTCGGACTCCGGAATCGGCTCCACACGGATCGTCGCCCCCTGGCTCTCAGGGTCGAAATAGAGCGCCTGCATCGCCACCAGGTCGATCACCCCGCGAAACCCGTCGGCGTTCGTCGCAGGCCCCTCGCCAATCGGAATCTGCAGCGCCAGCGGATTCCCGTGCAGCCGGTTCACGACCTGGTTGAAGGTCCGCTCGAACGACGCCCCGATGCGGTCCAGCTTGTTGATAAAGCAGATCCGCGGCACGCGATACCGGTCGGCCTGCCGCCACACCGTCTCGCTCTGCGCCTCGACCCCTTCAACCGCGCTGAAGACCACGACGCCGCCGTCCAGCACACGCAGGCTGCGCTCCACCTCTGCGGTGAAGTCGACGTGCCCCGGCGTATCGATGATGTTGATCGTGTGATCGAGCCAGTGGCACGTCACGGCCGCCGAGTAAATCGTGATCCCGCGAGCGGCCTCTTCGGGGTCGAAGTCCGTGATCGTATTGCCGGAGTCAACATCCCCCATCCGGTGCGTCGACTTCGCGTAGAACAAAATCCGCTCGGTCGTCGTCGTCTTGCCGGCGTCAATGTGTGCAATGATGCCGATGTTCCGGACTTTTTGAATGTCGTACGACATGACGGCACCGTTCTGAAGCAACAACAGAAGTCGAACATCGAACCCGGAAAATGCAAAACGGCGGGACAGCGCCGAGGTAGTCTCCCTCCTGCGCGGTCCCGCCGAATTCGTGATCTGCGCGCCGCCCGGCCGGCGGCGTCAGGTTACCAGGCGAAGTGAGCGAACGCCTTGTTAGCGTCGGCCATACGATGCACGTTCTCGCGCGTCGTCATCGCAGTCCCTTCACGACGATAAGCCGCCAGAAATTCCTCGGCGAGCTTGCGGTCCATCGGGCGTCCCTTCTTGCCGCGGCAGGCCTGCAGGATCCAGCGGATCGCCAGCGTCTGCTGCCGCTTCGGACCGACCGGCGTCGGCACCTGATAGTTCGCACCGCCCACGCGCTTCGAGCGAACTTCAATGCCCGGACGGCAGTTGTCGACCGCAGCCGTGAACACCTCGATCGGATTCCGATCGGGCAGCTTCTCGGCGATCATGTCGAGCGCCGAATAGAACACCGACTGCGCCACGGACTTCTTGCCGTCGTGCATCAGACAGTTGATGAACTTCGAAGCCAGTTTCGAACCATACCGGGTGTCCGGCCGCAGATTCGTACGACTGACGGTAAAACGATCGGCCATTCCAGAACCTCAGAGCTTGCAAACGCCCGACGCGGGCAAATTGATCGATGACTTCCCAGACACAGCAGCAGCTTACTTGGGACGCTTGGCGCCGTAGCGGCTGCGAGCCTGCTTACGATTGGTCACGCCCAGCGTATCCAGCACGCCACGAATCACCTTATACCGCACACCGGGCAAGTCGCGAACGCGGCCGCCTCGCACGAGCACAATCGAGTGCTCCTGCAGGTTGTGGCCTTCACCCGGAATGTAAGCGGTCACTTCCTTGCCGTTCGACAACCGCACACGGGCGACCTTTCGCAGAGCCGAGTTCGGCTTCTTCGGAGTCACCGTCTTGACCAGCATGCACACGCCCCGCTTCTGCGGACACGATTCCAGCACCGGAGACTTCGTCCGGACCGGCTGCACCTTGCGTGGCTTGCGAATCAACTGGTTGATCGTCGGCATTCTGCTTCACCCGTTCGGTCGCAATCGGCACCGCCGACGCGAGCAACAACTCGTTGTTTTCCAATCACTTCCGACAAATAACACCAATGCACGGATTCTCTCCGGGCATGGGGGGAAACGAAGAGTGTAGAGACCCCACACCAGAAGATCAAGCGCCGGAAGTCAATCTTGCCGCCCGATCACCCTCTGAAGTGCTCCTCTCTCTCAGGAAAATCGACAACTCGCCCTCGAGTGTCCAGAAGTCCCGCGGAACGAAGCGCCGGGCAACGCCCGCAACTCGCCCGCGAACGTCCCCGGAAGCGGTCACTCCAAACGATGTTACCCATTCCCCAATATCAATTTACGCGAAGAGTTCCTTCACAATTTCGCCCCCGTCCACGATCTTCATCGGACGTCCGAGCGGGCTCATGTTCTCATGCGCCGGATTGACCTGCAACGAATGGCAGATCGACGAAAACAAATCGTTGACCGCCACCGGTCGATCGGAGATCTCTCCCCCGTCTTTCCCGGTCGAACCAATAACCTGCCCCCCCTTCACGCCCCCCCCGGCGACGGCCACCGAGAACGCCCGCGGGTAGTGATCGCGCCCGTTCCGCGGGTTGATTTTCGGAGTCCGCCCGAACTCGCCCATCCAGACCACCATCGTCCGTTCGAGCATTCCGCGCTGGTGCAAGTCGCCGATCAGCGCCCCCATTCCCGGATCGACCTCCCCCGCCAGCCGGCCTGTCGCCTCGAAGTTCTCCTGGTGCGTATCCCAGTTCCCTGCCCGGACCTCCACGTAGGTCACGCCCGACTCCACCAGCCGCCGAGCCAGCAGACACCCCTTCCCGAACACCGTGTCCCCGTACTCCTTCCGCAGCGAGTCCGACTCGGCGGCCAGATTAAACGCCTCCGTCTGCGGACTGAGGACCAGGCTCGACGCCTTGTCGTAGATCCGTCGATGGTTCTCAACCACCACCTGCCCGCCGCGGGACGCAAAGTCGTCCTCCAGTTGTCCCAGCAACCCCAGCCGCCGCTGATATCGCGCCGCCGGAGTCCCCGCCGCCACGTTGTCCGGCAACCCGCCCGGCTGCGTGACATGGAACGGCTCATAATCCACGCCCAGGAAACCGGCCCCCGTTCCCGAACCGACCCGCTGGTTGCCGATCGTCACCACCGAAGGCAATTCCAGCCCTTCCGGACGGATTTCCTGGGCGATATTCGCCGCCAGCGACGGGTGCCGCACTGAACCCGATGGGATGTACCCCGTATGGAGCTGGTACGTTGCCCGGTCGTGGTTCCCCTCTTTATTGGTCATCGAGCGGATCAGCGCGATGTGCTCCATCTGCTTCGCCGTCTGCTCCCAGCCCTTCGCAATTCGAATCCCGCTGACCGACGTTTCGATCGCCTCGGTCGGGCCGCCATTCTCGTGACCCGGCTTCGGGTCGAACGTCTCAAACTGGCTGGGTCCACCCTGCATCCACAGAACGATCAGCGACCGCCCCTCTTTCCGCAACTCGCTGGCCTGCAGCGACATCGCATCACGAAAATTCAGCGTTCCCGCCGCGGCGGCTGCCGCCGAAACGCCATGCAAAAACCCGCGCCGCGACCAGCCTCGCCGCGTCAGCGAAACGTTTTCGTGCCATGCCAGAGCCATGATCAAGCCTCGTTTGAGATAAAAAATGAATAGGGAATCAGGTGAGCGACAAGGCTGATCGCTGATCGCAAATCGCCGGAGAAGAATCTGCCTGCATCTCTGGCGATTCGCGACAAGCGATAAGCCCGATCGCAATCTCATCGCTTCGACAGAAACTCGCTCGAATTGAGCAAACTCCACATCAGATCCTCGAACGCCTCGCCCCGATTTCCGACTTCCTTGATGTAGCCCTGGCTGATCGCCAGCTCCCGGTCCGACGCTTCCCGGCACAGCACCAGCAGGTACAGTTCGCTCACCGCATCCTGATCGTCCCGGTTTTTCTGCAGCAACTGGGCCAGCCGTCCGCCGCCGGTCGCCTGCACGGCTCCGCGCAACTGCGGACTGTTCATCAGAAACAACGCCTGCGGGACATCCCCGGTCAGATCCGCTTGAGGCGTCGACGGGTCGAAACCGAACAGAGCGTTGAACTGGTTTCGCGGCGACCGCTGGGCCGCCATCATGCCCATCACCCCTCGCCCCGCCGGTGCTGCTTGCTCCCGATATCCCAGCACCTGCGTCATCGCACCGTACAACTGGTCGGATCGCAATCGCATCGCCGTCTGAGCGGCGAACGGCAACGTTGCCTCCGAAACCGGTTTCGGACGGATCTGCCGCTGATAGGCGTCGGTCCGGGCGATCGTCTTCATGACCCAGGCCACGTCGTAGCCGCTGGCAACAAACCCCTGCGAAAGCAGATCGAGCGCTTCCGGGAACCGGGCCGATCGGGTTGGCCCCATGTCATCCACCGGCATATAAAAACCTTCGCCCAGCATCTCCGACCACATCCGATTCACAAACGCCCGGGCGAACCACGGATTGCTCGGATCGGTGAAGGCTTTCGCCGCGGCCTGCCGCCGCTCGTGATCCGACATTCCCTGCTCAACCTTGTCGCCGTCGACGAAGAACTTCGGCTGGATCAGCTTTCCACGTGACGAGGGGTCGCTCAGATCCGGCATGTAGTGCTCGGTGCTCCCCCGCCGCTGCATGTCGGGCATCGGCAGAGTTTTCATTTCCTCCAGGTCCAGCCCGCCGTCCTTGTTCTTATCCCCCAAATCCAGCAGCCGCGGGAAAATCTGCCCGAGCTGCTGACCGCGCGGCGAGGCTTCGACTTCCGCCTTCGTGACCTTCCCATCCCGATTCCGGTCAATGAACCGCAGGAACTGCTCGGGATTGTTGCCGAAGGGTCCGCCCCGCCCGCCACGATCCGCGTTCACAGAGACCACTTCAAAACTCCGCTGCCGGCCGTCTTCCAGTACGGGTCGCAGCGCCGTCCGCGGAAAGAAAGCCGCCAGCTCGTGGAACTGCTCCCGCTTCCACACGTCTGACGGATGGTCGTGGCAGTTCGCGCACTGGATCTGAATTCCCAGAAAAATCCGGCTGGCCTCGGCCGCCACCTCCGGCGCTTCCGAACCGTGTGCAAAGAACAGCGCCGTCGCCCCGTTCTCCTGCACATCTCCCGTGGCGGTCAGCAGCTCGGTGGTGATCTCGTCCCACTTCCCCCCCGCCTGCAGCCGGTCCGTCATCCAGTCCTCGAACGTCCCCATCCCCCGGCGGGAGCGCATGTCGGTCGCGTTCATGAAGATCACGTCGCGCCAGTACCTGGCCCAGTTTCGGGCGAAATCCTCGGACGACGCCAGTTCGTCCACCAGTTTCGCCCGCTTTTCGCCGTCCGGATTCAGTCCGAACAGCGTCACCTGCTGCGGCGACGGTAGTCGCGACGCCAGATCCAGCGACGCCCGTCGCAGAAAATCCGCGTCGTTGCACCGCGGAGCGGCCTCGGCGCCGACTCGGCCGAACTCCGCATTCAGCAACTGATCCACCTGAGCTGCCGTACGCGCCGGATCGGGCGTTCCGGACTTCTCAGCCCCCGCGGCGCCCCCGAGGAGCGCCAGCGCAAAGCCGGCACAACCGGCAAATCGGACGACGTGCAATCGCATGACGGATCGCCTTCTGCGGGAAACCTCCGCGCTGAACGCAACGGCAGGCAGAATGGAGTTGACTCTAGGGAAATGAACCCCCGCGGAACCCCGAAAGTTTCGGGCCTACGGGAAAATCCATAGTTCACCTTCGAGTTCCCGTTCCCTCCGTCGCCGGCCAAGCGTGCAATGACTCTCAAACGTGGTACAGTACCGGAACCCTGTTTCTCCTGTCTGAAACGACATCCCGGATTGCCATGGAACCGTTCGCAGCGCGGGCTCTGCTCCGCGAAGTGAATGGCCGTTTGCGGAGTGCGTCTCGCCATGCCGGTTAAGGTCAAATGCAGTACCTGTCAGAAAGTGCTGTCGGTTCCGGACTCCGCCCGCGGCAAAGCGGTCAAGTGCCCGGACTGCGACACCCGCATTCCAGTTCCCGCAGGCGACTCCGATGCGCCCGTGAAAAAACCGGTCAAAAAGAAAGCGTCAACCGACGACGACTTCGCGTCGCTCGACCTCCGGAATATCGAGGACCGCAAGGCCCGCATCTGCCCCAAATGCGGCTGCGACCTGAAGGACCTCGACGAAGACGAAACCGAATGCCCCAAGTGCGGCTACGACACCTCGACCGGCGGCATGGGCGCAGCCGCGAAGAAACGGGCCCTCAAAGGCCCCGACCCTGACAAGTTCTTCAAGGGACTCTGGAGCGACGGCTGGAAGTTCGTCGGCCGCAATAAGGGGCTGGCCTTCCGCTCCATCATGTATTCGATCGTCGCGTCGCTGCTCGCCGCCTTCTCGATCTTCATGTTCCTCTACAACTCGACCTGGCCCCCCCGCGTCTTCTTCGGCTTCGTCACCGCCGTCTGCCTGATGGTGATCCCCGGCTGGTACTGGCTCGCCGACGTCTACATCATCCAGAACGCGATGGAAAAGAAGGACAAGATCAAGCGGCTGAACTTCGACTTCTTCACCGCCAGCGCCCTCGGCATCAAGTTCTTCGCCTGGAACATCGCCTTCGCCGGCCCCGTTCTGGCGATTCCCGCGGCGATCGGCGCCATTCTGGTGCGCAACGGTTCGCCGACGTACGTCCTCGGGATCATTACGGGTTTGGCCTACATCCCCGTCCTGCTCGCATTCCCCGGCGTCATGGGCCACATGGCGATGCCGATTTCCTATCCCGGCTGGATGTTCTGGAAGATTCTCCCCTCCCTGGGCCAGACCTTCAAAGGCTCGATGGTCTGGGTTCTTCTCGCCCTGTCCACGAACATTGCCACCATCGGCACCATCGGTGCCACGATCGCCGTCTACGGCAACGATGTCGTCGGCGTCGTGAATGCGATGGAAAGCAACGCCGACATCTACCGCCGCAAGTGGGCCGCCGAGAACAAGCCCAAAGTGCAGAAGAAGGGCGAAGCCCCCCCGGCTCCCGAAGCGCCGATCCCCGATCCCGTCCGCGTCAATTACCAGCCCCTGATCATCCCCGGCATCCTGTGGTGCGTTGCGTTCATTCCCTTCGGCTTCACCGCCCTGTTCAACATGCGGACCAACGGGCAGTTCGTTTATTACTTCCGTCCTGCTCTCGGACTCATCGGACAGGCCAAGCAGTACAAGTACAAGGCCATTCTTTCCCGCGAGCTGGACGAAGAATACAAACCCAAAAGCACCAAGGTGGCGCTCCTCGAAGCGATCGCCGTCACCGGAATTCTGGCGCTCGTCGGCGGAGTCGGCGGACTGGTCGTCTCGACGCTGTTCAACACCGATCTGGCCGCCTCGATTCTAGTCGGAGTCATTTGCGGGGGTGCGCTGGCCGAAACCGGCGGCGTCCTGATGGTCAGCAAGGAGGCCATGGACCACGGCAACCCCTTCTACTCCGCAGCCGGGTTCTTCCTCTCGTCCTTCTGGCTCATCCGGATCGGGGCCGGAATTCTGATCGCCATGTACGGCCTCGACTTTGTCCGGATTCTCGTCGACATCCTGACGCTGGCTTCGTTTATTGTCCTCCTGATCTACACCATCAATAATTGGGGCGAAGCGAAGCCGGGCTGTCTGACCGCCATCCTGGGCTTCCTGACCTCCTTCATCGGGATCATCCTGGTCATCGTCGGTCTGATCGCGTCTCCGCTGATTCAAGAGGCCATCTGGGGACGAGGAAACGAACCGGACCCCGTCCAGCAGCAATTCGATCCGGCCGGCGGCGCAATGCCGGGTGGAGCGATGCCCGGAATGCCGGGCGCCCCAGGAGCCATGCCGGGTATGCCCGATCCGGGCGGCGCAGCGCCGGCAGGTGCACCATAACCCGCCGATGATTCGAAGGAGGCTCCGTCAAGACTCCTCCGCCGACGCAGGTTTCGAGAGTTCATCTTCCGCGGAAACCCGGCCATGCACCGACTGCTCCCATCCGTCGCCTGCGTCTGCTCGCTCGTGATTGCTGCCAGCCTCGCTTCCGCCGAGGACTGGCCGGGCTGGCGCGGCCCCCGCGGCGACGGGACCAGTCTGGAGCAGAACATTCCGCAGCGCTGGAACGGCGAGACTGGCGAAAACATCGCCTGGAAAGCCCCCATCCCAGGCGTCGGCCATTCCTCCCCCGTCATCTGGGGTGATCGAATTTTCGTGGCATCCTGCCTCGAAGAGCAGCAGGACCGCGTCCTGATCTGCCTCGACCGCCGCGACGGAAAGATCCTCTGGCAGCAGACCGTCCTCGAAGCGCCGCTCGAAAAGCATCACAAGCTCAACAGCCGGGCCTCAGGAACTCCTGTAACCGACGGCAAGCTGGTCTACGTCTCGTTCCTCGAAGCCGACTTCGCCAGTGACAAGGAGCGAACGCCCGGCGATATGATCGTCACCGCCCTGGACTTCGACGGCAAACCGGTCTGGACCGTCCGCCCCGGCCGCTTCGCCAGCGTCCACGGCTTCTGCTCCTCGCCGATCCTGTTCGAGGACCTGGTGATCGTCAATGGCGATCACGACGGCGACTCCTACGTCGTCGCCCTCGACCGCCAGACCGGCGAGACCCGCTGGAAAGTCCCCCGCAAGCACAAGACCCGCAGCTACGTCACGCCCATCATCCGAGAAATCGACGGCCGGACGCAGATGGTCTTTTCGGGCAGCAAGTCAGTCGTCAGCCTCGATCCGCACGACGGCCATCAGCACTGGGAAATGGACGGCCCCACCGAGCAGTTCGTGGCTTCGATGGTCTACAACGGCAAGTATCTGTTCCTGACCGCCGGTTTCCCCGACCGTTACATTCAGGCGATCCGCCCGGATGGACGCGGCAACGTGACCTCCTCCCACATCGCCTGGGAATCCCGCAAAAACTGCTCCTACGTCCCGTCGCCCGTCGTCCTCGACAAATACCTGCTCGTCGCCGCGGACGACGGCATCGCCAGTTGCTACGACGCCGACACCGGCGAGCGACTCTGGGCGGAACGGATGGCCCCGCACTACAGCGCCTCGCTCGTAGCCGCCGACGGCCTGGTCTATTTCACCGCCGACGACGGCACGACGAAAATCGTCCGGCCCGGCCCGAAATACGACCTCGTCGCCGAGAACCCGCTCGGCGAATTCAGCTACGCCTCGCCCGCCATCTCGCAGGGCCAGCTCTTTCTGCGCGGCGAGCAGCACCTGTTCTGCGCGGGGAAGCAGCGAGCAGGGAAGAGCGAAATCCAGAGTGGGAGAGCTGATCGCTGATCGCTTGTCGCTGATCGCCAGAGAGTACGGAGGAGAACTCGCTTCTTAGTCTGGCCTTTTCTCTCAACTCTCCGCTCTCAACTCTCAACTACTCCTTCGGCAACCTCCCCAGATCCGTGTTGGCCCCGATCACGATCAGCACATCGTCCGTGGCGATCACGTCATCGGGCTGCGGAATTGCAATACTCTCCTTGACGACTTCTTCTCCGGACGAAGACGTGCTCCGCGCGGTCCGACGGAGCGCCACCAGGTTCACCGCGTATTTGGCCCGCAGATTCAGGTCTCGCAGCGTCTTCCCGATAAACGGCGACGGAGCGTGCATCTCGATCAGCGAAAATCCCTCGCCCAGATCGAAGAAGTCTTCGAGAAACGGATTGGCCAGTCGGCGGGCGAGCTGGATGCCCGTTTCGGTCTCGGGCTGGATCACTTCGTCCGCGCCGATCTGCCGGAAGATCTCCGCATAAATCGGCATGCTCGCCCGGCAGATGACCTGCGGAATCTTGAGATTCCGCTTGGCGATCACCGCCGTCAGCAGGGCCGCTTCGAAATTCTCGCCGATCGCCACCACCAGCGCGTCGACTTTGTGAATCTCCTGACTTCGCAGCGCCCGCTCGTCGGTGGAGTCGAGCACCAGCGCCAGATCGACCAGGTCCTTCGCCTCGTCGATCAGATCCGGATCGGAGTCGATCGCGATCACCTGCACGTGAGTCGAAACGAGCTGCCGCGCCACGGCCAGTCCAAACCGGCCCAGTCCAACAATGGCAATCTTGCGCATGCAGGCATCCCGCGGGTGCAGGCGACTTCGTTCCGTCGCCATGCAATGAAAACAGGGGCCTGGAGCGATTCACTCCAGACCCCTGCAGCATAATCAATTGCAGACAGCCTGTCCCGTCACGGGTTCCCGGCCAGCCGGGTCATTGCCCCGAGGCTCCACTCCCCCTGCGGACGAACATGCGCCCGGGCAACGGTCGGAACCGAAAAACGCGGCCGCAACGGCAGGCGTTCCTTCACGGCGACCGCCTGAGACGTTTTCACCGCTTCCAGACGCGGCCCGACATTTTCCATCGGCATCTGAAATTCGTCCTCAACCGCGTCGGCGTCAATCGGCGCCGCCCGCCGCGGAATCACATGCTCGGCCCCCTCGATCGGGGTCTTTTCCACATCGCGTCCAAACGGAGCGGGAGTCCCGCCGTCGTTGGAGGGCGTGCCGGACTTGTCATCGTCGAGATTGAACAGTCCCCGCGAAGAGGGCGGCGTCCCACTGTCTTCCGGCCGTCGAACCGGCGCCTCAAATCCCGGATCGTCCGTCGGTTCCACGTTCGTCGGCAGATCAGCGCCCGGTCGCCGCGGCGCCCCCGCACCCGGTGCTGCACCCGCTCCGGGCGCTGCCCCCAGCCCGTCGTTTCCGCGCGCCGGAGGCGCCCCGTTCCCGCGCGGCGGGGCATCATTAAACGTTCGATCCCGCGGCACGAAGCCATCCGTTGGCGCTTCCCGTCGATAGGGCGGCGCCGAATTGGCAGGTTCTTCCCGCGACGGCGTCGTTCGCGCTGGCGCGGGCTCCGGCGTCGGAGTCAATTTGCCGCTGGAAGTCGTCGACCCCGACGGAGCGACGCCGCACGGTGAACCGCCGCATGCGGTTCCGCAGGGCGAACTGCCACAGGCGGAGCCGCAGGACGACCCGCACGGATTCCCGCATGGCGAACAGCACGCGCCGGCTGCGGGTGCGTACATCGCCGTCCCGCAGCAGGAACCGCCATAGGATGCCGAGTAGCCGCTGCCGTAGGACACCGGTGTGCCATAGTACGCGGGAGCGTAGGCCGAGTAACGGTAATGCACGTTGCTGACCGGCGCGTACGCCACGTCGTAGGAGCCGGGAATTACCCCGGCCTCAACCGACGCAGACTGCAGGGAAACTCCGCCCAGCACCGCCGCCGCCACGAAAACGCCTCGCATCAGACGCAGCATTTTCCCGTTCCTTCCTCTTGCGTAGTAACCACTCCGGTCGCCACTCTCAACGCGTCCTCGGCCTCCCTGACGCCTGACAGTCGCCCCAGCCCCATCCTTCGCTGGATTCGCTGTATTCGCGAGATCCCCAGTTTTCTACCCCGTTTGTGAGCAATCTGTCAACAAGCGGCAATTTCTGCCGGTTGTTTCGCGCAAACCACACGACGAAGCAATGCACGCAAATCCACTACACCACAGCGAATGCGGACCTGCCCGAGAATGACTGTTTCGCCGCCACATGAAGTCCTGTCGCACTATCCCGCCTTGGCGACAATTCAGGGCTGCCGGCCGGTCGCGAACGCCGGCTTCAGCGGGGCTGCGGTCTGGCGCGTCGAGACGCTCGCCGGCCCCCTGGCCCTCCGCCGCTGGCCGGACAACGGCCCGCCCGCCGACCGCCTGCGGGGACTCCATGCCCTCCTGCACCACCTGCACAATCGCGGGCTGACGTTCGTCGCGGTTCCGCTGAGGAATCGAACCGGCTCGACCATCACGCGCCATCGGAACACCTGGTGGCAACTCGAGCCGTGGCTGCCGGGAGTCGCCGACTTCGCCCTCAACCCCTCCCGACTACGCCTGACCGCCGCCATGCAGGCTCTCGCCCGCTGGCACAACGCCGCCCGGATCTTCGCTCCGGAGCCACCGGCGAAATCATGGTTCGGCGGTCCCGAATGCGGCCCGGCCCCTGCGATTGTCGAGCGGACCGCAAGGCTCCGCGACATGCTCCTCCGAATCGGTCAGATGACACCTCCGACTCACCTGCCGACCGGCGACTGGCGCGACGCGTTCCGGCGGCTGCTGGCCGGCTGCCATTCCCGCGGCCCGCAGCTCCTGCCCCTGTTGGAACCGGTCCGCACAACCTCGGTCCCCCTGCAGATCTGCCTGCGGGATGTCTGGCTCGACCACGTTCTCTTCACAGGCGACACCGTGACCGGGCTGATCGATCCCTCCGCCAGTCGATGCGACTCCGTCGCCACAGACCTCGCCCGCCTGCTGGGGAGCCTCATCGGCGACGACGCCCCCGCCTGGGATCTCGCCCTCGCCGCCTACGAGAACGAACGCCCCCTCTCGGCCGTCGAGCGCCAATTGATCCCGCTCCTCGACAAATCAGGCGTCGTCCTCAGCGCCTGGACCTGGATCGAGCGCCTTTCGACATCCCCAACCGCAGACCTCGGCTCGCCCCGCCTGCTCCGGCGGCTGCGCGACATGGCCGACCGGTTGGAGCAGAGTCCAAAATCGCTGATCCTCCCGCCCTGACGTCGCCAAATCATTGAAAGCCCTCATTCGCCAGCCGACCCTCCGTTTCGTAAAGTGGCTGGCGTTACGCCCCGAGCACAGAAAAATCCAGACACGATGTCCGGAACAATTTCCGGTGGCCCGATTTCGATCACGTGATTGTTCAGAGCCGGCTTGGAGAACTCTCCGGTTAGAGTGGTGGCCGTCACGGACTCGACAAACCTGCAAATTCTGCAGCCAGCGACGTTCCACGTCGCACAACGGAAAAGAGCGAAAGTCATGTCGGCGCGCTGGTGTCTGTGGCTGGGGGCGTTGTTCGGCGGTCTGGGTGTCGGCTCCGGCGCATTCGCCGCTCATGGGCTCTCCGGCTACTTTCAGACCAAATACGCCGACCAGACCCGCGTCGTCGCCGGCGAAACGATTCCCCTCGCGCGAAAGTACCTGGGCGACTTCAAGACCGGCGCCGAGTACCAGCTCACCCATGCCCTCGCCCTGCTCGCAGTCGGTCTGCTGGCCGACCGCCGCCCGTCGCGCTGGTGCCGCATCGCCGGAATCTCGTTCACCCTGGGAATCCTGCTGTTTTCCGGCAGCCTGTACGGCCTGACGCTGCTCGGCATTCCCGTGCTCGGCGCCATCACGCCCCTGGGGGGCGTCGCCTTCCTCGTCGGCTGGGGCTCCCTGGCAATGGCCGCCCTGGAAGTTCGCACAACTCTGTCCGATCCCGCCGTGTAGTCCTCCCTCCCCCGTCCTGTATTGAAGGATGCCCGCCTCATGCTCGTTTTTGACGCTCACCTCGACATGGCCTGGAATGCGGTCGAATGGAACCGCAATCTCGAACTGACCGTCGCCGAACTCCGCCAGTTCGAAAAGCACTTCACCGGGATTAACCCCGGCGACTGCACCGTCACCTGGCCCGAACTCAAGCGGGGCGGCGTCGGCGTGATCATCGCCACCCTCCTCCCCCGTCTGCATCGCAAGGACAAAGAGCTCACCTTCCCGCAGTCCCGCGAAGCCGCTTACGCCATCGCCTGCGGCCAGCTCGCCTACTACCGGGCGATGGTCCGCAAGGGAGTCATTCGCGACCTGCCGGACATGGCCGCACTCGACGCCCACGTCGCCGAATGGCAGACCAACGGCACCGGACCGATCGGCTACATCCTCAGCATGGAAGGGAGCCCCCCCATCCAGAACCCCGAGCAGATCGCCGAATGGTACGAGGCCGGCCTGCGAATTCTCGGCCCCGCCCACTACGGCCCCAGCCCCTACTGCTTCGGCACCGGCAGCACGGGCGGCTTCAACGCCGACGGCAAACGCCTGCTCCAGGAAATGGACAAGGTCGGCATGCTCCTCGACGTCACCCACCTGGCCGACGAATCGTTCTGGGACGCCATGGAAATCTTCCAGGGACCTGTCCTGGCCAGCCATCACAACTGCCGCTCGCTGGTCAACGCCGATCGTCAGCTCACCGACGACCAGATCAAGACCCTCATCCAGCGCGGAGCCGTCATCGGAGCCGCCTTCGACAACTGGATGATCCGGCCCGGCTGGAAGATCGGGGTCAGCGACCCGTCGACCGTCCAGATGGAACACATCGTCGACCACATCGACCACATCTGCCAGCTCGCCGGCAACGCGAAGCACTGCGGCATGGGAACCGACCTCGACGGCGGCTTCGGCAAGGAACAGTCCCCCAGCGACCTCGACACCATCGCCGACCTCCCCAGAATGGCCGACCTCCTGGCGAAGCGCGGCTACTCGGCCGACGACATCGAACGGATCATGTCCCGCAACTGGCTGGAGTTCTTCCGCCGCGCGTGGGCATGAGACATGGTCGATCGTTGATGGTTGATCGTCGATGGTCAGAAACGGGGAGCCCGACAATCCGTTCTTTCCATCAACGATCAACGATCGACCATCAACGATGTCCCTTCCGCCCAACGACTTACATCAATCCGCAAAATCCCTCCAGAATTCCCCCAAGATTCCCGCCCCTGCAGCGAATGACTCTGTAACAACGCGTGCGGCCGGTTGAGCCGACGACGGAAGTCAGCGTCACATTCGACTGAGGGGATCGCCATGTTTCTCAAAAAGATCGCACTGGGAGCGGCGGCCGCCGCGGTTCTGGGTGGGCTGCTGCTGGGTCGCGAGACCCTGAGCTACGTCCGGACGGGCGCCACCAGCATTCACAAAGCCGTGAAGGCCGAGGTGCCGGTCGAGTTCGAAATCGCCCGGGCCCACCAGATGGTCGAGCAGCTCGTCCCCGACGTCCGGCAGTGCATGCACGTCATCGCCGAGCAGCAGGTCGACATCGAACACCTCCAGGCCGGCATCGACCGCCGCGAAACCGAGTTGTCCAAGCAGAAGGAAACGATCCTGGCGTTGCGGAAGGATATCGGCGCCAACAAGTCGACCTATTCCTACGCCGGCCACACCTACGCCAGCGACGAAGTCCGCCGGGACCTGGCGACGCGGTTCGAACGCTTCAAGGCCGCCGAGGAAACCCTCGCCGCCGACCGCAAGATCCTCTCCGCCCGCCAGCAGATGCTGAAGGCCAACCAGGACAAGCTGAACGGCATGATGCAGGCCCAGAAGGACCTGGAAGTCCGCCTGGAACAGCTCGAAGCCCGCCTGCAGACGGTTCGCGCCGCCGAAACAGTCTCGCAGCTCGCCATCAACGACTCGAACCTCGGCCAGGTCAAGAAGCTGATGGACGACCTCAACAAGCAGCTCGACGTGCAGCAGCGCCGGCTGGACATCGAAGGCAAGTTCACCGGCCTGATTCCGGTCGAAGCCCAGACCCCGGCAGTGCCGAGCGACCTGGATTCGCAGATCGACTCTTACTTCGGCGACGAACCGGCGGACGCCGCCCCGGTCGCTTCGCCGGGAATCTGATTCCAACCGGGTGGCCGGGGCTGGAGCGTCTTCGCGAAGCCCCGGATCGGCGAACGCCGGGGCTTCCCTTCGGTCCAGCCCCGGCCACCCTGCCGATCCTGGCGAGCGGAAAGCGAAAAGCCAGAACGGACAACTGCGAGGACGAGGACGAATAGATGCGTCACTATGCCTGGCTGCTGATTGGACTCGTGGCGTCAGTCGTGTGCGGCTGCAACGTCGACGTCGGGAACGCTCCGGTGGCGGCGGCCGCCGCCGGGCTCCCCAAAGCCTTGAAACAGCAGATCGGCAAACGCTGCACGGTGCAGTTCCGGAGAGACGCCCTCGGGGCGGCGGCCGATTTGCCAGTCAGTCCTACCACCGGGAACATCAACGGGGCCGATGTGTCGATCTCAGGGACGCTGGATACCGTCGAAGGCGAGTGGCTGGCGATCAAGTCGGGTTCCCGAGCCCAGTTCATTCCGCAGGCGGCAGTCCTGATGATTCAAGTCGAACTGGAAAGTCCTGCGACGTCCGACCACTCGGACCATTCTGACAACGGTCATCACTGATGGAAAACGCGACCGGATCGAAAACAAGATTCCGGGTGGCACGCCGTGAGTCTTCGAAGGGCGTGTTTGTCGTGAAAGTTCACGCCCATCGCAAGGCCTCTGGGCGTGCCACCCACAATCGAACAGTTCTTATGCACGTGTTGTTACGAAAAACCCCTCCGCCCGGTCGACGGCAATCGATCGGCGCGGTTCTGCTGCCGGAGCAAGCCTTGCTCCGGCAGTTTTGCTGATCCGAAGGAACGGCGGATGCGTTCCTTCCCGGGCGTGACGCCCGGAAGTCGTGATACACTGAATTCTCGCGACAATTCACCAACATCTCGAACGATCTGCACCAACGGGGACCGCTGACATGAGCGTTCACGCTGCACCCCGCCGGACGGGATCCATGAAGTTCACCTGCGAGCCCGATTCACGACCGTTGCCGGGATACACGATCCGCCGGGCCATCTGCCGCGGCGGATTCGGCGAGGTCTATTTCGCCGTCACGGACGCGGGCAAAGAGGTGGCGCTCAAGCTGATCTTTGCCGACCAGTCGGAGAAAGAGCTGCGCGGGATTACGCAGTGCCTCAACCTGAAGCATGCGAACCTGGTCAATCTGTTTGACGTGAAAGTTGACGGGGCCGGCCGCTCCTGGGTCGTCATGGAATACGTCAGCGGCAGCAGCCTCGAAGACGTCCTCACCGCCTTTCCACACGGTCTGCCGATCGGAGAAGTCGAATCCTGGCTGGCGGGGATCGTCGCCGGCGTCGGCTTCCTCCACGAACACGGCATCGTCCACCGCGATCTCAAGCCCGCCAATATCTATCGCGAACACGGCGTCGTGAAGGTCGGCGACGTCGGACTCTCACGCCGGCTCGAAGGCCCCCGCGGCGGTCAGTACACGGAGAGCATCGGCACCGTTTACTACATGGCCCCGGAAGTCGCCCACGGCCAGTACGGCACCCAGGTCGATGTCTACAGCCTGGGGATCATCCTCTACGAGATGCTGACCGGGCGCGTGCCGTTCGAGGGTGAAACGACCGGCGAAGTCCTGATGAAGCATCTGTCGGCCGCTCCGGATCTCGAACGCCTGCCGCTGGCGCTGCGGCCGGTCCTGGGACGGGCGCTGCAGAAGGATCCGGCGAAGCGGACGCGAACACCTGCCGTCCTCCTGGACGAACTCAAAGCCGCGCTGCATGGCTCGCATGTGTTGCCGGAAAGCGCGTTTCTGCCGGAAACGCCCCGGCCCCGACCCGAGCGATTCACGCCCCCCCCCGATCCATCGCAGCCAGATGCGGCAACGGCGCGCTTCGCGGCCGAATTTGTTCGCGCAACCGCCAGCGACCACGCCGCCCCTTGGAAATCATGGGCGCCGTGGGTGGCGTTCGCATTCGTCATGGTCACCCTCTGGGCCCCGCACGCCCTGCCAGGATTCTTCAAAGCCGGCCTGACCGTGGGAGCGATCTTGCTGGTGCTGCGACTGACGCGACCGGCATCGGCGATCCCGATCCATCGGCCCGTGTCAAAGTCGACTCCGCCCCCCGTGGCGGCAGCGGCCCGGCGTCGCATTTCCAAAACGGCCCCGGTCCCAATGGCTCCCGGCCAGTCGGCTTATACCTGGCTGATCGCCGCCGTCGGCGGCCTGGCCGTCTGCAGCGCCGCGAACTGGGGCATTCACCTGCTGCATGGCACTCCGCTGACGCCGACGCCCGAAGGGCTCGGCTTGTTCGTCGGCGTGACGATCCTGGGCGCGTGGCTGCTGACGACAACGGCTCAGTTCGCCCGTTCACGGGGCTGGAAGATCGCCGAACGCCGGTGGTTATTCCTGGCGGCCGGCGCCCTGCTGGGCGGAATCGCCTGGCAGCTCGACCAGATGCTGCTGTTTGACTTCACCGACAATCAGGTCAACCGACACGGGATCTCATACATCGGTTCAATTCCACTTCGTCAGATGCTCGGCGGACAGCCGACGGCGGCGTCTTACACGGCCTGTTTCATGCTCCTGGCATGGTGGGGAGGCTGGCTGACGCTGACCGATCCCAGCCGTACCTCCGGCTTCCGCGTCGGGCCGCTGATCTGGACCGGCATTCTGGCATTTGTGATCGGGCAGGTCCTCTCCTTCCCGCCGGAGTTTCTGGCCGCCTGGGGTGTGACGCTGTCGGCGACCGTGCAACTGGCTTCGTTGCAGTTCTGGGGGCCATCGCAGTCCCGGACCACCCAGACGCTGGAGGGATAAATGATCATCGCCGTTTGGGGTCTGCTGTTCCTGGGTCTGCTGCTGGTCGGCCTCCTGCTGGCGGGCGGCCTGATTCTCACCGCTCTCCTGCGGCCATCATCGCACTCCGGCGGCCATAACTTCGGCGGCTGGCGGGCGGGAATGGGGCTCGGCGCAGGCACGGCCGTCGGGTTGGTGCTGCTGTTCTTTCTGCTGTTTGCCGCTCGATGGGAGGGGCTGCCCAGGGCCGAAGTCGCGACGCCCGCAACCGAAGCGCGCAGCCTGCCGCCGATGGCTGTCCCGGCGCCTGAAGCCCCCGTCCTCCCGATCGCCTGGCAGCCGGCGCCGCCGCTGCCGGTGCACATCACCATGCATTCGGGCGTGGCGTTGATGCCCGTCGTCCTGATCGCAGGAATGGGTCTGGTCCTGATCCTCGGGTTCGTTGTTGCCATCGCGGCGCGAACGCGATCCGCCGGTCCGCATCGAAGCCATTGGGGACCATTGCTCGGCGCAGGATTCTTGCTGCTAATCGCCGCCGCGGCCGCGATGTGGTTCGTCGCAATTCCTGTCCGGGTTGCAAACAGTTCGCCCACGGGCGCCCCGACCTGGGCCAGGCTCGTGTTGTTGGCCGGCATCGTGATCGTGCCGCTGGTCGTGGCCGGAGCGGGAGCAATCCTGTTCCGCGCACTTCGCCCCGCGAACAGACGAAACGAGACCGCCAGTTCGTTCGCCCCATCGACGAGCACCGTCTCCGCCTGGCGGCTCGGCCTCAACGGACTGGCGCTGGCCATCGTGCCGGCGGCCGCGGTCTGGGGCGGCAGTCTCGTCGCCCTGCAGGCGACGCCCCACGAAGCCGTCGAAGCCCTTGGGACCACGGTGCTGGGCATTCCCTCCGCCGCCGAGCAGGCGCGGCAGGCGTCCCTGGTCGGCAAAGAACGTCTCCCCACGCCGACCGACGCTCGCTCGGCGACCGCCGACACGCTGCCGGAATGGATTCAGGCTCCCGAGGTTCATTCCGGCTCCCGCCAACGGCGGATCCTCGCCAGCCGGCTCTATACGTCGGTGGCCGAGGCCGAACGGGAACTGCTCGCAGAAACGTCGAATCTCGTCCGCGACGACCTGCGGCAGCACGTGCCGCTGGCGCGTCAGGCGACTTTGACCGACGTCTCCGGCGACACGCTGCGAACGCTGGTGGTCACCAACCAGCACACTCAGACCGAGGAAAAGGACTTCGGGACCTTCGCGGCCCCCATGCAGCGGGTCTGGTGGGAAGTGCAGTTCGACGACCAGACCCGCGACAACTTCCTGCCGTCCGTCCGGCACGAAATCGCCCGCGGCCGTCTGCTTGTCGGCGTCTGGACTCTGGCGCTCGCCACACTGATCGTCGGCTGTTATCTGGCGCTCATCCAGTCGCGACAATTGACTTCTCCGGACCTCCCTGCGAGCCTGATGACCGCCTGAGAAATGCTGTTTGCGCGGTCGAGGTCGCATGGCTCCCGTCGATGACGAAACGCTGCTGCAGGAGGTCCGCGCCCGTCGACCCGACGCCTGGGAACGGCTCATCGCCGCCTACCAGGGCCGCCTGCTCGCCTTCGCCGAGCAGCGACTGGGGGACCGGGCCGCCGCGGAAGACGTCGTCCAGGAGACGTTCCTCGGCTTTCTGCTGGCCTTGCCGAACTACCGAGATGCGACGCCCCTCGAATCGTTTCTGTTCTCGATCGCCGCCCACAAGCTGACCGATCAGCTCCGGCGGCGCGGGCGACGCCCCTGGCTGACGCTGGCCTCCTCCGATTCCAACAGCGGCATCGACCCGGCCGGTCCGCAGCGTCGTGCGTCGAGCCTGGTCCGCAGCGCCGAACGCAAGACCGTCGAGGAACGCGTTCTCGGAGACTGCCTGAAGCAGCTCGTCCAGAGCTGGATCAGTCGGGGAGAGTTCGAACGCCTGATGTGCGCCGAACTCCTGTTCGTCCGCGGCCAGTCCAATCAGGAAGTCGCCCGATCTCTGTCGATCAGCGAACAGGCCGTCGCCAATCACAAGTCGTTCGTCGTCCAGAAACTCAAAGCCGCCGCCACTGCCGCCCGCCTGCGCGACGTCGACTGGCAGCAGCTCAACGCCGAGTAGGGCCCCCCCGCCTGCCAAAAGGTGCCGTCGACAACATCGAGAAACAGGGCATGACAGGGGGCGCAGCCACCGCCTTCTCTGCGAAGCCCGAAGCCCGATACCCGAAGCCCGCCTCAAAACGGCAACGCCTGCCCAACCTTCTCGTCCCGCGCCCGCTGCAGCAGCCGGACCGCCAGCGCCACATCTTCCAGCGCAATCCCGACCGACTTGAACAGCGTGATATCCGGCGGATGCGCCCGCCCGGTCTCGCGACCGGCCAGAACGTCGTGCAGCTCATGCACCCGGCTCCACTCCAGCACCCCCGCCTCCAGCGCCGGCACGAAATCGCCCGCTTCGAGCTGACACGCTTCCACGCTGTCGCAGGCAATATGGTCGGCCCGGCGAATCACCGTCGTATCGATCTCCGCCTTCCCCAGCCAGTTGCTCCCGACGGCGTTGATATGCGTCCCTTCATCGATGGCCCGACCGTCAAACACCGGCGTCTTGCTCGTCGTCGCGCAGACAATAATGTCCTTCTCCGCCGCACATTCTTCGGGGCTGTGAACGGCGACCGTCGGGACGCCGCAGAACTCCGTCATCTCTTCCGCAAAAGCCTTCCGGCGATCGCCGTCGCGGCCATAGACCTCGATCCGCTCGATCCGTCGAACGCAGCACATCGCCTTGAGCTGCGTCTTCGCCTGGAAACCGGTTCCGAAGCACCCGACCACCCGAGCGTCGGGCCGGGCCATACAGCGCGTGGCCACGCCGCTCGCCGCCCCAGTCCGGATCTGCCCGAGCTGATTGGCTTCAAACAGCGCCGCCGGCTCGCCGCTCTCCGCATCATAGAGCATCACGTGAAAGCGGGCGGACGTGCGGGTCGTCGTATAGGCCTTGAAGCCGACGTAACCGAGATACTCGGCCGCGGCGGACATGGAATGCAGCATGGTCCCCGCCGCGGAAACGCGCCGACGCGGCTGATGCGTCGCCCGACCGTCGCCCAGGGCCAGAAACGCCTGGCCGACGCACTCGATCGCCGACTCCATATCGGCCAGCCAGGCGACATCGTCTTCCGTCAGGTAAATTGCAGTCATCGCGATCTCCGGAGGGGATGGCCCCACAGCTTAGCCCGCCAGCCAGCGCGGCGGAAGACCGGCGATCGAGTGAAGCGCGTCGCACGGAACGCCGCAGTGAGCCTCGCCGTGTCGGCTCAGTCTGCACACTGCGGCGAACGACCGTCGGACTGCCAGCGGGCCAGAGCCGTCCGCTGCACAAACGCCGCCGGCCCGGCAAATCGTCCCCGACCGCCCAGCATCCGCTCCAGCCGCAGAAGCTGGTTATATTTCGCCAGCCGCTCGCTGCGGGCCACCGAACCGATCTTGATCTGGCCGGCCCCGGTCGCCGTGGCCAGGTCGGCAATGAACGGGTCTTCCGTCTCGCCGCTCCGGGCGGAAATCACCGGCGTATAACCGTTCTGCCACGCCAGAATCAGCGTGTCAAACGTCTCCGACAGCGTGCCGATCTGGTTCACCTTGATCAGAATGCTGTTGGCGGCGGCACGATCGATCCCTTCCCGCAGCCGCGCGCAGTTGGTCGTAAAGAGGTCGTCCCCAAGGATCTGCACCTGCGAGCCCAGCGCCGCCGTCAGCGCCGACCAGCCGTCCCAGTCGTCTTCGGCCAGGCCGTCTTCAATGCTGAGAATCGGATACTGCCGGACCCAGCTCGCCAGCAGGTCGATCATCGCGTCGGAGCTGCGCGGCGATTGCGGATCGTCCCGCAGATGGTACTTCCCGTCGCGATAGAACTGGGTCGACGCCACATCGAGCCCCAGCATGAAATCCCGCCCCGGTCGGAGCCCGGCGCGCTCGGCCGCCATCGTCACCAGCTCGATCGCTTCTTCGTTGGAGCGGAGCCGGGGACCGTAGCCTCCCTCATCGCCGACCAGCACCCCTTCGTAGTCCCGCGCCTGCAGCAGGCTTCCCAGTTCGAAATAGGTCTCCACAATCTGGTCGAGAGCCTGCGAATAACTCGTCGCCCCCACGGGAATCAGCAGAAAATCCTGCAGATCCAGGTTGCCGCCGGCATGGGCGCCTCCGGAAATCATGTTGACCATCGGCAGCGGCAGCACATCGGGTTCGAACAGACCGCCGGCCGCATGCGGGACCGTCGTCGGAGCCGATTTCAGCCAGAGATCGGCCAGTCGCTGAACCACCGACTGCTTGAGGGCCGCAGCGGCCGCGCGGACCGTCGCCAGCGAAACCGCCAGGATGGCATTCGCTCCCAGTCGGGACTTGTCCGGCGTCCCGTCGAGCTGGCGCAGCCGCCAGTCGAGCCCCTGCTGGTCAAGCGCATCGCCCCCATTGAGAGCCGCATTGATCTCCGTCCGAATCTGCCCCACTGCCGTACGGACGCCAAGTCCGCGCAACCGACGGCCGCCGTCGCGCAGCTCGTGGGCTTCGCTCCGCCCGGTGCTGGCCCCGCTCGGAACGCTGGCCCGTCCTTCGAAATCCCCCTCGCAAACCACGCTGGCTTCAACCGTCGGACGCCCGCGGCTGTCGAGCACTTCGAGAGCATCGATCCGAGTAATCTTCAACATCGTCCGCCGTGATCCATCCTGCGTTCCGTGAACATGCTCGCCGCCTCTTGAGCCGTACGACGGACGTCCTCGTCCGTCGTATTCAGACTCGCCGCAGGCTGCCGAAGATGAGGTCGACGGACGTGGACGTCCGTCGTACAGAAGTTCTTGCCTGACCACTCGACCCTTAATCTCCTCGTCATTCGTGGTCGTTTCTTCTCAGGTTCTGACTCCGCGTCCTCCGTGCCTCCGCGGTGAGTTCTTCTCTACTGATCTTCTGACGACCGGCGGGCTGCCGAGCATCGCCTGTTTCGGATTTCGTGCTTACCCGTCATGCCATCGTCCGCCCGCTCAGCGGGCTGTGATCGTCGTCGTTGCGCGGCCAGGTCAGCGTGAAAGTCGTCCCTTCCTCGAGCCGGCTCTCGACCGTGATCTCACCGCCGTGCTCCCGCAGAATCTTCTGGCTCACCGGCAGCCCCAGTCCCGTCCCCCGAGCCCCCTTCGTCGATTCGAAGATGTTGAAGATCCGCAGCCGCTGTTCCTCGGGAATCCCCGGCCCATTGTCGGTCACCCGCACCCACAGGAAATCCGAGTTCGGGTCATAGCCCGTCGCGATCCGGACCATCGCGTGGTCGGCCCCTTCCGCCGCGTCGATCGCGTTGATCACGATGTTCAGGACCGCCCGGTGGATCCCCTCGGGATCGAACGTGCTGTCGGGGAGGTCGCCCGCGGGCTCCCAGTGAAGTTCCACGTGCGATTCGCCGGCCCGGACCTGCAGCAGCTCGACGATCTCCCGCACCGTATCGTTCAATTGCACCCGCTGGAGCGCCGGCTTCCGGTCCTTGCTGAACGTCAGCATGTCCATCACCAGATGATAGATCTTGTTCTGGTTCTTCTCGACGATCGTCCAGCCCTTGCGGACCAGATCCTCGTTGTGGTCCTTCAATCCCAGATCGATCAGGTAGCTCCCGCCCCGAACCCCCTGCAGGATGTTCTTGATGTGGTGGCTCAGCGTGGCGATCGTCTGCCCCATCGCCGCCAGCCGCTCGGCTTTCACAATCGCGTTCTGGTAGCGGTTGTTCTCCACCGCCAGAGCCGCCTGCCGCCCGATCGCCACCAGCAGCCGGAGCTGATCCTCGCTGAACCGCTCCTGCCGGCCTTCGATCAGCACCCGATCGGCGGGAGTCGTGATATCCACATAAATCACCCCCATCAGTTCCGACCGCCCCTGCAGCGGCACGCACATCGCCTCGCGAATCCCCGACTGCACGATGCTGTTGCCGGCGTCGAACCGCGTATCGTGCTGCGCATCCGTGCTGCGGACGCCCTGCCGGCTCCGCACCACGTAATCGACGATCGTCCGCGAAACCGGCATGCGGGAACCATGCTCCCCCGCCTGCCGATAACTCACCGCCTGCGGGCGGATTTCGCCGTTGAACGCATCCGTCAGCAGCACGCAGCCCCGGTCGGCCCCCACCGCCTCAATCGTCAGGTCCAGCACCCGCTGCAGAAGCTGCTCCAGCGAAACCGACGGCCGGACCGACTCCTCCGCAATCTGATACAGCGCCCGCAGATTGACCACCGACTGCGCCGCCGCCGTCACCGACCCGAAACCGCCCGGCCGGCTGGAGTCGTCCGACACCTTGCTGACGATGTTCGAACGGTCGGCCGGATCGTGCTGATTCAGCAGTTTCACCCGGTCCAGATTCGGCGGCGCCGCCGCGGCCCCTTCCTGGCTGAACAGGAGCACGGTCCGGCCAATCTGAATCTGATCGCCATTGGCCAGCGGTCGCGAGCGAATCGCCGACCCGTTCACAAAACTCCCGTTGGAGCTGTTCCGGTCGGTCAGAACGTACCCGTCGCCGACGCGGTGAATCGAGGCGTGAATCCGGGAGACTTCGGTGTCGAGCACCCGGATTTCGTTCTGCAGCCCCCGCCCCAGCGCGTACGGCCGGTCCCCCAGCTCATAGCGGGCTCCCTGTTCGACGCCTTGAATGACAAGCAGCGTGGCCTTGGGCACAGCAACCCCCGGCGAAAACGCCCGGTCCCCGACGCCGACGAAGCCGCGCAACCCGCGCAGACCGCTCCCGACGCCCCGGCGGGCATCATACCAAGTGCGGGAGAGGGAGGAGAGCGAGTCGCATTTCGCCAATTCCTCAGGCCAACCGGGTCACACAACGCAGGATCCGCTCCGCGGACCGTTTTGGCGGACTTCAGCCCCGGACGGAGCGAAAGAAATGTCGGCGCTGCAATTTGCAGCCAATCAATCCCGTCGCCACTCGCCCCGCTCTGGAAACCCCTCCCAGCGATGGGCGGCATCCGGCTGTGGCCAAGTGCCGGTTTCAATGCAGCCAATGACGTCCGCGGCCTCGGCCGACAGGGGCCACCAGTAGCCGGGGGCCAGCATGTGGTCGGTCGCGGCGATTCCCCGCAGCCGCGGCAGTGCGCAGTGAAAATCTGTATGCACCGTTGGCGGATTCCAGTCCCCGCGCGACGTCAACGCACCAATCACGTACATGCTCCCGAAGCGGACGTCGAGATCCTCCTCGTCCAGACCACGCAGCGCCGCCGCCCGGCACCGCCGATACAGCGTCGTCCGCCTGTCTGCGATGCCCGTCTGGCTCATCAGCCGGTCAGCCGCATTGCCGCGCAGCCAGCCCGGCAAATCCGTCCGTTCGTAAGTCTTCAGCAAAATCTCGGCAATTCGACGATCGTCGCACGCCAGGCAGGCGATGGTGATGGCGTCAAGCCACGTGACATCCGGTGCAGACGCCGCCAGCTCTCGCTGCCCCGCTTCTACCAGCGCTTCGGTGATCGGCCGCGACTCATGGAAATATGACAGAACCTGGGCCACGACCAGTCGGAGTCGAGGCCGGTCCATCAGATCGATCAGCACCGGGATCGCCCGACGAATCTTCAGGAGCCCCACGAATTCAATCGCCGACCTCTGCAGACCACGCGGCAAACGAGGCAACTCCGCAATGAGATCGGCGACCGTGACGACGCCGCATTTCTCCAGCCGGCGAAGCGCCTGTTCCTGCTCTCGCTGGACGGAGGCGTAAGGCTTCCAGTTCCTGGCGGCCTCTTGTTTGAGGGATCGCGCGTAGAGGACGGCGAGCGAGGCGGAGGGGTTCATTCGGTTGCCGTTTTCAGTCATCACACGACAGGTGACATGCTCGCAGTCCCGGGCAAACATGTTTTTGGCCGTTCCCCCTTCGTTCCCCGGCCAACGTTACAGCACATGCCCGGCAGATTCCGAATGAAAATGCCGTGATCGACGGTAGCCAGCCCCCCCCCAATGAAAGCGGGCGACCATGAGGCCGCCCGCTCGCAAAACCAGAAGACTGTCCGAAGGCTTGTCATGCCACCTGCGGCTTCTCAAGGCGACGACGACGCCACGCCCCGACTGCCATACCGATTCCGGCAAAGCCGGCCAAAGCCAGTGACGTCGGTTCCGGAACGACTGGAGATGCAGTTCGCAATTCGGCATTGTCAAAGGCGAGTGCGGTGAACTCGTTGTAGTCGAACCACCCGTAGCGGTTACCGCCGACGTCCCCGATCGAATCAGCGGTATTCAACGTCCACGTTTTCACCAGCGCATGTGAAGAGTCGTAGATGCTCATATCGACAGATAGGACGCCGCCGTTATCGTAGAAATGTTCTTCGAACGTGTACCAGCCCGTCGTGGTGATGGCAATCGGGTCTCTGGCGGGGTTCTTCGCGTACGCGCTACCCGGCTGGCTGTTGGTACTGGCGCTGATGACAAACCGATTTGTGCCGGCCCCGGGCCCGGTCGCGTCGTTATAGAATCCCGCATTGAAAATGAAGTCGCGAAGGAATGTTCCCATGCTGTTGTTGATGGCAGAATCAAAGTCGAACCGTGTGTCATTGACCCACCCGCCGCCGACATCCAGGTAAATGTCGATTGCAGTCAAATACTCCTGAAATGCAGTCGGGACTGCGTCTCCGGCACCGAAATTGTAACCACCCCACCTGGTAAACGTATCACTCGTCGTCCCCGTCGTCGCATGAAAGCCCCCCGACGCCGACGTCACGCCGCCCGTTCCACTCGCGACTCGCGTCGCACTTGCCCACCCCGTAGTGTCCACCTCAAACCCATTCGAATACAGGAACGCAGCCTGTCCTGACGACACAGCAGACATCACTGTGAACAATGCCACACACATTCTTAGAATTCGCACTGTCGCTTCCCTCTCAATAAACCTCAAGCCAATTCTCGGCAAACCGGCTTTCTGGTCGCACGATGCCGCAAACAGCCGACATCCCCAGATTGAGCAGCATTGCGTTCAGGCCAGACCGACGACAAGTTTCAGGCAAGAGATTCTGTTGAAAATGTAAGCAACTCTCATTACAAAGGCGCCGAGCGCTTCCAAATGGAAACGCCCGGCGGTTTAGTGTCGTCTTTTACAGAGACGCCGAGAACTCAAAACGCAGTCCGGCCAGACAACCATCCCCTCACTCCCCGATCACCTTCACCAGCACCCGCTTCGACCGCCGACCGTCGAACTCCCCGTAGAAAATCTGCTCCCACGGCCCGAAATCGAGCTTCCCCTCCGTGATCGCCACGACCACTTCCCGCCCCATGATCTGCCGCTTCATGTGAGCGTCGGCATTGTCCTCCCCCGTCCGGTTGTGCTGATACCGGGCCGGCGAAGCATCGAACGGGGCCAGTTCCTCCAGCCAGCGTTTGTAATCCGCATGCAGCCCCGGCTCGTCGTCGTTGATAAACACCGACGCCGTAATGTGCATCGCATTCACCAGCACTAGCCCCTCCTGCACCCCGCTCTCCTGCACAAGCCGGCGGACTTCCTCCGTAATGTTGAGGAAGCCCATCCGCTCGGGAAGCTGGAACGTCAGGTGGCGGGTCAGGCTTTTCATGAGGGCGGCCGTCGAGGGTTGAGCGTCGATACGACGCCAACAGCCTGACACGGGTCGGCCTCAAACTCAACGCCCGGACTTCTCGGCCGCTGCGCACGGGCCGCGTTCCGCGGTTCGTGCCGGACGTCGACCGGGACCCGGTCGACTCGCAGGCAATGGGAACAAGCGAGCCCGCCCCGCAACCGCTCTGGAAGCCGCTGCGGGATCTCCCGTTGAGAGACGCCGGGCCGATGCAACTCCCATCGTTGCGGCCGGCCCGCAGTTCGTCGAACTACTTGCTGGAATGCAGATCGAACGACAGCGAGTTCTCGCCCGCCTTGATCGTCTCTTTCAGCTCCGAATTCACGTTGTACTGCGGCGGGATATACATCACCACCTTGGCCTCGCTGCTCGCGGCCGATGGGCCTTCGCTCACGCCGGCGATGCCGTTCGCCACCGGCTTGCCGTTCTGGCGCGTGGCCCGGATCTCGACCCGGTTCTGACCGACCACCGCCCCGCTCTCTTTCGGCAGCAGAAACTCGCCATCGCGGATCTCGCCGCCGCTCGACGGGCCTTCCGTCCCATCCACCGGCAGAAACGCAATCGTTCCCGACTCCACCGGAGCCCCGTCAAACGCGACGGTCCCTTTCACAATCGCTCGCTCGGGTCCCGACGGTCCGCCGCAACCTGCGGCCAGCAGGATCACCAGTGAAGAAGCCAACCAGGCCGACGGGCAGCGAACCATGACGGAAAATCCTTGCGACACGAAAGTAAAAAGGGAAACGCAGTGACGACGTAGTTCGCCGTCACCCCGGAACGATCGCGGAAAGACCGCATCGCGAAAGCAAACGCAGCTCACGGTCACCGGAGCGCTGCGCGGAAGTCCCGCAGCGCCCCGCACAAAACTCGGACGGCGCGATAATCGTTTTAGAACTCGCCGAGCGTCAGGCCGTCGTCCGGAATCGCCAGATTCTGCCAGGTCGTCAGGTTCAGATTCTCGCTGATGAAACGGACCGAACCGTCCGCCAGCAGCGAATGCACGCCGCCCGTGTGCAGGCTGCGCGCCGTATACAACATCTGCTTGTCGTTGAACGCGGAATACGTGCCGACGCAGGGCGGATCCGAGTTCGCGGCGCAGAACGCCGTCCGCAACTGGTCCGCAATCTTCGCGTTGGGCGAATAATTGTGGTGCGTGAACGGCCCCTCCGGATAAAACATCACGCCACGAAAATCGTTCGCCCCCTTCGCATACGTCCGCAATTCCGTAATCGCCACCGTGTTGCTCGTTCCATCGCGGATATCGGCGAAGCGAACTTTCGAATTGCCGTTGAACAGCCCCAGCGCCCCGCGCGGCGTCTGCGGATAGCCGGCCGGCGGAATCAGCGGGCCGATGCCGTTGTTGGCGCCATAGTTTCCCCGACCATAAACGCTGAGCGCCGGATCAGCCTCGGAATCGCTCGGACAGCGCATCGCGGGTATCGGATCGGAATACGCCCTGGCATTCGGCGAAGCAGGACTGATGCATCCGCCGCAGGCGTTGAAGTCGAACAGATTGTAACGGGGACCCTGATCGATTCCCGGCAGCAGAAACGCGATCCAGGTCGCTTCGTTCCGATGCAGCGCAGGCGTCTGCACGAAGCCCGGCGGCAGGACGCTGTGCGTGTCGTGATAATTGTGCAGCGCCAGCCCCAGTTGCTTGAGATTGTTCCGGCATTGCGTCCGCCGGGCCGCTTCACGCGCCTGCTGCACCGCAGGCAGCAGCAGCGCAATCAGAATGGCGATGATCGCAATCACCACCAGCAGCTCAATGAGCGTAAATCCATGCCTTCGAGGACGGAAAGAAATCATCTCTACCTCACTGTATCGAGAGCGCATAAGAACACGAACTCGCAAAATCGCGCCTCCGAGCCCCCGGAATGGCGGACCCGAACCGCGAAATCGCACACAATCCGCAAAAGAACTCACGAGAACCCGACGGCGCCGGGAGGCGCCGCGACAAAGGCTATTCGATCTTGGCTTTCAGCAGCCGCAGCGACTCGGCCAGCTTCCCGCTGCGGAAGCTGTCGAGTAAGGCTTTGTGTTCTTCATAGATGGACAGCAGATCGTCAGTCCGCCGCTGCATTCGTCGAAAGTGCGTCCGAATCTGCCCGACGATCGTGTCCCAGATCACCAGCAGCTCGGGCTGAGCCGCCCGCTCCAGCAGCGCCCGGTGAAAGGCCAGATCCAGTTCCGCCAGCGTGTGCAGATCGGCGGCCTCGCACGCACGTCGCATCTGCTCGACGATCGACTCCCACCGGCCGAAATCGCTCTCGGTCAGTTCGTCGAACACCTGCCGCAACGCATACGCTTCAATCGTCCGGCGGATCGGAATGATCAATTGCCGAATCTGACGGGGCGCCTCCGGAGCCACCGCCGCCCCCCGATTGGGACGCAGAACCAGCAGCCCCTGTACAGAAAGCTGCTTCACAGCTTCGCGCACCGGCCCGCGACCGACGCCGAATCGCGCCGCCAGCCCGGCCTCGGTTAACCGCAGCCCGGCGGCCATCCGCCCCGACAAAATATCATCGCGCAGCCGCAACGTGATCTGTCGCGAATGCCGGCCCGCCGGATTGGATTCGCTCCCAGGCACGCCTCAGGCCCCCTGTTGTCGCTGACAAGTACGATTCGCGGTTCGGAGTGGAACGGCGTTTTTGATGCGACCGCATCTCGGAAGTTGTACAAATGAGAGTGCGAGTCTAAGCCGCTGCCGACAGAGTGTCAACAAGTTATCGCATTCGGATGCATTGATTTGTCAACAACGCCGCCGGAGTTGTTGACATCCGCCCCAGCGGCCGGACCTCGTCAGAAATCAGAACTCTTCGGGAAGCTCATCCGCGCGCGGAGCCAAAACGTCCGGCGACGGACCAGGCGCTTCATGGAGCGGAGCCGTTGACGGTCGAGCCATGAGCGTCAAAAGTGACGCTCGAAGCCTGTCGCGAAACCGCCTCGAACCCAACCTTTCAGAGTCGGCTTCAGAAACGCAGTCCAGGCGGACCAAGCTACTCTGCAGCAGTCTCCCGGCCTCGCCTCACTTCGGCGTCGCGGAGCAACCTCCATTGCGAAGCCCGTCGCCTGGCGATTCGATGGCGGAAATCACCCACTCAACGCAGCCAGTTCTTCTCTGGTGACCCGCTATTCCCTGCCCGCTGCTCGCTATCCCGCCTCAGAACACGCTGTCACTGCTCAGTGGCACGATGTCGCTCGAATCGAGCTCCACATACGGCACGATCGGACCCGAATCCGCAATCGGCACGGCGTCGTCCGACTCGGGAATCGCCACCGGAATTTCCAGGCTGGGAGGGGCGGCGGGCTTCGGTCTGGGTCGCTTGTTCCCCGTCGGTCCCTTGACCGCTCCGCCCGCGGGCGATTTGCCCCCGCTCGGGACCGGCTGAGACTCGATCCGGAACCGGACGTCGCCAATGGTGACTTCGTCCCCCAGCCGCAGCCGCGTCTCGGCGGCGATCCGGCTGCCGTTCACGAACACGCCGTTCGTACTCCCCAGGTCGCGAATCAAAAACTGGGAATTCACCTGGGCGATGCAGCAATGGCGGCGCGAGACCTTCTTACTGCGCGTCAGCGTGACGTCGCAGTCCGACTGTCGTCCGATCAGGAGAATGGTCTTTTCCAGCGGAACCGCGGAGTGACCCGGGTCGAGTGGAACCAGAAACGCGGCCATCGGGAGTTTCCCTCAGCAGATCGCTGCCCGCATACTGTAAGTCACCGAAGCGTTTCAGCCAATGACCCTTTTCAGACTCCCCCCATCTTCCACAGAATCGAGGGCGAGCGTAAGTCGATTACGCCGACGAATCCACGAGAATCACCTCCCCGCAGCAATCCGCAGACCGCTCCCCGAGGTGCTTCCGCCACCGTCTTCATCGACGAAACCCCTGACCCGCCTTGATGTTTCGCAGAATCCACGACCCGCAGGACGAAAAATGCCCGATCAACCCCCGGAAATCCCCTTCCCCGACGCCGGAGTCGACTGGCAGGCGATCTGCGACACCCCCGTCATCGATTCTACGGCCTGGATCGCCCCCGGGGCAGTCCTGTACGGCCGGGTCCGCGTCGGTTCCCGCAGCTCCATCTGGTTCGGGTGCATCGTTCGCGGCGATCACGAGCGGATCGAAATCGGCGCCGACACCAATCTCCAGGACGGAGCCATCCTGCACGTCGATCCCGGCTATCCCTGCATCCTGGGAGACCGGGTCACGGTCGGGCACCGGGCCATTGTGCATGGCTCCGTCGTGGAAGACGGCGCCCTGATCGGCATCGCGGCGACGGTCCTCAGCCGCTGCGTCGTCGGTGCGGGGGCTCTAGTCGCGGCCGGAGCGGTGGTCCTCGAAGGCACGGTCATTCCCCCCGGCACGCTCTGGGCCGGCTGCCCCGCCCGGCAGATGCGGGAGCTGTCCCCCGACCAGCAGCTCCGGCTCGAGCGAAACTGGCAGCACTACGTCAACAACGCCATCGCCCACCGCGCCGCCCAAATCCACCAACCACCAACCACCAACCACCAACCACCAACCACCAACCACCAACCACCAACCACCAACCACCAACCACCAACCACCAACTGACAACTGACAACTGACAACTGACAACCCAACAAAACCCCCGCCGTCCGGAACTGTTCCGGACGGCGGGGCAGGAATTCGATCAGGCATTCAGACCGGCCGGTTTACGGCAGGAACGGGTTACCCGGGCTGGTGTTGAAGTTCCGTGGGAAGTTGTTGTTCGGGAAGGTGAGCGACGTCCCCGTCCGGATGTGGAAGTCGCCGTTGGCGAATTCGGTCGTCACAGAAGGCGTATTCGTGAAGGAGTTGCTCGCGTTGACGCTCGGCCCGCCGTCGAGTTGGAACAGTTGCACCGGCCTCAGGAAGTTTCCGCCCATCAGGAATTCGTTCGGATAGATGGCGCCGCGGGGGAAGACGTTCGGCACGGCGTTGATGTTGTCGCCCGTGTTATTAAAGAACCGCAAGTCCATCTGGGCCGTGTCATCCAGGTAAATGTCGTCCGGCGTCGGACTGCCGTTCGCCACCGACGGCGTCTTCGGGACGACGTTGCCAGTGGCCGCGTCGATCGCCAGGAACGATTCCGTCCGGAAATCCGATAGCAGGTTGCCGGTAAAGGTGTTGCCGTTGCCGGAACCGTTCGCCCCGCCGACGTCGACACCGAGGTAACTGTCGGTGCTGACCCGCAGGCGGACGCCGTCGCCGGTCGCATTGCTCTGGCCGTTAAACTGAATGGTGTTGTTGGTAATCGTCATCTGCGTATTCTGGTCGGTCGTCAGATTCATGAAGTCGCTGGTGAAAACGTCGGGAATCGCAGTCCCCGTGTTGCCGATCGATGCGGCGAAAGCGGACTGCAGGAACATCTGAGTTCCGTCGAACGGCGTCGCCACGGGCGAGGTCGGCTGCGGCAACAGGACCCGGACTTTGATGAAGTCGTTCAGCGTTCCGTCGCTGCCGAACCGCCGCTGCAGGCCGGCGTTGCCGTTGTAGAAGATTCCGTCCAGGCCGTTCTGAGCGATCAGGTTGCCGTCGAACACGAACACGTTCGGATCGAAGGCGTTCGCAAGACCAGCGGCGCCGGCCCGTCCCTCCAGATCGATGCTTACGCCGTTGAGCGTGTTGCGGACAATCGACGAGTTGACGATGTTCGCGTTGATCGTCAACCAGCCGCCGCCGTCGTAATTGTTGCCGTCGGCGCCAAAGTTCAGCCCGTTTCCGCCGTTGTCGGCGATCAGCGTGCCGGCGGACGAATTGATGTGCCCCTCGGCGTTGTCCCGCACGAACAGCTCCACGCCGTCGCCGACGTTGTGCTGAATCGTCGCCCCGATCAGGTTGACCGTACCGATGCCCGAATCGATGGCGCTGGTCCGAGTCGAGACCTCCATATGGATACCGTCGCCGCCGTTGCCATCGGCCGCCGTCGGACCGCCGATCGTGGCGTTCTGCACGGTGATCGTCCCCTGATCGGTGCCGAAGTCGAACTGATTATCGTCCTGAACGATCGAGTTGATGCCGTTGCCGGCGTTGGCGGTGATCGTCGTATTGACGCCGAGGACGTTGAGAACGCCGTTGGCTGCACCACTCTGGAATCCGCCGCCCACGATGGTGCCGACGTCGAACTGAATGCCGTCACCGCCGTTGTCGGCGATCAGCGTCTCGCCCAGGGTGCTCTGGATCGTCACGCGTTGTGTCGATCCGACGCCGACGTTATCAAACACATTGAAGTGCATGCCGTCCTGGCCGTTATCTGTCGCGAGTATGCCGTCGAAGACCGAGAATTCCGGAATCAGCGAGCTGCCAAAACTGGACCCGGCGAACGTCGTCGCGAGGACGCCGTTCTGCGTGTTGTTGGTGAATTCCGACAGGCTGACATTGGCAACCAGGGTGGCGTCGCCGGTTCCCTGGAAGTTCATGCCGTTCTGGCCGTTGGAGTCGAAGATCGACCGGGCGACAGTCAGCCGATTGGGAGAATTCAGCGGCAGCGGCTGGCTCGGATCGTTGATATTGCTGCCCGAGAAGCTGAACTCCAGACCGTCGCTGGTGTTCCCGGTGAATTCCGAATCCGCCACGACCGCGATCAGATTCGAAGCATCGATCCGATTGAAGTTCAGGCCGTCTCCCGCGTTGTTCCGGAATACGGTGTCTGAGACATCGAAGTTCAGCAGCGACCGCAGCCTGCTGGTCACCTGCACGCCGTTCTGGGCGTTCGATTCGAACACCGATGTACCGACGAAATTCGGATCCAGCGGGTCGGTCGCAATCGTGACGTTGAGTGTCGAATCGCCATCCGACAGGAAAGCAGCTCCGTTTGTATTCTGCTGACCAGTCGCGTTGGTGAACGAGACATTCACAACGGAGTCGTCGTCCGAAGTGACGGACAGGCCGTTCCCGCCATTGCCGCGGAAGATGTCCCGCGTGCTGGTGAAGTCGACCACGGCGTCATCAAACCCGTTGATCTGCAATCCGTCGCCGACATTGTTCTCGTACAGCGTGTCCTGAGTGCTGATCGTGACGGTTGGCGCCGCGGCGCCGCCGATGTCGACGGCGACACCAGCCGCAGTGTTGCTGCCGGTTGTATTGCCACGCAGATCCACATTCAGGGCCGCAGAATCGGTCCGGGTGATGTGGATTCCATTCTGGTTTCCGGTTGCCGTATTATCGGTGATCAAAAGATCAGAACTTGCAGTGCCGGAGACGTCGACTCTCAGTCCGTCGCCAGTGTTGTTCTGCAGCGTGTTGTTGCTGATCTGCCGGGGGCTGTCAGGATCGAGCGGGTCATTGAAGTTCAACGTGCCGCTGTCGGAAATCAGGTGAATGCCGGCTACGGTGTTGCCGCTGGCAGTGTTGCCGTCAATTAGCCCCGACAGGACAGATCCGTTGTCCGCGACCAGCCGGATTCCGTCCCGTCCGTTGTTGGAAGCGACGTTGTCGACGACGACGACATCCAGGTCCGCCGCGCCGTCGTTGATCACGGCGAGGCCGTCGACGTCGTTGCCGCTGAAGATGTTGTCGTTGAATGTGCTTTCCATCCCGGCGGCAAACGTGCCGGACAGGTTGGTCAGCAGGACGCCGTTGTCGCCTCCCTGAATCGTATTGCGATTGATCATCACGAAGCTGTTGTTCGTGCCGGAAATCCCGTTGAAGCCGGTGCTTCCGGTGATCGTGAACCCGGACACTTCGAGGCAGTTCGCTCCGTCGGCGAACACGACGACGTCGCCGGTGGGATTGGTCAGCACCGGGAGGTCGCCTGGAACATACCCGGCGAGCTGCATCGTTCCTTCGGGCGTCATGAAGGTGTGCTGCACGCTGGTGCTGAGCAGTCGCTGCCCCGTCAGCAGCGTGATGCCGGTATCGAGATTGGCCGAACTGCCGTCGAGCCTCGGATGGACGTAGATGATGTCAACGCTGGGTTTGTCGGCTTCGTTGGCGGTGTAACTCGCGATCGAGCTGTACGGGTTATCGACGGTGCCGTTTCCGTCGACGAGTTTGTTCGGATCGATGTGATCGACGAAGTACGGCAGCCCGTCCTTCGGATTGATCGCAATGATCTGATCGGTGTCGTAGATCGTATTGACAATTGCGCGGTAGTTTCTCTGCACGGGCTGGAACAGCCGGTCGTAGACTCGCAGCGGCCGGAGCCAGCGATTGGGAGTGCCATCCGGCAGCGTTGCCACGACCTGAATCTGGGTGTTGGTGCCGAAGGTGTGGTCGTCCGTAACCGTTACGCCAAGCGACAGATCCTCGTTCAACTGGGCCTGAATACGGCCGCTGACGCCGGTGAAGTCGGAGCTGTTGGCTCCCGTGAAGTAGTAGAAGCCGACGTAGCCGTTGAGGCCGTATCGCCCCAGCACCGGGAATGGGCCGCCGACTTCGGTATCGAAGCCGTGATAGGACTGTTCCCAGGTGGTGATCTGATTCAGCCAGATATTGTGTTCGATGAAGAAGCTGCTCGGGTAGGCGACGCCAAGGCTGTGCTTGTCCTGGCCGACCGGGATGTAGCCGTTGACGCGCCAGTCCCAGAAGCGTCCGAGCGATTCGAGGCTGATCCCGATCTGGTTGTACGACTCCACGTGACCGTTGTCGTAGTCGTACCAGACGGACGCACCGAAGACGCGGTCCAGGCCTTCTTCGTAGTGACGGAGGCCCACGCCGACATTGGCGCCCCCCTTCCCCTGATTCGTCACCAGAGCCCGGACGTCGGCGAAAATGAGGGAGTTCTCATCCGCGAGCGCCAGGGGAGCGAAGATACCCGCGTTGGTATATCCCTCGTTGTAGCCGTAGAGGTGTCCGCCGCGGACGTCGACCCGCCCGCGCATCCGGAAGACCCGGTCAACCTCGGTCATCCCGAAGTTCGGCGGCGGTCCGTACTGGGACGATGCGGCCCCGTAGGGAGACGCGTAGGGCGTCGCGTAGCCTTCCATGGCCGGATCGGCCTGTGGGGCTGAAGCCGCTGCCGAGGACGCATCGCTGCCGAGTCGGACTACCCCTTCCGCCGACTCGCTTTGCGCCCTGACTGTGCCTGCCAGCGCCGTGCTCATGACGAAGCTGAACAGACACCGCTTGATCGAGAGTTTCATCGGATGCTCCAGCGATCTGCCGAATGACCCCGTGTCGTTTGCTTGGAAGTCGCGCCGGTTTCTACGAACCGAGACTGCCGACTTTTCTGCTTATGCCGGTTGTCCTGTTTGTTCGGAAGATTCGGACTCCGAAGTTGAACGTTTCCTTCGCTACAACCTGCAGTTCAGGAAAAATCGCTACAGGTTCACAGGTTCGGCAAGACCTGCGATTCGCGACCGCCGACCGCCGACGCCAAGACCCGCGTGAATCTGGGAAAACTGGATTGAATGCGAGGACGCAGCGGCGCCCCATTCGGCGCAGTTCGCCCCATATCAAAAGGGAATGGGACGCGACAGAGCAAACTCCGTCGCGTCCCATTCCAGATTTCAACACACTGTTTCACGGTCGTGAAACGGAGGCGTCACTTTCCTGCCGCAAACTGAACCTGCGCGGACGAACCGGCGACATCCTGCAGTTCCACGCGCAGCGGCTTTGATCTCAGCCCCCGTTCCACGCAGAAGGTGAGCACGGATTCGCCAGCGGGCAGGTCGACGGTCAACGTCGCATTCGGAGTCAGCGGTTTGCCGTTCAACCAGATCTGCAGACCCTCGGCGCCGTTCAGCACCAGCCGCGTCTTCCCCGCCGTGGAGGTCAGCAGCCGGCAGCGGGCGAACGAAATCGATCGCGCCCCCTCGGCCAGCCGCTGCTGCATGTCGAACGCAGGCTGTTCCCCGATCGGCAGACCGCCGGAAACGGTCGTGCAGGCCGCGTTCCACGCGAGCCCCGTGTCGTCCGAGACCAATTGCGTATCACTGGTCCGGTAGAGCCGGGTGAAGGCTTCCGGGGTCGGCTGCAGCACTTCCCAGCGGCGGGCGACGCGGGCGTTTCCAACGGCGTACGGACCGACCTTGCCCAGTTCCGACAGGAACCGCACCAAGTCCACCAGTTCGGCCCTGGTCAGGCGATCGATCAGACCGGCCGGCATCAGGGACGTCCCGTTGGCCTGTTCGTCGATCGAGTTGAGCGGCACCGAGACTTCTTTATCTTCCGCGTCGCGCAGAATCAGGTCGGTGTCCGACTGCCGCACCTTCACGCCCGAGAAGACTTTGCCTTCGTCGGTCGTGACGACGATCGTGTTGTAGCCCTCTTTGACCTGCTTGTTCGGCTGCAGCATCGAATCGACGAGGTAGTCGTCCTGGGCGCTCGCTCCGATGCTGACCAGGTCCGGGCCGACCTTGCCCCCCGCTCCGCCGATGGCGTGGCACTTGAGGCAAGCGAGCTCGGTTCGACGGAACAGGGCCTCCCCCCGCGCCGGATCGCCCTTTTCTTTGACCTCGGCGACTAGAGCAGCCATTTCTTCTGCGGAGAGCACCTTCGGGCTGCCGGTCAGGCCAGCGGCCTTGTTCAGGGCTTCGACCAGTTCCGGCTGCGGTTTGCCACCGCCGGTGACCGTTCGCAGAGCGATCTTGGCGGCGTCTTCCGGCAGTTTCTGCCCGTTGAGTTTGCTGACGAGCTGTTCGACAGCCCCCTTCTGCTGCAGGAACGCCGTGACGACCCGCGCCTGCTCTTCGGCGCTGCGCGAGCGTGCGAGCCATTGAATCGCCAGTTCGGCGGCCTGGGCCGGAGCTTGCCCGGCCAGACTCATCACGGCCTCGGCCTGGACGCCCTCGGGCTGGTCGGGGTTGACCAGATCGACGAGCGCCGCGACGACAGCAGCATCGTTCAAGCCGGCAAGTCCGCGAATTGCCGCGCGGCGGACTGGTTCACCGGCGGTTGCGTCTCGCGCCAATTCTTTGAGGGGGGCGAGGAGACTTTTCAGCCCCCAGACACCGATGGTGGTTGCCGCAGCGGACTGTAGATCAGCGTTCTTGGTCTTGAGGAGCGCGGCGAGTCCGGAGAGGTCGCCGGCGGGCTGGACATTGCGTCGCCGGCGGGCTTCGGCGAGCGTCCGCAGGAGCGAGGCCGCTCGATCGGGGGCCGTTTCGGATTTCAAAGCGAGGTCAAACACGGTTCGCAGTTCCGCGGGTCCGCCGAGCGAAGCGGCGATGTCCAGTACCTCCGGCTCTTGAACGGAGGCCGTTTTACCAGCCTGCCACATCTGCAACAGGACAGGGACCGCCTCGGAGGCTTCGGCGGCTCGGATGGCGTACAGGATCCGGGCGGGATTGCCCCCATCCTGGAATTGTCCACCGAGAAGCCGCGGCAGCCACACCGACTTCTGTTCACGGACCGTCTGCCACAAGGCATATTCCAGAAACTGGTCCATCGGATGGTCGACGACGCGCAGCGCGACTTCGGCGGTGTCCGGTTCCGATCGTGTCGCCAGCGCCCGCACCGCTTCCATCCGGACCCTCTGATGCACATCGGCCACACCGCGTTCCAGCCACGGGCGGACGTTCGGCAGTCGGTTCTGCCAGTGGGGAACGACGCGCATGGCGGCCGCCCGCGCCCGGTGATCGGGCGACTCCAGCACTGCCGCCAGCAGTTCGGGCTGCACGACGTCGATGGACTGGTACATCCAGAGAGCTTCGAGGCGCAGATGCTCGAATTCAGGATCGTTGGGGTCGAGCGCCGCGGCCCACTTCGTCAGAGCCGGCAGGACTTCGTCGCGACCGCGTTCCTTCAGAACTCGCTTGGCATGCTGGCGCGTGTAAGTCTCCGGCGATTTCAACGATTCCAGCAACTGCCCTGTCGTCGCCTTGACGAGCTCCGGGCGTTTGACGAGCGGACGCCCCTTGGCCGTCACACGCCAGATTCGGCCATGAACGTGGTCGCGGCGCGGATCGCGGAAGTCGACTTCGCCGTGCTGGATGATCGGGTTGTACCAGTCGGCGATGTAGATGGCTCCGTCCGGCCCCTGCTTGACGTCGATCGGCCGGAACGCGACGTGCTTGGTCTGGATGAGATCGGGCTGCTGCCGGGCGGCGAATCCGGCCCCGTCTTCCTGCAGGACAAACCGGCAGACGCGGTGTCCGCGGAAGTCGTGCGTGATCAGGTTTCCCTGCCAGTCGTCCGGCAGGTGCCTCCCGTCGACCATTTCGAGGCCGCAGTACTTCGGGCTGCCTGGATTGAGTCCGTGCAGAACTCGGGCGACGCCGAATGCCGTCGGGTAAGCGGCTCCCGGCACCAGGTAGTTGATGCCTTCGCCGCCGGCGCCGTCGGTGACGAAGGACTGGCCCCAGCGATCGAAAGCGTGGCCCCAGGTATTGACCCATCCGCGTGCGAGAACGTCGAGCTGCAGCGTTTCCGGACGGAACTGCCAGATGCCCCCGGCATTCAGACGTCGGACTCCGTAGGGCGTCTCGACGTGGCTGTGGATGTAGATCGACTGGTTGAAGTAGAACAGTCCCTCTGGACCCCAGCGGAACGTGTGAATGATGTGGTGCGTGTCTTCAGTGCCGAAGCCCGAGAGGACGATGCGCGACTTGTCGGCTTTGCCGTCGCCGTCGGTATCGGTGAGATGCAGCAGCTCGGTGCTGTTGGCAACGTAGGCGCCGCCGTCGCCGGGCTCGACTCCAGTGGGGATCAGCAGTCCATCGGCGAAGACCGTCGTTTTGTCAGCCACGCCGTCGCCGTCGGCGTCTTCGAGGACCACGATCTTGTCGTTGGCTTTCTGCCCCGGGGCGATCTGGGGATAGACCTCCGAGGCGGCGATCCAGAGTCGTCCCTGGGGATCGAAATTGATCTGGATCGGCTTGTGGAGCAGCGGGTCGGCGGCAAACAGGTTGACTTCAAACCCCTCGGCCACCTCGAACGTGCGAAGTTCCTCGACCGGATCGGGGACGGGAATGTCTTTCAGTTCCCGCTGGGCGAAGGCGGCAGACGGCAGCACGAGAAATAGCGATGAGGCGATCAGGCGGGCGAACTGCCGTTGCGCGAAACGGCCGGGGAGCTGCATCATTGAGGAACTTTCGCTGTCGGACTCGGAGCTGTGATCGTCGGGGCGCAACGGCCCGGAAATGACGATCATGTTCCGCGAACACAAGCGGATCAAGTTCGCCGGGGCGAATCCAGATTCGAAAGATTTCGCGCAGAGATGCAGAGGCCGCAGAGAAGGCGGAAGACCGAAGATTTCACGCAAAGGCACAAAACGGAACGCAAAGACGCCAGGAAGAGAAGCGCTGAAGGAAGTCGAGAGACGAGAGTCCAGAGTCGAGAGCCAGAGAAGACCGGGAGGGCTGGATTCTCCGGCCTGGCGATCAGCGACAAGCGATACACGATCAGCCCCCTTTCCCGTCTGGCTACTCGCCATTCCCCGCTCGGGGGCGGAGACGCGCTGGAGTTGCGGGGATCTGCTCGATCAGCCGGTTCGGTCCATGGGACTGCTTTTCCAGAACGAAGCCGTCGTAGGGGAGTCCCGTGGCGGTGCGGGCTTCGTAGATCAACCGGCCGCCATCAATGGTGATGATCTGAAAGAGCTGAGTGTTCTCGGCGACACGTTCGAACTCCGTGCTGGCGGAATCCGGCAGTTCGTACATCTTCGGCCCGCTCACGGAGACGACGTAGACCGTTCCGGACGTCGGGCTCCGGGCAGTGACTCCTTCGGGAATGTTTTTCTCCGTCACCGGCTGTTCTCCGCCTGACACCAGGCCGGAGCGGGCATACGTGTGATCGTGCCCCTGGAGGACGAGATCGACCCGATGTCGGTCGAAGACCGGCTGCCACAAGTTGCGCAGCAGCGCGTTGCGTTCCAGCTCCGATTCGGTTCGGATGCCGGAAGCCGAGTAAATGGGGTGGTGAAACGTAATGATCGTCCAGCGCTGCGGACGTGTGGCGAGGACGTGCTCCAGCCAGGGGACCTGCTCCTGCTGGCGTTCGTTCGAGTTCAGCGAGATGAACCGGACCCCCTGATAGTCGAACGTGTAGACGGTCTCGGCCAGCTCCGCTGGACCGTTTTCCGGCAACGTGAACTGCGGGCGCCAGTGGGGCGTCAGTTCGAGTGTTTTGAACAGGCCGACTTTGTGGTACTCGTGGTTGCCGGGAGTCATCACGTTGGGGGTCATGGCATTCAGCCAGCCTCCCGCCTGGAACCATTCTCCCCACTGGGCATCTCCGTTGGGATCGTTGACGAGGTCGCCGGCGTGGAGCAGAAACCGGGCTTTGGGTGCGTTCGTGAAGGCTTCGCGGACGACTCGCGACCAGAGGGGCTTCAATTCAGTCTGCGCATCGCCGAAGTACAAAAACGTGAAGGGCTCGACGTTCGTCGAAGCGGTGCTGAAGTGAAACCATTCGGTCCAGTTCTGTCCGTCGCCCACGCGATAGGCGTAGCGGGTTCCGGGGGACAAGTCCTCAAAGACGACGGAGTGGAAGTGGGCCTCGTTGATCCGGCTTGTGAAGGGCTCCGTGCGCGCCGCGATCTGTCGAGCGGCGTCCTGGAACTCCCGGTTGTCGCCCGCCACGGCAATCTGGGCGACTCCCCGCGAAACAGAGAGGTCGGTTCGCCAGTTGACTGCTGCCGTCCGGGCGGGATCGCCTGCAAATGTCAGAATCACCCGGTCCGGAAGACGCGTTGGTCGATGCAGATCTTCGTCGGCGACTCTGGCAGGCTCGGAATCGGCCATCGCCGTTTCGGCGGAGGGGTGGGCCTGGGTGCTGGACCGATAGAGGCTGATTCCCGCGACAAGGACCAGCAGGCCAATTGCCAGCAGTCCAGCGATGAGTCGCGTTCGAAATGGCGAACGGCGGGGCGAGTCGTCCGGAGACCGATTCATGGGGACATCCTTGTCTTCCGTCACGACAATCCGTCCGGCAGTGCGATGGGTCGGGCACCTGCCGGTGCGCTGTGCTCCATAGACATTTTCGCGAGCCCGAGCGTTTCTCGCAATGCCCGGGACGTTGCGTCGAGGTGCCCCAGCGTATCGCAGAATGCGGTGAATCGCAGGCGGCTGCGAATTTCCTCGGAAAGCGCCTGACCGCCGACGACGAATGGGATCTTGAGTGCCGCCGCGGCGTTCGACAGGCGCGTGAAGCCCTCGAGGAAACGGTCCGCCGGCCCCAGGTGAGTCACGCTCAGCCAGAAGAGCTGCGGTCGAACATGCTCGATCGCCTGCACGAGCGTGTCGAAGGGCAGCCCGCTGCCCAGCGAATTGGCCCGCCATCCGCCGGCCCGGAGTATCAGTTCGACCATTGTCGTCGGGACGGAGTAAAAGTCGTCCGGTCCGGTTCCGCCGATGGCCGTCGGGGCGCCGGGGAGAGGCTCGGTCAGCAACAGGCGAAGCTCATGCAGAACGCGGATGACCGCCTCGCAGGCGCGGCGTTCCTGATAGACCGCGAGCGAGCCGCAATCCCATCGTGCGCCAATTTCGTGGAGCACTGGAGTGAGAAGGGCGTCGCAGAGTTCCAGAATGCTGCGTCCCGCAAGATAAAGGTCAAACAGAATCTGGCGCGATCGCAGGTCATCGCCCTCAATCAGTGCGGCGAGCAGGCGTTCGCGCGCCCGGTCGGCGGTGCGTTCTCCCTGGCCGCAGGCGGCGGGCAGCCCCAGGACGGTGGGATCGACGACGGCGAATTGCCTCGCCCGGAGGAAATCCAGCACCTGCGGAAGCTGCAGACGCCGATGGCCGCCGGCGGTCCGTCCCGTTTCCAGCAGTCCCTGATCGCACCAGCGCTTCACCGAAGATTCGCTGACCCCGATGGCGCGGGCAAGCTGCTTCGGAGACACGAATTCGGGGAGAGACACGGGAAGCCTCGTCGCAGGCTGCGATTTAAAGTGATTCATAACTCTCTGCGGAGTAAGACGTTAAGAAGTTCAGCCGCGGCTTTCAATGCCGCGGTTCCAGGGCCGGCCACCGGATTGGATGGCGAAATGAATGATTTGGACGAATTTCACTTGTGCTTTTGGTGGGCACTGCCGTATAACGCTCGTGCACGATTTGAACGAATCAATGGCCGCAGAGTCTCACTTTTCGGAGCTGTGCCGATGGTCGCTACCACTTCTCACTTTCGACGTCAGGCAGTGGTTTCGTTACCGAATGCCGCACGCGAGAGTCTGCCCGACGCGATGGCGGTTGAAGTCGAGCCGACAACCCGGAACCTGCGCGAACGGGCCGAACGACTGCTGGATCGCGAGATTCAGTTCATTCCCAGCGCGGAGTTCGGCCAGCTTGATGCGGAGGCCGTTCAGACGATCGATCTGGAGGAATCGCTCGACAGCGGCCGAAAGTCGACGACGGTTCCAGAGGGAATTCCCGCCTATCTGGCGTCTCTCTATCGGACGCCGCTGCTGACTCCGGTCCGCGAGCGGCAGCTCTTCCGGAAGTACAACTTTCTCAAATGGCTGGCGCGCCGGGAGCAGGCCTCGCTCAAAGCGAGCCGTCCGTCTCGAGCGAAGATTGAACGCATCGAGCAATTGCTGGCCGATGCGGCGCTGGTCCGGAATCAGATCGTGCAGGCGAATCTGCGGCTGGTCGTCGCCAACGCGCGAAAATACGCCGACGCGGAGCATGGCTTCGACGATCTGGTGAGCGACGGGAATCTGACGCTGGTACAGGCGGTGGAAAAGTTCGACTACAGTCGGGGGTTCCGGTTCAGCACCTACGCGACGCACGCGATCCGCCGGACGTTCTTCCGCCGGATGGATCGGCGGCAGAAGGAGCGGGCTCGGCTGACATTCGCCGCCCCCGAACTGATCCAGACCGCGCCGCAGCCGGAGCCGGACGCCGATCAGGCGGGGCCGGCGGATCTGGTGCTGTTCGAGGCGCTGGTTGAGCGGATGCGAGATCGCCTGAGCGAACGGGAGATAACAATTCTGAAGGCCCGCTACAGTCTGGAGACGGGCGAAGTCGCGCCGACGCTGCAGGTGCTGGCCCGGGAACTGGGGATCTGCAAAGAGCGGGTCCGGCAACTGCAGATCCGGGCGATCGGCAAGCTGCGGGAACTGGCGGGCGAGCTGCAGTCCTCAATGAATCTCGAACCGAGTATGCTGGAAGTGTAAGCGGCGCCGGGCGACTTGCCGCTGCGGTCGCCGGGGCCTTCGGCACCCTCGCAGGAGATCGATCATGGACTCGTCATCGTCGCTGGATTCGCTGCATCACATTGCGATCTCCGTGCAGAACATTGCCGAGGCGGCGGAGTGGTATCGCGAGACGTTCCGTTGCGAGATCACTTACCAGGACGCGACCTGGGCGATGCTGAAGTTTGGAAATGTCAGCCTGGCGCTGGTCCTGCCGGAGCAGCATCCGCCGCACATCGGATTCGTGACCCCTGCGGCGCACAAGTACGGCACATTGAAGCGGCACCGGGACGGCACGGAGTCGATCTACATCAGCGATCCGTCAGGCAACGTGGTTGAGCTGATGTCGCCCGAGTCGTGCGGTCAGGCCTGAACGGTCGGAGTCCGAGAGCGAGGTCTGTCGTTGAAATCGTCCGTTCCGGAGCTGCGACTCCGCCAGGCCAATCTGCGACAGACGCGATCGGACGGCGAATACGTCCTTTACTGGATGACGACGGCCCGACGGACGCACGGGAACTATGCGCTGCAGCGGGCGGTCGACTGGTGCGAGGCTCTGCAGAAGCCGCTGCTGGTGTTCGAGCCGATCGGCTGCCGCGGGCGCTGGAACTCCGACCGGTTTCATGCGTTTGTGCTGCAGGGAATGCGGGATCAGCAGGCGCGGCTCAAGGAGGTCGGTGCGGGGTATCTGCCGTCTGTTGAACGAATGCCCGGGGCGGCGCGAGTCATCTTCGATGAGCTGACGCGGCGAGCGTGCGTCGTCGTGGCGGACGACTTTCCCTGTTACTTTCTGCCGCAGATGCTGGAGGCCGGGGCGGCCCGTTGTCCGGTCCGCATGGAAGCGGTCGACGGGAATGGTCTGTTTCCGATGCGCGGGACGGACCAGGTGTTTCCGACGGCCTACGCGTTCCGTCGGTTCTTGCAGAAGAATCTGCCCGCGCACCTCGGCCAGTTCCCAAAGTTCGATCCATTCCGGGGGCGGGACCTGCCCCGATTCGCCGAATCCCTCTTGCCTCAGTCGATTCGAGAACTGTCGACCGTTGATGACTTGCTGCTGAGGGGCGATCCCGCCGCCTTGGCCGGCATTCCGATCGATCACTCGGTCGGTCCTGCGGCCTTTCCAGGAGGTGAAGCGGCCGGGCGAAAAGTCCTGCGGACGTTTCTGGAGTCACGACTGAATCGGTACGCGGAGCATCGAAACGATCCCGATCAGGAGGCGGCGAGCGGGTTGTCGCCCTATCTGCACTTCGGGCACATCGGCGCTCACGAGATTTTCGTGGCGATCACGCAGCGCGAGAACTGGACTCCCGAGCGTCTGGCAGCCAAAGCGTCGGGGAGCCGCGAGGGCTGGTGGATGATGAGTCCCGAGGCCGAATCGTTCCTGGACGAACTGATCACCTGGCGCGAGCTGGGTTTCAACATGTGCTCCCACCGCAGCGATTTCGACCAGTATGGATCGCTGCCCGAATGGGCGCGGCGGACATTGCAGGAGCACGCGGGCGATCCACGACCGTGGCGTTATTCGGCGGACGAACTGGAAGGAGCGGAAACTCACGACGAGTTGTGGAACGCCGCCCAGCGACAGCTCGTGCGAGAAGGTCGAATGCACAACTACCTGCGGATGCTGTGGGGGAAAAAGGTGCTCGAATGGTCGGCCTCGCCGGAAGAGGCGGTCGAGACGCTGATTCACCTCAACAACAAGTACGCCGTCGACGGTCGGAATCCGAACTCATACTCCGGGATCTTCTGGGTCTTCGGGCGCTACGATCGGGCCTGGGGGCCGGAACGTCCGATTTTCGGCAAAATCCGCTACATGAGTTCGGAGAACACCGCCCGGAAGCTCCCTGTAAAGGGCTACCTGGATCGCTACGGACCTTGAGCGAAGAGATGACGCGTCGTGCGGATTCCGGGGATGTTCGGCGGGAGGCAGTCAGCCAGGCATCGCGAAGCGTTATTCGCCAGACTTCGCAAGCTCGCGGGCCTCCGCCGAGCCAAGTTGGCTCCAGCAGCGAAAATTGGGAGTCTCGACGACCCGCCAGCCCTGCTGGTGCCGTTCAGTCAGAATCGGAGCGGTCACCTCGGCGGCAAGCGCCGGGGGAAGCCAGGCAGCCAGCACAACCCAGCAACAGACTTCGCCGACGCGCATTCCGTGTCCCCTCTCCAGTGCGAGAAGCCACGGAGAGGAAATCCTGTGCCGGCGACTGCGGCGGCGCCTTCGGCGATGCCGCAACCGATTGGCAAGAAGCACATTACGGCGAGACTGAAGGCCGGAATCGCGGACCTGATGCCAGCCGCGCGGGCGGCCTTGCTTCCAAATCGGGCAGGCCGATTCGGCGTCGAGTTCTCACGCCACAGAGCCGCGGATCGCGCGGGCGATCAGCTCGCCTGCAACCACGGCCGCCAATCCGAGCACCAGGTTCGCGGCCAGGTGGGCCACCCCCAGCCAGCGTTCCGAATGGGTCTGCGACATCGAAACCGTTTCCCAGGCCAGCGACGAAAACGTCGTCAGCCCTCCGAGGATTCCGGTCACCAGAAACATCCGGACCCTGTCGCTCAGCCAGGCCGGCGGCAGCCCTCCCAGCACGAGGCCGATCAGCAGGCTGCCGACGACATTGACCAGCAGCGTCGCCGCGCCGGGGTAGACCAGCAGCACCCGGTGGAGGGCGGCGCTGGTCAGAAACCGCAGGCTGGCGCCAATGGCTCCACCAGCAGCCACCGCTCCGACATTCAGCAGAAATCCGAGCGGAGGCTGCACAATCGCCGTCTCACATGGCAGGGATCGGGGACGGAATCACGGGGCGGCGATCTTCCAGAGGTGATTGTCGCTGCGTGTATAGATCGCTCCGTTGGCGACCGCGGGGGTGCAGAGAATCGTCTCGCCCAGATCGCCCTTGCCGACGACTTCCCCTTTCTCGCCCGCAATGCTGACCACCTGACCGAGCCCGCGTTCATTGAACAGGTAGAGATTGTCGCCCGCCGCGACGGGGGTCGCGCTGAAGGGGCCTTCGACCCGGGTCTGCCACGCGACTTCGCCATTCTCGAGGCTGGCGCAGATCAGCACGCCGGCGGAATTGATGACAAAGATTTTATCGCGATAAACCGTAGGGCTGCCGGTGCCGGGGCGAAGTTTTTCACCCCGCCAGAGCTGTTCGACGCTGGCGCTGTCGACGGGCGGGCGGATGGCCGTAATCCCGTTCGAAGGGATGTAGACCAACCCGTGATGGACCACGGATGAAGGAATCGTGCTCGCGCCGTCGGTGTACTGCCAGACGACCTCGCCGGTCAGCGGTTTGACAGCGGCCAGCCCGGCGGAGGACTGGAGCAGCGCCAGGTCATCAGCTCGCGTCTTGCCGGGCAGCACCACCGGGGACGTCCAGTTGGCTTTTTTGGGACGGGGCGACGTCCAGCGCGATTCGCCGGTCTCGACATTCAGCCCGGTCGCCAGCGAATCGCTGTCGTTTTCGAACTGCACGACCAGCGTGTCGCCGACGACGATCGGCGATGACGACATGCCGAGGCTGTTGCTGGCGTTCGGATGATCCCAGGTCAGCGCCCGAAACCATTGCAGGTTCCCGTCGAGGTCGAGGCAGATCACGTCGTTGCTGGAGTAGAATGCGAAAACGCGTTGGCCGTCGCTGGCCGGCGTCGGCGTGGCGTTGCTCATCTTCGGGTGGCCGGTCGACCGACCGAGCGCCCAGAACTGCCGCTCCCAGAGCAGATCGCCCGACTTGTCGTCGAAGCACAGCACGTGGAGCCGGTCCTGCAGGTAGCCGGTGCAGGCGGTGACGAAGACCTTGTCGCCGACGACAATTGGCGTCGACAGTCCGCGCCCCGGCAGCTCCCGCTTCCAGGCGATGTTTTCCCCGTTTTCCCACGACGTCGGCGGAGCCTTGCCGTCGGCAACGCCCGTCGTATCGCTGCCGCGGAACTGACGCCAGTCAGCGGCATTGGCGGCCGAGACCGCCAGAGTGAGACTCAAACCGAAGGCGAGAAATCGCATATCCGGGGCTCCTGCGCGAGCGGAGAGAAATCCGAAATTCGAAGCACGAAATCCGTAACAAATCCGAAATCTCAAACTCGAAACACTCACCTTTCGAGGAACGAAACTTTGTCGCCGGCAGGCAGAATCGCGGCTCCCGAGCTGTCGCTGACGCGAATCTGGAACTTCCAGTCCTGAGCCCAGTCCTCGGTCTGCTCGTTCTGGCAGACCTTCAACAGGATGACATTCCGGCCCGGCTTCAGGTGCACCTGCACCTTGTACTGGTCGAGCCGGGTCCCGCGGTGATATTCGTCGCGGGCAAACGCCAGTTCCCCGTTGACCCAGAGTTTCCAGGCGTTCGGCGTGCCGAGCCGCAGCTCGACCGTTTCCGCCTGGGGCGCGTTGAACTCGGTGGCGGCGTAGGAAACGGCTCCCTTGAACGGGGAGAGAGCTTTCGCGAGGTCGACCACGCCGTACTCGTCGGTCGTGGCGTGATCGGTCCAGGCGACATCTTTGTCTTCCTTGCCGACGTACTTCGCGTCGAACTTCAGTTCTTTCTCGGGGGGATAGACCGTATCAAATCCGACAAGCCCGACGTTGTTGAACGGAGCGATCAGCTTCCAGCGGGTCAGAAAGCCAAAGTGCTGCTGCAGATCGACATCGACCCCCAGTTCCTTCAGCGGCTTGACGATCGCCTTCACCTGATCGTCATCGGTAGCCCCCTGCAGAGCCTCCTGAAAACCCGCCTTCGCGGCCTCCTTTTCGTCGGCGGCCAGCTTGGCCTCGGCGGCTGTAATCAGTCGCTGGACGGCGTCGCGGCGGAACGCCGAGCCGGGATCCTTGAGCATGCCGGGGATCAGCCGGTCTTCCACCGCCGGATCGACTTTCCGCAGCCACTCGTAGGCCAGACGGCGGGCCGCAGCATCCTGTTTCGTATCACGGACGAACTGTTCCAGAGCATCCGCCGGGAGCTTGCCCCCCTGTTTCAACTCGCGATCGGCGATGGCCTCAAAGGCCCCGGCGAGCCAGTTCGCAGCCAGAGGATTGGCGCCGGTCATCGCCGTGAGAATGACCGGAAGTTCGGCGGGAGGGGCCTTGGACAATTCCTGGACCGCAGCGACCGCAGCTTTGTGGCCTTTGCCGGCATGGTCGACGGCCTTGATGGATGCAATCGCCCCAGCAACGTCGGCTCGGACTCCTGTCGCGGCGCAGGCCAGCACAAGGACGGCAGCCAGTCCCTCTCGGAAACGCATCATCGACAATTCCTTCCGGAAGTGCTCGAAATTCCCCACGGGAAGGCTGCGACCTCGGCGCGGCGGTCCTCCCGTTCACGGGGCAGCGTACGCCAGTCCCGGCGGACCTGCAAGCGCCTGTCCCGGTGAAGAGTTGATGAGGCCTGCTGGTGAGGCGTGCGGAAGCCGGTGAGCCGGCACTTCGAAAGATTGCCGGCGGGTGATTATTCGTAAGTATATATTCTTCAGATGTTTGCGCGCGACTGCGACGAACCTGGCAAATCATTTCTCTCAGGATCTGCTCCCCCTGTTGCAGAATCCCGGAGTTGCGTATAATTTCGACAGCCGAATCTGTGAATTGCGATCCGTGTCGGGTCCGCACGGCCTGTTGAGGAGATAGGAAGCAATGTCTGTCACACTGACCGAAAAAGCCGCCGGCGAGATCAAGCGCGTCATCGCCGAGCAGAATCTCACCGACGATATGGTGCTGCGGATCGGCGTTGCCAGCGGCGGATGCAGCGGGTTTTCCTACTCGCTGGGCTTTGACAGCAGCACCGGGATCGACGCCGCCAAGGATCACGTCGCCGAGCAGCACGGGATCAAGGTTGCGGTCGACAAGAAGAGCGCTCTGTACCTCGACGGGACGACCGTCGATTTCTACGACGGCCTCGAACGTCGCGGGTTTACTTTCAATAACCCGAATGCGGTCAAGTCCTGCGGTTGCGGCAGCAGCTTCTCCGCCTGATTCTGCCTCACGCAGAACCTGACGAAGTTCCCGAGCCCGACGGACGTAGTCCGTCGGGCTCGTTTCGTTGCTAGGCTGTCGAGGGTCGAGAGACAAGAGCCAGAAAACGAGACGCAACCGCCATCTTCGGTCTTGCCACTGACGACGGACCACTGACCACTGACCACTCTCTGCGTTGGCCGAATCGGTACGATTTGCGGTAGAGTACGGCGGCCGTAACAGACTCGCGTCGTTCACAAGAATTTCAGACAGGTGCAAAGCATGAAGTTTGCTGGCCGCAGCGCTCTGGTGACCGGTTCCTCCCGCGGGATCGGCAAGGCCGTCGCCCTGGAACTCGCCCGTGGCGGGGCCGATGTCGCCATCAACTATCACTCGCAGAAAGGCGAAGCCGAAGCGGTCGCTGCGGAAGTCGAAAGCCTCGGACGCAAGGCGCTCCTGCTGCAGGGGGACGTCTCCAGTCAGGAGCGGGTCGACGCGATGGTCGCCGAGACGGTCGCCGCCTTCGGCAAGCTCGACATGTTCGTCTCGAACGCGGTCTACAGCGATCGCGAACTGATGATCAAAGCGGATATGAAAGGCTTTCGGCGGACGATCGACGTGACGATGTGGGGGGCGTTCTACGGCGTGCGGGCGTCGTCGATCCAGATGGTCAAGCAGGGTCACGGCGGCAGCATCGTGGTGGTCAGCTCCCCGCATGCGACGATCCCCATCCCCACCGCGATGGCCTACAACATGTCGAAGGCGGCGATCGACCACATGGCGCGCACCGCGGCGATCGAACTGGCGCCGCACCGCATTCGCGTGAATGTCGTGCACCCCGGCTGGATCGACACGCCGGGCGAGCGGAAGTTCTTCAGCGAAGATCAGATCCAGCAGGGAGGCGCGGCCCTGCCGTGGGGGCGGCTGGGAACGCCGGAGGAAATCGGCAAGGCGGTCACGTACGTCCTGAGCGACGACGCAGATTATATGACCGGCAGCACGCTGCTGATCGACGGCGGCGTGAGCCTGCCCTGGTGGTCGAATCGGGGCGAAGGAAAGATGTAGGATTGGACGGAGATTGCATCGATAATTCACAGACGCCCCCCCGCAGTCGAGAAAGACTGCGAGGAGGCGTTGAAGTTTTCCAGAAGTCTGACAGCGTCGTTCAGCGAGTTTTTTTCGCTTTCAGGTCAAAGTCGAAGGAATTCGATTCGTTGTCGCGAACAGTGACGACGTTCCTTGCCCGGTCAGACGGCGGATTTGTCAGTTCGAGCGGCAGCGTTTCGGTCGCGCCGACATCCGTGGCATTCTTTCCCTCGGGGATCGGCGAACCATCTGGCATTGCGAATTTCGAGAACAGTACGGTGTACGCTCCCGGCTCGACGCCGCTGGCGTTCGACCGATGCATCAACTCGAACGTGCCATCGGCGAGCGTTGCACCGAAGCCGCCCGTTCCCGTCGTCTGATCGCGCGGCACGAAACTCACCGAGGCTCCGGCCAGCGGCTCGCCATTGAGCAGCACCTTGCCTTTGACGGGCACCAGCTTCGGAATGGGCTCTCCCGATCGACCGCAGCCGCCGACTGCAGTGGCAACCGCCAGCGTCCCCACAGTTCCAAGCAGACGTGCAAAGAGTGCACGCCGACTCGCTCCATAACTCACCATAGAGCCACCTTTTCCTCGAGAATTGCGGCCAGAACTTGACGGGCCCTGCGCCGCTGGAATTCCAAACCGGCAGGCAACCGGCCGCCGCTCGACGGGACGCCGCTGTCGTCATGTCGAGTGACGGTGCCGATGCCGGCGGTCGGCTCAATCACCGGCCACGATTGTGAGGCGCGCCGTCCTTACTCCGTGGATGGCACTCCGACCACTTCGAAGCCCCTCGCCCTGGCCCTCTCCCGCTAAAGACGGCGGGAGAGGGGACAAGACGAAAAGGCGGACTGTTTCAGAATCGATGCCGGTGATTTAGAACTCGCCGACCGTCTGTCCGTCGGAGATCGTCGCCAGGCGCTGTCGCGTTGTCGAATCGATGTTCTGGCTGATGAAACGGACGGCGCCGTCGCCGAGGACCACGTGGCAACCGCCGTCGTGGCGGCTGCCGGGCTCGCTGTGCTCTCCGTTGCGGCCGACCTGCGACTGCTGATTCGGCGGACTGCGCCATGCGCAGCAGATCCAGTTATTGATGCCGCGGGCGGCAGCGAAGTCGACGCCGTATCCGACGTGGGCCGAACAGGCCCAGCAGCCAGTCCGTCCGTCGTCGACTTCGAGCGTCGTTTCCGAAATGGCGACGGTATTGCTCATGCCGTCGGTGACGTCGCGGATCTGGGATCGCGAGTTGCAACCGAACAGTCGCTTGGCGGTGATTCCTTCGTTATCCCAGTTGCTGCCGGGAAACGACGCCCAGCCGACCACCTGGACGCTGAACTGATACGACGAACGGGCCGAATTGGCGACGCCGCAGCCATACGTGCCGTCCGCAATCGGCTCAATTCGGCTGCCGTTGTCGGACGGGCAGAGCAGCATGGGCAGAATGGTTTTGCTGAGATTCAGATTGGTATTGAGCGCCGGGTCGGTGCCGCCGGCGATGGTTCCGCCGCCGCCGCTGCGCGTCCCGGTGGCCCAACTGAAATTGAACTGGTTGTAGAGCGGGGCCTGATCGAAGAAGGGCAGCAGGTACACGAATCCCTTGTGATTCGTGATCGTTCCGCCAGACGGCACGCCTTCGCCGACATTGGCGACTGCGTACGGAAATACGCCGTGCGTGTCGTGATAGTTGTGCAGCGCCAGACCGAGCTGCTTGAAGTTGTTCTTGCACTGCGTCCGTCGCGCGGCTTCGCGAGCCTGCTGCACGGCCGGCAGCAGCAGGGCAATGAGGATGGCAATGATCGCGATCACGACCAGCAGCTCAATGAGCGTAAAACCGCTCCGTACACGTCGAACCGATGTTCTCGTCGTCATTCGTTACTCGCTCCGAAAAATGTCGAAAAAATTCCAGCGACTCACTTCAACCGCCAGCGACTTTGCGCCACGCTGGCGAACTTCTCATCATTTCTGCGCACTGCGTCAGCAGTTTCACCAGACCCGACTGCTCACACGTGAGAATCATTCCCGAGCAGACTCCGCTGATCCGGCTCGCAAAACAGCGCACTTTTCGCAGGCGGCCGATGACCCCTGCCCGAACATGCCGGCGTGACCGACGACCGACCGGCGCCACGACTCCCCTGCGCCGCGATTTCGTAATGACCTGCGGCCTTCAACGGCTTCAAATTGTGTCTGCCGACTCTTTGCAGAAGTCGCAGGTCGTCCCCGAAGTTCTCACTTCGCAAATCCGGTTCCACATCGACCGGCTTCGGTCACGCCCGCGGACCCGCGCGACAGGGAAACGCTCTCTTGTACGCGAAACGCGAGCACTCTTTCAGGTGAGCCTCAACCCCCGTCACTCATTGGCGGTTGAACACGTTGCGCGTGGTGCGTTGGGGACGAAGAAGCCATTGACGCGGCGTCCGTTCACCGGCGTCAGTCGCCGGCCGCGATCATCGGCTGTCGTTGCGGGCGGAGCGACCAGAGGCCGACCAGCGCCAGCAGGGCGAGGTCGGCGAAGAGGAGCGGCGCGAACAGCGGCGCGCCGTAGATCAGCTTTTCCCAGAGCGCGTCCATCGGGCTGGCGGCCAGCGCGCGAGCGTGGTACCAGCAGCCCAGCACGCCAACAGCGATCTGGGCCAGCATGATCTCGGCGCTCAGTCGGAGCCATCCGCGGGACTGGTCGACGAAGATGACCGTGGCCAGATTGGCGACCGCAATCGCCGCGGCGACGACCGGAATCCACTCGCGCCACTCGAAGAAACCGTTCTGGGCGTGGTCGGCGAGGCTGAGGATGAAGTTGCCGAGGAAGCCCCCCAGGGCGAGCAGCAGCACCCAGCGAGCCCAGTCCTGCGTTCGGGCGTCGAGCATCCGATTCAGCAGGAGCAGCAGGCCGACGCCGGTATAGGACAGCGGAGCGATGAACGGGGCCGTGTAGACCAGGCTTTCGATCGTGACCTCGTCGAAAAACCGGCTTTCGAGATGCCACAGCAGCCCGGCGACGCCGACAAGAACTGCACCGCCGCCGGTCGCGAGGCCGATCCAGCGCGCAACGCGTGCTCGCCCTGTAGCGGACGTCGAAGGACTGACGCCGCGCTGTAGCACCATCGCCACCAGCAGGGCCAGCGGGGCAATCAACGAGAACCCGACGGGAATCCACTCGGCGGAGTCTGCGAAGGCATTCATCGAGTGCGCGATGAAGACGTCGACGGCCAGGAACGCCAGATTGCTCCAGGCAAACAGCTCCACAGCCGCCAAGGGGGAGGCGAATGAGCGGAACCATTGCAGGAGAGAGTGTGGCATTGGGTCAGTGGTCAGTGGTCAGTGGTCAGTGGTGGAAGACGTGTGATCGACGTCGGGTGTTCGCTCTATTCTCCGGTCTCTTCAGCAATTCGATGCTTTGCGTCGTTGCGTTCCTCTTTGCGTCGTCGCGTGAAATCTTCTCGCTCTTCTCTGCGGCCTCCGCTCACTCTGCGTCTCTGCGAGAGATCTTTCACTTCCCGGATTTCCAGGGAGCAAAGACTACTTGGCGGCCTTCGCGCGAATCTCTTCCGCGAGGCGTTTCATTTCGGTCAGTTTGCTGACGAGCTCGTAGAACCCGTGCCATTGGACGAAGTCGGCGCCCCCCATGTAGGCGCCGTGCTTGGCGGTCCGGCCGCCGTAGTGCCACATGTCGAAGTGCACGTACTCGATCGGTTCGTCGAAGGGGGCGGGCGTGAGCAGCTTTTCCGTCCGCAGTTCTTGCATCAGGTCGTCCGCCTGTTTCACCAGCTCGTTGGTGGAGGCGACGACTTCCTCGGCCTCGGCGTAGAACTTCTCGATGTTCGGCGTCGTGTGGCACTTGAGGCAGGTTTCCTGCATCTGCGCCTTGCCGTGCTGGTATCCGGGCCGTTTCTCGCTGACGGCGGCGAACAGGAACATCGACAGCCGCTCGGTGGTGTCGTGGGTGACGTTCATCCCTTCCAACCCGCTCATGTGACAGGTGGCGCAGGTCGGGACCGGCATGTCCTTCGTCGTCAGGTGTTTCGGGTCCGCGTCGAGATGGAACCGCGGGCGCTGGGCGTTGAAGAGGACGCCGTGTTTGGACTCGTGATAGATTTCGAGCTGGGAATGATCCGGCCCCATATGGCACTGGCCGCAAGTTTCGGGGGTGCGGGCCAGTTCGACCGACGAGGCGTGCCGGGCGTGGCAGGCAGTACAGTTGCCGATGGAGCCGTCGGCGTTCGGCTTGCCGATCGAGTGGCACTGCTGGCAGCCGTTGTGAACGGCGGCGGGGCCTTCGATCTGCACGAGGGCGTTGGCGGGTCGTTTGACGGCGCCGGGGTGGAACGACTCGGAGAAGGCGACCTGCTCGACGGTGAAGTCGTCCGGGCCGGAGACGGCGGCCCAGGCGGGGGCGGCGTGTCGGCTCCGTTCGAACTGGCGGTATTCAGTGGCGTGGCAGCCCTTGCAGTTCGCGGCGGTGAGATGCTTCGCAATCACGAAGCCGCGGTGTTCAAGGGGCGTCTGGCCGTCGACGGGCCGGTGGCAATCGAGGCAGTTCACGTTTTTCGCCGCGTGGGCGCTCATCTCGAACTCGTGGACGACGGCGGAAGTTTCGCGGCGATGGCACTCGGCGCACTTGCCGGAGGCCCGGACGAAGCTGGCGGAGGGCTGGCCGAGCTCGCCGGCGGGTCGCTGGCGATGGAGCAGGAACGCGGCGACGAGCATCGCGGTGGCGATGACGATCAGCGAGAAGAGGCTTTGAAACCGCATGGGATCGATCTCGGAGGGGCGATCAGAAGCTGGTGGATAGCTGATACTGCGTTTGCGCGATTTGAGCAACCTCTATTGACGGGACTTTGCTGAAAGCGTTGTGATTCTGGTGGCCTCAAGAAGTGTCATCTCGGATGGGCTCCCATCATGTTGCGCCACCACCGACACATTCGCCGCGGGACTGAGATGTGGTTTCGCGCGGCCGTTCTTCACCGGAGAGATCAACGCGAGCTTTCATGCGTGGGGAGTTGCGACCAACTGGCGTGATCCGACGCTGGGGCTCGATACTTCGCCGGACGGATTTGGGAGTCCGTTTCGGGGTTCTGTGAATTTCGCGATGGCCAACGGTTCGGTCCGTTCGTTGAACAAGAGGATCGATCCGGCGGTTCTGAAATCGCTGGCGACGCCGGCGGGTGGGGAGAAAGTCGATCCGATGGACTTCTGAGGCGTCTCAGCTCTTCCGATTCACCAGATAGATCCCCGCCGCCACGGCGATTCCCGCCACCGCCAGCCAGAGCGTCATCCGGTCGCCGCGCAGCAGCATGCCGAGCAACATGCCGAAGAGCGGCGTGGCGAAGCTGAAGACGGCGATCTGGGAGGCGGAGTGCCGCTTCAGGATGTGAGCCTGGATGGCGAAGCAGAGTCCGCCGACGAAGATCCCCTGGTAGATCAGTCCCCACCAGGCGGAGGCCGGGACGTGGGTGAAGTCCGGGCGTTCGAAGAGCGCGGCCGTCACGGCGAACAGCGCGACCGCGACGACGTCGTGCCAGAAGATCAGCTCGGTGGCGCCGATCACCCGCAGGGCGACCTTGGTGTAGACGAATTTCACGCCGAGCAGAAACGCGCTGAAGAGCAGCATGACGTCGCCGGCCACCGAGGGGAGGTCGCGCTGCTGCGGACCGGCGTGGCCTTCGGCGGTCATCAGCAGCAGCCAGAAAACGCCGCCCCCCGCCACGGCGAGCCCCACCAGTTTGCGTGCGGTCAGGCGGTCGCCGCGGGTGACGAAGTGGTCGAGACCGACGACCCAGAACGGAAAGGTGTTGACGTAGAGCGAAGCGTGCGAAGAGCTGGTCCAGGCGGCGCCGAGCGTGAAGGTGCCGATCTGGGCGAATAGCAGGAAGCCGGCGATGAAGACCGGCCAGAACTGGCCGGCCTCCAGTTTGAACGAGACCCGTTCCCAGCGACACCAGACGACCATCACCAGCGTAGCCAGGACAAACCGCAGCCCGGAGACCGTGATCGGGGGGAGGGCGTCGGTGGCGTAGCGCGTGGCGACGGGATTGCCGCCCCAGAGGGCGACGGTGAGGAGCGTCAGCAGCAGCGCCGACAGCGTCAGCGGGTGCGGCGTGGTGTGCGACGGGGCGCAGATTTCCGGCGGGGCGGCCGGCGGCAGGGTCACGGGAGGAGAGTTAACCACGAATCACACGAATTGGCACGAAGGAAGAAGAAGAGACTAGCGGGCGGATCATGGCAGGCGAAGAGACGCCGAGCGTCCTGGAGAGGCGTTCCCAGGCGGAGCCTGGGAACGAGTCAATGAGGAAGGAGAAAGGCCTGAAATCCTGTGCAAAATGAGAAATGAAAAATGCAAAGTGCAAAACGGAAGATTGGGACAGAACATCACTGATCCAGCAACTTTATCTCAGTCTTGCCTCTACTCCGTGTTCTTCGTGCCTTCCGCGGTTCAATCTCTTGACATTCATTCGTGCCGATTCGTGTGATTCGTGGTTCAAACTCTTCGAATCAATGCTCGGCGGCGTAGAGCTGGGTGACGACGCCGTCGAGGAAGGAGGCAAGTTTGGTGCTGGCGGTCATGGCTCGTTCGCGGAGCTTCCACATGTCCTGCAGGCTGCCGGGACGCTTCCATAACGAGCCCAGCACGGCCCCCATGCGGACGGAGCCGGTCTTGCCGAGGATCGACAGGACCTCCGGGGGGAGGTCTTCTGTCAGGTCATCCGTCAGGACGCGGACGACCATGAATTTCGTTCCGAGCTCCTGACAGACGCGACCGACGGCGTGGCTTTCCATGTCGACGGCGATGGCGTGGGAATGCGCCGCCAGGTCGCTCTTCTCGACAACCGTCCGCACGATCTGGTTCACGGTGACGAACGTGCCCACAAACAGTCCGTGCATGGGATCGTTGTGCATGTTCAGGTCGATTTTCAGCGGCGGATGATCGGCTTCTACGACGCCGTCGGCGACGGCGATGTGGCCGACGCGCATTTCGGGGAGCAGTCCGCCGGCGAAGCCGATCGAGAGGACCCACTTCGGCGAGTGGGCTTCGATCAGGGCTCGGGTCGCGCGGGCGGCCCGGACCTGACCCGCTCCCGACTCCACGACCGCGATGCGGGCCTTGTCGTAGCGGCCCCCTTTGAACGTGAAGTCGCCGCCGGTGTAGCTCCGCACCCGGTCGCAGCGTTTGAGGAATTCGTCGACTTCGAGCGGCAAGGCGCAGACGAGGCCGATGTCGGCGTGAGCCAGGTCCTCGTCGGGAGCGGTCATCGGCAATCCTTCAATCGCTCAGGGGGCCGGGGCGTGACCAAAAGGAAGCCCCGGAGAGAATGAAAAACCGGGGCATCGCGAAGACGCTCCTGCCCCGGCCACCCGTTCTCATCGATTCCCGAAATCCTCTCAGGCGTTCTCGGCTTCGAACTTCTTGAGGAAGTCGATCAGCGCGTCGATCCCGGCCGGCGGGAACGCGTTGTAAATGCTGGCCCGCATGCCGCCGACGCTGCGGTGGCCCTTCAGGCCGTCGAAGCCGGCTTTCGTCGCCGCCGAGCAGAACTTGGCGTCGAGTTCTTCGTTGCCGGTGACGAACGTGACGTTCATCTGTGACCGACTGTCGGTGGCGGCCGTCGATTTGAAGAGCTTGCTCTGATCGAGGTAGGCGTAGAGCTTGCCGGCCTTGGCGGCGTTGCGTTCGCCGACGCCGGCCAGGCCGCCGTTGGCCTTGATCCACTTCAGCACCAGGCCCATGAGGTAGATCGCGAAGGTCGGCGGGGTGTTGTACATCGAGTCGTTTTTGGCGTGCGTGCGGTACTGCAGCATCGGCGGCAGGTCTTTCGCACCGCGCTCGACGAGGTCGTTGCGCATCAGCACCAGCGTGACGCCCGAAGGGCCGAGGTTCTTCTGGGCGCCGGCGTAGATCATGCCGTACTTTGTGACGTCGATCGGCCGCGAGAAGATGTCGCTGCTGGCGTCGCAGATCAGGTCCGTGCCGGCCGGAATCTCCGGCTCGGCGGCCCACTGCGTCCCGAAGATCGTGTTATTCGACGTGAAGTGGACGTACGCCGGCTTCTCGCTATAGCTGATCGCCTTGGGAATATACGAGTAGTTCTTGTCCTTGCTGGAGCAGGCGATGTGCGTTTTGCCGAAGCGTTTGGCTTCTTCGATCGCCTTCTCGGACCAGCTCCCGGTAACCAGGTAGTCCGCCGTCTGATCGGCGGTCAGGAAGTTCATCGGGATCGAAAAGAATTGCGTGGAGGCCCCCCCCTGGAGGAAGAGCACCTGGTAGTCGGAGGGAATTCCGCCGACTTCCCGGCAGAGCGCCACGGTTTCTTCGTAGACGGCAATGAAGGCCTTGCCGCGATGGGAGTGTTCGAGGATGCCGATGCCGGTGGAGCCCAGCGACAGGAGGTTTTCCTTCGCTTCTTCGAGTACGCTTTCCGGCAATACCGCCGGGCCCGCCGAGAAATTCCAGATCCGCTTGGTCATGTCACCCGTTCCCGAGAATCCGCCTCGCAATCCAATGTCTGCCATCCGAAATCGGATGACGCACAGCGAGAACGCGGATTCCGTCTGTCAATCGGTCACCTGCCGTGGACAATGTCCCCGGATGGCAGGTTCTCCCGAGGATTATCGATCCCCAGCCGCCCCCGTCAACGCCGGGGAGAAGACGGAAGAGGATTCACCACGGAGGCGCAGAGGACCCGGAGAAGCTGGGAAGAGTAGAGGAACCTCGGTTGAGTCTCGCTTTTCGCGGGGATGATGTCGATTCTCCGAGCGGGAACACCCAGGACCAGTTTTTTCGTAACATGCCTCCCTGCAGCAGGTTGTCGCGTGTTGATTCAGTGAGATTTCGCCCATGCGGACGCTGGGGCTGTTTGCCAAGTTTCCTGAACCGGGCCGGGTGAAGACTCGGCTGGCGGAATCGATTGGTCCCGTTGCGGCGGCGGAGCTGGCCGAGGCGATGACGGCCGACCTGCTGGATCGGTTCCGGCTGACGGCGGATCGTCGTTGGTTAGGATATTCGCCAGCGACGCCAGACGCCGAACGGCATTTTCGACAGGCCGCCGGCCCGGGCTGGGAGCTGTGGCCTCAGCCTGAAGGGGATCTGGGAAGCCGGATGCACGCTTTTTTTGCAACGGCCAATCCGGGGCCGGAGGATGGCGCCGTGCTGATCGGCTCCGACAGCCCGACGCTGCCGGAAGCAATTGTGGCGGAAGCGTTTACAAAGCTTCGCGATGCGGATTGCGTCCTCGGCCCGGCGACGGATGGCGGCTACTACTTAATCGGTTGCCGCGGTGCTCCGCCGGCAATCTTTACTCAGGTCAACTGGAGCCAACCCACAGTCCTGAGCCAGACCGTCGAGCGGGGAGCCGGGAGTGCGCTGCGACTCGCGGAACTGCCGCCGTGGTACGACATCGACACGCGGCAGGACCTGCAAATGCTCGCCGGCCATCTGCGGCTGAGCCAGGCGGCAGGAGGAAATGTTGCAGCCCCGAAGACGGCGCAGGTCCTCGAACGAATTCTGACGACCATGACGGATTGAGGCGACCCGGACCACACTACCCAGTCTTCGCAAAACGACTATCCCACAAAATCCTCGTCGTCGAACCCGGATTCCGAGGGTCGCGTCTGCAGACCTTCGCCGAGTTGCAGTTCTTCCAGAGTCTCCGGATCAAGGGGCTCTACAATGGCATATCGCCCTTCGGTCCAGCGAAAGAAGTCGATCTGCTGGCAGCGCTTGCTGCAGAATGGACTGAAGTGCGGCCCGGGCGCCGTGGCGGGAGGAACGACCCGGCGGCAAATTGGGCAGGTGGGGGAACGGATCATGAACGGGCCTTACAAATCTGCGGCGAGAGCGGATCTGCTGCAATTATCCGCAGTTTCTGCTTTTTGTCACGTGGCTGTCGCGTCGATGGAATCCTTGAGCCTGATAATTTGAGGTGTAGCGCCCTCGGTCCGTACGCATCCCGAGCGATTCCCCAACCGCCGGCGGTCCGAAAGGCGTCCCGTTGCGATTCTCTCCAGAGGGTCTGGGATGAAGACTGATCATCGAGTTCGCCAGCGTCTCTCGGCTCTGGCCTGCAGCCTGCTGCTTGCCGGGGCGACCTCGCTTCCATCGGCCCGAGCGCAGGATGCTGGCGTTCCCTCCGCGGAAGCGTTCGATCCGTTCAGCCCGGCGCGACCGCCGGCGCCGGCGCTTCCCGAAAGTTCCCGCGTGCCGGCTCCGGCCGCTCCGGTGCAGGAACCGGTCGTCCGTGCGCCGCGCGCCGTCACCCTGGCCACAGGTCGCGGCGAGCGGGTTTCGGCCACCCCCGTGCGACTGTCGGCCGAGCAACAGCGGACCGTGGAAGCCGCCGGTCGAGCCCTGCGACAACTGTCCGACCAGTCGCTCGATTCGTATCGGCGCGGGCTGCTGCCCTTGGAAGATTTCGCAGAAATGCAGAGTGCAACGGTATCTCTGGCGAAGTCCGTCAGCCGGTTGACCGGTCGCGACGGAGACCTCAGTGCGGCCCTCGAGCGACAGGCCCGTCAGACGGCTGTGGCTGCGACGGATCTGCGCGACATCCGGCAGCCGGGGGCCTGGAACTACGATGCCGACCGGACGCTGACCGAACTGCTGTCGCTGGATGCCCGTCGGAATCTGGCCGAACTTCGCGGCGACCGGACGGCGGCGGCAACCGCACTGAGACAGCGCAGCCAGTTGGCGCAGCGGAACTGGGAGCTCCGCAAAGAGTACCTGGCGGCCGGAATGTCCGACTTCTTCCAACTGGCCCAGGCCGCGGAACTGGCCACCGCAGGACCGTCGGACTCGTCCGGCAAGCCGACTGCCGAGACAATTGCCGGATGGGAGGCGTTCCGCCCCCAACTGGCCTCGGCGGTTCAAGGCGTCGAGCGGCTGGGGACTGCAGCAGCCACACTCAACGGGGGGGGCCTCGGACGCGCGGATCAGGTGGCGCTGGCCCGATTTTCTCTCGCTTCGCTGGACTGCCGACTGGCGGTCGCCCGCGAAGATGCCTCGGCGGCACGGTCCGCAATGCAGTCGGCGCTCGATTCGTCGCGCGAAGCTTTTTCGCTGCAGTCAGATTACCAGACGCGCGGAACGGCAACGATCTACGATCTCGCCCGGACCCTCCGGATGCGGTCGGACCTGCTGAATCAGCCGGGCATCCAGGCGGCCGAAACGCTCCAGCAAGAGTTGTCGGGAGATCTGCAATCGGTTGCCAGGCTGGCGGAGCAGACGGTTGATGATCGGGGACGACGGAGCGCGGACGTATCCTTTGTCCAGGCCGTCGTCACCCAGAACACCGTTCGCGGCTGGCTGAAGAACTGAGACCCGATCCAGCAAGCCCCGCGGACGGAGTTCAAGAGCACTGCTACCGTTTCCCTCGTTCCCCAACTCCGCCAGGAAACGCCCTCCCCCGACGCCCCCGCGTCCACTTCGCCATTATCTCGTTCCCAGGCTCAGCTTGGGAACGCACTCTTCAGACGCTCCGCGTCGCTTTCCGTCTTCTCTTCACTAGCCACCAGCCACTAGCCACTCCTGCCTTTACACCTTTCCGCGCAACAACCCCCCTATTTATGAAGGGGTCAAGGAAGTGCACTCGTGTCTGCGGACCTCCGCAGGCGTCCGGAACGACCCCTTCACCCGGGCCTGATCAGGGCCCAGCGACGGGCTTTCCGCAAGGAAAGTCCGAGGGGCGCACCCCGTGTGCGCACAGCCTCGACGTCGAGCTTTTCCCGTTCACCCGGCCGCAAGACCGGCGAACCTGATCAAGTGTTTGAACCGCCGGGACTTCCACCGGCCCTTCGAAACCGCCAGACGGACTCCGGCGGGGGAAGCGTAAAAAACTCCCCCCGCCGGAGCCGATCGCGGTCCGTACGGCGGACGTCCTCGTCCGCCGCGGACCACCCATCCTGTTGACAATCAATTCACTCCACGTATTCTCATCGCACAACGCAACGCAGCTCCTCGGGCGACAGGCAGCACCACCATGTGGGACGAACGATATTCTCAATCCGGCTATGTCTACGGCACCGAGCCGAACGAGTTTCTCGCCGAGGCCGCCGCGCGGATTCCGCTCGGCCCCGTCCTGTCCCTCGGCGAGGGCGAAGGCCGCAACGCGGCGTACCTCGCCAGTCTCGGTCATCGGGTGACCGCGGTCGACCAGTCGGAAGTCGGGCTCGCCAAGGCGCAACGGCTGGCCGCCGAGCGGGGGCTGACGATCGAAACCCTGCCCGCCGACCTGGCGGACTTCCCCATCCAGCCGGGCGCCTGGTCCGGCATCGTCTCCATCTTCTGCCACCTCCCCCGGCGGATCCGGGTTCCGCTCTACGCGGCGGCGGTCCGAGGGCTGCAGCCGGGCGGAGTCTTTGTGCTGGAGGCCTACACGCCGCAGCAGATCGGCCGCGGAACCGGCGGCCCGCAGGACCCGGACATGCTGGTCTCGCTGGCCGACCTGACCGCAGAACTCGCCGGCCTGGACTTCCTCCACGCCCGCGAGCTGGAGCGGGAGGTTCGTGAGGGAGAGTACCACACGGGGGTGGCTTCAGTCGTGCAGGTGATCGGGTTGCGGGGGTGAACCCAGACGCCGAACAGGGGACGTCAAAGGGTGGCTCAAGTTGGTCGTCTGCAACCTACCTGAGCAGCGCAGCCGTCGGAAGTTTTCTCGCAGGCGGCAAATGCGAAAGCGATTGATCGTCGATCCCGCTCCAAACCTCTCATCGATACGCGATACCGATGGGACGCAGACGACCAGTCGGTACCACCCGCCGGATTGAGCCGCACTGCGCTGATCTCAGTGAGCGGCATCAGCGGGCCTCCCGTTGGGCGTTCCTATTGTGAGACAGATCGACGACTCCACCAGTACAGTAGCGGTCCAGATACGGAGCCATCGCCGCATCGAACCGGATCATCGCGGCAATCATCGCCGCTTGAACTTCCTCCCATTGAGCTTCGTCGCCCAGTTCATCACGATCCACCTGCATGACAATCGTCGGTTGCTTGCTGAGATCATCTCCCTTCCACTCCAGCGGCCGACGACTGCTTGCCTCGATCTTCACGCGACTCGCCAGCAGCTCGTCGAAGATCTCTCGGCAACTGGGATCGCCTTTACGCTCCAGGTAGATTTGGACTCGGCAATTCCCCTCAAGAACAATGAAATTCAACCAGGTTCCGTGGCTGCTCGTCTCGTAACGGTTGCGTTTGCGAACCCATGTTCGCTGCTCCAGCGACGGGTCGGCAGTCAGTTTCTTGTGCAATCCCTCGTAGAACCGGCGAAACAGGTCGTCCCGTTCGTCGACAACAACAGGTTCATCTCGCTTCGCCATCAGCAGGCCTCCTGAGGGGCGCAGCCGTTGGAAGTTGACTGGCAGGCCGCGGTCACACTTGTGGGCGATCGCCTGCCCGACTTCAAATGTCGCATCGGCGCGCGACACCAACATGTCTCACAAATCCAATCGGCGCCACCCGCCGAACCGGGATGATTTATTTCCCGGATTAACACACCTATTTATATTGCACAACCAGTAACATACCATCTGCCTGCAGCCTATATCTGTATTGATTCGCAGTCAATTCACCGTGCTCATCAACGACCCAAGGGTCTTGAAGAAACACGTCGCCGCCGACAGCGACTCTCGCAATCGCGTCATCTACTAGTTGAATACCGTGCACGACGAACAAAACCATTTGGCTCCTATTCTGCCGTGCAAACTCGACTTCGTTCTTTGTCAGAATTACTTCGCCAAGCTGTCCCACAGTTCCTTTAACCTCGACGAATTTGAATTCGCTCTCTCGAGTGCATCGGAGGTCGAAAGGCTTGCCAACCACTTCGACCACGAATCCTTGCTCCTCGAAATGCTCCTTTGCCCAGCCGACCGCGTACGACTCGATCAGTTTGCGATCCTCCGGCGACGCTTGGAACCCCTGTTGCGTCGGCGTTGATGGGGCCTGTTTCCCTCCGTCATCGCTTGGCACAACGAGTTGCAAATCTCTGCAACTGCGTCCCAGTTCTTCCAATTCCCTGACGAAATCCGGATGAATCTGCTGCATTCCGAGGCTGAAATTGCTTTGGCTCTTCAGAAACCCTGCAATCCACGGCTGATCGTTCAGGCACACGGGTTTAGGAAACGCGAATCCGACGTCACCGCAGATAACAAACGGGAAATCACCATCGTCCATCGCCTCAATTTCATCAGCTTCATACCAGCCATATGCCAGGTAACGTCGAGGCGAACTCTGTCCGCTCACGCACCAGATCTTTCCACCAAGGAATTGTTCCGGTGACTTCTTGGTCGACCAGTTCCAGCGCTCCCCAGGAACAAAGCGTTCGCCATTGAATTCGTGGCCGATTTTCTCTGTGTTGTGATATGCAATAAAGTGCTTGCCTTCTCCAGCGAATTCGTACATCGGCCCACCGATCGACTCTTGCGTTTCCGTAATGCGCGGGCACTGCTCGACCATTTCGGCATTCAGTGCCGAGTAGTCCTTCCATTCTTCAGGAAGACTTTCATGGTGGAAGATTGCTTGAGGCGGACATTCCGGAACGCATACCTCGCAGTCGATGCATTCGTCGGGATGGATGAACAGCATCGACTCCCCCTCGTAGAAACAATCGACCGGGCAGACGACTACGCAATCCGTGTACTTGCAGTTGAAGCACGGCTCGGCGACGACGTGAGTCATGGCGGTCCTTATCGGCAGAGGATGTCCACTGGGATAGGTGTATCGTACCGCAATCGCGCAACGGCGGTCCACCACAATATGGGGCCGAGTCAATCAGCGATCATCCCCCCTCCCCTCCGGCTACTCCCTGCTCGCTAATCGCTCCCCGCGCACCGGAATCTTCCCCGGCGAAGGCTGCCTCCACCACCAGACGATCAGCGCCGTTCCCGCCGCCAGGCACGTCAGGACCAGCAGGGGCTGGTAGACCAGACTCCCCTCCTCGACCTTCCAGACGTAGTCCCAGCCCCCCCCCGCCGGGAGCTGCGCACCGTAGCGGTTCCGCACGACCTCCAGCCCGTTGAACACGAAGTGAAACGCGATGCCCGGAACCAGGCTCCGGCTGCGGATGCACATCAGCCCCAGCACCAGCCCCAGCAGAGAGGCGTTGAAAACCTGCTGCGGGATCAGATGCATCACGCCGAACGCCAGGCTGCTGAACACCATCGCAATATAGATCCGGCCGCCGCGGCAGAAGCCGCTCAGAATGAAGCCCCGGAACGCGATCTCCTCGCAGAGGGCCGGCGCCCCGGCGAAGGCCAGCAGCACCAGCCACAACGGCTGACTGTCGTCCGTCATGCTCCCGAGCGCCTCGACGACTGCCGGCGGCAACGGCGGGAAGAACCCCTGAATCAGTCCCGCCAGAGTCAGAACGACCGGGTGCAGCACCACCGGCAGCGCCAGCGCGGCCGCCAGTTCGATCGATCTCGGCCAGCGCAGCCGGAACGTCGCCCGAATGCTGCTGGTCAGCATGACCCCCATCATCAGGGCCGGCGTCGCGATGATGACGAGCTGCTGGATCATCAGCAGTTGCATCATCGCCGTCGAACGGCTGGCGGCGGTCACTCCCTGCAGCGGGGCCTGCATGAACTTCATCGCGGCGAACTGCAGCAGCATGATGGCGATAAAGCAGAACATCCCCTCGGCAAACGACGGCGTCAGCTCTTTATCGCGAAACAGATGCACGATCCAGAGCCGGAGATCGAACCGCTCGGCCTCGCGGAACAGCACATCTTCACGCCCGAACTGGTCGATCGCCCACCAGAGGGCCAGGGCGGCGTAGCCGACCGAGGAGATCAGCACGGGAATCGCAAACAGCGACAGCTCGCCGATGTTCCCCGAACTGCGCAGCAGTTCCTTCAGCAGCAGCGACGGCCCCATAACCGGCATCACGCTGTAGAACGGCTCCAGCTCGACCCCCGGCGACAGGCAGAACACGGTGAGACCCATCGTCACCATCAGCACCGGCGTCAGATAGTACTGCCCTTCCTTGTTGCTGCGGGCGAAGGTCGCCAGCGCCAGGCAAAGTGCGCTGAAGAGCGCCGCGAGGGGGAGCAGCATCACGAGAACCCAGGCGATGCTGCTCACCGGGGGCAGGGACAGGTCCCCCAGGCGGGAGGCGACACCCCGGCCGGTACCGGCGAGCGAGACCATATATTTGCCGGTCCCGCCGAGGCTGAGCAGATTCAGGACCGCCGTCGAGATGCTGAAGAGGAGCACCGTCAGGAATTTTCCCAGCACGATCTCGGTGCGCGAAGCGGGACTGATCAGCAGCGTCTCCATCGTGCCGCGTTCTTTTTCGCCGGCGACGACGTCAATCGCGGGGTAAAACGCTCCCGTCAGCGCCATGATGACCAGGAGGGCCGGGAAGAGCTTGCTCCAGACATTGGCGGAGAGCTGCACCTGATCGGCGAGGTCCAGGACGTCGGCGTCGACCGGACTGGGAAGGTTTTCCGGGAGCCCTCCCGCCTTCAGCTCGCTGCGGAGCACGCGCTTTTCCCAGCTTCGCAGCGCGTCGCTGACGCGGGTATAGGCAATCTGCGACTTCTCGTCGGCGCTGTTGTAGACGACCAGCGGACGCGGAAACTCATCGGAAGTCAGCTCGCGATTCTCAAGCTGCCGGCGGCGTTGCTCCAGATGCTGCTGGAAGCCGGGCGGAAAGACGACCAGCACCTGCATCCCGCTGGCGCCGAGCGCGTCGTTCAGGTGCTGCTCGCGAATCTCCGGCGGCAGAGTCCCCTGTTTCCGGAGCTCGGGCAGCTCGTGCGTGCGAAGCTTGAGCAACCGGTCCGCCAGCGTCCGGGCGGTCTTGAGGAGCGTTGCCCGATCTGAGTCGGAGTCTTTAATCGGCGGCTGATCGTCCACGACGGCCAGTTTGTCGGCGTCGTCGGCCGTCCGGAACAGATCGCGCACGAAGTGCCCGTCTTCGAGCAGCAAAGGCCCCGAGGGCGGCAGTTCGGCGGTCCCCAGCACGACGACGGTCCGGGGCTGCTCGGAGAAGAGCAGCATCATCTGCACCATGCCGATGCCGAGGATCGGATACAGCAGCAACGGCAGCACAGCCACCATGAACAGCGTCCGCCGGTCGCGGAGCTGATCCAGGACCTCTCGCTGAAAGACGATCAGGACGTTGATCCAGTTCATGCGGCGGCGCTATCAGAGGGCATGTGTTCTCAATCGCAAAACGCTACGGGTCGACCCTTCAGAGATGCAGACTGGCGGCAGCGGCCTGATCGTGGCGATCGACCAGCGCGAAGAACAGCTCTTCCAGGTCGTTGCGCTGATGCTGCTCGCGCAGTTCGTCGAGCGAGCCGATCGCGAGGATCCGGCCCTTGTAGATGATGGCGATCCGGTGACAGAGCTTCTCGACTTCCCGCATGATGTGCGTCGAGTAGATGATGCATTTCCCCTGGTCGCGCAACGCGCGGATTTCGTCGATCACTTTGCGGGCGACCAGCACGTCGAGGCCGTTGGTCGGCTCGTCGAAGATCATGACCGGCGGGTCGTGGACGATGGTCCGCGCGATGGAAACCTTCTGCTTCATGCCGGTCGACATTTTGGACCCGAGCATGTCGCGGATTTCGGTCATCTGCAGCCGCTCGAACAGGTGCGTAATCCGCTCCTGCAACCGGTCCTCGGGGATACCGTAAAGGCGGCCGAAATACTCCACCGTCTCCCAGGCGGACAGCCGGTCGTAGATGCCGGTGTTGCCGGACATGAAACCGATCTGGCCGCGGACCTCCGCCGGGTGGGTGGCCACATCGTAGCCCGCGACGATCGCCGTCCCGGAGGTCGGCTTGAGGACTGTGCTCAGGATCCGCATGCAGGTGGTCTTGCCGGCGCCGTTCGGGCCGAGGAGGCCGAAGATTTCGCCCGGTTTGACCTCGAAGCTCACGTTGTCGAGAGCGGTGACGCCCCCCTGCCGCAGGTCCGCGAAACGCTTCGTCAGTCGTTCGACGGTGATCATGCGCGGGGCAGGCCGTTAAGGATGAAGCGTGCTGGCTCCGAATCTCGGTCTCGCAACCAGAGGATCGACCCGGTCGCGGTCGGTGCATACCGGGCGTTCTCAAGTCTAGCATCCGGACCGCGTTCCGTCCGGTCGCGCGGGCCGGTCAAACGGGCCAATCGGTCAATTCAGCACCGGCAGGAGGGTCCTGCTGGCGCGAGGCGCAAGATCCTGCGGATCGGTCTCGTCGATGTATTCGTAGAAGACGTTCCGCTGCCGGGGAATATATCCCGCATCCCGAATCAGACTGCGGATCATTTCCAGGGTCAGATGGTAAACGGTACCCGCCTGGGCAACGACGTTTTCCTCGATCATCAGGCTCCCCATGTCGTTCGCGCCGAACATGAGGGCCAGACCGCCGATTTTGTCTCCCTGCGTGACCCAGGAAGACTGGATATTGGGGACATTGTCGAGGTAGAGGCGGGAAATGGCCTGCGTCTTCAGATACTCGAATGCGCCGGCCTCTGGAGTTTTCGACATGTCGACGCCGCCGGCCCGGTCGCCGCCGAACCAGGGGGCGTGTTCCGGGGCCTGGAACGTCCAGCAGATGAAGGCGGTGAAGCCGCCGGTTTCGTCCTGGAGCTGGCGGATCCGGTCGAGGTGTTCGACGCGGTCTTCGAGCGTCTCCACGTGACCGAACATCATGGTGCCGCTGGACTTGCCGCCCAGTTCGTGCCAGACGCGATGGACGTTCAACCAGTCGTCCGTGAGGACCTTGCCTCGGGTGATTTCTTTCCGGACACGGTCCACCAGAATCTCGCCGCCTCCTCCCGGCAAACTTCCCAGACCGGCCGCTTTGAGCCGTTCCAGGACTTCGCGGAGCGGGAGCTTGCTGACTTTGGCGAAATGGAACAGCTCCGGCGGGCTGAAACCGTGAATGTTGACCTGAGGATAGGCCTGCTTGATGGCCCGCAGGAGGTCTTCGTACCACGACAGCGGTAGCGTCGGGTGGAGGCCCCCCTGCATCAGGATCTGGTCGCCCCCCAGGCCGACGGTTTCCTCGATCTTGTGCAGGATTTCTTCGGTCGAGAGGACGTACGCCTCTTCGTGCTTCAGCGGGCGATAGAACGCGCAGAAGTCGCAGACCGCCGCGCAGACGTTCGAGTAATTGATGTTCCGGTCGATGTTGTACGTGCGATACGGCTCGGGATGCAGCCGACGGGTGACCTGATCCGCGGCGTGGCCGATCGCCGTCAGATCGTGGGACCGGAGGAGCGTGAGGCATTCGTCGGTGCTGATGCGTTCGCCGTCGACGGCTTTAGCGAGGACTCGGGCAACTTCGGCAGACAAGGTCGACTCCTGACGGCGCAAGTCCCAACCGGGACGCATACTGATAAAAGAGTTGCAGGCCCTTCCGCTCCGGCTCGCCGAGCACGAAGTGCAGGTTTTCCCGCAGGTATTGAATCGTAGTCGGCAGGCTGAGTCCCAGCAACGGAGCCTCCCGGCGGGCGATGGCTTCCAGCCGCTCGACCCCCAGATCGCGGGCCCGCGACAGGGCCTCTTCCACCGGCCCCAGATCGCAGTCGGCCCGGGTGACCCACATTGCAAAGACAAACGGCAAACCGGTCCAGCGATTCCACTCCTCCCCCAGATCCCACGTGTCGCGGAATTGCTCTTCCGGCGAGGAAATCGCCCGGTCGCCGATGATCACCAGGGCGTCGGCGGGACTCTCCAGGACCGGTCGATTGAGCGGCAACGGGAGGAGTTCCGGCCGGACGCCAAAGCGTTCGGCCAGGAGGACGCGGGCCAGCGTGGCGCTGGTGCGGGACCCTTCGTCGAGCGCCAGCGTGCGGATTTCGTTCCAGGGAACGCGGGTATAGAGTTTGACGCTCAGCACCGGCCCGCGAGCCGCCACGCAGGCGTCGGACACGACTTCATACCGGCCGTCGCCCCGGAAATACTCGATTGAGGGAATCAGAGCGACGTCGAGCCGGCCGCTGGTCAGGTCGTCCGCCAGCCGGCTGGGGTAGTCCAGCCGGAGATCGGCCCCGGCCGCGAGCTCGGCGAGGCCCTCCACGAGCGGTTTCGAGTTTAGATACGTCACCGCACCGATCTGCAAGCGCCGGGGCTCGCCGAACGTGACGGTCATGATCTTTCTCCGAGTGCCGGGGAACTCCTTGCGAACGTTCGCAGAGCGTTCCCCTCCGTTGCCAAGCTGTCTGCGGGCCGACTAGGATGCGACGTCCCGCCGTCCGCTGCAAGCGGACAACCGCAGACTGGCGATCCGCTTAACACGTTCGGCCCCGCTTCGCATCCGGGCCGACTTGCACTTTGAGAACACGTATGTCCGCTGAACCGCTGCAGTTGGGTTTGATTGGCGTCGGCAACGTCGGGACCGGCGTGGCGAAGATTCTGCTGAATCATCCCGACCGGATTACGCGGCGGAGCGGCCGACCGGTGGTAATCCGGCGGGCCGTCGTGCGCGATCTGAGCAAGCCGCGGGATCTGGCGTTGCCGGCCGGCGTGCTGACGGACGATGTCCAGGCGGTGATTCGCGATCCCGAAATCAAGGTCGCCGTTGAGCTGATGGGGGGGATTCACCCGGCCCGCGAAGTCGTCCTGGAGCTGCTGAAGGCCGGCAAGGACGTCGTGACCGCGAACAAGGCGCTGCTCTGCGAGCATGGCGACGAGATTTTTCAGTTGGCGCGGGAACTCGGCCGGACGGTCGCCTTTGAGGCCGCAGTGGCGGGGGGGATTCCGATCATCGCGGCGGTCGGGCAGTCGATGGCGGCGAACCAGATCGTCGGCATCCAGGCGATTCTGAACGGCACCAGCAATTACATCCTCTCTGAAATGCTGCTGCGGGGTCAGACGTATGCGGACGCTCTGCGCGGAGCGCAGGAACTGGGCTATGCGGAAGCCGACCCGGCGCTGGACGTGAACGGGACGGACGCCGCGCAGAAGCTGGGGATCCTGGCCCAGCTCTCCTTCGGCACGAAGGTGCCGCTGTCGGAGTTCCACTGTTCGGGGATCGACAAGCTGGAGCAGGCCGATATCGAATACGCGGGGGACCTGGGCTATACGATCAAGCTGCTGGCGTCGGCCCGGCTGGTGGAGGGGCGGCTGGAGTTGAGCGTCCGTCCGACGCTGATCCGCCGGGACAGGGCGCTGGCGATGACGCACGGCCCGTTCAACGCGATTCTGCTCGATGGCGACGTCGTGGGGAGCGTGTGGTATTCGGGACGCGGGGCGGGACAGGATCCGACCGCCTCGGCAGTGACGGCGGACATCATCGACATGGCGATCGGGCGGGCGCAGCTCACGTTTTCGCGGCTCGACCTGTGGGGCGAGAGCGCCGGCTTCCCGATCGCGCCGCTCGAAGAGACTGCGAGCCGGTTCTATCTGCGGCTGGCGGTGGATGACCGTCCCCACGTGATGGCGGACATCACGGATATTCTGGGCCGGAACAACATCAGCCTGGCGAGCGTCATTCAGCGGGAAGCGCCGGAGGTGGAAGGGGACAGCCCGACGCCGGTCGTGCCGCTGGTGATCATGACGCACCGGACGAAGACGGGTCAGTTACAGGCGGCGGAAGCGGCGCTGCACAAGCTGGGTTCGGTGAAGTACCCGTGGACGGTGCTGGCGGTGGCGGATTAGAGCGGGGGAGGCTGGAAGAAGTGGCTAGTGGATAGTGGCTGGGTGGTTCGTGAGGAGAAGAAGTGGGCTTGGGTGGCACGTCCCAGAGTCTGCGATGGGCGTGTCTTTGTCCGGCATGCCTGGTATCAACATGGCGACGGTGTGTTGTGGTCGCTCGAATTCCAGCGGTGTCGGAGCGAAGCGCTCCTCAACCCCTGGCGACCCTCTTTGACCCCTGACGGGGTCACGGAGGTGTTGGTGGGGGATGAATGGCGCTCAGGCTCAGGCGGTATGGCAGCGCTACACGAGGGTGTGATCAAGCTCTGCCGCCGGTAAATTCCCGTCGCATTGCGACGTCGCGGAATTGTCGAGTTATGTAACGAATTCGCTTCTTAGTATCGCCCGAGGACGCTCTCCTAGTCAAAGACCATTCTCGCTGACTTCGGCGGCAACTGGCACATCGACTTCTGCTCATACTCGAACAATGCCCGTTGAGGATCACGCTGAAACGCCCGTTTCATATCCAGCACCATCTCCGCCCGCTCGAACTCCTTGTCAACTCCCCATATTTGCGACCAAGACAAAAACGCGTGCCTGCTTGGCACCCACTGCATCATGATCAGTGCCGGACGGTATTCGTTTCCCACCGGAATAGACCACTCGCTTCTTGTTACTGCCATACGCTCTATGCAATACACTGCCGGCGTGCACACGGTATATGCACACATCGCCAACGCCGCCCCAATGCCAACTAATATCATCCGCCAGTGCAGCTTCTGTAATACTCTCACACCTGGCAGCGTTGATTGAAGCGAGGCTCTCACGCCGACGAACTCTGAAATGCGCATATACTCGATCCTTCTCGCGTGCCAGGATCCACTCTGGTTGGAAGCTTCCCCGACCGCGCTGGCTCAGCCCCGTGCAAGTTCACGAGGGAAAGAGCCTGTCCCCGGCCAGCAGGCGCGGACGAGCCGGCCGAGCTGTTTCAGGTTCAGCAGATCCTGACCTCGCTGGCGGAGGACCTTCAGGTAGCAGGCCCGCGCGGTCTTCCGGTCGCCTCCCTGCAGGGCGGCGCGGGCCAGGCTCAGCAGCCAGCGCGAGGCAAATACCGGGCGCAGTTTTAACGCCGTCGCCGGCAGAACGCCGGGCTGGAACAGGGCGTCGACGGTCTTTGTGCCGTTCTGCAGGTGCCGGGAGTAGTCACGCCGCGCGCGGGCGGCGTGGTCGAACATTTCGACGACGACGGCGGGAAATGACCAGCAGGGAAACCAGGCCAGCAATTGACCGAAGAAAACGACGTCTTCGCCGTTGGTGACGCCGGAGGGAAAGCGGATGTCGCCGAGGGCGTCCCGTCGGACGGCGGCCATGCCGCTGGCGATCGTGAAATCGCGGCAGACGTAGCGGCGGAAGTTTTCGGTCGGGGTCGTCATGCGCGGCAATGAGCGTTTCGGAACCGGGATGCCGTCGATCCCGATGCTGCGATAGCCCCCCAGCAGCGTCACCGCCTCCGGGTGTTCGATCGCGGCCTGGTGAAAGTGTTCCAGGGCGCCGTCGGCGAGCCGGTCGTCGGCGTCGAGGAAGAGGATATAGCGGCCGCGAGCGCGTTCGATTCCCGCATTGCGGGCGACGGCGACTCCGGCATTCGGCTGGCGGACGTACGTGATTTTTGCGGCGAGCCGGGCGGCGACCGCCGGGGTGTCGTCCGTGGAACCGTCGTCGACGACCACGATCTCGCGCGTGGGGCCGGTCTGCGCGTGGACCGAGTCGACGGCGCGTTCGAGGTAGGCCCCGTAATTATAGGTCGGGATGACAACGGTGAAATCGGGAACGGTTTCGGTCACGACGCCGGCTCCAGTGTGCTTCCCGCCGAAAACAGCGGCCGGTTTATAGATCCGTGAAACGTTTGCGGCAAGAGGCGATCTTGGTGGCGAGGCGGGATTGAGAGGGGGCCGTTGTCAATCGAGCGCCTGCCCGCGAAATTCCCGTACGATGGACGTCCACGTCCGCCGTGTTTCATCCGCGAATCACCGCATCGAAGAGGTCGACGGACGTGGACGCCCGTCGTACATCGGAGGGACGTTCGCCGAACCTCGGTCTGACAGTGTGAGCCCGTGAGAAACAACGCCCGCCAATGTCGAACGGCCCTGGCTGGAGCGGCGAAGTGGCAAACTGGTGAGTCGAGGCGTGCGGCCCCGTTTCCTTCGCCCCGCCGGGGCTCCCTGAATCTTGGTTCGGGACCGAACCACGGGTTGCGCGTCGGGTGGCTTCGCCACCGCGCCGCTCCACCCGTGGCTATATTCCTGCGCCCCGCCGGGGCGAAGGGCGAGAAAGCTGATCTTGCTCCGGGGGAGTGGTCGCAGGTATGGTTCCGCGTCCGGAAGTCGGGCTGAAAAGGCAGGTTCCGTGGCGGGGAAGAGCGACGAGTTGAATCGAAGGACCTGCGGCGGCGCTGGCGACGGCGTATCGCGGCGGTCGTGGCTGCGCGGCGCGATCGCCGGCGGACTGGGGCTGCTGCTGCCCGGCTGCGGCTATATGGTCGGTCAATCGTACAGCCCCGAACTGCGGACGGTCAGCGTCCCGATCTTCGAGAATACCGGGTATCGCCGGGGGATTGAGTTTCAGCTCACCGAAGCGGTGCAGAAGGAAATCACCCGGCGGACGCCGTATCGTCTGGCCAGGGGACCGGAAGCCGACACGCGGCTGTCGGGCAAAATCGTCGACGTCCGCAAGGATGTGCTGGGGGAAACGTCTCAGGACGATCCGCGCGAGCTGCAGCTCACTTATCTGGTGCGGGTGAGCTGGGAGGATCTGCGAAACGGCCAAATTCTGGCCCAGCAGGAAGTTCCCATCGCTCCGGCCGACATTCCGCTGATCGGCCAGGCCGAAATGGCCCCGGAAGTCGGTCAGTCGCTTGCGACGGCGACGCAGGAAGCCGTCGACCGCCTCGCCCGGCGGATTGTCGACATGATGGAAGTCCCCTGGTAGCGCCCGATGGCCGGCTCTTGAGCCCCGGTTTCACGTTTCCGGGGAAGTCACCCCAGCGTCCCCGAGTCGGGCGGCCCGGCCGGCAGGAAGTGCCGATTCCGGGGCAGAAAATCGGACCTCGCCGATCGCAGAGTCCTCGATCCGGGAATCCGCCATTGACCTTGGCGAACACCGCAAGGTACACGATGCACCCCGAGTCTCGACACGGAGTCGACGCTCGCCGTTTCACGCCGCCTGACGGACTGCCATGCTCAGCCGGACTCGCCACTTTCGATCGTCGGTCGCCCGTCACGGCGTGGCGCTGGCGATCTGCTGGTTGTTGTCCGGCGCCGCGGGGTGTGCGTTGCCGTGGGAGAAAAAACTCCTGCTGGACGACAAGCTGCCGAACATCGACTCGGTCCAGGGACCGGGCGAGCGGGGACTGCGGAACTTTCTTCGCGGCAAGCAGGACGACCCGAACGCCGATCTGTCGCAGCCGCTGATCGGGACCGACGAATACAACGCGGCGAATGAGCTGTACGAAGCGGGGCAGTTTGAGGAAGCCGAAGGGGCCTTCAAGAAGCTCTCCAAAGGGAAGAAGTTCAAGCACAGCGACATCCGAGAAGACGCCCTGTTCATGTGGGGCGAGTCGGCGTTCGAGCAGCAGAAGTTCTCCAAGTCGCACGACGCTTATGCCGAGCTGCTGCGGGACTACCCCAGCACGCGGCATCTCGACACGGTTTCTCAGCGGCTGTTCAAGATTGCAATGATCTGGCTCGATCACCCGCAGGTCGCGCAGATGAGCGAGATTCAACAGGTCAACCTGGAAGAGCCCCGTCAGAAGCTGCCGGCCGAACAGCCGCCCGAGAAATCCGCGACCCCCGTTTTCATTCCGAATCTGACCGACAAGACGCGTCCGCTGTTCGATACCGAAGGGAACGCCGTCGCCGCCCTGCGGGCGATCTGGCTGCACGACACGACCGGACCGCTGGCCGACGACGCCCTGATGCTGGCGGCCAGCCATTACGCCCGGCGGGGGAATTTCCTGGAGGCCGACCACCTGTTCTCGACGCTTCGGGAGCAGTATCCGACCAGCCCGCATCTGCAGCAGGCGTTCGAGCTCGGCTCGCACGTGAAGCTGATGTCGTACCAGGGGCCGGCGTACGACGTGAAGTCGCTGGAAGAAGCCGAGCAGCTCAAGGAAGCGACGCTGCGGCTCTATGGCGACACGGGCGACAAAGAACGGCTGAAAGAAGAACTGGCGAAAATCGAAGACCAGAAGGCGCTGCAGCTCTGGGACACGGCACAGTTCTATCTGAAAAAGAATCGCAAGACCTCGGCCTCGGTCTATCTACACCTGCTGGTGGATCGTTACGGGAAGACGCGGCTGGCAGAGCCGGCCCGCAAGCAGCTTGCCGAACTGGGGCCCGAATATGCGTCGGGCCGGCCGCTGCTGAATCCGCTGCCGCCGGAGAAGTCGCCGTCCCGCCTCAGCAAGGAAGGCCGGGAAGCCGCGTCCCGCTGGTGGTGGGGTGCGGAGGAAGAGCCGCCGGCCGGCGGTGCGCCACGAACTTCGCCGACGGAGACGCCGGCCGAAGACGAACCGGAAGTCGATCCGTACGATCCCTCGGTCGTCGAGAAAGAGGGAACGCCGCCGCGGAGCTTGTTCCGTCGCTCAACGCCGAAGGATTCTGAAAGCGCTGGCGACGTCGAGGCCGCCGGTAGCGGGGACGGCAAGCCCCGATCGCGCTGGTCGCCGCCGCGGCTGCTGCCGTTCGGCGGGGACCAGGCCAAGCCGCTGCCGGAGAGTGCGGATGCGGAAGAGGCCGAAGTCGAGGAAGCCCCGGCGGGCAAGGTCAGCTTCTGAGGGAGTCCCGGGTGACGATGCTGAGGCGGCGTTCTCCTCAGGCGTCTCCGCTCCACTCCGCGAGAAATCGCTGGAGGAAGGTCTCCAGGAATTCGTGGCGCGAGGCGGCGAGCCGTTTCCCCGCGGCCGTCTGCATGCGATCCCGCAGGAGCAGCAGCTTCTCGGAGAAATGATTCAGCGTGGGACCGCCTTTGCTCTTGTAGGCGGCGAACGTGGCGTGCAGTTCCGGCGGGATGTCGGGATCGTACATCGGTCGTCCGAACTTGCCGCCGAAGGCAAAGGCCCGTCCGACTCCGATAGCGCCGATGGCGTCCAGCCGGTCGGCGTCCTGCACGCAGCGTCCCTCGATCGACGGCATGTCGGTATTCACGCCGGCCCCTTTGAACGAGAGCTGATCGATGATCCCGCAGACATGGACGACGAGGTCTTCGGCCGCGTGATGCGTCATCAGCCATTCGCGAGCGATGCGCGAGCCGGCTTTCTCGTCGCCGTTGTGGAACTTCCAGTCCCCGACGTCGTGCAGCAGGGCGGCCAGTTCGGTGACGAACGGATCGGCCCCTTCGTCCTGCGCCAGCCGCAGGGCCATCCGGCGGACGCGGTCGATGTGCCACCAGTCGTGGCCGGAGCTGTCGCCGGCGTGATGGGCTTTCACCCAGGCGGCGGTCTGTTCGAGCAGGCTCATGAGTTCCAATTCGGTTGAGGAGCGGCCTGCGCTCAGCCGCCGGCGGCTTCTGTTTTCGAAGCGGGCGTCGTCGGGCGGGGGTTGATGAAATCGAGGGCGCTCGCGGGATGGTGCGGATCGTAGGCCGGCTCCGGCGCGATGACCAGCGTTCCGGGTTGGAGTTGCCGGCGGGCCTCATTCAGCACGAAGTCGGGGTCCATGAAGGGCTCGTGCCCGATATCCCACCAGCGCAGGCGTCCGTCGGCGTCGATCAGGAACGTCCCGTGCAGGGGCTTCCGTTCGAAGTCGTCGAAGGCCCGGTACGCCTTGAAGATCTGCAGGCCTGCGTCGGAGACGATCTCAAACGGGAACTTCCCTCCCGAATAGCGCTCGTGCGATTTTTTGAGGTTCGCGGGCGAATCCGAGCTGATCGCGACGAGGGAAATTCCGGCGTCCGTGAAGTCTTTGGTCTTCGGACCGAATTTCTGCAATTGCTCGGCGCAATGCAGGCAGCCGAAGCCCAGGTAAAAGATCACCACCACCGGTTTGCCGCGATAGCTGGCCAGCGCGTGAACTTTCCCGTCGCCGTCGACGAGTTGCCAGTCCGGCACGGAAGGGGGGGACCAGTGGGCCGGCCCCAGGCTGTCGAGCGCGGGGCGCTCGCCGATGTCCGCGAGGAGCTCGCCCGCCATGCGCCAGTCCGTGCCGAAGCCCAGTTCGCCGGCGATGGGGGCCAGGCGGGCGAAGACGGGGGCCGCCAGATCGATCCGACCGGAGTCCTTGCGAAGCGTTTCGAACTCTTTCTTTGCGTCTTCGCGCTGGCCCTGCCGCCAGAGCATTTGAACCAGCGCGGCCAGCGGTCGGGCCTCGCGCTCGTGTGAATTCACATGGTTTCTGAGCTTCTTGAGGGCCTCGTCTTTCTCGCCGGCCAGCTCCTGGATCTCGGCGAGGAACACGTCGTCCATGCCGGCGGCCTTCTTGAACGCCGCCAGCGCTTCCTTCGCCTGGCCTTCGGCGAGCAATTCATGGCCCTGGAATTCATCGAGAGAGCGTTCGATGATGCGAATCTTCTCATCCCACGGGCGGCGGGCCGACTTGGTCGCTTCCTCGACCTGCTTGTCATCCTTCTTCTCGGTTCGAGCGCGGGCCTCGGCTTTTGCGCCGGCGACTTCCTGTTCGTCCCGGAATCGGCCGAGTCGCTGTTCGAGAATGGTCCGCTGGGCACGGGCATCGTCCCTGCGACCGAGCCGGTAGTACGCCCGTCCGAGATGACGCAGACGCTTGACCTGCTCGGCGTCCAGATCGGTCGGCGGCAGGTACTGAGTCTGACTGTCGGCGATCAGGAGCTCCCACAGCTCGTAGTCGCTGTACGTCTGAAAGAGCCGGGTCCGTCCGTACTGGGCGCTGTCCTGCGACGAATATTTGTTGTGCTTCGGGTGATGGGGCAGCTCCAGCAGGTTGCGAGACAGGGCGGCCGCCTCGGTCACTCGCCCGGCGTTGAGCAGGTTGCGGACCATCCACTCGTTGTTGTGGGCGTAGTTGTGGATTTCGTCGGGGAGGATGCGGTCGCGGATCATGTAGGCGTGATCGACGCGGGCCGAGGCTTCCTGCTGCCAGATGGCGTCGTTGTACCGCTTCAGCTTCGAGAAAATGTGTCCCGGCATGTGCCACAGGTGGGCGATGCCGGGCCCCGCCTGCCCCCCCCGTGCCGCCGAGGCCAGCGCCTGCTCGGCGTGGTCGTAGTCCCACAGGTGAATCACGTAGTGGTGACACGGATGCATCGGGTTGACCGCGAAGACCTCTTTCAGCAGCGCGTTGACAGCCACCTGGCTGGCGATGGGGACTTCGGACCGGCTTTCCCACAGGCCGCAGGCCAGAAAGGCTTTGGCCTCAATGTCGTCCGGATGCTGCAGGACGATGTTGTCCATCGCCTTCAGATAAGCCGTCAGGCGGTCCTTCTTGCTCCGCTCGTCCTTGCCGTCCCGCTTGTAACGCGTATCGAGGGCTTCGATATAGAGTCGTTCGCGCGGCGACGCCTTATCCTTGCGGCTGATCGCTTCCGTCAGAAACTTTCGTCCGCGGGTCTCATTGTTGATATTCGCCAGGGCCATGCCCCAGTAGGCGATGGCGCAATCGGGATCGAGAGCCGCCGCCTGCCGGAAGGATCGTTCGGCTTCGAAGTACCAGAAGCCGTGGAGCTGGCCGATTCCCTGGTCGACGAACTTCTGAGCGTCCGGAACCTTCGTCGTGACGGGGAACGAAACGTTGCCGGTGCCCCCCATCAGATAGGCGGCCTGCCGCGGGCCTTCGTTGAAGGCTTCGCCGTGGTAGGAGTGCCCGGCGGCCAGTTCGTTAGCGGGAGTCGCAGCGCTGGCGGCCTCCTGGCCGAAGGTTGGCGACGACGGGGAAGTCAGCATCAACCAGCCCGTCAGCAGGCTGGCGACGGATTTCAGCAGCACGACGTTGCGCATGGAAACGACTCTTTTCTGCGGGCGTCTCCACGCCAGATTCCGGACGACGTCAATGCGTCCGACGATTCGAAAACAACGGCAGATACGGCTCTCCCGCCGCTTCGACCAACCTCTGGCTACGGCTTCTTGAAGACCCCGAACTTCTTCAGGACGGGGGCGTCGACTTCGGCCGGCCCGAGGAGTTTCTCAAGCTGTGCGGCCAGTTCCGGTCCGCGGGCCGCCATCGAGATCACTTTACCGTCTTCATTCACCAGAATCGCCGCCGGAATCCCCCGGATGCCGTAACGGACGGCCAGGGGATGTTTCCAGCCGCGGGCCGCCGGATCGGGTTCAATCAGGGTCGTCCAGGGAATCTGCTCCCTTTCGAGGAAGGCCTCCAGCCTGGGGCGGTCTTCATCGAGACTGACGCCGACCACCTCGAACCCCTTGTCATGGTAGAGCTGGTAGAGCCGCTGGACGTTGGGCAGTTCTTCAAGGCAGGGGCCGCACCAGGTCGCCCAGAAATCGACCAGGACCACCTTGCCGCGATAGGCGTTCCAGTCGAGCGGTTTGCCGGACAACGTCGTTCCACCGAGCTCCATGAACTTCCCGGGCAATTGCAGGCCGCGCGCATAGCCCTTCAGCGAGACCGACAATCCGTTCAGCTCCGGATCCTCGGACTTGGAAAGCAGCTCGGACAGCTTTTCGTAGCATTCGCTCGCCGACGCCCCCTTCCCGGCCTCTTCCAGCGTCTGCCCCAGGGCGTACGCCGTGCCGACGGATTCGCGACTGAACTGACTCGCCGCGACCGCCTCGAGCACTTCGGCGATGAGCGCCTGCCGCTGATCGTCCGGAAGCGTGGGAGAAGCGCCGATTCTGATCGCCAGCAGAATCTCGCGGGCCTTGGCGGCGACTCCCTTCCGCGGATCCCGGGTCAAGTCCTTCGCGGCCTTCAGCGTCGCTTCGAGCGCTCCATTGCGGCCGAGCCGAACCAGCATCACGAGCGACTGCATCTTCAATTCGACCGCCTCGACGGCGGTCTTTTCGTCGGCGTCCTGATGGGACAGCAACTTGTCGCTGGCGGCGATTGTCGCCTGCTGGACCCTCGTCACGTGGTGAATCAGTTCTTCCCGATTCTTGAACTTCGGACGCAGTTCCTGGATCTCTTCAATGAACCGCAGAATTTCTTCGGGCGACCCTTCCGGAACGGCGTACGGGTCCGCCGCTTTGGCCTCCTGGGGTTCTCCAGCCTCGGTAGCTGCGGCCGAGGCCGACTTCTTAACAGCCGGCGGCAGGGAGTCCTGCCCGGCGAGGGATGACAGGCTGAGGGTCAGGATCGAAGTGGAAAGTGCCGCATAGCCCATCCGGCGCAGCATCACCGAGATTCTGGAACAGGAAATCATGCTCGTCGGCTCCGCCGAAGGTGACTGGTGGTTTTCCCAATGGGCCAACCGGAAACTGCAGTGTAACCGACAACTCATCAATCGTGCCAGATGTGACGACGGGGATCTGCCGTCAGTCGTGCCGTCGGCCGTTGGTGGTCCGTAGATGTTGACGCCAGGAAGAGGCTTCCCCGGTCGCAGCGCCTGCCCGCGAAATCCCCGTACGATGGACGTCCACGTCCGTTGTGATCGCCAGCGACGTGACTTGGCCGACGAGGCCGACGAACGTGGACGTCCGTCGGACATCGGAGACTTCTTCGCTGGACCTCGGTCTGACGCCGAGGAAAACTCCCCGGTCGCGGACTTCCCGCCGCCATCGATCGACTGCACCTCTTCCCTGGAGCCCCGTACAGGCCGAAGGAGACTTTACCGTGAGGTTCGACGACGGATCTGACATTCCGGCGCTCACTGTGGGGCGGTGGTGCGCGGAGGGCGTCTGGTCCCACGGGTTGCACTCCGTCCGCTTGACGGCGGACTCCGATTCACCCGTGGCGGCAGCCCGTCGCCCGCTTCGGGGCTCAAGACGCCGGATTTTTGGCGACCAATGAACGGCTGCAGCGCATCGTCCCACGCAGGTTTCGTGAGCTTGCGAAGCATCGTCGTTGAGGGATTCAGACTCCGGATCCTGCGCGCAGGGCGAACGCTTCGCCGCCGGGACGCTGAATTCCGGGATTTTCGCCCTTGCTTCCTCAGAATTTGATCCAGTATGGATAGATTGCCGGGTCGCGACTTTTCCTGTCTGCGTTGACCTGGCTGACGTCTTCTTCTCGTCCATTTCCAGTCTCCTGCGGGCCAGATTCCATGACCATCGCCGATGAACTCGGACTTGCCGACGATCTCAACGAGAACGATCCCGTCGACGTCACGGTGGGCAAGATCATCCGCCACGTCTCGGCGGTCCGCGGCAGCGATCTCTTTTTCGAATCCGACGAGCATGTCATCCAGGTCGCCTGCCGCCAGATGGGGGTCGTACAGTCGATTCGACCCTTCACGCTGGATTACGGCCGGCGGATGCTGGCTTACGTGAAGACGATGGCCGACATCGACCTGTCCGAGCGTCAGCGCCCCTGCGAAGGCCGGTGGCTCCTGCGTCGCGACGGGCAGTCGACGATCGACCTCCGCGTCAACTGCATCCCGACCATCTTCGGCGACGACATCACGATGCGGCTGCTCGACCGCGATGTCGGCCTGATGTCGCTCGATCACTTCGAGTTCCAGCCGCGGGAATACGACCTGCTGGTCAGCGTCCTGCGGAGGCCGAGCGGGCTGCTGCTCGTGACCGGTCCGACCGGCAGCGGCAAGACGACGACCATGTACGGCTGCCTGCAGTTTCTCAACGACGGCAGCCGCAAAATCAATACGCTCGAAGACCCCGTCGAATACGTGGTGAAGGGGATCCGCCAGTCCCAGGTAAATCCCAAGTTCGGCGTCGATTTTCCCGAACTGCTGGCGGCCTGTCTGCGGCAGTCTCCGGATGTGATCATGATCGGCGAGATTCGCGATCCCAAGACGGCCCTGACGGCGGTCCGCGCGGCCAACAGCGGCCATCTGGTCCTGGCGACCATGCACTCGCCCGTCGCCGTGAAGGCCATTCGCGCGATGGTGACGTTCGGCGTTCATCCGCAGAATTTTGCCGAGTCGCTGATCGGCATCATTTCGCAGCGACTGGTCCGCAAACTTTGCCAGCGCTGCCGGCAAAGAATCGACCTGCCGGAGAACGACGCGTTTCTCGACGACGTCCGCCCCCTCCTGCCGCACGACTGGACCCCGGTGCTGTATGAGCCGGGACGTTGCGAGGAATGTCACAACGTCGGCTTCACCAAGCCGATCTGCGTTCCCGAAATCCTGCCGTTCGATACCGAGCTGCGACGCATGGTGGCGGATTGCCGACCGCTCGTGGAGCTCGACCGAGCGGCGCACGGTTCCGGCATGGTGACGTTCCGCCAGGCGGCGATGACCCGCGTGGCGCTCGGCCAGACGACGCTGCAGGAGGTGATGCGCGTGGTTCCATTCGACGATCTGCGCGAGCTGGAGCGGGAAGAATGGGAGGAGCCGCTGCGAAGCGCCATTCGATCGGCGAGTCACAGCGACGGCAATGGTCAGCCGACGGCGGCGCTATGACGGTCGTGCCGCCAAATCAGGGGAGCTGATTGTGGGGCGATTGGGTGGCCGGGGTCGAGTCTTTGAGCCCCCAGATTCTTGCCACCTCGCCGGGGGCGGCCCAAAGCGACCGACCCCAGCCACCCCATTCAGGTCTCGTCTGCACAAGGCATGACAGTAGCGGTCGTAAGCGGTCGTAGAATCGATCACATCCCCGGACCGGAGTTGACGTCGGGCTCGGACGACTTAGAATGACTGCAGCATTCCGCCGCTCCTGCCGGCCTGCACTCCCTGCGGGTCATCGAGCGGCAACACGGCCAGCCGTGCTGCAGGCCGGTGACGATCCCGCCGACAGGCCTCGTAAACCCTTCCGGTGATTCCGGTTGTGTTGACTGCGCCCCTCGTCCGAGCTCCCACCTTCGGGTTTCCCGATTCCACGCCTGACGGCGCTGCTCCCCCGTGGCATAATTGATGTTATGACCCGCCGGTGGTTATTTCCCCCTTCGACGCGGCCTGCCGCGCCGGGAGCTGTCACGATGTCTGCTCTGTTTTCTCCGTTCAATCCTGTCCTGGCGTTCGGGATGCCTGGCCCCTTCGAAATGATCATCGTCGGCCTGGTGATCCTGCTGCTGTTCGGCTCGCGATTGCCATCGGTCATGAAGTCGCTCGGGAGCAGCATCAGCGAGTTCAAAAAGGGAACGCGGGAGGCCGAGCTGGAAGATCATTCCGAACCCAAAGACGAGACTTCCAAGAAGTCCTGAAACTTTCCGGACGAGGGGCCGGTTGCGCCTCTCTCCGTCTTTCGAACCATTCCACTCCAGGAGACATTGCCATGTTCGGCATGCCCGGTCCGTTCGAGATGATGATTGTCGGGATTGTGGCCCTGCTGCTGTTCGGCAAGCGGCTTCCAGAAGTCGCCCGCAGCCTCGGCAAGGGGATTGTCGAATTCAAGAAGGGAGTCCGCGGCATCGAAGACGATGTCGACCGCGGGACGTACAGCTCCTCGAACTACAATACCGACTCCAGCGCCAATCGCCCGGCGCCGCAGGACGAGACCGTCGAAACGACGGCTCCCAAGTTCGAGCCGCCGAAGTCGGCCCCGGTTTAGGTTGCTCTGGGAAATTGGTAATGGAGCACAGACAGGAATGTCTGTACCACCAGGGTCAGGAATCGCGGGTGGCACGCCCTGAGTCTTCGAAGGGCGTGTCTTGAAAAGACGCCCACGCCCATCTCAAAGCCTCTGGGCGTGCCACCCAATTCGGGCGTGAAGGGATCTTCAACGCCTCCCGGCATCGACTTGAGCTTGCCTGCGGAGCGTTCAGTTGGCCCGCGGCGTTGGTGCGACCACGTCGACGATCCGCGCCCGTGGGCGGGACAGGTCGATCACGACGGCCTGCGGCGTTTCCGCCCGCGATGCGTTGCCCGCTTCATCTTCGACGACCAGCCGCACGAAGATCGGCGACGTGATCCCCGACGCGACCGACCACTCGTACTCCGAGCTGTCCGGCCGTCCTTCGGCGATCGGCAGCCAGGGGCCCGTCGACGACGTGGCATAATAGAGCGACACTGGAGCCGTCGAAGGATGCGCCTCCGTGCCCGTCCGCCACTGGATCACCAGTTGACCGGCTTGCGCCCCCAGGCCGGGCTGGACCGTGAACTGTTCGATCGCCGGCGGAGTCTGGTCGACGGCGACGACGATCGCCGGGGCATCGCCCGACGCAGGGGGTTCGACGCCCAGACCCGCGCCGCTGCGAACGCGAATCGCGAAGCCGTAGTCTCCGTCGCGCGGCACATCGACCTCGAACGGACTGGTCCGGTCGGCGTCTTCGCCGTAACGCCACCACTTGCGGCCGCCGTCTTCCGTCACATACAGCTCGACGGCGCCGACGCCGGACGGTCCGACGTCATCGCAGGCGTAGCCGATGTTGAACTTGCGGGTGTTGATCACCTTCGTCAGCCCCGGGGATCGCCGGGGTGAGGCGTCCGCCGCACTCAGCGGATCGGATTCCCAGCGGTCGCGGGCGACTTCAGGGCGGAGGCCCGGCCAGTCGGAAACTAGCGGCGTCATGACCGGCTTTCCGCTCGTCGTGGAAGGGGGAACAGCCCCTTCCCGTATTCCTCGGCCGGTCGGAAGCGAGGCGTATTGCTTCGGCGGGGCGGGTTCGTTGTCGAGCCGGACTCGTCCCGGCCCATCGTTCGACGTGGTCTGTCCCAGATTCTGATTCGGCGGCGCGTCTCCTTCGGCGATCGGAGCGCGCACGCCGGGCGGCGTTCGACGAATTGCCTCGCCGGTCGCATCGACGGTCAACTGCTTCTGCGTGGTCCCGGAGTTCCCGGCGAGATCGGCGATGGTTCCGCGCACGGCGACCACACCCGATTCCGGGACGGCCCACGAAGTCTGACCGCTGCCCCGGGGAATGATGCTGACCTGCTGCCAGTTCGGCGTACCGGGCTGGATGAACTCCAGCCGGAGTGAAGTCGGATCGAGGTTCGGGTCGTCGGACTTCCAGCGGAGCTGGACTTTCCCGCCGCCGAGGGATTCGAGCGTCAGATCAAGTTCGGGTTGCCGGGTATCGACCACGACCATCAGGCCCGGCTCAAAGGTTCGCCCCGCAGGGTGGAGCTGCCCGGTCCCGTCGAGTGTTTTGACGGAGAACCAGTACTCGCCGTCGGCAGGAGCCTGAAAGTCAAATCGCCCGGTCTGGGGAGCGATGACCTGCCCCATTTCCCAGTTCGCCCCCTGGTCCCGCGAGACGTAGAGCTGGAGCTCGCGGGCGTTCATCTTCTGCATCGCCGCGGCGTCGAATTTGAACGGAATGCGGAAGCGGGACTTATTGGTGACGACGGGCTTGCCGGCGGCCGCGGCCGAATCGGCCAGCACCCCGCAGCATGCGGCGATCATCCCCAGGGAAATCCAGCAACCTCTCATGGACGCTCCCCCGGCTGTCCGGCGGTTCCGGAGCACCGTGTGGCCCGACAGACGTCGCGACGAGCGCGAAGTCTCAGCCGAAACCTGTTCCGGCTGTCTGTCGCTATCGGCGACGGGGGAGTGCGCGATGACCCGTTTCCCGGCGGCGTACGCCGAAGCTCATGAGCCGGGCCAGTCGGGAAGACTGGAGAAACTCTGCGGCGCAAGTGCGCACGTTGTAGCGATTGCGCCGCTGTCCGCCGCAGGTCTCACAGCCCGAGATTTCGAACGGAGCCGCACAAGTCGCAGCCGTTTCACGATGCTCACAACCGCACGAAACGGACCTACTTCGCGGCCGGCTGATACGCCTTGAACCGCTCGACGTACTGCTCGGCGAGCGAGCGGATCCGGGCGAAGTCCCCCTTTTCGACCGCGTCCTTTTCGACCAGCGAGCTGCCAAGCCCCACGGCGCACGCCCCGGCCTTCAGGAAGTCGTGCATCGTCTCCAGGTTGACGCCCCCGGTCGGCATCAGCCGGACCTGCGGCAGCGGCCCCTTGATCGCTTTCAAGTACGGCGGACCGCCGATCTCGGCCGGGAACACCTTCACGACGTCGGCGCCAGCTTCCCACGCCGTGAGGATCTCCGTCGGAGTATAGGCGCCGGACATGCAGAGCTTGTCGTAGCGGTTCGCCATCCGGATCACCTCCAGATTGACGGTCGGCGAGACGAGGAACTGCGCGCCGGCCAGGAACGCCGTCCGGGCGGTCTCAGGATCGAGCACCGTGCCGGCTCCGAGCAGGATTTTTTTGCCAAGATCCTTGTGGACCGCCTGCAGGACTTCGACCGCGTTCGGAACGGTGAAGGTCACTTCGATCACGTCGATCCCCCCCTCGTACAGGGCGCGGGCGACGTTCACGAGCTGCTCGCCAGAACTGGCGCGAATGATGGCGACCATCCCGGTGTTCAGGACTCGCTGCAGATCGGCATGGCGGCTCATGCGAAAGACTTTCGGCGGGGGGCATGTGGGAGAGAAAAGACTGGCAGAGATCGAATTTAACCGGCAGCGGCGACCTTTTCCGCGAATTCCAGGGCAAGTTGATCGATGATCGCCCGGAACGCGTCGAGGTCATAGCTGTCGAGCTGCTGATACTGGCTCCGCGTCAGGACCTCCTTGTTACGGATCGCGCCGCGGGCGGTGACCTCAAGAATCCGGGCCGCCGAGTAAGGGCGGATCAGCAGTTCCAGATGGCTGTATTGCCGGGTCAGCGGCCGACCATACAGCTCGTCGCGGCTGATTTTTGCGCCCCAGCCGTCGACGGACATCACCGACGAGTAGTCGAAGCTGGGAAAATGATCGACCAGCCGCTTGAGGCAAGTCTCGATATATTCGGACAGCTCCAGCCGGAGCCGGCTGTGCAGCGAGCGGTATTCTTCTTCGGTCAGAGCCTGGCGCGCTTGCGCGACAAACCTTCCGCGGCCCGCTGCTGCTGGCCGCGATGGATCGCCCGCTGAAGTCGCTCGTCGAAGTCCATACGGTCAATCTCTTCTGGCGGACACGGGTGACCAGCGGAAACTCGCTGTCTTGACGCCGCCAATTCTAGCGCCATCACGAAGCCCCCGCAATCAGGCCGACCGGCCGGCACCTGTGCCGACTCAGAGCTGGGCTAGTCGTCGATGCCGCATTCGGCGGCGATGGTTGAAGGCGCGCCGAGAAGACCGGGGCTTCGCGAGGACGCTCCAGCCACCGGCCACCCACGCTCTGGAACCACCAGGGTTCGCGGTTACGCGAGGATCGGCAGCAGCGAGTTTGACCCGTGCTGAATCTGACGGGTCTCGATCGAGCCCAGCAGCGTCGTGGGCGAGCAGTCCTCGATCTGAATCCGCGCCAGCGTCCCAGCGAGCCGCGGATTGCCGTCGAACACGACGATCCGGTCGCACATGGTCCGACCCGTGAGCTGAATCTGCGGTCGATCGGGCTCGGCGACGACCGGCAGCTCCAGGCTGGTCAGCTCCGTGGGCGTGGCGACATTGTCGGGAATCGGCGGCACCCAGCCCTCCAGGGCAAACTCCGATTTCAGCGCCGCCTTGCTCGGTCCTTCGACCAGAATCTCCACCGTCCGGCCGATGAAGCGCGCGTTGTCCTCGGCGCTGATCTGGTTCTGCAGCGTCAGCAGTTCCGCGTTCCGCCGGCGCTTGACCTCTTCGGGGACGTCGTCGGGGAGCAGGTCATAAGCCTTCGTCCCCGGCCGCGGACTGTACTTGAAAATAAAGCTGTTCTTGAAGCGGAACTCGCGGATGGAGTCCAGGCTCTTCTGATGAGCCTCTTCCGTCTCGCCGCAGAAACCCACGATGAAGTCGCTGGAGACGGCGGCGTCCGGGAGGATATCGTTGATCCGGCCCATCATTTCGCGGTAGTGCTCGACGGTGTAGCCCCGCTTCATCCGCTTCAGCATCTCGTCGCAACCCGACTGCAGCGGCACGTGCAGATAGTGGCTGCATTTCGGCAGATCGCGGAGAGTCTGCAGCAGCTCGGTCGTCATGTCCTTCGGGTAGTTCGTGACAAACTTCAGCCGCAGGATGCCGGGGATCTCATGGATCGCTGCCAGCAGGTCGGACAGCCGGTGGACGCGGCCCTCTTCGGTGAACTTGTAGCTGTTGACCGTCTGGCCGAGCAGCGTGATTTCCTTAACCCCCTGCTCGGCGAGAATCCGCGACTCGTGAACGATGTCGCGCGGCGAACGGCTCTGCTCGGGGCCGCGGGTCGTCGGCACCACGCAGTATGTGCAGAACTTGTCGCAACCGATCATGATCCGGACGAACGCCTGGTACGGCGACGGACGCATCTGCGGTTCGCGGAGCGGGTCGTAGCTCAGAAAACTGCCGGCGACTTCAGTCCGGGTGCCGTCGCGACGGTCCAGGCTGACCGCCAGCGCCCGCCCCCGCTGTTCGCGGGCCTCGGCCACCATCCGCGGCACCTCGGCGAGCTGCCCGGTTCCGACAACCATGTCCACGTGCGGCGCTCGGCGGAAGATCAGCTCCTGATCTTTCTGGGCCATGCAGCCCATCACGCCGATCACCTGCTGCGGCCGCTGCTGCTTGCTGAACTTCAGCCGACCCAGGGCGCTGTAAATCTTGTGTTCCGCATGCTCCCGGACGCTGCAGGTGTTGAACAGAACCGTATCGGCCTCGCCGACGTCGCCGGTCAGCTCGTACCCCTGCTTGCGCAACGCCGCCACGACCAGCTCGCTGTCCAGCATATTCATCTGGCAGCCGACGGTTTCGATGTAGAGCTTGCAGTTATGGGGCGTCGTCATATTCGGATGGCCTGGAACAATGGCTCGTCATGGGAACTCGGAGCCCGCATTTCCCGAAACAACAGAGGCCGCGTTCCCTCGAAACAGAGTGTCTGCAGCTCGGCAGGGTTCGACGTCATTTGGACTTCTGATAGCGATTCGCCTTCTTCGCCGCGGCGGCCGCCACCTCGGCCAGCGCCGCCGCTTCCGCCGCCTCCGCCTCGCGGCGGGCGATTTCGCGATCCATCAGCGTTTTCAGCGTATAACGGTGATGGGCGAGCATCAGAGCCAGCAGACCCTGAACCGCCAGCACCGCAGCGCCGCCGTAAATCGCGATGGTCCACCAGGACATGCCGGCCATCCCTGCGGAACGTCCGCTGACGGAGCACGCCGTGCGACGGGACTATTCCCGCACGCGCTCGATGTACTCGCCCGTTTGTGTGTTGATCTTGACCATGTCGCCGGTGTCGACGAAGGCGGGAACCTGGATTTCCGCCCCGCAGTCGACTTTGGCGGTTTTCGTGATGTTCGACGACGTATTGCCGCGGACCGCCGGCTCGGTGTAGACAATCTTCATGGTGACCGACGGCGGCAGCGTGACCCCGATCGGCGTGTCGTTCCAGTACAGCAGTTCACAGACCATGCCGTCCTGCAGGAAGACCGCCTGGTCGCCGGCGATTTCGGGCGAGATTGAGTGCTGCTCGAACGTCTGCTGCTCCATGAAGACGAAGCCCGACGAGTCCTTGTAGAGGAACTGGGCGTCGTTGCGACGGATGTCGGCCCCTTCGAGGCTGTCACCGCTCTTGTAAGTCCGGTCGAGGATCGTCCCCTTGATCAGGTTCCGCATGCGGCAACGATAGAGGGCCTGGCCTTTGCCGGGCTTGACGAAGTCGACGACCAGCATGTCGAACGGATCGCCTTCGAGAATAACCTTGGTGCCCTTCTTGAAGTCGCTGGTGCTGATTTGAGCCATTGGTCTTTTTCTTTGGTTTCGATACCGTACGAAGCCGGTCGGAACTGCTCTGCGGCAGCGGTCGATGGCAGAATTCGGACACCAACACCATCGTCGATGCCAACACCGGGAGCGGTCCGTCCACGGGTTTTCCGCAGAATACCAGATGGCGAGACGTCTGGGAATGCTGGCCGTTTTCGGCGCAACCGTCTGGGAATACGCCGGTTAGATCACGACGGCCGGTCCGCGGAACCAGTCCCGGACATCGGTTTTCTGAAGATTCCCGCCAATTCTCCAAGGACAGCCCCCGTGACCGGTCTCCCGCAGCCGCTGCTCCCCGTTCGCCAACGGACCGGCTGGAGTGCGTCGCTGGCACAGGCGATCCGGAATTCCGCCGACCTCCTCGCGGCCCTGGGGCTGCCTCGCGAGATCCACGAGCAGTCCCCGTCGGGCGAGGCCGAGTTTCCCGTCCTCGTTCCGCAAAGCTACCTGGCACGCATGCGCCCCGGCGATCCGCTCGACCCCCTGCTCCGCCAGGTTCTGCCATTGGCCGAGGAAGGGGTCGACGTGCCCGGCTTCCTGCCCGATGCCGTCGGCGATGAATCCTCCCGTAAAGCCCCGGGACTGCTGCACAAGTATCGCGGCCGGGCGCTGCTGGTGACGACCGGCGCCTGCGCGGTCCATTGCCGGTATTGCTTCCGACGCCATTATCCCTACCAGCAGGAACCCCGCCGGCTCGAAGACTGGGAGCCGGCGTTCGAAGCTCTCGCCGCGGACGAATCGATTCACGAAGTCCTGCTCAGCGGCGGCGACCCCCTGATGCTGACCGACGCGCGACTGGCCTCCCTGATCGAGCGGTTGGAGCAGATCCCGCATCTCCGGCGGCTCCGGCTCCACAGCCGCCTGCCGATCGTCCTGCCGGATCGCGTCTCGGAAGAATTGCTGCAGCTTCTGTCGTCGACGCGACTGACCACGGTGATGGTCGTGCACGCCAACCACCCGCAGGAAATTCAGCTCGATTGTGCGGACGCCTTGAGCCGCCTGGTCAGACACGGAATTCCCACGCTCAATCAGGCCGTGCTGCTAAGGGGCATTAACGATGAAGAAGATGTGCTTGCGGAACTGTGCGAGCGACTGATCGACCTGGGCGTCCTCCCCTACTACCTGCACCAGCTCGATCGCGTTGCGGGAGCGGCTCATTTTGAAGTCCCCGTCGAGCAGGGTCGCGAGCTGGTCGCCGCTCTCCGCCGACGTCTGCCCGGATACGCCGTCCCGCAATATGTCGTGGAGATTGCCGGCGAAGCGCACAAGACGCCGCTGTAAGACGATCTGACCGACTCAAGATCGGGTGGCGCGCCCAGAGTCTTCGAAGGGCGTGACTTCATCTGTTCAAGACCACGCCCTTCGAAGACTCTGGGCGTGCCACCCGAAAGCCTCTCACCAACGCTCGACCGGCCCGTTCGGCACCTTGACCAAGGCCGTCGCGACCGGGCTGCGTCGTTCGCCATGCCGCTGGCCGATTTCCGCCAGAATCTCGCCAAACTCCGTCATCGATTGAAACATCCGCAGCCGCAGTTCCAGGTCTTCGGGGATACCCAGCCGGGCCCCGTACCAGGCGGCAAACTTGCGGAACAGCGTGCAGCTCCGCTCTGCATGCTGCTCCCACATCAGTTCAAAGTGCCGTTGCAGAAAGCCGGTCTGCTCGTCGGTCGTCGGCTCGCGGACCGGTCGGCCGGCTTCCAGGTCGGACAGTTTCCGGAAGATCCAGGGATCGAGCATCGCCCCCCGTCCGATGGCGACGGCGTCGCACCCCGTCTCCCGGCGCATCTGCAGTGCATCGTCGGGCGAGCGGACATCGCCATTGGCGACAACCGGAATCGCCTGCACCGCGTCCGCCACAGCCTGGATCCCTTCGCGGTCGACTTCGCCGCTGAAGCCTTGCGCCCGGGTCCGGCCGTGGATCGTGACCGCCGCAATTCCGGCGGCCTCAAACCGGGCGGCCAGATAGGGGGCCGAGATCGAATCTCGATCCCAGCCCAGCCGCATCTTGACTGTGACGGGAATCGCCACTGAGCCGACGACCGTTTCAACGAGCCGGCAGGCATTGTCGGCATCGCACAGCAGCCGGGCGCCGCCGCCCATCCCGTTGACCTTGGCCATCGGGCAACCCATGTTGAGGTCGATGGCCTCGTAGCCCCGATCCTGCAGCCACCGAGCGGCCGCCACCATGTGCTCGGTCACGCCGCTGAAGATCTGCACGGTCAGCGGGCGGTCGCTCGCATCGGTGGCGATCAGCTCCAGCGACTGTCGCTTCTGCTCGACGAGCTGCGTGGCATGCACCAGGTCGGTGGTCGCCAGCCCCAGGCCACCCAGTTCCCGCAGCGCGCGGCGGAAGGCCAGGTGCGTGTACCCGGCGAGCGGGGCCAGAAAGTACCGCGTCGCCAGCAGGCGACCGCCGACAGAAATCGGACCGCCGACGGGATCGGAAACGGCTGAGGCAACTTCGGCGGGCATCGGCAGGTTTTCGGAGGTTGGGGAATTCGAGGATCGCACAAGCATCCTACGCCCCGGAACCCCGACCGCAACCTACGCCTGCTCGACCGGCGTCGCCAGCAGCCCTTCGATGGCGCTGATCAGCTCCGGAAACTGGAACGGTTTCTCCAGAAACAGATCGTTCGAGCGTCCCATTGTCACGCGGTGCGAGCCGATCAGGATCCGACCGCCGGACGCTTTGGTTCCGTCAATCCGCGAGTTCCGCGGCTGATCGTCCAGGTCGATCACGACCACATGCGGGGGAGCTTCGGGTTGGGTCGACGGTGCCGCGGCAGTCTGGCGGGACCAGTCGACGCGGGCGCCGCGGGGTTCGAGGACCGCCTTCAGCACGGCCTCCGTATCCGGTTGACCGTCAATCACCAGCACTCGAGGAGAAGTCGACACGCGGAATCCTTCCGTCACGCTCGTCCGACCGGTTCCGCGGTCCCTCGCCATCCTTGGCTCAGTCGCAGGGTCGGTGCGCGGGCGGGACTGTAGTCGGAAGACTCGAACGTGTCAAAACGAGTTGGCGGACATCACTGCAGCGTGGAACGACGGGTTGTGAAACAGAAGGTTTCACGATGCGCGGCGCGTGAAACGCCGACGATGGAACGCGTCCCTGCACCAGCAACAAAGTGGGTGGCCGGGGCTGGAGCGTCTTCGCGAAGCCCCGGAATTCCAGCAAGTAGGGCCGGTTCCGCCGGCCGCGTTTCCCAATGGGAAGAGTACAAAGTGGCCGGTGGGACCGGCCCAGTTTCACTCCGGGCAGACGGATGTCGGCTTGACTCTCCGCCAGAGACTCGCCATTCGAGTCGCGTCACTGGTCGCTTGCTTCGACCAGCTTCCGCAGGGCGTCGATGCAGGCGCGCTGATGTTCGGCATTGCCAGCAAACGCCGGCCCCCAGACTTTTGCAAACGGACGCTCGACCCGTAGTTTCTTCGCGTCAGCGACCGCTTCCCGGCCCTGAGCCGTTGAGACAAGGGAGTTTGCTTCACCATCCCACCACGCCAGAAAAGTCATCTTCTGGAAAGTTGGCGGCCTCTTCGTCCCCGTTAACGCGGGGAGATCCTTCGCCGATCCACAACCAAGTCGCTCCAGGCGTTGTACATACAGGTTGAGCAACAACAAGCGAGGTTGCAGTGGCCCCACCTCGAACATCTCTCTCTCAGGCAGCTTCAAGTCTCGATCCACCCGGATTTCAGCAGCCGGAGGGGAGGTCGCTTCGATCCACTGGTCGGCTCTCGCCAGAAAGTCCTCGCGGCAGCAGAACTCGGCACAAAGGAACAATGCGGCGGAAGTGGCGTAAACGGGCTCGGGGATCGGTGCAAGCGACTTCCTGCAATTGTCTTCATACTCGGCCAGCTTCTCGTCAAACAGCAGCCCCGCTTTCACACCTGCTTCAGACGTCGGTAAACCGTCGAGAATCAGATACAGATTCTTGACCCGCAAATCGTGCATAATATTGGTCAACGAGCCGCAAACCTCGGGGCTCGCCCCGTCAAACGCCGGTGATGTCGTTTCTTCGTACCCGTTGCGCTGACTGAGAACCGCCGACACGGCGTCGAAGTTCATCGCTTGCAAGTCGCGGAGCTGCTTCTGACGCGAGGAAATACTCTCGGTCGCCGCAACCGCTGCCACTTGAGCCAACTTGGCGTCATCAGCGGCAATGACCTCGCTGCATGGCTGCCAGAACACAATCGCGGCGGTAATGAACGCCAGTCGCCAGCCGCTCTGCGTCGCACCGGGAATACCGGGCATTGTCGGGTTCCCTCCCAATCCAAAGGCACATTTTCTGTGCCAGCGACACGGAATCGTCGACAGCCGGCGACTGGAACATGGTCTTCGTGTTCGAGACTAACGTACATAGATCTCGGCGAGGCCGGCAAGACGACTTTGATGCAGCAGGGCTGTTCGCGATGCCCAGAAATGCTGCATTTTCGGGGCTGCAATACGACCGAGATCCGGTCAGGCGAACGCGAGTATCTGCCATAGCGTCTATCACGAACCCGCCGGACTCTCTTCGGCCAGCTCGCGAAACCGCCGGATCGTCCGTTCGAAGGCTTCGCGGGCCGCCTCGCGTTCGGCGGGGGTAATGGCCCGCTCCCGGTTCTGCCAGAGACTTGGGAAGCCACGCCGATGAATGCCAGCGAGTCCATCGTGGCGCAGCAACTGGTTCCCCGGACGCAAAGAGGCGGCTGCTTGCCTGCAGATGGGGGCCACGATTCGGGCCCCTTGTTTGATCGTGCCTGGAAATACGGCTATCAGATGCTCGTCCCCTGTGAGAACGCACGGGCCGGCCACGGACATCGACGGCAAAGCGTCCCGAGACTGCGCAGCATCGCCTTGTTCCAATCTCAATTCGGACAGGGTTTGCCGGCACTCCGAATTCGCGTCGAGCAGGCGTTCGGAACCTGACGACTTTCGCCGGCGGACCGGCCCCCTTGCCAAGCTGGGTTCACCGTTCGCATCGGGTCCGCACTTGGGGCTGGGCTAAACTTTTCATTAATGCGACTCGGCGTCGACGGCTTAATCGGCAAGCACTTGCGACGTAAATACAAAGTGTTGGTAAGCATCTGAGCGATGCCCCACCCCCAGGCGCCTACTCCTCCCCCGTAAACCGCCGATACAACGCCGCCGCCTCGACGCTCTGGCGTTCGAGGTCCTTGAGATCTTTCGCCGTATACTCTTCCGGTTTCGGCCGCCCGTCCGCACTCCGCGTGATCGTCATCACGATCCCTGCTTCCGCATTCTCGACGATCTGCAGCTCGGCCCCCCGGAAATAACCCCGGATCGTCCGATCAACGCCCCCCGCCGCAAATCCTCGGTTGATGAAGAGCTGCTGCATCTGCGGCGGAACGCCCCCCGCCCGGATCTGAATCGGGCCCGCCCCTCCCCCTGCCTGCTTCTCCTGGAACTCCTTGCCGGCCGCAGCGTCCAGTTTTTTCAAGGCGTCGAGCGACGGGGCCTCGTGTTCGACAATCTCGACGCCGTCGGACTTGCGGGTGACGACTCGCAGACGCAGTTCGCTGCCGCGACGTTCTTCGAGCGTCGTCTCCTTCGGCCCCGCCGTGATGACGGTCTTGCGCCGCCCGTTGCTTTCGGTTCTCGACGTCGAAACGACATTGGCCAGTCCCGCGGCGACTTTCACATCCACGCCGCCGGCGCTGTCGAGCAACTTCGCAGCTTCTGCGAAATCCAGCTTCAAGGCCGAAAGATCCGCCGCCTTGATCTCCTTCTCGGTCGTCGCACCGCCGGATACGACGATCCATCGGCCGCTCAGCGCGCCGTCCCTGTCCTTCCGGAGCGTCAGCGTCCGCTTCGTGGCGGGAGCCTCAGCCGGCTCGGCCTGCCCGGCAGGTGCATCGGGCGGTTCCGGGGGCGGAACCTTCGGACCTGCGTCTTCCGCCGGAGACTCGGAAGCTCCGATCACTCCCAGCAGCGCAGCAACCAGCAGTCCACGAACCAGCAACATGGCAGTCACCCTCACGGGAGGCAGTCCCCGGAACAATTTCACCGGCCGCCATCAGTCTACCGTGGCCAGGCGTCTCAATGGAGTCGAATCCTGGGAGGAGTCTGGTGCTGGTTTTTGGTCGTTTGTCGTTTGTCGTTCGTCAGTTGCCAGTTGCCAGTTGCCAGTTGCGGTGACTCTTCTCTGGCTCTCGACTCCCGTCTTTGCCTGAATTCATTTCACTTCAGACTTCTCTGCGGCCTCTGCTCACTCGGCGCCTCTGCGAGAGATCTTCTTCTCTTCTCTTCTCGCATCGCATCGCTCACTCGCCCGACTTGCCGCCCGAGGACTTCGAGCCGCCGTCGGACTTGCCGGAACTGCCGGAATCGCTTTTCGGCGCGGAGTCGCCCGAGGGCTTGTCCGAGCTCGCCCCCTTCTTGTAGTTCTCGCTGCGGTAGTCGGTGATGTAGAACCCCGACCCCTTGAACAGCAGCCCCGCTCCGGCGCCGATCAGCCGGCGGGCCTTCTTCTTGCCGCACGCCGGGCACTTCTTCGTCGCCTCGGCCGACATCGGCTGAAACTCTTCCCAGCCATGCTGGCAGGCGTCGCATGTATAGTCGTACGTAGGCATGATGGCCTCTCGATTATGAAATAAACAGGGTCGAAAAGCGCCAAATCTCAAACACCAGGCTCCCAATGCAGCGTACCGCCATTGAATCGCCAGAGTCTGCACATGAAACACATCCGCGATTCCAGTGTTCCCGGTTCTCCTGCTTTAGAACTTGGCGTTTGGCGTTTGAAACTTGTTCACGGCTGCGGTTGCGACGCCACAATGACCTTGCTCGGCCGCACCACGCGGTCGTGCAGCAGATAGCCCTTCTCGACGTCCTGCAGCACAGTCATCGGCGGATGATCGGCCGACGGCATCTGCGTGATGGCTTCGTGGATGTGCGGATCGAACTCCAGACCGACGGCCGCGATCGCCTGCACGCCGAACTGCCCCAGCGACGACTCGAACTGCTTCTGCACCATCTTCACGCCGGTAATCAGGTCGTCGGCGTTCTTCGAAGTCTCCGCAGCAGCCAGCGTCCGGTCGAGCCCGTCCAGTCCCGGCAGCAGCGCCTTCAGCAGCGGCAGCGCCAGGTACTTGCGATCCTCTTCCATCTCGCGCTGGATCCGCCGGCGGAAGTTGTCGAGATCCGCCATCGCCCGCGCCCATTTGTCCTTGTACTCGTCCCGCTCGGCCAGCGCCTGCTGAAGTTGAACGTCGAGCGACTCGCCTTCGGTCGCGGCTTCATCATTCGGAGGGGGAGCTTCAGTCATGAGTCATTACCTCTGATCGCGCGTGGTGCGCGGAAAACGGATTCAGTCAGCCGACGCCTCTTCCTGGCCGGTGAAATATTCCTTCACCTGCTCGAAGAACGATTTGCGATGCGGGCTGACATGCTTGTTGTCCAGCTCCGCCATCTCGCGGAGCAGCTTTTCCTGCTGCTTGTTGAGCTTCTTCGGAACCTCGATGGTCACGTCCACCAGCAGGTCCCCCCGGGCCCCGCCATGCGGATCGGGCATCCCCAGGCCCCGCAGTCGGATCGTTTCCCCGGGCTGCGTCCCGGCCAGAATCTTCAGCCGGTGTTTACCGGTCAGCGTGGGAATATCGAACTCGGTCCCAAGCGCCGCCTGAGAATACGTCAGCGGCACGCGGCAGCCCAGATCGCGGCCGAGCCGCTCGAACATCTTGTGCGCTTTGACGCGGATCTCGACGTACAGATCGCCCGCCGGTCCGCCGTTCTCGCCCGGCTCCCCTTCGCCCCGCAGGCAGAGCTGCATGTCGTTGTCGACGCCCGCGGGCACGCGGACTTCCAGCTTGGCCCGCTCGGCTTTGACCTTGCTCCCCTGACACTCTTCGCACTTCTCGCGAATGATCTGCCCCGCACCGCGACAGGCCGGACACGTGGTCTGCACGCGGAAGAACCCCTGCGACTGCACAACCTGGCCGCGCCCGCCGCAGTAGTCGCAGTTGACCGGGCTGGTGCCGGGCTTGGCCCCCGATCCGCCGCAGGTCACGCAGGAGACGTGCCGCAGGATTTCGAGTTCGCGCGTGCAGCCGACGGCCGCCTCAGCCAGCTCGATCGTGATCGACGTCTTCAGGCTGTCGCCGCGCCGCGCCCGCGGGCCGCCTCCCCCCCGTCGCGACTTCTGCCCGCCGAACATATCGCCGAAGCCGAACAGATCGCCGAACGCGTCGAAGATGTCGTTGACGTCCTGGAAGCCCGCTCCCCCCCCGCCGCCAGCCCCCTGCACGCCGGCATGGCCGAACTTGTCGTAGCGGGCTTTCTTCTCGGGAGTGCTGAGGACATCGAAGGCCTCGGCGGCCTCCTTGAACTTGGCGATGGCCTCTTCGTCCCCGGGATTACGGTCGGGGTGATGCTTCCCGGCGAGCTTCCGGTACGCCCGCTTGATCTCATCAGCGGACGCCGTCTTCTCGACGCCGAGGATTTCGTAATAGCAGATTTTGGTAGGCATGAGCCGGGTATCGGATATCGGGATTCGGGTATCGCAGAATTTCAGGCTGCCGCGTCAGTCTGCGCGCTGCACGCCCTCAAACACCGCCGCGACTTGCCAGTCCGACATTTTGCGATCTGCATTTTGCATTTTTCATTTTGCAATGACTTCTCTTCCGTCTTCTCTGCGGCCTCTGCCAGCCCTGACTCTCCGCAAGAGGCCTTCTTCTCCCCGGCGGTCACCCGGTTGGAAGAAGAGCCCGGCCTCCATTGAGGACCGGGCTCTTCTCCGGCGATCCACGATCCGCGACAGACAGTCAGTTACCTGACGGCCCCTTCAACGGACTTCTTCTTGCCGCCGGCCGGCTCGTCGGTGCGGGTCACGCAGACCTGCGTCGTGAGCATCAGACCGGCGATCGACGAAGCATTCAGCAGCGCGTTCTTGACGACCTTGGCCGGATCGATCACACCGGCCTTGTACATGTCCGTGTACTTGCCGGCATTGGCGTCGTAGCCCTGGTTGGTCGGCAGGTTGCGGACTTCGTCCACCACCACCGCGCCGTCTCCGCCGCCGTTATCGACGATCTGCCGCAGCGGGGCTTCCAGAGCCTTCGCCACGATGTGCACGCCGATCTTCTCGTCCCCCTTGGCCTTCACTTCGCTGACCGCAGCGATGGCCCGCAGCAGGGCCACGCCGCCGCCCGGGAGGATCCCTTCTTCCACCGCAGCGCGGGTGGCGTGCAGGGCGTCTTCCATCCGGGCCTTGGTCTGCTTCATTTCAGCTTCGGTCGCGGCGCCGACGGAGATGATCGCCACTCCGCCGGTCAGCTTCGCCAGCCGCTCCTGGAACTTCTCGCGATCGTACTCGCTCTCGGTCCCTTCGATCTGCTTGCGCACCTGATCGACGCGGGCCTTGATGTGAGCCGGGTCGCCGGCCCCTTCGATGATCGTGCAGTCTTCCTTGCCGACTTCAACCCGCTTGGCGCGGCCGAGGTGCGACAGTTCCACCGCTTCCAGCGTAATCCCCAGGTCTTCGCTGATCAGCGTGCCGCCCGTCAGGACGGCCATGTCGCCCATCATCGCCTTGCGGCGGTCGCCGAAGCCCGGCGCCTTGACGGCGCAGATCTGCAGCACGCCGCGGAGCCGGTTGACGACGAGCGCCGTCAGGGCTTCCCCTTCCAGGTCCTCGGCGACGACCAGCAGCGGCTTGCCGCGCTGAGCGACCTTCTCCAGCAGCGGCACGAATTCCCGCAGGCTGGAGATCTTCTTCTCGTGCAGAAGGATGTAGCAATCCTCCAGGATGCACTTCATCTCTTCCGGATGCGTGACGAAGTACGGGGAAACGAACCCCTTGTCGAACTGCATCCCTTCGGCGAGTTCGAGGGTCGTCGAGTTCCCCTTCCCTTCCTCGACGGTGATCACCCCGTCGCGGCCGACCTTCTCCATCGCGTCCGCGATCAGATCGCCGATCGTGCGGTCGTTGTTGGCGGAGATGGCGCCGATCTGGGCGATCTCCTGCTTCGACGAAACCGGCTTGGCCATCTTCTCGATGAACGCGATCGCGGCTTCGACCGCCTTGTCGATCCCCTTGCGGACGACGGTGGGGTTGGCCCCCAGCGTCAGGCTCCGGAGACCTTCGTTGTAAATCGCCCGGGCCAGGACCGTGGCGGTCGTCGTGCCGTCGCCGGCGACGTCGCTGGTCTTGCTGGCGACTTCGTTCACCAGCTTGGCGCCCATGTTCTCGAACGGATCGTCGAGTTCGACTTCCTTCGAGACCGTGACGCCGTCCTTCGTAACCACCGGGTTGCCGAAGCTCTTGTCGATGATCACGTTGCGGCCGGTCGGCCCCATCGTGATCGCGACCGCCTTGGTCAGGGTATCCACGCCGCGCAGCAGCTTCAGGCGGGCGCGGTCGTCAAACAGCAGTTGCTTCGCCATCTCTGAAAAATCCTTGTGGACGGGTGTTCGGAGAACGCTGAAAGCCGAGAGCTGAAAGCGGAGAGCCGAAGAAGAGTCGAGTTCCAGATCGCGACAAAACCGGCAATCTGGCTTTCAGCTCCTCGCTTTCCGCTTTCCGCTCCCTTAGCCCAGCACTTTGGCCAGGATGTCCGATTCCCGCAGGATCTTGACGTCCTTGCCGTTCACTTCGATTTCCGTCCCGCCGTACTTGGCGAACAGAACTTCGTCGCCGATCACCAGCGAAATCGGGTGACGCTCGCCGTTGTCCAGCAGCCGGCCCGGGCCGACCGCAACAACCTTGCCGCGCTGCGGCTTCTCCTTGGCGGCGTCCGGCAGGACGATCCCCCCCGCGGTCTTCTCTTCAGCGGTCAGCGGCTCGACAACAACGCGATCATCCAGAGGTTTCAGCGACATACTCTTCATCTCCTGAGTCTCAGCGACTGCCCGTCGCAGTCTGCACTTGTGGTCCGATTGTGGGAATCAAAAAACTGTCGGGCGACCAGCCGGAGGAGTTTTGCAACATCCTCCGGCGTGCACCCGGAGGTTCGAACTAGAACCCGCCCATGCCACCCATCCCGCCCATGCCCGGCATTCCCATGCCGCCCATCCCGCCCATGCCACCCATATCGTGGTGGTCGTCGTGATGGTGATCGTCGCCGCTCTCTTCTTTCGGAGCATCGACGACGATGGCGTCGGTGGTCAGCAGCAGGCAGGCGACGCTGGCGGCGTTCTGCAGCGCGGAGCGGACGACCTTCGCAGGATCGACCACGCCGAACTCGAACATGTCGCCATAACGCTCGTTGAGCGCGTCGTAGCCGTGGCTCTTGTCCTTCGACTTGCGGACGTGGTGAGCCACCACGGAGCCGTCGAGACCGGCGTTCTCGGCAATCGTCCGCAGCGGCATGTCGAGCACGTTGCGGATCAGCTCGACGCCGAACTTCTCGTCCCCGTCCAGCTTCAGCTTCTCAAGGCCGACCGCCGCTCGCAGCAGAGTCACTCCGCCGCCGGGCACGACCCCTTCTTCCAGGGCCGCACGGGTGGCGGCCAGGGCGTCGTCGAGCAGGTCCTTGCGTTCCTTCATCTCGGTTTCGGTGTGGGCGCCGACGTTGATCTGCGCCACGCCCCCCGCCAGCTTGGCGAGCCGTTCCTGCAGCTTCTCGCGGTCGTATTCGCTGTCGGTCTTCGTGATTTCCTTGCGGATCATCTCGGCCCGACCGGCGATCGCTTCCTTCTTGCCGCCCCCCTGGACGACGGTCGTATTCTCGCCGTCGATCCGAACCTTCCGGGCCGTCCCCAGATCGCTCAGCTCGACGTTTTCGAGCTTGACGCCCAGGTCCTTGAAGATGGCCTTGCCGCCGGTGAGGATCGCAATGTCCTCGAGCATCGCCTTGCGGCGATCGCCGTAGCCGGGAGCCTTGACCGCGCACACCTTGATGATCCCGCGCAGCTTGTTGACGACCAGGGTCGCCAGGGCTTCCCCTTCGATGTCTTCGGCGATAATCAGCAGGTTGATGCCCGACTTGGAGACCTTCTCCAGCAGCGGCACCAGCACCTTGGCGGAGCTGATCTTCTCTTCGTAAATCAGAATGCGGGCGTTGTCGAGTTCGACAACCTGGTGATCCTGATCGGTCACGAAGTGCGGCGACAGGTAACCGCGCTCGAACTGCATCCCTTCGACCAGCTCGACTTCCGTGCTGACCTGGCGGCCTTCTTCGACGGTGATCACCCCGTCCTTGCCCACCTTCAGCAGCGCGTCGGCCAGAATCCGGCCGATTTCCTTGTCGTTGTTGCCGGCGATCGCGGCGACGGTCTCGACGGCCTTCCGGTCGTCCGACTTCACCGGCTTGGCCAGCTTCTTGATCTCCGCCGTCACGGCGTCGACCGCCTTCTGCACGCCGCGGCCCAGGGCCATGGCGTCCACGCCTGAGGCGATGAACCGCAGACCCTCGCGGAAGATGGCTTCCGCCAGCACGGTCGCGGTGGTGGTGCCGTCGCCGGCCACGTCGCTGGTCTTGGAGGCAGCCTCCTTGACGAGCTGCACGCCCATATTTTCGTATTTGTCTTCCAGCTCGATGTCCTGAGCGACGGTCACGCCGTCCTTGGTCACCTTCGGCGACCCCCAGCCCTTATCGAGCACAGCGTTGCGGCCGCGCGGGCCCAACGTGCTCTTGACGGCTCGCGACAGCTTGGAGACCCCCTCCAGCAGACTCTTCCGCGCGTCCTCGTCAAAACTGATCAGCTTTGCCACAGCTTCTCCTCAACCAGCAAGTGCCTCTGTCGGCTCGTCCAAACGACGCCTGTAAGAACCGCGGACTCCGATCAGGCTGCCGCTGTGTTGGTCACAACGCGACAGCCTGCCCACCGGGACTCGGACCTTCCGCGGGAAACCGGTTCTTGGCGAACATTCCGCCCGAGAAGCAAACAGCATGCCCGCGCAATCCGGAAATCAAAGTCCCTGATTCCAAAGGGTTTGCGACGCTCAGTCGAGACCGGAAATCCACGCCGGCTGCCAACTTGGCAGCGCCCGTTTCACCGGCCCCCCGTTGTGACAGCCCGCGACCGTGCGGAATCTGCCACCCCGGCAGACTGGGGGAACGAATCGGGCCTCGGGCTTCGGGCTTCGGGCTTCGCAGAAATGATCTCCTGCAGATTCTGGGCGGAAGGGCGCGCATGAAACGGCTTTATGCCGCCTGGGAAACGATGCGGACGGAACGTGGAGCCTCGAAACCACGCCCCGAGTCGCGTGCAGCCTCTGCGAAGCCCGATACCCGAAGCCCGAAGCCCGACTCCCCCCCCCTCATCTTGATCACTTTGCCCGATTTTGCGAAACTCCTCCGCGGGCTGGGATCTGCCTTGCGGTTCCGGGAAGGGACTCTCCGGTGTCAGAAACTGCGGCGACCTTTGACTTTACGAGCTCCATGCGGAGCCTCTGTGAAGACATCGCCGCCCGGGTCCCCGACTTTCAGCACCTCCGCATGGAACAGGTCGCGGTCACTTTCGCCCAGGCCCGCCATTCCGCCCTCCACGGCCTGCAGGCCAAACTGACCCCCATGCGGTTCGAAAACGGCGGCCTTGTCACTCGCCGCGGCCGCCGCCAATGGACCGTCCGCCGCCTCTTCGCCGGCGAACACGAGATTCTCTACATCCTCACGTTCTATCTCCCCCGGTTCCTCGATCAGCCGCTGCGGGAGAAGCTCATTACCGTCTTCCACGAGCTGTACCACATCAGCCCGCGGTTCGACGGCGACATCCGCCGGCTCGACGGCCGCTACCACGTCCACAGCCACAGCCAGCGCGAATACGACCGGCAGATGGGCGAGCTCTCCGAGCGATATCTTGCAACTCGTCCCCCGGAGCACCTCTGGGGGTTCCTCCGCGAAGACTTCCGCAAACTCGTCGCCCGCCACGGCCGAGTCGTCGGCGTCCGCCTGCCGATCCCGCGGCTGGTCCCGCTGCCAAACAGCCGCAGCGCGTAAGTTGAGCCTTCGGCGAAGAAGCGAATTCGGGGGGCACGCCCAGAGTCCTCGATGGGCGTGGAAACGAAAACGAAGACACGCCCATCTCAAAGCCTCTGGGCGTGCCACCCCACGGCTCTTCCCAGTTTCAGAGTTGGGTGAGTCGAGTCCGCGAGGCCCAGCTCTTTTTTAACGAGTTACGGTGAGCCTCGAAGACTCGACTCACCCGACATCTTGCCCGAATGGAACTTGAGAAGAGTCGTGCGTGACACCCCGACTCATCTTCCCATTTTGCACTTTGCATTTTTCACTTTTCATTTTGCACTGATCTCTTCCCCCGCTACACCGCCCCCGCCAGCTCCCGCATCCCCTCCACCGCGGCGTCAATGTGGTCCGTCGTATTGAACGGCCCGATGCTGAACCGGAGCGTTCCTCCGGTCGCTGCGGTGCCGAGCGCCGCATGAATCCGCGGCGCGCAGTGAAAACCGGCCCGCGTCTGCACGCCGAAGTGCTCGTCCAGCAGCGCCGCCAGGGTCTGCGGTTCGTATCCGTCGACCGTGACGCTGACGACTCCCGTCCGTGGAGCCTCCGCAGCCGGGCCATGGACTTTCACCTCCGGAATCCCGGCCAGTCCCTCCAGCAGCCGACCCGTCAGTTCGCGTTCGTGACGGGCGACCGTCTCGATTCCGGTCGTCCGCAGCCACTCCAGCGCCGCACCCAGCCCCAGCAGCCCCGGCGCGTTGTGATTTCCCGATTCGAATCGGTCGGGGAGCGTCTCCGGCTGCTCTTCCTTCTCGCTCTGCGTTCCCGTGCCCCCCAGCCGGTAATCGTCGATCTGCTCCTCCGCCGCAGGCCCCAGCCAGACCAGCCCGGTTCCCAACGGCCCCAGCAGTCCCTTGTGCCCTGAGCAGCAGAGCACATCCACCGGGAGCGCCCCCAGGTCGATCGGCCACTGCCCCGCCGACTGGGCCGCATCCAGCACCATCAGCGCCCCGGCCGATCGCGCAGTTTGTCCGATCTCCTCGATCGGCTGCACGGATCCCGTCACGTTCGACGCATGGGTGACGCACACCAGTCGCGTCGGCGCCTGGCAGGCCTCGCGGATGCCCTCGACGGAAACCAGTCCCGTTGGATCGCAGGGGACGACGGTCAGGCGGATGCCGCGCCGTTCTGACAACCATCGCAGCGGTCGCAGCACCGAGTTATGCTCGGCGGCGGTCGTCACCACATGATCGCCCGGCCGGATCAGTCCCTGCAGCGCCAGGTTCAGGCTGTCGGTGCCGTTGAACGTGAAGACGATCCGCCGGGGATCGCCGGCCCCCAGCAACTCGGCCGCCAGTTGCCGGCAGCGATCGACCCGCCGCTGAACCTCGATCGCCTCCAGATACGCCCCCCGACCGACCGGAGCCCCCAGCTCCCGCTGATACTGGCCCACCGCCGTGTAGACCTCGGGAGGCTTCGGAAACGTCGTCGCCGCATTGTCGAGATAGATCCGCATAAATCTTCAATGTGGTGAGCTGAGCCTGCGCGTTTCAACACAAATGTCCTCGTTCCCAGGCTCCGCCTGGGAACGCCTCCCCGCGAGGCTCCGCCTCGCGTCTTCATTTGCTGTTTTGTGTTTGGAACTTTTCCGGATTTCGTGCTTCGAAATCTCGGATTTTCACCCTGCCGTCTCAACCGCCAATCGAGTACATCGGCCGCTCCGGCTGCACGAACCGGGCCGTGTTGATCTCGTGCCCCTCTTTCTTCGCCGACACGGACTGCCGGACAAGTGCCGCGATCTCGTCATCCGGCGCTCCCTCGCGCAGCAGTCCGCGCAAGTCCGTTTCTTCCAGGCTGAACAGACAGTTGCGCAGCTTGCCGTCCGCGGTGATCCGGATCCGGTTACAGCTCAGGCAGAACGGCTGGCTCACCGAGGCGATAAAGCCGATCCGTCCGATGCCGTCCGCAAATTCATAGTCCGTCGCCGGCGCCCGCGTATCCCGCGGCGGAAGAGCCACCAGCGGCTGAATCTCCGCCGACAGTTGATCGACGATTTCCTGAGCGAACAGCACCTTCTCCCGCTCCCACGCGGCATCGGCATCCAGCGGCATGTACTCGATAAACCGCACCTCGACCCCCGTCTCGCGGGCAAAGTGGCCGAAGGGCACAACCTGATCTTCGGTCATGCCGCGCACGGAAACTGCGTTGATCTTGATCGGATCGAATCCCGCCCGCTTCGCGGCGTGAATCCCCTCGATCACCTTCTCATAGCCGTCGCGTCGCGTGAACTCCTTGAATCGCACCGGATCGAGAGCGTCCAGGCTGACATTGATCCGTCGCAGCCCGGCCGCGAAGAGCGCCTCCGCCTGATCGGCGAGCAGCAGCCCGTTGGTGGTCAGGCCGATATCCTGAATTCCCGGGACCGCCGCCAGCCGCCGGACCAGTTCGTCCAGGTTACGGCGGACCAGCGGCTCCCCGCCCGTCAGCCGCAACTTCGTGATTCCCAGAGTCACCGCGATCCGCGCGAACCGTTCGAGTTCTTCGAAGGTGAGCAGGTCGCGACGATCCATGAACGTGACGTTTTCCGCCGGCATGCAATAGAAGCAGCGGATGTTGCAACGATCGGTCACGCTGATCCGCAAATTGTCGTGCACGCGCCCGAACGAATCGATCAGGGGAGCGTTCATCGTGCGGTCTCCGGCATCGGTGTGGCTGAACCCGCGGGATGCACCCACTCGGTCTGCCCGTCCGCCCAGTTTTCTTTCTTCCAGATCGGCACGCGAACTTTTAGTTCGTCGATCAGAAACTGCCCGGCTTCGAACGCATCCCGCCGATGCGGACAGCTCACCGCCACCGCCACGCTGACATCCCCCAGTTCCAGCCGTCCCAGCCGGTGGGAAATGGCGCATTCCACCACCGGCCAGCGGTCGCGAGCCTCGGCCTCCAGCTCTGCGAGCTGGCTGCGGGCCATGTCCGGATAGGCGTCGTAGTCGAGCGCAACGGTCTGACGTCCCTGCGTAAACTCCCGCACGGTCCCCAGAAACAGGATCACCGCCCCCGCCCGCGGCGATCTCACCCGCTCGGTGAGCTGCTGGTAGTCAATTTCCGCGTTGGTCAGTTCAATCATCACAACAGCTCGATATCTCGGCCAGACGGCAGTCCTTCGACCGGTTCCACCACTCCACAGTTGTACGCGGTCCTGTCCACGGAACCAACCGCGGCCAGCGAATATCGGCAATAGCGAACAGGGAGCAGCGAACAGCCAGAGCAGAACACCACGCCCCCTCGATTCTCTTCTTCTGGCGACCCGCGATCAGCCCTCTTCCTCTGGCTATTCGCTATTCCCTGCTCGCTACTCCCTAATTGCTACCCCCCGCTCACCGGCGGAAAGCAGGCCACGTCCGACTTCGCGCCGATTACCGTCTCCGGCCCTGCATACCGCCGATCGACGGCGATCAGCAGCGAACTCTGAATCGTCTCCAGAGCCGGACAGGCGACGCCCAGGTCTCGCCGCAACTGCTGAACAGTAAAAGGGTTCCGCAGCGACACCATCAGTCGGGCGGTCCCCGCCAGATCCGCCGCCCGCGCGAACAACTGCACCGGCACCGTCAGGAAATCACGCGCCGGTTGTTCGACGGCTGCAGCGCCCGCTTCAACTCCGGCATCAGTCCGTACGCCAGCGCCAGCAACTTCAGCGGGTGCACCGTCGGACGCGTCGTCCGCTGCTCCATCTGCATTTTGCACGCGCTGCATTCGGTCATCCCCACGCCAAAGCGATCTGTGGCCATTCGTTCGATTAAATCGTGACCGATGGCCAGAGACTCCGCAAGGTTGGCCGTCGAGAGCCCGAACACTCCTGCCATTCCCGAACACCCATGCTCGATCCGGGAAATCTCCAGACCGGGAATCAGATCGCACAAGTCCGCGAGCGGCTCTCCCGCCCCCAGCGCCTTCAAATGGCACGGCGTGTGGTACGCGGCATTCATCGACAGCTCTGAGAAATTCCGTCGCAGATTCCCCTGTTGGTCAATCTGTCGCAGAAACTCCCCCGCCTCGATCACCTGCCCGGCCACGAGGCCGGCTTCGCCGTCGTTGAGAATCCGCGGGTAGTCCTGCCGCAGGCAGACCGCAGCCGTCGGCTCCGTGCAGACGATCGGGCAACCCTCGCGGGCAAACTCCACCAGCGTCCTAATGTTGTGCTCCGCCAGCGGTCGGGCCGCTTCGATGTCTCCCGCGGAAATCAACGCCATTCCCGACGGTCGCTGCCCCGGCGGCACATGCACCCGCAGTCCCTGGTGCTCCACGATCCGGCAGAAGGCTTCCGCCAGATCCGGATCGTGGTAGTTGGCGTAGTGGTCGACAAAATAGATCACCGGTCGCGGCGCTGCGAACGACGCCGGCGGCATCAGCCATTTCCTGCGGGCTGTCTGCAAAAACGGCCGGCGGGCAAAACGCGGAAGTTTGCGCTGGCGGGCGATCTGCACCGACTTCTCCAGCAGCCAGCGCCCCAGTCGCGTCTGCAGGAGCAGATTGATCGCCGGGGAGACCCGGCAGCCGAAATTCCCCCACGTATGCAGCCGCGACAGAAACCAGTCGATGCGCGACAGCCCGTGGGCGGCCACCCGTTGAGCCTTCGCTTCCAGCATCAGGTGCGGCACGTTGACGTTCGCCGGGCATTCCAGCTCGCACTGCTTGCAGTTGAAACACGATCGCGTCAACCGCTCCATCTCCGGCTGATCGAGCACCGTCGCCGGCAGCGTCCCGTCCGCCAGCCACCGCATGACATTCGCCTTCGCCCGCGGCGATCGCTCTTCGTCCGGTTCGGTCCGGAAGAACGGACACATCCGCCCTTCCGGCCCTTGCGTCCTGCATGCGCCGCAGCCATTGCAGCGCGCCGCCTGCTCCTTGAGTTCGACAGGCGACCATTCGAGCTGAACCTGGTGCAGCGGCAACTGCGGCTCCTCCGCCGGACGGAAATGACGCACCGTCAAGTGGGGATCGTCGCTGATCACCTTACCGGGGTTGAGCAGGTTCTCGGGATCGAACAGCCGCTTGATCTGCTCGAAAACGCGATACAGCGGACCGTACTGCGACCGCAGAAACGCCGTTCGCGCCAGCCCCAGTCCATGCTCCCCGCTGAGCGATCCCCCCAGCGCCAGCGCCGCCTCATAAAGGTCACGCGCCAGTTCCTCCAGCTTCGAAGCACTCGCCGGCGTCGGATTCGCCAGAAACGGACGCAAATGGACCTGCCCGGCCGCCGCATGCGCGTAGAGCGACGCCACCGCCTGGTGCCGGTGCAACACCCGCTGAGCCCGATGCAGAAACTCCTGCAGCGACTCCGGGGGGACGGCGATGTCTTCCACAAACGGCAGCGGCCGCGTTTCCCCGCGCAGCCGGTTCAGCAACGGCACAACCCGATGAGCAATGCCCCACAATCGCTCGACCTCCCGGTCGCCCACCGCCCGCCAGACCAGTTGCCCGGGCGCCGCAATTTCCTGCTGCGCCGCAACCAGCCGCTCCAGGCGGCGCAACACATCCTCCTCGTTTCCGCCGGTCTGTTCGACAATCAGCGCCGCCTCCGTCGACGGTGGAACCGTCCGGGCCAGTTGCTCGTCGATTTCGCACGCCAGCGTCAGAATCCGCCGATCCAGCAGATCGCAGGCGCTCGGCTCTTCGCGAACCAGATGCCGCACCGCCTCCGCCGCGCTGTCGACGGAAGGATACAGCAGCAGAATCACCCCCCGACAGGCCGGCAGCGGCGACGTATGCAGCGTCGCCGCGGTGATCAGCCCCAGCGTCCCTTCCGATCCCACCAGCAGCCGCGGCAGATTGATCGTTCCATCGGAGAGCACGCCGCGCAGAAAGTACCCGCTCCGATTTCGAAACTGCCGCGCAGGCTGCCGTTCCTGGATCATCTCCGCATTGGCCGCCAGCAGATGCGACAGCCGCGACAGCAGCCACCCGCGCACGGCCTCCGGACGGTTTTCAAACTCTTCGTTCAGCTCCGTCAGCCCCCCAGGGACGGACTCGACCCCCGCCTCGAATCTCACCCCCGACGCCAGCACGACTTCCAGACTCTGCACGTGATCGCGCGTCGAACCGACGCGAATCGAATGCGAACCGGCGGCGTCGACCCCCAGCATCCCGCCGATCGTCGTGACCGCGGAACCCGAAGGGTCCGGCGGAAAGTACCGCCCCAGCGGACGCAGCCGTTCATTGAGCCCCTCCAGCACCACTCCCGGCTGCACGCGCACCGTCTGCTCGCCGAACGACAGCACCTCGTGCATATGACGCGAGAAATCGACGATCAGCCCCCGCCCCAGCGACTCCCCCGCCAGGCCGGAACCCGCCCCGCGCGCAAACAACGGCAGCCGCTCCTCGCGGGCGTACTTCACCAGCACCGCCAGGTCGTCGGCGTCCTGCGGACAGCACACCGCCTGCGGCGTCACCTGATACAGGCTCGCGTCGCTCGCATAGATCGCCCGACCGAGCGGATCGTCGCGAATCTCGCCGCGAAAGAGGCCCGCCAGGTCTTCACAGATGCCAAGCTCGGGAGTTTCCAAACGCGAAGCCTCTCCGAACGGAGACCGGAATCCACGGACCAGCAAGACCCGCCGACAAACCTTCCACAGCTAGGACCCATCGACTGGAACACTCCAGCATATCGCGACCGCTCGCAGAGAGCGAGATGGCCGCTATGGCCGTCCACGGTCCACGACGCCCTCGACGCTCCGCTTTTCGAACGAACCCGCCGCCCTCGCCCTCGCGCTTGCCGATTTCGCCAGCATCGGCATGGCCATCGGAGCCCGGCAACGCCGTCAGCAACAGGCCCGCACCGCATCGTCCGCCCTCCGACACCAACAATACAAGCGGGCGACCAACAGGCCGCCCGCTTCTGTTTCCGACTCAAAGCTCAACCCTCAACGCCGCCGCTCACGGCGCCACATTCACCGGCTCCGTCAGATCGATAATCTGCCGGCTCCCCGCATGTCGGGCGTAAGCCCTCAGCGTATGAACGCCCGGCTTGCTCGCCCGCAGCACGTACTGGTAGCGGGCCGTCTCGCCCGACACCAGCATCGCCACCGGGGCCACGTTCACCCGGCCCTCGCGGACTTCGAATGGCAGCGCGATCTGCCGGCTGCCGACGACCACCTCCAGACCCTCGAACTGCATCCCCGTCGGCAACTGCAGCGTGGCGCGGATGTCGGTCAGCGGCTGCAGACCGCCGTTGCGGGCCGTCACGTTCACCAGGAATGTTTCCCCCTGCCGCACCGGGTCCGACTCGTCCGACAGGTTCACCTGCAGATCTGCGACCGCGGGATCGATCCGCAGGCAGACTTCGCGCTCTTCGGACAGCACCTCTTCGCTGGAGAGGAACACGTTCACGCACGCCTCCGACGTCGCAATCTTGCAATCGAACTCCGCCTGGATCTCGATGCTCTCGCCGGGACGCAGATCGCCGACGGTCCATTCGATTTCTCCTTCCGACCGGCGACCGCCGAGCGTCAGCTCCTTGACCGTCAACGGCGAGTCGAACCGCATCCGCACCTTCACGCTCTCCAGCGGCTGACTGGTGAGGTTGGCCACGCGAACGTTGAATTCGGCCCGCTGACCGACCGACCGGCGGTTGGGTCCCACGACCTGCAGTTCCACCTGGCGGGGGACGAAATCGATCGAGGCGACCCGACTGGCGACTTCGGTGTTCCCGAACCGGGCGGTCAGGCGAATTGTCTGCCGTCCGAGGGCGTCGCTGCGCGGCTGGAATTTCAGCTCGGTCGCCTCGCCAGGGATCAGCCGCCGAACAGGCGAAACGGTGGAGCGTTCGACGGTCCCCGGCAGCGAGACCCCCTCCGGCACGTCGCAGGAGATCGAGAGGGTTTCGACCATCTTCTGGCCGACATTCTTCACGACTACACGGATCGGAGCAGCGCTCCCCTGCGGCGCCTGTTGCGGCGCCTGGACGTCGAGGACGATCCAGCCGGCGCCGGTTCCCCCCGACGACGGTCGAACGGTCATCAGACCGGCCGACGGATCGAGCAGACGCGGCAGCAACCTCGGGCCGGCGGGGGGCTGCGAGATTTCCGGCAAAGGAATCGGATCGAGCGGCTGACGGTTGTTCTCGATCGTCTCGGGCGCGGCCGGGGTGCTCGGAGCAAATGTTGGCGGCGGATTGTTCGAACCCGGCGCGGACTGCCCGGGGTACGGAAAAAGCTGGGGCCCCGGCGCGCGCTCCTGCGTCGCGGGCGGTGCGACCGGAGTCGGCGTTTGCGGCTGGAAAAACGTGCCGACGCCGTTCGAAGGCTGCGGCTGCTGGTTGGGATATCTCCGTTCCTGGGCCCGGTTCGGGGGATAGCCGATGGCGGGAGTGTAGTTGGTCTGGCGATTCATCAGATTGCAGCCGACCGACGCGAGCAGGACGACCGCGGCCGCCACACTCCAGCGCAGGGCTCCGCCGGACCGGCGGGCGGCTGTGCGATGCTGGTGCGTGCGCTGGTAATTCATCCGTCCGTTCCCTCTCTCGTCTCCCGCCGGCCAGGCCGACGCTGCGTCTGAAAATTGCGCAGAGCCACCACTCCGCAGTCCGGGTGACTCAACCACGTGCAACGCTACCCGCGCCGACGGGCGGGATGAGAGATTTCCGCCGGAAACGCCCGGAATGCGCCGGGAACTGTGCGGCTCGAACCGCAGACGCAGATCGGCAAAACTCGGCCGATGACACCGACCCTGCGGCGCGGGCAAAGTCTGCGGGCGGCCTTCAAATCAGGAGGCCCGCAATGCAGGCGGTCATGAAGCAGGCGAGATTGCCCCCCAGCATCGCCCGCCAGCCGAGCGTCGCAAAGTCGGCCCGGCGGGAAGGAGCCAGCAATGACAGCCCGCCGATCTGCACGCCGACGGATCCGAGGTTTGCAAATCCGCACAGCGCATAGACGGCGATGACCTTCGAGCGCGGGCCGAGGTCCTGCATCGTCGCCAGCCGGTCATAGGCGAGAAACTCGTTCGCCACAGTCTTGAGCCCCAGCAGTTCGCCGACTTTGCGTTCATCCCCCGGATCGACCCCCATCGCCCAGGCCAGGGGACTGAAGACCCAGCCGAACACATCTGCCAGCGTCCACGGGGACCCGAAGACTCCCGTCGCCGACGTCAGCGCCAGATCGACGACCGCCACCAGCGCCAGAAACGCAATCACCATCGCCGTGATGTTCAGCGCCAGCCGCAGCCCGTCGGCCGCCCCGGTGGTCAATGCATCAAAGGCGTTGATCGTGTCGGGTTTCACCGCAGCCCCGAGCGTGTTGCGAGTCACCGGTTCGTCGACTTCGGGCTGGAGAATCTTGGCAATCACGACGGCGGCTGGTGCAGAGATCACCGAGGCCGTGAGGAGATGGCCGGCGTCGATTCCCATGCCGATGAAGGCGGCCATCACGCCGCCCGCCACGGTGGCGAAGCCGGCGACCATCAGCGTCATGATTTCGGAACGCGTCATGCGGGCAAGGTAAGGCTGAATGATCAGCGGCGCCTCAGTCTGCCCGGTAAAAATGTTCGCGGCGGCGACCAGGCTCTCCGCCCCCGACGTCCCCAGCGTCCGCTGCATGAACCAGCCGAGTACGCCGACGACGAACTGCAGAATCCGGAAGTGGTAGAGCAGTCCCATCAGGGCGCCGAAAGAGATGATTGTGGCGCCGATCTTGAATGCGAAGTAGTGGTCCCGAAAGTTGGGGCCGAAGGCGAACTCCGCGCCATCGTCGGTGCAGGCGAGCAGCAGCTCGAAGATCGTCCGCACGCGATTGATGACATCCAGTCCCAGGGACGTCTTCAGCAGCGACCAGGCAATGGCGAACTGGACCAGAACGCCAATCGTCACCAGCCGCCAGTCGACGCGCCAGCGATGGGCGCTCAGCAGCCAGGCGAGGCCGATCATCAGCACCAGGCCGAATCCGCTGGTCAATTGCCCGGTCATGGCAGAGATCCCCGTAAGCCGAGTCGCGTTCCGCCGGCACAGCGCGACCGGGCGAAAGCAGTCTGCCCGAAGCCCGTCTGACTTTCCACAGGCGGCCGGATATACTTCGGATCAAGGGACTTGAAGAAACGAAGAGGATTCACCGCAGAGACGCGGAGGACGCGGAGAAGAAATCCCGGAAAGTGAAAAGTGAGTAGTGATGAGTGAGTAGTGCAAAATGGAAGAAATGTCGCTGACTCGCGAATTGCATTCTCCTTCACTTTGCACTTATCACGACTCAATACTCACTTTTCACTTTCCGGACTCATCTCTTGCATTTCTCCGCGTCCTCCGCGTCTCCGCGGTGAAACTTCTTCTCTGCAGCCGGACAGCCAGGATTGCTGAATCATGTGGGACGCACGGACGGGACGAGGGGCAAATGTCGATCCGGCGAATCGCTTCGCGCGGTACCGGACCGACGTCAGCGATCTGGAAGATCCCCCCGATCCGGACGAAGAAGCCCGCGCCGTGCCGACCGAGTTCATCCCGGACGCCTCCCGGTCGATCGTCTCTGAAAATACCAGCCCGGACATTCCCTTCCGCTACGGTGTGAACCCCTATCGCGGCTGCGAACACGGATGCAGCTACTGCTACGCCCGACCGTATCACGAATATCTGGGGCTCAATGCCGGCATCGATTTCGAAGCGAAGATCTTCGTCAAACACCGGGCGCCGGAACTCCTGACCGAATGGCTCGCACGGGACGGCTGGACGCCGGAACTGATCGCCTTCTCCGGCGTGACCGACTGCTACCAGCCCGCCGAAAAGCGCTTCGAACTGACCCGGCGATGTCTGGAGGTGGTCCTCGACGCCCGCTTGCCGGTGGGGATCATCACCAAGAACGCGATGATCCTCCGGGATCTGGATCTGCTGGCCGAGATGGCCGAACGCCGACTGGTCCATGTGGCGATCAGCCTGACGACCCTCGACGAACAATTGGGGCGCCAGCTCGAACCGCGAACCAGCCGGCCGGCGGCCCGGCTCCGCGCAATTCGCGAACTGAGCGCCGCCGGAATCCCCGTGCGCGTGATGACCGCCCCGGTCATTCCGGGACTTAACGATGCAGAACTGCCGGCGCTGCTGGCCGCGGCGGCGGAAGCCGGGGCGCACGCGGCCGGGTATACGATTCTGCGGCTGCCGCTGGCAGTCAAGCCGATCTTCCTCGACTGGCTGCAGCGATATGCCCCGTCAAAGAAGTCTCGCGTAGAATCGTGGCTGCGGGAGCTGCGCGGCGGCGAATTGAACACCTCGAACTTCGGCGAGCGAATGCGGGGCTCGGGATTGATCGCCGATCAGATCGCGCAGACATACAAAGTCTTCTGCCGCAAGCACGGCCTCGATCGCAAACTGCCGGAACTGGACTTCTCACAGTTCACGCCGCCAATCCCCAAAGGCGGCCAGTTGCGACTCTTCTGAACGATCCACGATCGCGTTCGCCATCGGCGGAGCAGCCGGCGCGGCCCAGTCTCTTCTCTCTTCACTAACCACAATCCACTAACCACTAGCCACTCTCTTCAGCTCCTGATCTCGCCACCCAGCGCCCCGACCAGCTCCCGCAGCCAGGCGGGATGGGCGGGCCAGGCGGGGGCCGTGATCAGGTTCCCTTCGACATAGGCCTGATCGACCGGCGTAGCGACGTACTGCCCGCCGGCCAGCGTGATCTCGGGGCCGCAGGCGGCATAGGCGGTGCAGCGACGCCCCTTCAGGACGCCCGCCGCAGAGAGAATCTGCACGCCGTGGCAGATGGCCGCCACCGGCTTCCCGGCGGCAAAAAAGTCGCGGACGAGCTGCAGCACGTTCTCGTTCAGCCGCAGATACTCGGGGGCGCGTCCGCCGGGCAGGACCAGCCCCGCATAGTCGGCGGCCTTGATCGTGGCAAAGTCGGCGTTGAGCGTGAAATTATGCCCGGGCTTCTCGCTGTAGGTCTGATCCCCTTCGAAGTCGTGGATCGCAGTCCGGATCTGATCGCCCGCCTGCTTGCCCGGACAGACGGCGTGGACCGTGTACCCGACGAGCTGCAGGGCCTGAAACGGGACCATGATCTCATAGTCTTCGACGAAATCGCCGGCGAGCAGAAGGAGAGACTTGGAAGACATACAGTGGGAGACCTTTCCGAAACGAACCGCGAGGAACGTCGAAGACATGCGGCCGACGGCTCGCCCGCCAACCCATCCTCACGGTATCGACGGCGCCTTGAAAACGCCAACGCCCTGCAACACGGCGTCAGTTCGACGCACTGCGGCAGGGTTTGAGGAGAAGTCCGATTCGATGACGAGGTTTAGCGAACGAGCGGCTTGATGCTCGTAATCCGGTAGACCGGCTTGCCGCGCGAATCCTTCATCTGTGGATCAACGAATCCTTCGAGTCGGACCGCCGTCTCGTTCCGCATCCCGGCGAATCTTGCAGGATCGGCCGCCAGCGTCAGGTCCCCGCCAAACCGATCCTGCGCCGATGGCGACAGGCTGTAGAGAATGCTCCAGGTCTGGTCGATGTCGTCGTACGCCACAATTCCCTGCAGCCAGGTGTACTTCGCGGCGTCGTGCCCGAACTGCACATCGTCCGGCGCCCGGCCGCCAACCTGCGCGACCTGCTCGACCGGCATGGGCATCGGCAGGGCGGAGGGGTTGCCGGGGAGCGGTCCCGCGGCAACCGTCGGCGAACCCATCGGCAGCGCGCTGGAGGGCTTGAACGGGCTGTCATCAAATCCGTCGCTGGCGGGAGGGCGATTGGAGGTGTTGGGATCGACGCCAAAGTCGCCCGCATCCGGCCGCGGAACCGGCTTGTCGGCCCCGTTCCCTGGATAGGCCGGCGCGTTGCTGCCGCCATCGGGGCGGAAGGTTGGCGGAGCGTTCACGCCGCTGCCGCTGCCGCTGCCGGGGGCGATGGGCGTCGGCGAAATGCCGTTGGAGTTCTGCGGAATATACGTCCCGCCCGGCGCGGGATAGCCGCCGCTCGGGTACTGCTGGTAGGGCGCGCCGTACATGGATCCCGGCGCCCCATAGGGCTGAGCGCCGTAGTAGTACGGAGAGGAGTAACAGCCGGACAACAGCAGCGCGAGCCCGCCGGTGAGTCTCCAGAGCCTGCCACGCATGGACCGGTCCTCGCGAACGGAAGCAGAGCCGGGCAGAACAGATTCCACCCCGCCAGACCGGTCCGCGGACATTCCGCGCCCCGGCCGAAGGCGGGCCGAATTGTAGGAATCTGCCGGAGTCTGTCCAGATCACCTGCAGCTTCTGCCGGTCGACGCCGTTTCACGGCGTTTCACGCAGGATTGGGCTCGATCAGACCGCAGCTCCGGGTGGCACGGGTGGCCTTCAGCCACCCGTGCCACCCGAGTTTTGCCACGAAGTGATATCGGCAATTGAAGATTGGCGAGGGCTTTCGACGGCCATGCTCGCGCGATTCTGGCGAACATCTTCACCGAATCTCACACGATTGCTACGGAGTAACCGAGAAGTCCTGCCGATGATCGTGCCGCCTGACTCTGGTGCACCAGGTCGAAGAGCACTGGTGGCTGAAGGCCACCAGTGCCACCCGGCGGCTAGTGCTTTGTCAGGGCCACGTTTTCGGATGCTTCAGGAGAGCGAGTTGCGAAGAGCCAGAGGAAGTCGCATTGGTTTCGCCTTTTTCTGGCGATTCGCTATCCCCTACTCGCTATTCGCTCAATCCGTAGTCCAAGCGTGACAAAAGCACTAGTGCACCCGCATGCCCGGCTTGGCGCCGTCATCGGGCTCAAGGACGTAGATCTCTTTCCCGCCGGCGCCGGCCGCCAAAACCATCCCCTCGCTGACGCCGAACCGCATCTTCCGCGGGGCCAGGTTGGCGCAGAGAATCACCAGCTTGCCGACGAGGGCCTCCGGTGCATAGGCGCTCTTGATCCCCGCGAAGACGTTCCGGCGGACGTCGCCGCCGAGGCTCAGCGTGAGCTGCAGCAGCTTGTCGGCCCCTTCGACGTGCTTGGCTTCGAGGACGCGGGCGACCCGCAGGTCGACCTTCACGAAGTCGTCGATCGTGCAGTGCGCTTCGACGAGCGGCTCGTTGGCGAGGGCTTCCGGGCCATCCTGGTACTGCGCGGCCGGGGCGGCTTCCGCGGTCGTTTCCGGAGCGGAGACGGCAGGCTGTCCTTCTTCAATCATGGCTTGTACCTGTGCGGGATCGACCCGCTTCATCAAATGTTCGAACTTGCTGACGGGCGTACCGACCAGCGGCCGACGCACGTCTTCCCAACCGTCCAACGGACAATTCAACAGCTTCGCCGCCTGGGCCGCGAGCCGCGGCTGCACCGGCGCGAGGTAGATCACAATCTGGCGGAACAGATTCAGCGAAACCGTGCAGACCTGCTGCAGTTCCGCCGCCCGTTCGGGATCCTTCTTCAGCGTCCAGGGGGCGTGATCTTCGACGTAGCGGTTCGCCTGGTCGGCGAGCGCCATAATCTGCCGCATCGCCGCACTGAATTCGCACGCCTCGTACGCCGCGGCGATGGCATCCGCCTCGGCCGCCGCCTGAGCGAACAGGCCGCCGTCGTCCGGATACTCCGCCGACAGCCCGGTGGCTTCGACAAACTTCGCCGTCCGGCTGGCCAGGTTCACGACCTTGCCCACCAGATCCGAATTCACCTTGGCGACGAACTCTTCCAGGTTGAGGTCGAGGTCATCCAGCCCGTTCCCGAGCTTGCTGGCGTAGTAGTAGCGCAGAGCCGCCGGGTCGAGATGCTTCAAATACGTCGAAGCCATCACGAAGGTGCCCTTACTTTTGGACATCTTCTCGCCGTCGACCGTCAGGAAGCCGTGAATGTGGACTCTCTCGGGAAGATTGATTCCCGCCGTCTTGAGCATCGCCGGCCAGAACAGCGTATGGAAGTACGTGATGTCCTTGCCGATGAAGTGGTGGATTTCGACGTCGGGGTTCTTCCACCAGTCTTCCCACCGCTCGCCGCGTGCCGCGCACCAGTCGGCCGTGGACCCGATGTACCCGATCGGCGCGTCGAACCAGACGTACCAGTAGTCGCCGGGGCTGTCCGGAATCTCGAACCCGAAGTACGGGGCCGGCCGCGAAACGTCCCAGTCACGGAGCGGTTTGCCGAGGAAGTGCCCCTTCAGGTAGTTGGCGACTTCCTCCTGCAGGTGCTTTCCGCTTTGCGTCCACTCGGTCAGGAACTCGTGCAGACGTTCGATCTGGACGAAGAGGTGCTTCGCCGTCCGGATTTCCGGCGTGGCTCCTGACAGCGTGCTGACCGGGTTGATCAGGTCGGTCGGACTGTAGGTCGAGCCGCACTTGTCGCAACTGTCGCCATACTGGTCGGGGGCCTGGCAGTTGGGACACGTCCCCTTCACAAACCGGTCGGCGAGGAATGTCTGAGCTGAGGGATCGTAAAGCTGGGTCACTTCCTGTTCGACGATCAGGCCGGCCTGACGGAGTGCCCCCCAGATTTCGTGGCAGACGGCCCGGTTGGAATCGCTGTGGGTGCTGCCGTAGTTGTCGAAGGCGACGTCGAACCCGGCGAAGTCCCGCAGGTGGGCCGCGCTCATATCGGCGATCACTGCGGTCTCCGGCCGGCCTTCCTGCCGGGCCCGGATCATGATCGCCGTGCCGTGCGTGTCGTCGGCACAGACGTACGTGCAGGTGTTCCCCCGCAGCTTCTGGAAGCGGACCCAGATATCGGTCTGGATATACTCGACCAGATGACCTAAGTGGATATGCCCGTTGGCATAAGGCAACGCGGACGTCACCAGAATGCGACGCGTCATGAATTCTCCTCCGGACAATCCGTCCGGCCTGTGCAGGTGCGGCAGCAGCGTAAAGGACGGACTCCCCAATGTCCACGCTGGTTCACGGTTGCGTAAATGCGAGGAGGTTTTGAGGGTGGCTGGAGCCTGCCCCCTTGGGCCGCCCCCAGTGATCGTGGAGCAGAGTCGGCAGACGGGCGGCTCGCAGACTCGACCCCAGCCACTCGCCATCAGCAACACGCATCAACGGCTGGTGTTGTGACCGTAATTGCTGCGGGCGTCAAAGGTTTTGCGCTCCGCCAGCGGGAAACCCTTCCCGCGACTGAGAATCCTGCCCAAGTCGTAACGGGGACCACCCTTGGCGCGGCGAACCGGACCCGTATCCTATGGGTCAGGAAATCATCAGGAGGGCGCCGACCTGTTCGCGCCCTCCGTGTCGTTTTGCCGCCGCCTCAACTTCTGCCAGCGAGTTTGTCCATGCATCGCGTGCTGATTACCGACAGCCTCTCGAAAGCCGGTCTCGAGATCCTCAAGAACACCCCCGGCATCGAGGTCGACGAACGCAAGGGACTCACTCCCGAGCAGGTCCGCGAAGCCCTCAAAGACGCCGACGGCATCATCATCCGCAGCGGCACCAGGCTGACGCCGGAACTGCTCAAGGATCAGCCGCGGCTGAAAGCGATCGTCCGGGCCGGCGTCGGCGTCGACAACATTGACCTTCCCGCCGCCACCCGCGAAGGAATCGTCGTCATGAACACCCCGGCGGGGAACACCATCTCCACCGCCGAGCACGCCTTCGCCATGATGATGTCCCTCGCCCGCAACATTCCCCCCGCCTGCGCGACCCTCAAGGGGGGCAAGTGGGATAAGAAGAGCTACACCGGGACGCAGCTCGCCGGCAAGGTGCTGGGGATCATCGGCCTGGGCCGGATCGGCGTTTCGGTCGCTCGCCGGGCGCTGGCCTTCGAAATGAAGGTGGTCGGCTATGACCCGTTCATGTCCCCCGAGCGGGCCAAGGAGCTGGGGATCGAGCTGCAGGCGAGTCTGGACGACATGCTGCCGCAGATCGACTTCCTGACGCTCCACACGCACTTCACGCCCGAAACGGCGAACATGATCAACGCCGCCCGCCTCGCCCAGATGAAGAAGGGCGTGCGGATCGTCAACTGCGCCCGCGGCGGCATCGTCAACGAACAGGAACTCGCCGACGCCATCGAATCCGGCCACGTCGCCGGCGCGGCGTTCGACGTCTTCGTGCAGGAGCCCCCCAAGGACTTCCGCCTCATCAATCTGCCGCAAGTCGTCTGCACGCCGCACCTGGGGGCTTCGACCGACGAAGCCCAGGAGCTGGTGGCCCTCGAAGCGGCCGAGATCATGTCCGGCTTCCTGACCCGCAACGAAGTCCGTCACGCGGTCAACATGGCCCCGGTCTCCGGGGCCGAGATGGCCGACAACCAGATTTACCTGGACCTCGGCCTCCGCCTGGGGCTCCTGATGGCGCAGGTCACGAAGGGGACCGGCATCCGGAGCGTCAAGCTGATGTTCCGCGGCGAAGCGGCGAACAAGAAGACCAAGCTGATCGGCTCCAGCTTTGCCGCCGGGCTGCTGATGGACGCTGTCGACGGGGTTAACATCGTCAACGCCGAGATGCTCGCCAAGGAACGGGGGATCGAGATCACCGAGTCTCTTTCGACCGAAGTCGGCGATTTTTCCTCGCTGGTCTCGGCGACGGTGGTGACCGATCAGGGCGAGTTCACCGCGGCCGGCACGGTGTTCGGCAAACAGTTCCTGCGTCTGGTACGGTTCGACAAGTTCCACCTCGACGCCTACCTCGACGGCCTGCTGCTGGCCTACCGCCACATCGACAAGCCGGGCGTGATCGGTTTCATCGGTTCGGTCTGCGGCAAGAACAATGTGAATATCGCCCACATGGCGCTGGGTCGGGAAAAGGCGGAACCGGGCGGGGACGCCCTCGCGGTGCTGAATCTGGACAACGAGCCGTCGGCCGACGTCCTCAAGGAAATGGCGGAAAACGGGGCCGTCACCAGCGTGCAGCTCATTCGGCTGCCGAAGGCTGGCGAGCCGCTCCCCTGGCTCGGCGGCAAATAGGGCCGGGCCGTCTTGCAGGGCAGGCTCCCGCCTGCCGGATTGTGCTGGCAGCCACAAATCTGCGGGTGGCCGGGGCTGGACCGAAGGGAAGCCCCGGTCCCGCGACACCGGGGCATCGCGAAGACGCTCCTGCCCCGGCCACCCGTTGTCCTGCGCAGGGAATCACAGGTCGGCAGGCGGGAGCCACGACCCGTCGCGTTTTGGACGAAGTCGACGGACGAGGACGTCCGTCGTACGGTGGCGGCCGGCACAGCCGGCCCTACGGGGGAGCGTATGTCCGACTTCCGTTCCCTCTATGTGCATGTTCCGTTCTGTCGGCATCGGTGCGGTTACTGCGACTTTACGCTGATCGCCGGGCGGGATGACCTGATCGGCGATTACCTCAAGGGGCTGGCGCGCGAGCTGGATCTGCTGGGGCATGTCCCCGTCCGCGAAGACGAACGCCCCGAGCTCGACACCCTGTTCTTCGGCGGCGGCACGCCGACGCATCTGCCGCCGAAGGAGCTGACCCGGCTGTTCCAGATCGTCCTGAGCCGATTTCGCCTGGCGGAGGGGGCCGAGGTTTGCGTCGAAGCCAACCCGCGCGATCTGACCGACGAACGGCTGGACGTCCTCCGGCGGTCGGGCATGAATCGCCTGAGTCTGGGCGGCCAGTCGTTCGATGCCCGCGCCCTAGCCCTCCTCGAACGGGACCACGCTCCCGAGGAGCTGGCGGAAATCGTCCGCCGGATCACGCCGGGCTGGGAGAACGTGTCGCTCGATCTGATCTTCGGCGTTCCCGGCCAGTCGCTGGAGTCGTGGGAGGAGACGCTGCAGCGGGCGACGTCGCTGGGGGTGTCGCACGTCTCGACCTACGGACTGACGTTCGAAGCGAACACCGCCTTCGAAACCCGCCGGCGGCGCGGCGAGCTGGAGCCGGTCGACGAAGAGCTCGAACGGGCGATGTACGACGTCGCGATGGAGACACTCGAAGCGGCGGGTTACGCCCAGTACGAAATTTCCAGCTTCGCGAAACCCGGATTTGCCTGCCGGCACAACCAGATTTACTGGTCGGGGGACAGTTATGAAGCGGTCGGGCCGGGAGCGGCGCGTTATCTGGAGGGGGCCCGCGAGACAAACATCCGCAGCGTGCTGGGCTGGCTGGCCCGGCTGGAGCGGGGGGAATCGCCGGTCGCGGAAGCGGAAGAGCTCGCTCCCGAAGCCCGCGCCCGCGAGCTGATTTTTCTCAATCTCCGCCGGGTCCGCGGCATCGACCGGACCGATTTTCGCGAGAGAACGGGCTTCTCGCTTGACCGCCTGGCGGGCCCGGCGATCCTGCATCACACGCAGGCCGGCAACCTGGAAGACGACGGCCAGACGATCCGGCTGACGCGCGCGGGACGGTTTCTGGCGGATCATGTGATGGCGGATTTTTTGGGGTAGCGGAAAGCTCAAGGCGGAGAGCGGAAAGCCGGAGGAGAAGCGGAGCGGCTCTTCGTAGGGTGGGCTGTGCCCACCATCTTCGAGAGGATTTCAGCCCCGGGAGGGGCGTCGGGCTGTAGCCACGGGTGGAGCGCAGCCCGTGGGAGAAGTCGCGACATCTTCAAGAGCCCCGAACGGGCAAAAGAGTCGTGGCCATCGCACGATTGCTTCGTTTGCGCTTCCGTCGCCCCTCCGGGGCTCGGCGTCGGGGTGTGACCGAGACCACGGGTTTCGCTCCGTCTGCCTGATGGCAGACTGCGCTTCACCCGTGGCTACAGCCTGGCGCCCCTTCGGGGCTCAGAGGCTCACGACGATTGACGCCCGTGGACACCAATTCCCGACTTCCCCCTTTGCAGGGTGGACCCTGCCCATCAACTTCGCCGGGGCCGGTTTTCGCGCAGACTTCCGGCTGTTCCGCGCGATACTGTACAGGCTGGCGTTTCTGCCGTAGAGCATGGTGACCGGAACTGACATCATGGAACAGGGATTTCCACCCGTCGATACGGAATCCGCGAACTGGATCGTGCTGATCCTGCTGGTACTGGTCTGTGCTGGCTATGCGATTCAGTGGCGGTGGAAACTGCGGAAGGTCCGGCCGTTTCTGCTGAGCTTCTGGTCGCTGGTGTTGATTGTCGCCTGGATTGGCGATGGCGGATTTCAAACCGCTGAGTACGTCCCACGCTGGGCGCCAACTCTAACCCGAATTATTCACGGCGCTCCAATGCAAAGGCCTCCCGCGGCGTAGAAGGTGTTGTCAGATCAGCACTTCAACGCCACAAGGAGGCCGGGCATGAGTTTACAGGGTGTGCTGCCGTTTGTCCTCGATTTCCTCCCCCGAAAACCGATCGAAATCGAAGTCTCCCGGGCGCAGCTCACCGGCGACGCCGGGCTCTTGCCGATCCGCCAGTTCGATGAGGCGATTTGTCTGACGCAGCGCTTCGCCGACGCGCTGACCGACGCCCGAACCGGGGATGTCCGGCATTCGAATCGGTCGCTGGTCCGGCAGCGGATCTACGGCATCCTGGCCGACTACGAGGACCAGAACGACCACGATGCGCTGCGCAGCGACCCCGCCTTCAAGCTGGTCTGCGATCGCCAGCCGGACGGGCGCGATCTGGCCAGCCAGCCGACGCTCTCGCGGTTCGAAAACGCCGTCACGATCGCCGACCTCAAACGTCTGCGGGACGTCCTGTGCGATCAGTTCCTCGACGCCTTCGCCGCGCCCCCGTCCCGCATCACGCTCGACATCGACGCCTTCGACGATCCCGCACACGGCCGGCAGCAGTTGATCGCCTTTCACGGCTACTACGAGCAGTACCAGTACCTGCCGATCGCCATCACCTGCGCCGAGACGGACACGGTCGCGCTGGTCGGGCTGCGTCACGGCACCTGCGCGGCGTTCCTCGGAGCGGACGACGACCTGCGGTATCTCGCCCGCCGCATCCGCGAGCGATTCCCGGACGTGGAGATCGTCGTCCGCGGCGACAGCGGCTTCGGCGTGCCGCTGATGTACGACGTCTGCGCCGAACTGGGGCTGACGCACACCTTCGGCTTGGCGATGAATGCCCGCCTGAAAGCCGCCAGCGACGCCCTGCTGGCGCAGGCCCAGCAGCAGTTCGACGAGACCGGCGAAAAGCAGCGGCTGTTCCTGGCGCTGGAGTACCAGGCCGATGCGTGGCCGCAGCCGCGGCAGGTCGTCGTCAAGTGCGAAGTCCACGAACAGGGGACCAACCGCCGGGCCGTGTCGACCAACCGGCCCGGCTGGACCGTCAACCCGGCGGCCGTTTACGACGAGTACGCCGAGCGGGGCGAGAGCGAGAACCGGAACAAGGAGCTGAAGCGGGAGCTGGCGGCGGATCGGCTCAGCGATCACCGCTTCCTCGCAAACTTCTTCCGGCTGCACCTGCACACAGCGGCGTTGAACCTGCTCGTGCGTCTGCGGCGGGCGACCGCGCGCCCGCTCCCCACGATCGATCCGAGCGGAGAGATCCCGGTGGAAGCGTTCGCCGACCGGCAGCGGCGAGGCTGGTTCAATCGTCGTCGTCGCGAGGATCCGCTGGGCGAGGGGTTCGCTACGACATGGCGTCAGCATCTGATCAAGGCGGCGGCGGAGATTACGGTCAGCGCCCGCCGGGTGGTCGTGAAGTTGAGCGCGAGCTGGCCGTATGCGGAAGAGTACCGCCGGATCTCGCAGGCGGTGCTGGCTTGGCCGCGCACCTCCTGACTGGCCTCCTCCGTCGCGCCGCCACGGACCCGACATCACCATTCAACGTCCCCGGGGAGGGGGGCCTTCCGCGCACCGCCCGGCGCAGATCACCGTTCAACGGCCACTTGCTCTCAGACCGCTGCGACGAACCGGGTGATGAATAATGCGGGCTAATTGTACCGCTGATCTTTGTCGCTGCGGGTGCGCTGTCGCTCGCATGGCTGGACGTTCGGCAGCGTCCGGCGGGTGACAGGTTGCGGGGCTCACTTGTGTGTTCGATCGCCATCGGGCTGGCGGTGTTGTTTCTGACCCGCAGCCATCTCGCCGTTTCCACACCGGTCTGGGTTGCGCGAAGAGTCCAGTGTCGGAACAATCTCAAGCATATTGGTCTGGCGCTCCATAACTACTCAGAGACTTATGACGGCTTTCCCGCGACTGCTGGCGGCGACCCGCCGATGAGCTGGCGGGTGGCGATCCTGCCGTACGTCGATCAAGGACCGCTGTTCAAAGCCTATGATCCCGCGCGGCGCTGGGATGAAGCCCCCAATACTGATGTCCTGACGACGAGGGTCTATCCAATGCTCTGCCCGGCCGTCGAGCGCCAGCACGATGAGGCCGGACGGTATTTCGCGTCCTACGTGGCGCCGATCGGTCCAGAGACGGTCCTGAGAAGAACGGAATCACTCCAGTTCGCAGAGATCACTGACGGAACTTCCAGCACGCTGATGGTCGTCGAAGCCTGCGGGCTCGAGATCCCGTGGACAGAGCCGCGCGACTTCGATGTGACGCGGGGACCGATCGGGATTGATCTGAAGGGGCACGGCAGGACCGATTCGCCGGGGCTGATGTCGGGTTATCATACGGGGGGCGTGCACGTACTTTTCGGCGATGGGGCGGTCCGGTTCCTTTCGCAGAAGACCGATCCGGCGGTCCTCAATGCTCTGCTGACCGCCGATGGCGGGGACGATCCGGGGGAGGATTGGTGAGGGGGCGGGGATGTCGAATGTCGAATTGGTCGCGACCTCAAGTGGCGCAGCCACAGCGGGCCGTTGGGGTGGGTCGTGGGTAGTGGAGAGGGAGAAGAGGACGCGGAGCGTCTGAAGAGGCATTCCCAGGCGGAGCCTGGGAACGAGATAAGACGGCCCGGGCGCGCCCGGGCCTACGCGGCGGACGAGGACGTCCACCGTACGTACCGCGATCGGCGATTCGCGATCAGCCGCTCTTGTCCGGCTGTTAGTGGCTCGCGATTCCCTGTTCGCTGCTCGTTACTCGCTCGTTCCCTCCGCCCTTGAAAGCGCGCGGGCGAGGTCTTCGATGGCGGCGGCGCTGACATTTTCCAGCGGGTGCTGCAGGAGCCAGTTGACGTCCTGGCGGGATTGCGCCAGCCGCTGGGTCTGGTAGGCCAGCACCGCCCGGAAGAAGCGGTCCTGTTCGGAATCGGGCGAGATCGCCAGGACCGCATCCGTGTAGCGATACATCCGCTCGGAGTTTTCCTCCTCCCGGGCGGTGTTGAACAGGTTGCGCAGCATCCGGATCAGGATCGCTTTCGGGGGCATGGCTTCGAGGTATCGGTCTTCCCACGGAGCGCCGGAGTATTCCCGCACGCGCTGGATCGCTTCGTCGCGCGACAGCAGCTTGCCCCGTTCGAAGACGTCGATGAGCTGCTGCGGATCGTTCGCCGGTTCGTGGCGGACGACGAAGTGGCCGGGCAGGCCGACGCCGACGACGGGCAGGTTCAGCCGGCGGGCCAGTTCCATGTAGAGGACCGCCAGCGTGATCGGCATGCCTTCGCGGTCGTCGATCACCTCGTTGAGGTAGCTGTTCGAGCGGTTGTGGTAGTCCATCCGGCTGCCGTGGTAGCCCTGCTCGGCGAACAGGTAGCGGTTGAGGCCTGCCAGGCGTTCGGGGGCCGGGGTGGCGTCGGACCAGTCGCGGCCGATCCTGGCGGCCATGCGGTCGACCGACTGCACGTAGTCATCGACGTCGAGCTCCGGGTTGTCGAGCCGGGCGATGAGGAGCGCCGCCCGCAGCAGATCCAGTTTGCCCGGTTCCGCTTCGACGATCCGCGAGATCTCGTTCAGAGTCTGCTGATGATGGACGTCGGTGGCCAGCCGGCGGAGTTTCTCCGCCCGCTGTTCGAGCCGCTCGGCCTCGTCCTGGAGCAGGATCAGGCTGGTGGCGGGTTCGTTTGCGAGGCGCTGGACGACTTTCATGCCCTGCTGCCGGTCGCCGTCGAGCCATTCGGTCATGGCGGTCTGCACGCGCCCGGCGACTTCGCCGGTCGGGTGGCTCAGCGGGATTTCGGCGGCGATGCGAAAGCCTTTGAACTCGGCTTCGGTCTGGCGGAACTTGCAGAGGCCGGCCCGTCCGCGGGTGAAGGCGGCGTCGGCCGATTCGATCACCAGGTGATCGTTGACGTAACAGGCGATCCGGCCCTGTTCGAGACGGACTTTGAGCGTGTTCCAGCCGGCCTTCTTCAGGTGGGGCGAGCGGATTTGCTGCAGGACGGTCCAGGCGTAGACGTCGGGACCGTCGAAGCGCGAGAGCCGGAGCTCGCCGTTGCTGGGATAGAATCCGTAGTGCCGGTCGCCGCCGTCACTCAGAAAGACCAGTCCTGCCGCTCCTTCAGCGGGCTCATAGCGGACCGTGACGGCGACTTCGTACGGCAGTTCCGGAGTCGGCTCGGTCGACAGGCACATGGCCCGGGCTCCGATTCCTGCGCCGCGGCCTTCGCCGACAATCCGTCCGGCCCGCTGCCGCCAGCGCCCGCCGGGCAGGACGGTCCAGTCTACGGGATCGAGGACGCCGATGGTCAGCCAGCGATCCATCGGGATGGGGTTGGGCTGCTTCAGAAGGGGCAGGATCGCTTTGGACGGAACGGCGAAGCCGAGGTTGTCGGTCTGCTGGGATTTGAGGGTCAGGAGTCCGTGGACGCGGCCGTCCATGTCGAGCAGCGGACCGCCACTGTTGCCACGTTCGATGGGGATGGCGAGCTGGAGCATTTCGCGGCCGTCGACGTCACGGCGACCGGAGAGGACGCCGCTGACGACGCTGCGTTCCAGCCCGAGCGGGTTGCCGATGGCCACGACCTGCTGGCCGTCGACGAGTGAGTCGGAGTTGCCGAGGGGGAGGGCGGGGAGGCCGGCGGCGTCGATCTGCAGGATGGCCAGGTCCTGATCGCGTTCGGTGGCGTAGATGGCTTTGACTTCGAGCTGCCGGCCGTCGTGCAGGCGGACGAGGATTGGACGGGCTTCGCCGATCACGTGCAGATTGGTGGCGACCAGGCCGGCCTCGTCGATGATCACCCCGGAGCCGAGTCCCTGGCGGTCGCCGTCGCGGCCCTGGAATTCGATGACCACGACCGACTTACGGGCTTCGGCGGCCAGCTCCGCGACGCTGCGAAAGGTGGTGTTGCGATTGGCGGGGAGCAGAGCCGAGGCGGGGGGTGGATCGGCGGCGGTTGCTCCGAGCATCAGGCCGGTGGTCAGCCATCCGGTGGCGATCACCACGACAGTCCAGTCCGCTCGACGCATGCCGGCTCCTTTCGACGAACCAATGCCGCTTCGCTGAAAATCCGAAATTCGAAACTCGAAATCCGAAACGAGTCTGGACACCGAGAAATTCAGAACGCGGCCTGTGAAGACAAGTTCATCGTAGTCGGAAGGGGGGTGGATGGCAAAACCGGATTTTGTCAGGGAGGGGGAGGTTGGGTCGCCGTTTTCCCTGTCAGCCGTCATTCCTCCGCCCCTCCCGGGGCGGTTCCACACGGAGGGCGTTGTCGCCCACGGGTTGCACTCCGTCCGCCTGACGGCGGACTTCGTTTCACCCGTGGCTACAGCCCGTCGCCCCGTTCGGGGCTCAAGACATTACAGCGCGAAGTCGAAGTCCGACGCGCGCTGGACCTTTGACCGCCCATCAAAGAGTGTTCTCGGCGGTGGGAGATTTCGGGAGGAACGGGGCCTCCGACGCATGTTGCGACTTTGATTCGTTGTCTTGTGACCGGGGTTGCCGCCGGGGTAGAGTAGGGTGACTCATTCGGGGAGGCATCGATCGTGGTGCGCCTGCCCGTGCCGGGACTACTGAGAGGATCGACGTCATGCTGCGCTGGGGTTGGACGGGACTGCTGCTGGGTTTGGTGGCCACATGGACGGCGACGACGCAGGCCGCGGACGTGGAGTTCCCGGACGAGAAGCTGGATACGGTGATTCGCGAGATCCTCAAGAAGAAGTCGATCGACAAGACGGACAAGGCGAAGAAGATCGCCGAGGAAGATCTGGTCAACATTTACTTCCTCGAAGCCCCGAACAAGGGGATCGCGAACCTGGCGGGCCTGGAGAAGTGCCGGAACCTGGCGCAGGTCCGGTTGACCGGCAATCAGATCAAGGACGTCGCGCCGCTGCAGGAATGCGTCAACATTCAGTCGCTGGACCTGGCGAAGAACCAGATCGGGGACATCGGCCCGCTGGCCAAGCTGACGAAGCTGCAGTACCTGCAGCTCGAAGACAACCAGATCAAGAGCCTCGACGCGGTTGCATCGCTGAAGGCGCTCAATGCGCTGTACGTGAGCCGGAACCAGATCGAATCGCTGGCCCCGGTGGCCGAGCTGCCGAAGCTCGCCGCGGTCTACGCCGAGAAGAACAAGGTCTCGGACGTTTCGCCGCTGAAGACGGTGAAGTGGCTGGAGCGGATCGACTTGAAGGACAACCAGGTGAAGGATATCGCGCCGCTGTCGAGCCTGACCGAGCTGCGCTGGACGTTCCTGGAACGGAACCAGATCGCCGACATCGCCCCGCTGGTCGAGATGGCGAAGAAGGACGCCGCCGGGGACAAGCGGTTCGCTCCGTACTGGAATCTCTACCTCACCGGGAACCCGCTGAGCGACGCCTCGAAGGGGCAGGTCGAGGAGCTGAAGAAGATCGGCGTGAGGGTGCATAATTGAGGAAGAAGTGGTTAGTGGCTGGTGGTTAGTGGCTAGTGAAGAGAAGGCCGTAGGGCACGCTTCCGCGTGCCGGATGGCGGGTACGATTTTCGTTGATTCTCTTCGATCCCAGGCTTTGCCTGGGATCGCTGCGTTTACGAGGCTTCGCCTCGTGGCTTCGGTTACCGCGAGAAATGGCCGTGGTTCCCGCGGTCCCCTGTAGCCGATGGCGAAGCCGGCGGGGTAGACTGCATTCCTCTTGAGTTCCCGGTGGTCATGGCCACGGCAGGCTTCGGCGGAGGAATGGATTCATGGTGCGGTGGATGGCGGCGGCGTGTCTGGCGATGGCGGCTGCGAACGTGCAGGCCGAGATCAAAGTCACCGAGACCGAGGATGAGATCCGGATCGAGACGGACGCTCTCGAAGCGGCGATCCGGAAGCGGGGGTACGTCACCGGAGTCTACCGGCAGACGTTTCTCGACAAGAAAACGGGCGAGCGGGATCTGGGATACGGGCTGGACATCGCCGACTGGATCATGGAGCCGGGCAGCGACGAGGCCTATCGCGACAAGCTGGAGCACGAGCTGATTTACCGGTTCGGCAATCCGTATCACGGCAACACGCCCAAGCGGACCATCGAAGGGCCGCAGATCTGCACGCAGGCCGGGAAGCTGGAGCCCGAGGTGGTGCGGGGGCCGGATTTTGTGGCGATCCGGCAGTCCTTCCGCTATCGGACCGCGGCGCCCGGCAAGAAGACGGGTTCGAAGTGGACTCAGGTGATGGTCTTTCCGCAGAATGCGCGGTACTTCATCTCGATGCAGCGGATCGACGCGGTCAACAGCAGCGACGCGATGTTCCTGCGGGTCGATATGCCGGGGCATATTCAGCACAAGCAGGGGGATTCGTTTTCGGAAATCTACCTGAGTTATCTGGGGACGATTCCGTCGCGCGAGTTCGTCAAGAACTTTGCTCCCGACCAGCGGTTCGGCTACGTGCGCGGCAAAGCGGTTCCGGAGCGGTTCATCCGGGCGTATCACATTCGGGATGCGAAGACTGGCGAGGAAGGGCCGTGGCTGGCGGGGATGACGCTCGATCCGGATGTCGTCTCGGAAGCGTGGTGTCACCAGCGGGGCTATGTCTGCATGATCGAGGAGTTTGGCGGCCGGCCGATCAAAGCGGGCGAATCATTCAGCGCGGCGTTCATCGTGGGGTACTTCGACAGCGTCGCAGAGATGCAACGGGTTTACGATCAGTACAAAGGGGCCAGGGAGCTCACGGTCGACGCCGGGGGCTGGAAGCTGACGAAGTAGCGTTTCCTGCAGGGGACCTGGAGCGTGTCGTCAATCGAGCACGAATGGACGTCCGGCCGCCGCCCGCCTCTCGCTGTTGAGGGGATGGAGGAGTTCGCCGGCGAGCCGGACGACGAATTCGCCGATGCCGATGCCGATGCCGACGAGCCGCCGCTGGAGACGCTTCGCGAGCTGCAGTCTCCGGCGGCGAAGGTTTCGATTGAAGCCGTGCTGGGATTGCTGGCGGCGTTCTTTATCGGGTTCATCGCGCCCCTGGCGGCGTTTGCCGCGGTGATCGGCATGCGTCTGGGGTTTGTGGTTGGCCTGCTGACCATCGGTGGAGCGGGCTGGCTGGCGATCCTGGTGGCCCGGCTGGCGAGCGCGGCGCTGGAGGGAGATCACCAGCGCACGTTTTCGCTGTCGAACCGACCGGCGACGGTGAAGGAGTCGCGCCCGCGGCTGTATATCCCGCTGGCGCTGGCCATGGCGGTGCGCGTGCCGCGGTTCACTCCGCCCCTGAACGTGCTGGTCAGCGGCTGGTGGCTGGTGCATTTCGGGGCGGCGGCGGGGCTGGGGCACCTGGCGGCGCTGAAGATCACTCGCGAATTTCAGCTCGGGCAATTGCTGCTGGCGGTGCCGTGCAGCATTGCGGTCCACTTTGCGTTTCTGTTTGCGGCGAATCTGTATCTGGTGCTGTCGATGGCCGCGGCGTGCAAGTCGCCGCTGGTGTGGCTGTTTGTGTGGCGGTATCGCTTTCTGATCGACCTGCTGCTGGCCCTGGCCCTGTTGATGTGGCGGTAATTGATGCCTGGAAGTCTGCGAGTCGTCGTTGTGGGACTGCTGTTTCTCGGGACGGCCTCAGCCCGAGAAATCTCCTTGCGTGATGTCGACGCTCAGCCTCTGGGATCGCAGATTCGCCGACTGATCGAGACGTTCGAGTCTCTGGGAACGCCCTTCGACGATGCTGTCATCGAGGAACTGCGGATGGCAATGCGCGAGGGAAATGCCTCGCGACTGCAGACCATCCTGGATCCACACGTTGCGGCGGTCGGCACCGTCGTAGCGTCCGGTCCGGCTCTGCGCGCGGAGAACCACGCTGTTTCGCTTCAGCAGCATGGATACGTGCCGGTTCTGATCAAGGTGCTCAATCCTGCGGAATCGACCGGCCGCTGGGAAGTCCAGAGTCCGCAGGCTGGTCTGGCGTTTCGGGGGCAGGCGGACCTGTCGATGGTGCGTCAGCAGCAGGAGCAGTTCAAGGATGACAAGCAGACGCCGGACGTCGCCGGGCGCTTTCTGCATCTCGAACCGTATGGACAACCGCCGCAGATCCGGAACTTGAGCGGGCTGGCCGTCGAGTACGTCGTCCTGCTGATGGCCGCGGACACTCCGGGACGGCATCCCATCGTGCTTCGTTGGGGCGTCGCCGATGACGACGGCCAGGTTCGGCGATGGGCTGAAACCGAGCTGACCGTCAATGTTCAGCCGGCGCATGTCGTTCGGCTGCAGGTGCGGGATGAACGGAATCTGCCGAGCACCGCCCGGCTGACCATTCGCGACGCCCGGGGGCGGGTCTATCCGCCGCAGGCGCGGCGGGTGGCGCCCGATCTGTTTTTCGAGCCGCAGATCTATCGTCACGACGGCGAAACCGTCCTGCTGCCGCCCGGCCAATACGTCGTCGAGAGCGGTCGTGGTCCGGAGTACGTCCGGCAGTCGCAGGAGTTGGCGGTCCCTGCAGACGGGGAGGCACAATGGTCGTTCGCGCTGGTCCGCTGGGTCGATCCGGCCGCCGCGGGCTTCTTCGGCGGCGACCATCACATTCATGCGGCGGGGTGTTCGCATTACACGTCGCCGACCGAGGGGGTTACGCCGGCCGATATGTTTCGGCAGGTGAAGGGCGAGGGGCTCAACGTCGGCTGCGTGCTGACGTGGGGGCCGTGCTTCGACGTGCAGCGGCGGTTCTTCGGGCCGGTCGTGCACGGTCTCAGCGAGCCGCAGACGGTTCTCAAGTACGACCTGGAAATCAGCGGCTTCGGTTCGCAGGCGCTGGGGCACGTCTGCCTGCTGAATCTCCAGAACCAGGAGTATCCCGGCTCCGACGGCACCGCGACGAAGGGCTGGCCCACCTGGACGACACCCGTCATGCGCTGGGCCAAGGAGCAGGGTGGGGTGACCGGCTACGCCCACTCCGCCAGCGGCCTGGCGATTAACCCGGCCAACGAGGCCCAGCGGCTGGTTCGCGTCCGCGACCGGAATGGCGACCAGTCGCTGTCAGTCGAGGAAGCCTCGGTCGGCGTGCTGTCCGAGGACGTCGCGAAGGTCGATGCTGATGGCGACGGTCGATTGAGCGTTGCCGAACTGGAACGGAGTCTGACGCGGGCGTCTCTCGAGTTGCCGAATTATGCGATTCCCGAAATGAACGGCGTCGGTGCGATGGAGATCTGCGTTGCGGCGTCGGAGGGTGTCTGCGATTTCATCAGCGCGATGGATACGGAACGGATCCAGGAATGGAACACGTGGTATCACCTGCTCAATTGCGGTTTTCCGCTCAAAGTCAGCGGCGAGACCGACTTCCCCTGCATGAGCAGCCTGCAGGTCGGGCAGGGGCGGGTCTACGTGCATCTGGGCGCCGCCGAGCGGATCGACTTCGCCGACTGGTGCCGCGGGCTGGCGGAAGGCCGGTCGTATGTGTCCGACGGCTATGCACATGCCCTGCAGTTCCACGTTGGCGGTCAGTCGCCGGGGCCCGAGCCGGTTCGGTTGAATGAACCGGGAACCATTCCTGTTCGAGCAACGGTCACCTTCGCGGCGGAAACGCCAATTGGCGTGGCGCACGGCACGAGCGAAGCCTCCGCCGGCCGGCGCGTCGCCGGCGACACGCGGATCCTGCACGCGGCGCGGGAGAACGGGATGGTCCGCGGCGGACAACGGACGGTCGATCTGGTGGTCAACGGCGTGGCGCGGAAGTCGTGGGAAGTCCCTGCGGATGGTCGGTCGCACGACCTGGCGTTCGAACTGCCGATCGACGGGAGCTGCTGGGTGGCCCTGCGGTCGTTTCCCCAACTGCACACCAATCCGGTGACGGTGCTTGTCAAAGACGAACCGGTCCGGGCCTCGCGGCGGAGCGCCCAATGGTGTGCGGAGATGACCGAAGTCCTCTGGCAGAACCGGGAGCGGGCCATCGCGCCGGCCGAACGCGAGGCCGCCCGCGAAGCCTTCGAACGGACGATCCGACGGTTTCGGGGGCTGGCGGAGGAGAGTCCGGGTGGTTCGTAGAATTGGGGAAGACGCTCCAGCCCCGGCCACCAGCCGTTTTGACCCCGGAGCGGGTCGCAGATCCGGATGACCTCGAACCAGTTCGACCCCTGCGGGGCAGAGCTTCCAAGGTGTTATGTTTTGGCATTCGTCCGGGCGAGGACTCTGAACGTCGAGACATGTCCGCCGTTGTGGTCGCTGTCGCGGTCCGGTGGCGGCTTCTGCGGGCCGCGTTTGGATCTGGGATCGCGAGAGAGGTCGAGTTTGCGGGCCAGTTCCAGCCGTTGTTCCGCGAACTGAGCGATGCTCATGCTCGTAAAGACGTTCCAGTGCGGAGCCGGGATCTGGACCATCATACCGTCGCAGGTCTTTTGAATTTCCGGGGACAGATCGTAAGGCGACACTTCTTCGTCGATGGTATTGACGCCATGGACGGCTCGCAGCGATTCCTTGAGCTTCGACACTGCGTTGGTGATCATCAGCGCGATGCAGAAGGCGAACAGCGCCGCCCTGGGATCGCTCAGCGAGTTGATCTCGCAGGCCAGCGTCGGCTGCATCTCCAGGAACACGAATTCGATGGTCCAGCGGCCGGCGTACAGGTCGGCGATTTTCCCGGCCGAGGTTTCGCCGGAGGTCATGTTCGTGAGAATGTGCAGTTCCCGGTCTCCGTCGCGTGTCGGCTCGTGGAGGTTGACCGTGATGCGGCGGACCGTGCGCGTCTGGCCTCGATTGTCGGTGATCTCCAGCGGTTGCTCGAAGACCGGTTGTCCGCGGCTGTCCTTGCCGCATTTCCGCAGCGAACCGGCGGCCCGGCCCTTCAAGCTGCCATGCTGCCGGATGACGAATCTCGCCTGAACGTCCCAGATCCCGCACAGGAAGTTGATCGTGCAGAAGTGGCGGTCCGCGATCCACACATCCTTCGGCGGAACGGTGGCCAGCACTTCAGGCAACAACGTCCGTTCGGACGCATGGCCGTCCTCGTTGAGAAACACGTCGCACACCAGTCGTCGTCGTTGCTCCCGGACGACCAGCGCGCGGCCGGGAAGCGGCGCATCCCACATGGTGCGGAGTTCGCCGATGCGGCGCCGGGTTGCGGAGAACAGGCTGCCGTCCAGCACTTTCACGTTCCGCTTCGCCACCCAGGCCCGCGGGCGCGTCTGGAGCGCCGCGAGCGCATCCGCCGCTTCGCGATACGCGGCGAGCACCGTCGGTTCGACCTGCAGCACCACCTGGGCCATCACCTCGACCACGGACGAGAACAACAAGTCCCGTTCGTACTGACGCTGTGCATGTTCACGAAAGATCGCATCGATGGTCTTGGCCGCCAACATGCGTTCCAGCGTCGCTCGCACCATCACACAAAATGGCCGCTGCTCCACAAACGCCCGAAAGTCCGAATCCAACAACCTCCTTGCCGCCTCCGCCAGTGCCGCTTCCATTGTCACCGGGGAAACTCAGAACGAATCCGGACACTTTGGAAGCCCTGCCTACCAGCAGCGTGTCGGTGCGTCGCAGCGGGCCGCGTTCCGGGGGTGTCAGAGCAAAGCTCCTCAACCCCCGGCTACACACTGCGCCCCCTCCGGGGTCGCAGATCGGGCACACCTCTTCAGCTCTTCGCCCACAGCTCACCAACGAATTGCATTTACGTCGTAAGCCCAATCACATTCATGGGTTTGTCATCCAAGGCGAGATTCTGGTCAGTGGTTACGACCTGAGATCGCCCACACAACCGTCATATTCGAAAGCCATGACTACCTCTGACGTTGTAGCCTGAATGCCATTTGTTGTTACGCACTGGGCGATGGAGACGACGCGTCCACCTCAAGCAACTCGTTGGGTCCGAGTTCGTGATCCTGGACCGGGTAATTGGCGAACTGGACGGTGGAGTAGTCGGCGAACCATCTGGCGATGTGCGGTTCGATGTCGTGGTCGTAGGCTGACTCGACGTGCAGGGTCCGGCCGGGGGGATCGTCGCGGAGTTCGCCGTCGTCGAGAACGACTTCGCCGGACTTGATCACATACCGCGGCAGCTCGAACATCCGCTGGCGGTCATCCTGGGGCGAATAAACTGTGACGTCGGCGTCGGCGCCGATTCCCAGGTGTCCTTTGCGGTCCAGTCCCAGCATCCGGGCCGGGGCGGCCCGGGTGATGATGGCGATCTCGTTCAGCGTGTATTCGCGGGCGAGGTCGGCGAGCGTGCAATGCGTCCGGAGCTTTTCCGGCAGCGTTGCCAGAAAATCCTGTCGCAGGCCGCGGTCCATCAGCAGCGCGATGATTTCGGGGTAGGCGAGGAAGCTGGCGCCGTTGGGGTGGTCGGTGCTCATCGCAATCCGCCAGGGGTCGTCGACCAGCAGATACCACTCCAGCCCGATCGCCCACTGCAGGGCGTGGACGAAGCTCTTCTGCTTGTACTGGATCGGGACGATGCCGCAGCCGGATTCGAGTTCGAGGTCGCCGCTGAACCATTTGCCCCCGGTGACGCGGTGCAGGTAGTAGCCGAGGGGCCCGTCGCCGGTCATGGACGTGGTCTTGCCGAACATCACCTGGCCGACGTCGACCGACAGATTCGGGTGGGCGTTCACATAGGCGGCGAGTTCCGGGACTTTCGAGCAGAAGGTCGCCTGCTCCGCGGCGTCGCCGCCGTAGCTGTGGAACTGAATGTGTGTCAGATGCCCGCGCCGGCCTTCGAGGGCCTGCATGGTTTCGAGCGTCGTGGACCAGTTCCCGGGCAGGCCAAGGTTATTGCCGTGAATGTGGACCGGGTGGGGCAGCTTCAGTTCGTCGCAGGCGGTGGCGAGCTCCCGCAGAATGGCGCGGGGGGTGATACCGAAGCCGGCGACGTCGTCATCGACCGATGAGACGTTGAGCCGGCCCGACTTCCAGTTCTCGACGCCCCCCGGATTGACGATCTTGATGCCGTAGCCGCGGGCGGATTTCAGCAGCCAGGCCATGTAGGCCTTCAGCAGGGCCGGTTCTTTGTCCGCGATCTGCCGCATCGCGAAATGATTGTTCCCCATCAGGACCAGGAAGCCCTTGTCGAGGAGCGGGATATCCTGAAACTCTTCGTGGACGTGGCGGGCGGCGAGCGGGGGAATGGCGGCATCGAACGCCGTGGTGTAGCCCATGCCGGTATAGAGGTAGCCCGTGGCGAAGGTGCTGGGCATGCTGCCGATGGTCCCCGAGCGAAACCGGCCGCGACGGGGAAAGACTTCGCCATTCCGGCGGTCTTCGGGGAGCATCTTGCGGGCCGAGTTGACCTTGGGGCCGGCGATGTGGCAGTGCATATCGACGCCGCCCGGCATGACGACCAGGCCACGGGCATCGATGGTGCGATCGGCCCGGCGGGCAGCGTCCGCGGGCGTTGCTACGATCCGGCCGTCTTCGATCCAGAGATCGCGGACTTCGCCGTCGATCCCGTGGCGCGGGTCGTAGAGATTTCCTCCCTGGAGACAGAGCAGCGTCATGGCTTCCCCACGAGCGAGCGGAGGCCATCCAGCGGCAACTGTTCGCGGCTGCCGAGCGGTTCTCCGAAGGCGGCGCCGATCGACCAGCCCCAGTAGCGGGCGCGGTCGCGGATGTCGTCCAGCGGGGTGGGGAATGTCTGCGGGCGGCCGGCGAAGAACTGGCTTTCGTAGCAGCGGATGGCGGCCATTTTCTCTTCGATGACGTCGCTGATATCGATCACGCAGGCGGGCTGGGGGTGAATCCGCAGGTGGATGCTCCAGTAATAGAGAATCCGGGGCGGGTGCCAGGGCTCGCCGGGCATGTCGGTCCGGGAGAGCTTTGACCAGAAGCGGGCCGCGTCGATCAGTTGCGTGGCCACGACGTGGTCGGGATGGGCGTCTTCCCAGTAGGGGGCCAGCAGCAGCTTCGGGCGGGTCTGTCGGAAGACCGTCGCCAGCGCCCGGCGAGCTTCCAGCGTGTGCTCCAATGAGCGGTTGGGAAGGCCCAGGTTGTGACGCCAGTCGAGGCCGAGGATCTCCGTCGAGGCGGCCGTCTCGCGGGCGCGAATTTCCGGGGAACCGAACGGCGTCGGTTCCCCGTCGGTGAGTTCGACGACCCCCACGCGCAGTCCCTGCCGTCGCGAGACGAGGATGGTTCCGCCGACGCTGATTTCCGCGTCGTCGGGGTGCGGGGCGATGACCAGGACGTCCAGCGGTTCGATCATGTCGGTCTCGGGGAATCGCAGTGGGAATTTGTGCTTACACCATAACCGACGTACGCGGGGAGATCACCCGTCGCAGCGTTCCTTCGAACCGGAACCCCATGCTTGACACCGGGTTGGCCCCGGCGGACGATCAGCGGGCGTTCGCTGACAATTGCGAGAATCGCGTTTGCGTCAGAACTTTTTTCCGGGAGTTTCACCATGTTGCGTTCGTGGACGAAGTCGTTGGCCCTGCTGGCCGCCGTCGGCCTGTTTTCGACAACGGCGACTGCCGCCGAGCCGGGCTTTACGGCCCTGTTCAACGGGAAAGACCTGAAGGGCTGGACGCAGAAGAACGGGACGGCGACGTACCGGGTCGAGGACGACTGCGTGGTGGGTAAGACCAGCGAAGGGAGCCCGAACTCGTTCCTTTGCACCGACAAGGAATACGGCGACTTCGAACTGCGGTTCGAGGTGAAGGTCGATAACGAACTGAATTCCGGCGTGCAGATCCGTTCAGCCAGCAAGGCCGATTTCAAGGACGGTCGCGTGCACGGACCGCAGGTGGAGATTGCGATCGACGGGACCGCGGGATTTATCTACGGGGAAGGCCTGGAAACCGGCTGGCTGACCGAAGACCGGTCGAACCCGGCGGCGATGGCCGCCTTCAAGAAGGGCGAGTGGAACAAGTACGTGGTGAAGTGCGACGGGAAGTCGATCAAGACCTGGGTGAATGGCGTTCCGGTTGCGGACCACATCGAAGACAAGACGGGACAGTCGAAGGGCTTCATCGGACTGCAGGTCCACGGCATCGCCAAGGGGACCGGCCCGTACGAAGTCCGCTGGCGGAACATCGAACTGAAGGATCTCTCGAAGTAAGTCAAACGACGAACCTACGTCGACCTCACATCGCCGGTGCGGACTCCGGAATCCAGGAGTCCGCGACCGGCGTTGGCGTTTCGTGGGGCCTGAGCAATGGTCTGCAGCAGGCCGTCCCAGGTGAATTCGCTGGCGACGACGTCAACCGGCAGGCCGGCTGCGCGGGCGGCCTCGGCCGTCACGGGGCTGATAGCGGCGATCCGCGTGGGGTCGCCCAATCGGACTTTGCTGGCAGGAGTCAGCAGCCGGGAGAAGTTGCGGGCGATCGAGGGACTGGAGATGGCGACCCAGTCGACGGACCCGCTTTCGAACGCCGCTCGGTCGGCGTCGCTGAGCTGATCGACGTCGTGATTCTCGTAGGCGACGACGGATTCGAAGCGGGCGCCGGCGTTCGTGAGGACTGTGGGAAGGACATCCCGGCCGCGGTTGGCTCGCACCCAGAGGACCTGCTTGCCGGCGACGAGTGGCGACAGGGCCGCGGCCAGGGCTTCGCCGCGGTATTCGGCCGGGATCAGATCGGCCCGGAGACCAAACTGCTCCAGCGCGGCAGCGGTCGCCGGCCCGATCGCAGCGAGACGCGCCTGGCCGAGACGACGGACGTCGCCTCCCAGCTCCCACAGTCGACGGAAGAGCGCCTGCACGCCGTTGACGCTGGTGAAGACGAGCCAGTCGAACTCGGCGAGACGATCCAGCATGGCATCGACGGCGGACCAGTCGGAGGGGGGGGTGATCTCGATCATCGGGATGACCAGGGGTTGGCCGCCTCGTTCGACAATCTGATCGACGACGGAATCGGCCTGCTCCTCCGGACGAAGAATCGCGATCGTCTGTCCGCGGAGCGGACGCTGTTCGAACCATTCGGCGTGGTCGCGGACCTGGACGCATTCGCCGACGATCAGCAGGGAGGGAGGATGAAGACCTGCGTCCCCCGCACGTTGCGGCAGATCGGCGAGCGTTCCGACGACCGTCTGCTGGAACGGCGTCGTCGCCTTGCAGACGACGGCTGCGGGAATGGTTGCCGGTTTGCCGGCGTCGATCAGGCTTTCGCAAATCGCAGCCAGGCGGTGCAGCCCCATGTAGAAGACGAGGGTGCCGGGAAAGCCTGCGAGGATCTGGTAATCCAGTGCGCTGGCCGGCTTGGTGGGATCTTCGTGTCCGGTGATGAAGGCCACTGCGGAAGCGTGATCGCGGTGGGTCAGCGAGATCCCCGAATAGACGGCGGCGCCTGTCGCGGCGGTGATGCCGGGAACGACTTCGAATGGAACACCGGCAGCGGATAGTGCGGCGGCCTCTTCGCTGCCGCGTCCGAAGACGAACGGGTCGCCCCCCTTGAGCCGGACGACGGTCTTGCCGGCGAGAGCCGCGTCGACGAGCCGCTGGTTGATTTCTTCCTGATCGATCCGGCGGCCGTGCGGCCCGGTGGCGCGGGACGTTCGCTCGGCTTTCGCGTGCGTGTGTCGGAGCAGGAGCGGATTGACGAGGCCGTCGTAGAGAATGAGGTCCGCCCGGCGCAGGCATTCCAGGCCGCGGAGGGTCAACAGACCGGGATCGCCCGGCCCGCCCCCGACAAGATAGACACGTCCGACGCCATGGTCGCTGATATTCGCTGGAGTCATCGCCGCAGGTCGCTGAAGGAACTCAATAGCCTGTCCGAAAGGGGAGCATGTCAGCCGCCGCCGACTTGCACAACCGCAGCCGCAGATCTTACGGCAAGCCGAAGTCGGGACGCACTACGAACCGGAAAGTCGCAGCAGGACTTTGCCGCGCCGTCCAGGTTCTTCGGCGGCGCGCAAGGCGTCGTGAATCCGCTGCAGCGGGAACGAGTCGCCAACTTCAGCGCCAAGAACACCCGATTGAATCAGGCGGCCGAGCGTTCGAATCAGTCGCAGTCGGGAGGGAAAACCGATGCGAGCCATCGCATTGGAGAGCCAGAAGCCTTCGATGGACGCCCCCGGGGTCATCAAGTCCCGCGGCGAAATCTGCATCGGTTCCGGCGACAGCGCGCCATAGAGCAGCAGTCGGCCGCCACGCCCCAGGCAGGGGACGACGGCTGAGGCGGTCGCGCCGCCGACCGGATCAATGGCAAAGGCAACTCCGTCCGTGGTATGGCGGAACACTTCGTCACGAAGCGTATCGCGGGCGTCGATGGCGCTGTCGAAGACGATCACGCGGGAGTCTTCCGGGAGGTCGTCGCGTCGCAATTGCTCGGCCTGATCTTCGCGTCGAACGACGTTGAGCGTCCGAAAACCGGTCTCGCGTCCCAGGCGGATGATCATTCGGCCAACGGCGGAGGCTGCGGCCGTCTGGAGGAGCCAGGCTCCGCGCGGGATGGCGAGCACGGAGCGCGTCATCAGCCAGGCCGTGGCGGGATTGACGAAGAACATGGCTCCCTGCTCGACCGACAGGGTGCGAGGGAGGGGAATGACCTGGCGGGAGGAGGCGTTCAACTGCTCCGCCCAGGCGCCCCCTGTCGGGCAGATCACCGCCACGCGCTGGCCGACGAGCCAGCGGCCGTAGAGACCCGCCGCGGCCTTGCGGACGATGCCGACCCCTTCGTAGCCGGGGACTGCCGGGAGATCGGGGCGTCTCCCGTAACTGCCGCGCAAGGTCATCAGATCCGAGGGATTGACGGGACTGGCGAGCATTTCGACCAGCACCTGCCCGGCCTGAAGTTCACCCGAGGCTCTGTCACGGACGGCCACGGCCTGGGCTGGTTCTGCGAACGACTCCTGAACGACGGCCAGCATTCGAGAGCCTTCCAGTTGGCTTCCGGCAGGGTTCGAGAATGCAATCGCCGGAGTCGGGCGACCGACTCCGGCGAGCGTGATTCTTCAATTCCGCGTCAGCGAATTCAGTTCGCTTCCGCCACGCGGCCAGAACGGATCGTTTCGGGTTTCGCAGGCAGGCCCTTCGCACGCGCTTCGGCCCGTTCCTTCGCAATGCTCAGGAGCTGCTGGGCGGCCATGAGCTGACGGGTCGAGAAGACGGGCTCCGGCGGCAGACCGCCGAGCCGCTGATTGGATTCCATGGCGAGATCCTGCCAGCTCAGCTTGTCCTTGAGATGCCAGGCGGCCGCCTGGGCGACCTGGCTGTCGACCTTGCCTGTGCCGACAAGGGTGAGGACTTCGTAGAGAATCGGATCGTCATTGACTTTTTCGACGGGGATCAGCGTGTACTCGCTGCGGACGCTCGGTTCCGGCTTGCCATGTTCGAGGCAGACCGACTGGATCGGAATGGAGACGACCTTTTCAGGAGGAATGGAGAAGAAGCCGCCACCGCCCATACCGCCCATGCCGCCACCGCCCATACCGCCCATGCCGCCACCGCCCATGCCGCCCATGCCGCCACCGCCCATGCCGCCGCCCATCATCTGCTGGCCGCCGCCCATGCCGCCCATGCCGCCGCCCATGCCACCCATACCGCCGCCCATGCCGCCCATGCCGCCGCCCATACCACCCATGCCGCCGCCAAACTGGGCGTTCTTCACGGGGACGCCAATAACGGCATCCGGGAGCTTGATCGTCAGGGGCTTATCCGTCTTGTTCTCGAACAGGACGTTCCCTTTCCGGGCGTTCTGCGGAATCAAGCGGGCAGAAACCTGGCCGGCCTCGATCGCTGCAAACAGCTCGACTTCTTCGGCCGCCGGGTCGAAAGTCGTCTTCGTGACCACGGGCTTGCGGGCGATCTTCTTTGCGGCAACCGCCGTCTCGGACGTCAGGACGCTGCCGCCCATGACCACAGCGGCACTACAGACCGCGACGAGCAGACCGGGGAAACGACGGCGGACCATGAGAGACCCTTTCGGTGAATCAGCCGGACTCGATTGATCCGGAGACTGGCAGCACCAGCAGGCCGGAGGGCGACCCTTCGAATTGCTGCCGGGATTTTCGTATTCACATCTTAAATCGAATGTTCTGGAGCGGGCAATCAAAAGTTGCCCGGTCGCCCGCGATTTCCCGTTCCTCCGGGGTGGACAGGCGGCATCCCTGATTTCGACCGCTGCCGGTCGCCTTCATGTCCTTTCAGGGGATCGACCCGCAGCGGTCTTCAAATCCATTGCGGTCCAATCCGGTGTTGCCGCCGCGACAACCGCTCAACTCCCGCAGGCATAGGCATCATCCCTGTAACAAGTTACGATCATTGTGCAACAGGCCGTCCGGTCGGGAAGACTGGGGAAATGTTGCGGATTCGCGGCGGGCAGGAGGGGAAGACTGCATGTGGGAAATCACCGCAGATACGGCGGCCGACTACCTGCGGAGAATGCAGCGAATACCGGCTGAAGGGGCTGTAGCAATTCTGCCCCTTGCGTGGGGTGTCTCGAATTGCGTGCTGCGGGTCGAACCGGAATTGGCGCCGCCGTTCGTGCTGAAGCAGAGCCGGAGCCGCTTGCGGACCGTCGATCCCTGGTTCAGCCGGCTCGACCGGATTTTCCGCGAGGCGGAAGTTCTGCGCTGGCTTTCGGCCCGCCTGCCCCCCGGCGTCGTTCCGCAGCCGCTTTTCGAGGACCGCGAGAACTTTGTGCTGGCGATGGAGGCGATCCGCCCGGATCACGTGGTCTGGAAACAGCTCCTGCTGGAAGGGCAGGTGGATCTCGAACTGGCCCGGCAACTCGGGGACCTGCTCGGGACGATTCATGCGGAATCGGCGGCGATCCGGGACGAACTGGCCGGCTGGCGGGATCGCGAGGTCTTCGAGGAGCTGAGGATCGAACCGTTCTACCGGCGGCTGATCACCCGGCATCCGGAGGTTGCGCCCGCGCTGGAGCGATTGATTGCCGAGACGTTTGACTGCGCGATCTGCCTGGTCCATGCCGACTTCAGCCCGAAGAACATTCTGATTCATCCGGACGGGTTTTCGCTGGTTGACTTCGAGACGGCACACCTCGGCGATCCGGCGTTTGACCTGGGCTTTTTTCTCAGTCACCTGTTGCTGAAAGCCGTGTATCACCATCCCGATTCCGGGCCGCTGCTGAACGTCGCCAGAGCCGCCCTCGAAGGCTGGCGGCAGCGCGTGCGCGGCACTGAGCTGACCGCACCGGAACTGTCGGCGCGGGGAGCCGCCCACACGGCGGCCTGCCTGCTGGCGCGAATCGACGGCGCCAGCCCGGTCGACTACCTGGTCAACGATGAGCCGCGGAAGGAATTCGTCCGGCAACACGCCATTTCCCGACTGCGTGTGGAACCGCGGGAGTCACCGGAGCGGGAAACTGAAGAACTGGCCGGGGCGTTGACTCGCGTTGAGTTTCCGCCGAGATCGGCCGGTTGATCGCAGATCACTCACTCGAACAGGAACTTTCATGATTCTCGACGATCTGACGCACGCGGACCGCTACCGGATGCTGTCGCCCGGGATTGCGAAGGCCTTTGACTATCTGCGGACTTTTCGCCCGGAAGAGGTCGCTTCCGGCAAGTACGAGCTGGAGGGGGACCGGCTGATCGCCAACGTGGCGCGGTATCAGACGCGGCTGCCCGAGCAGGCGATCTGGGAGTCGCACCGGAAATACATCGACGTCCAATACATTGCCAGTGGCGCGGAGCGGGTCGGCTACGTGCCGCTGGAACACGCTCCCGAGATCACCCTGCCTTACAGCGCCGAACGGGACGTGATCATCTACGCGCCGGGGGAGGACACGATCGCATTCCGTCAGGGACAGTTTGCGATTTTCTTTCCGGAAGATATTCATGCCCCGAATCTGGCGGTGGGAACGCCGGCGGAGGTCTGCAAGGTGGTGCTGAAGGTGGCGGTGGAGTGGTGACGCCAGGTCGCTTCATGCAATACGCCCCCGTCGCGAGCGACGGGGGCGTGCGTGAAATCTCGTTCTCGGCCGAAGCTGGGGCCTACAGATCCTTGGTCTCGGGCACCACGAACGGGGCGCGGTATTCGCGGGTCAGGTACTTGTTGGCTTCGGCGGCGAGTTCGCCGCTGAAGACTTCCTGACCGGCGAGCGTCAGTTTGGGACCGAAGGCGATTTTCGTCGTGCCGGGGTCGACCTTATTGTCCTTCAGGTGGGACTGGAAGCGGTCGAAGGTTTCGAGCGCGACTTCGTCGCCCTGCAGTTTCTGACCGATTTCGGCAGCGCTGATCGGGCTGCCGAGGCGGTAGGAAATGTTGCCGACGTGGCAGAGGGCGCTCGACAGGTGCCCTTCGAGGATGTCGGCGTTCAAGTCCGTGTAGTCCCGGCTGCGGACGGCCGCGACGAAGTTCGCAAAGTGGTTGCTGTCTCCCCCCTTGGCGATCTCTTTGAGCTTCTTGCCGTCCTTGTCGAACACGACGCCGCCGTTGTAGGTGGGGCTGACGACGTAGCCGTTGGAGCCTTCGAAGATCACTCCGACCTTCGACCCCTTGTAGTCGTCGGTCTTCAGGCCGCGGACTTCAAAGATGAGCCGCTTGCCCGAACCGAACTGGTGCAGGCAGATCTGGGTATTGGCAGTTTCGCCGGCGTCTTCGTAGCCGAATCGGCCGCCGAGACTGAAGACGGATTCGCCGAGATCCATTTCGCCCAGGCCCCAGCGGGCGATATCCATCTGGTGAATCCCCTGGTTGCCGAGATCGCCGTTGCCGTAGTCCCACTGCCAGTGCCAGTCGTAGTGGAGCTTGGGGCGGGTGAGCGGCTTGACTTCGGCGGGGCCGGACCAGAGGTCGTAATTGACGCTGGCGGGGACGTCGTAGTTGCCGCGGGGACCGATCGACGGGCGAGGTTTGTAGCAGAGGCCGCGGGCCAGCTTGACCTCGCCGACTTCGCCATTGTGAATCAGCTCGATAATTTCCCGCATGCCGGGGTTCGAGCGGCTCTGGGTCCCGGTCTGGCAGATTTTCTTGTACTTGCGGGCGGCTTCGACGATGCGGCGGCCTTCCGTGACGTTGTGGCTGACCGGCTTTTCGACGTAGACGTCTTTGCCGGCCTGAATCGCCCAGATGGCGGACAGGGCGTGCCAGTGGTTCGGCGTGGCGATGCTGACGATGTCGAGCGCCTTGTCTTCGAAGGCCTTCCGCATGTCGAGATAGACGGTTGGGCGCTTGCCGAACCGCTTCTCGATCTCGTCCGCCTTCTTGTTGCCGACGACTTCGTCGCAGTCGACGATGGCGGCGATCTGGCAGTCTTTGCGATCTCCGAACCCGGAAATATGGGCTCCGCCGCGGCCATTCACGCCGACGACGCAGACCTGAAGAATGTCGTTCGCTCCGACCTTCGGGGAATCTTGTGCGGCGGCAGGGGTTTCGCGGTGGGCGGCCATGGCTGCGGCGGCGGCCGCAAACATGGAGTTTTCCAGAAACTGGCGGCGTGACTGACCGGACATAGTGATCGTCCCTCGGCAAGCAGGATCGTGGCGGAAGGTGCACCGCTTCGGGGGATTCCGCGAGAGAGTCCATCGAGGCGCAACACACGAGTCTAGGCGCGGTTCGCGCCATGCCGCAAGTGTCTGCCGGGGAGCGGTTGAGCGTTGAGCGTTCAGCGTTGAGGGGCGGAGAGGGGAGAACCGGCATCCGGCAGCGTGCGAAACAGTCGCGCAAGACTGTCCGGAGAGCGGAATTCGCGCGATTGAACTCTGCCAGACCGCGATGGCGGAGTGGCGAAAGCGAGTCCGCCTCTGATGTCAGGCGGACGTCCGCGTCCGTCTTGTTGAGCGCCGTTGCGGGGCCGGCGAAGACGCCGACGGACGAGGACGTCCGTCGTACGGGATTCTCTCTCGCAACAATGGCGGACCGGTCGGCGCAACCGGCCCTACAGGGGGCTTTGGGCTCGAAGGACCGGCGGCGCATGGCCTGCTTCGGCGCTGGCGATGTCGATGGCCGTCGATGAATTCAAGCTGCCGAATTCCGGGTCGAAGGACGGGGCCGGGCCGCTGTTGAGCTTGCGAAGCCGGTGCGGCTGCAGTTCGTGCAGGAGCGAGCAGCCGGTCGCATTGCTGACCAGCAGCGCCATGAGGATGAGGGTTCGCAAAGGGGGCATGGTGCGTCTCCTCGTTTGAGCCTGATGGAATGTGGAGCGCGGCGGATGGGACTGCCAATCCGGACAATCCCGCATCGCTAAGGATCGGTCAAGCGGAACCCCGCGTCCTCAGGGCCGCGCGTGGTCCGCAGATCGAAGATTCCATCGCAGACCGGCAAGACCGGCCGGTCTGGTCCGCGGCGGCTGTTGCGTCAGGCCGGCAATCGGCCGGATCGCGAAATGCGAACGCCCCGGCGACTGGACGCCGGGGCGTTCGGGCGATTTTCCCTGCGGGGGGGAAGGAAAACAGGGGGGAACCGGTGAATCTGGACAGGATCTATTCCGGCTTCTTCTCGGGCTGTCCTTCGGCGGGGGGGCGACCGCCGGGTCGGCCCTGGCGGAATGAACTTGCCAATTCTTCCCGATCCACGAACCCATCGCTGTTGCGGTCCAGTTGGTCGAAATTTTTCTGCATGCGTTCCGGGGCTTCGTCCTTCGACAGCTTGCCGTCGCCGTCCTTGTCGAGGCGGGCGAAGAACTGACCATCCGGACGTCCCGCCTGCGGAGTTCCCGGGCGGTCTCCCTCGGGACGTCGGCCTTCCATCTCCGGGCGACCGGCGGCGGGACGCCGTCCTCCGAGCGCCGTTCCGGGTCCCATGCCTTCCGGCGGCGGCCCCATCAGCTCACGCGGTTCGAGCTGACCGTCGCCGTTCTCGTCGAGATCGGCGAACAGGTCGGGGGCTTTGGCGAATTCGGACTTTGAGAGACGGCCGTCACCGTCGGCGTCGAGTTTCTGCAGGAATCGCGGGGCGCGGAACGGTCCCATGCCGGGGCGACCGCCGGGTTGTCCGTCGGCGGTCCGGGGGCGATTCCCTTCGACGGGAGGCCCCTGCATGGCGCCGCGGAAAGCGGCGGCGAATTCTTCGCGAGTCAGTTCGTCCTTGCCGGCCTGATCGAAGATGCGGGCCATCCGCTCGCGGGCATCTGCGGGAAGTTCGTCGCGCGAGACCTTGCCGTCGCCGTTCTTGTCGAGCTGGCCGAAGAGCTGACCCGGTTCGGGGCGTTGTCCGCCGGAGAATCGGCCGAGGTCTTCGAGCGAGAGTTCGTCTTTGCCGAGCCGGTCAAACAGCGGCATCAGACGCTCTCTGGCGACGTCGGGGACTTCGCTCCGGGAAATCTTGCCGTCGCCATTGCGGTCCATCTGTTTCAGGCGTTCGCGAATCTCCTCGGGATTCGGGCGTCCACCTCCGGGGCCGCCTGGACCGCCGAGACTTCCGCCGGAGGGAGCGTCCGGCTGATGGGCCGCTTCGAATTCTTCGACGGTGAGCTGGCCGTCTTCATTCTTGTCGCCAGCCCGCTGAACGCGCTCGAACAGGCGGCGGTGTTCCTGGGGAATCTCGTCGGCGACAAGTTTGCCGTCGGCGTTCTTGTCGAGCTGTTTGAAAAGATCGGCCGGTTTGGGAAGTGCGTCCTGTGCGGCGGCCAGACCGGCCGGCCCGATTGCTGCGGCCAGAGCCGCCCCCCAAAGCCAGTGTTCACGCTGCATGATGTTGCGTCCCGTAAATCATCCGCCGGGCTCGAAGCCGCGGACTTGTCCTGTAGAAACCGTAGTCGCCACAGGAGATTGAACACGTCGCCGGCAGAAAAGTTTCGCCCGCAGACGAAGCGAGGCCCCACAGTCGATGACTGCGGGGCCTCGCGAGGATTGTCCAAGTCCATTGCCGGCGTCGAAGCGGCGGCCTCAGGCTGGTCAGTCTTTCAGGGTGAAGCCGACCTGCAGGGCCCCGTTCTCGTCCGGAACGACGTACGAAACTGAGGGGCGCAGGTATTTCTGGATGACTTCGAACTCAGGCAGCTTGCTCATGTCGAGACCGCCGGCGGATTCCGCGTCCATCGCCCTCAACTGCTCGTACCCGGCCTGAAGCTGAGCATCCTGCTTCTGGTAGCTCAGGATGGAAACCTTGCCGGGAATGTGCTTCGCCAGCTTCTTGTATCCCGCCGAGTCGGCCAGCGAACTTGCGCCGCTCTTGCCCCGGATGACATTCTCCACGCTGCTCGGCTCGGTGCCGACGACGAGGGTGTCGCCAGTGACGGTGACGACAAGGGACTTTTCGGCCCCGCCGGCATCGAAGGCCATTTCGTAGACCGTGGCGCCCTCGAATTCGCGGATCTTGCCGTCGAATCCGTCAGTCTTGGCGGCCTTGGCGAGGAGCTTCTTAACCTTGTCTTCGTTTTTGAGGCCCAGAGCGACAATGAAGTCCTGGCTCGGCTCGTCGGCGGACGCAGGAGCGTTGCCGACGATGTGAATCAGGCCGGAGAGCTGTTCGATGATGTCTTTCTTGATGTGGATCTGCGGGCCTTCTTCGTCTTCGGCAAATCCATCAATGATCCGTTCGAAGGCGCCGGGGCCCTGGAACGAGTCGAGCAGGGTTTCGACGGCCGAGTAGGCTTCGGCGGCATCCCAGTTAAAACCGCTGTACATCACCGCGTCGGCCGGCACCCAGGCGGGGGGAGACATGGCGGTGGCGGGGAACTGGAACACGTTCATCAGTCCGCTGGTGGGCTGCTCGGCGTAGATGAAGGATTTCGTCATGCCGTCGTAGTCATCGACGGCGAAGTAGCTGGCGCCCCCCATCCCCTTGAGCTTGTCGATCCCCAGGATGGGCAGAAAGCCCATGACCATGGCCGCCTGCGGGTTCTGGACCTGGATCATCGTGACGGCGGACTGCACGAGGCCGATGGGATCGAAATACCAGACGAAGGCGGGATCGGCGTCGCCGGCTTCCACCTTTTCGCTGATATAGGAGTAGACGTCGGTGTTGGCCAGCGAATCTTGCTTCGAACCGGACATCCGGTCGAGGACCTGCTGGAGGGCGGCGACGTCCGTCGCCACGCCGAGATAGCTGTCGTGCGAAAAGTAGGCGACGTGCTTGATCGGGTTGTTCGGATCGTTGTTCGGGATCTTGTAGATGTTGACTTCGACGTCGCCAATCATCTGGGTCGAGTGCTCGCAGCCCTGTTCTACGGCGGCGGCATGTCCCTGCTCGAGGAGTTTGTCGATCTCGTCGCCATGTTCGCCGTAATCGAACAGCATCACGCCGGCCAGCTTGCCGGGTTTGGGAGCAACGACGGCAAAGGTCACTTCGCCCTGAGGCAGATCCGCCAGATCGGCGAGCGACAGTCCGAGCTTTTCGCTGACGGCGTTGGAAGCCTCGTCGAGCTTGCCGCGAACTTCTTCGATGAACGGCTGCAGGGCGGGATCGGCGAGCAGTTTGCCGAGCAGCGAGTCAGCCCCCTGCGCCTTCAATTCCGGCACGTCCGGAACCGAGATCATGAGCATCGTCTGCGGCGGCAGGAGCTGCTCGACGACCGGATCTTCTTCGCCGCGGACGGGCTGCATCGCCGTGCACAGGGCGAATCCGAGGCTCAGCAGCGCGGCCGGGCCGAATTTCAACATCTTCATACCTCGATCCAATCCTTTCCGACGATCGGCGAAAACCGCCCCCGTCCCCCGACAGTGTCGGACTGCAGAAGGAGCTGCACCGTTACTCAACGGAGCGCTGAACGGCTCGATATCTTGTCGATTTCAAACTGGAGACACAATCCCATTACGGGTGTGTACCCGCGCTGATTCCGCGAGGTTTCGCGAGGAAACGCACTTCGAAGCGTCGCGGATCAAATGCAGGCGTCAGCGGGGAGGTCTTCCGCCAGCCACGCGGTACTCCACGGCCACATTCTCGATCTGATCTCCGGCGACGACCTGATAGTTCGCCCCCTCTTCCAGTTCGTGGGCCGATTCCTTCTCGACGCCGGCTTCCCGCCAGCGGTGAGTGACCTGGAGACGGCTCGCCGGCTGGGTTTCGCGCGGAATGCAATGCGCCACGATGCGGTATGCATTGAGCGCGGGCCGGCCTTCCAACTGCAGATAAACGGTTTCCGCCGGCTGGTCCAACCGGACGTCGCTCAGAAACTGATAATGCCAGTGGTTGTGGTCGCCGGGCAGACGCGGCAGGTCCTGGGCCACGAATCCGGCAGGGCGATCGGTCGCGAGTCCGAGCCGTGCGGTCTGGTTCTCGTCCGAATCCGCCGAGAGACTGGCGGCCACCGACAGCCAGGCAATCTGTGTTCCCGGCCGGGCCGGGATGCGCAGGCTGAAGGGGCCGACGGCGCGGCGCTGGCTGTCGGCGGGATTCAATTCGCGCGGCGGACGGATGGCGTATTTCAAGAACTCATTCTCGTCCGGGCCATTCGCTTCGACCACCAGCGGCAGGGATTCCAGGCCATCGTGGTCCCGAGTCTTCAGCGAGAAGGCGTTTTCACCCGGTCGGATCGCCGGCAGCGCGCCGGGCGCCAGTTGCACCCACGTCGACACACGGAACGATTTCACGACCGCTTGGCCCGGTTTGCCCTTAAGGTTCAACCGGAGCAGATAGCCCGATCTGCCGGCGACTTCCTTGGTCAGGTCGAGCTTCGCGGGAAATTCTTTGGTTTCGAGCGAGATCCAGGTGGCGCCGGCATCGGGAGACCAGGCGGCGGTCAGCCCGGCGCCGTCGACTTCGACGACCGACGCCTCGCGGTCATCCTTGGGATCGGCAATGTCGCCCAGTTCCGGGACAATGACAAACGGCGTTTCGACGGCGAACACGACGAAACCGTCGCCGGCGGAGTCGAGGGTCAGCCCGGCGTCGGTGATTTTCAGATTGCGTGACGTCAGAACGCCGTCCACGAAGTCGGCGGCGTCCCCCTGCAACTGGGGTTCGTAGACGAACAGGCCGTTGCCGCGGCGGACAGCCGTCCTGTCGTCGTCCAGGATCTTGGGGCCGGCGGGCGGCTGCAGTAGACGGGCTTTCTGAGACTTATCCTTGAGCCATGCGGGATCCAGTCGCCAGCGGTCCCCCTGCGGATTGAACCAGGCGGTGAAGGTCTCTCCGCGGCGAAGGACGAGATCGCGCGTATATTGTGCAACGCCTTGGGAATAGCGGGGCTGGAGATCGGGGGCCACGATAAACTCCCCGCCCCCGGGAACAAACAGGCGACTGCCGGTGCCGGTCGGAATCGCAGCGGCCCAGCGATCAGTCCGGGGATCGAACAGGACCTGCGCCCGTCCGGGGCCGCTGACATCCCACAGGGCGGCGACTGCGGCGCTCAGCGCTTCCGGCGATGCGGCGCCATAGACGTTCCAGAGTTGCAGCGGATCGCGGATCAGGTGATGTTCGGAACGAGGATCGGTCCCTGCGAACGGAGACTCCGCGGTGACCTGCAACCCGTTTGCCGGGTCAAACAGAAATTTCCCGATGGCCTCGGCTCGTTCTTCGGCCGGCAGGTCCTTCCAGGCGGCGTGCGTGAGAAAGGTGATCGCGCTCTGCGGATCGGGCTGTCCGACGGCGACGACCCGCGGCGCGTAAACCCTGGCCAGCGCCGGAACCGGATTCGCCGTCATCAGGAGTGCCGTCGCCAGCAGGCTGCAGAGTCCGCGATGCTTGGTCACAGGGGGCGTCCCTCGTTGAAGTTTCACGAAACAAACGACGTGGCTACCGGTCTCACAATCCTCCGGAGCGTCAGAGGTGACAATACCATCACGGCGGATTCGCCGACCACGCCTTTCGCAGGTCAAGTTCCCGGAATAGAATACCGCATCGACCGATATTGATGGATGGCCCTGCCGGACCGCCAGTTTCGCCAGCCGAAGAGATCTGACGCCGATGCTGCCAACTTCCCTGCCATCGAACTGGGCTTGCAGCATGTCCCGACTGTCGGGGCTGCTGGCGGTGGTCATCGGCATGGGCGGGGCGGACATCAGTCTGGCAGGGGCGCCAATCAGCTTTCGCAACGACGTGATGGCGGTGCTGTCGAAGTCCGGGTGCAATCTCGGGACGTGTCACGGGAACGCACGGGGGAAGGGGGGCTTCCAGATCTCCCTGCGCGGTCAGGATCCGGCGGGAGACTTTCAGGTCCTGACTCGGGACTGGCAGGCGCGGCGGACGAATACTTCCGCCCCCGACGCGAGTCTGGTGCTGTTGAAGGCCACGATGCAGGTGGCCCACGAAGGGGGCCGACGGTTTGCGGTGGATTCTCCCGAGTATCGAGTGCTCCGGGACTGGATCGCCGCGGGCCTGCCGGCCGACGCTGCGGGGACGCGCCGACTGACGTCGCTGATTGTGGAACCCGCCGAGCTGATTCTGACCGGACCGGACTGGAAGTCGGCGGTCCAGGTGACCGCCCAGTACTCGGACGGCGCGGTCGAAGACGTGACTTCGAAAGCCGTTTATGAAGTGGCGCAGCCGGTGATTGAGGTTTCGGCGGACGGTGAAGTCCGCGGCTGGGCGCGGGGGGAAACGACGCTGCTGGTCCGGCTGCTGCAGACCCAGACTCCCGTCCGCGTATTGCTGCTGCCGGAGGGAGATGCCTCGGAATGGACAGGCCCGGAGCCTGCCAACGTAATCGACGAGCAGGTGTTCGCAAAATTGCGGCAGGTGCGAATTCAACCGTCGGAACTGAGCGACGACGCGACGTTTCTGCGGCGCGTCTCGCTGGACCTGATCGGCCTGCCTCCCTCGGCTGAAGCCGCCCGAAAGTTTGTCGCGGACACGTCGCCGGACAAACGGAGCCGCGTGATTGACGAGCTGATCGAACGTCCGGAATTTGCAGACTGGTGGGCGCTCCGCTGGGCCGACATGCTGCGGATTGAGGAGAAGACGCTCGACCGCAAAGGGGCGCAGGTTTTTCACGGCTGGCTGCGCGACGGTTTTGCGACGAACAAGCCGCTCGATGCGATGGTCCGGGAGCTGATTGCTTCCCGCGGCAGCACATACTCCGAGCCGACGGCTAATTTCTATCGGGCGATGCGTGATCCTTTCGAGCGGTCGGAGGGTGTGGCTCAATTGTTTCTGGGCATCCGCCTGCAGTGCGCGAAGTGCCACAATCATCCGTTCGACCAATGGACCCAGGACGATTACTACAGTTGGTCGAACTTGTTCGCCCGCGTGGACTACAAAGTCCTGGAGAACCGTCGACGGGATACCAATGACAAGCATGAGTTCGACGGCGAGCAGATCGTCTTTATGAAGTCCGCAGGGGAGGTCGCCGATCCTCGAACGGGCCGGCCTCGTCCGCCGCAGTTCCTGTCGAAGTCGGCAGAGCCCGTCGCGGGGGATGCCGATCGGCTGCTGGAGCTCGCCGACTGGTTGACGTCGGCGGACAATCCGCGGTTTGCGGAGATGCTGGCCAACCGGACCTGGCAGCAGATTCTGGGGCGGGGCATTGTCGATCCTGTGGATGACTTCCGGGCCACCAATCCGCCGTCGAATCCGGCTCTGCTGGCGGCCCTGGCGCAGGAGCTGCGGTCCAGCGGCTACGACTTCCGGCGCCTGGTCCGGCTCATCGCCAATTCGCAGACCTACCAGTTCTCAGCCGTCCCCAACGCCTCCAACCGGGACGACGAGCTGAATTTTTCGCGGGCGCAAGTCCGACGGTACTCGGCGGAGCAGCTTCTGGACTCGGTCTCGTCGACGCTGGACGTCCCGCTGGAATTCGCCGGCTACCCGGCAGGGATGCGTGCGCAGCAGCTCTGCGGCGTGCATGCCGTCCGATTGCGCGAGCAACGCCCCACCCGTGAAGACAGCTTTCTGACGCTGTTCGGCAAACCGCCGCGGTTGCAGTCGTGCGACTGCGAGCGGACCGACGAGACCACGCTCAATCAGACCTTTGAGCTGATCAGCGGGGAACTGCTCAACCGGTGGCTCGGCCGCGACGACAACCGTCTGGGTCGGCTGGCGAAGTCGTCCGCGTCGACCGACGAACTGATCCGCTCGCTTTACTGGACGGCGCTGACCCGCGAACCGGCTCCGGAGGAACTTGGGGCCGCGAAGGCGGCTCTGGACGGCGCGGCCAATCGACGCTCGGCCCTGGAAGACCTGACGTGGGGGCTGCTGAATTCGCACGAGTTTCTGCTGCGGCATTAGCAGGCGTGACAACCACGAATTGCACGAATGGACGCGAATGAAGACGAAGAGTGGGAGCCACGAAAGACGCAGGGGTCACTTCGTTTGAACGTGGCGTTTGTGACTTCTGCTCGCTCGCCCGCTGTCCGAGATGGAAGTGGGCCGGGGTGAGGGGGTTTCTGCTTTCGTTGGAAGTCCGATGGCCGTTGTGCATCGTTGCTGATAGACCGCCAGAACGTAAACGAGAAACTGCCATGCTGCCGACTGATATCGCCCGCTGGACTCGGCGTTCCGCCCTGCAGATTGGCGGGGCGGGGATGCTGGGACTCACGCTCCCCAAACTGATGCAGGCGGAGGAGATCGGTTCACAACATTCCGGGCCGGCGAAGTCGGTGATTTTTCTGTATCAGTTCGGCGGACCGAGCCATCTCGATACGTTCGATCCCAAACCCGATGCACCGCAGGGCATCCGCAGTCAGTACGGGGTGATGGAGACCAGCGCTCCCGGCATCACCATCTGCGACCGACTGCCGCAGATGGCGAAGGTGATGCACAAGGTGACGCTGCTGCGCAGCGTGTACCACACGATGAAGAATCACAATTCCGCGTCGTACTATGCTCTGACGGGGTACGCGCCGCCCGTCGACGACATCCGCTTGCGCGATACGCTGGAGCTGGCCCCGGCGTACGGCTCTGTGGTCGACCGCCTTGCTCCCGTGCAGGACGATCTGCCGTCGTTCGTAGCTTATCCGTACGTCATTCGCGACGGCGAGATCACGCCCGGGCAGCATGCCAGTTTCCTGGGGAAGGCCCATGACCCGCTGCTGGTGAAGACCGATCCGAATGCGCCGGACTTTGCATTGCCGGAGCTGAGCCTGCCGCGATCCGTGACCGCCGGCCGGCTGCAGCAGCGAACCGAGATGCAGCGGCTGATCAATCGCCAAGCCGGGTTGCTCGACTACGCCGCCGCCGCTCGCGGCCTGGACGACTATTACACGCGGGCGATCGGCATGCTGAATTCGCCGCGCGTCCGGCAGGCGTTCGACTTATCCTCAGAACCGGCCGCGGTTCGGGATCGTTACGGGCGGACGACGTACGGGCAAAGTTGTCTGTTGGCCCGCCGGCTCGTCGAGACGGGCGTGAAGTTCGTGAATGTCTACTACGCCGACAGCATCGGCGGACGGCGGCTGGAAGACGGCTGGGATACGCACGGTTTCGACAACACCCGCATGTATCCAATTCTGGAGAAGTATCATCTGCCGCTGCTGGACCAGACGCTGCCGACGCTGATCGAAGACCTCGACGAGCGCGGGCTGCTGGATTCGACGCTGATTGTCTGGATGGGGGAGTTCGGGAGAACGCCGAAGCTGAATGCCAACATCAGCCGGGACCACTGGCCGCAGTGCTATACGGTGCTGCTGGCGGGGGGCGGGGTGAAGCGGGGCTACGTCCATGGGGCGTCAGATCGGGAAGCGGCCTATCCGGATCGAGATCCGGTCCTGCTCGACGACCTGGCGGCGACGATGTATACGGCGCTCGGAATCGACTCCCACACCGAAGTCCGTAACCGGCTCGACCGGCCGCAGCCGATTTCGGCGGGGAAGCCGGTCTGGGACGTGTTCGGCTGAACTCGCGGAATTACGGCGAAGTGAGCGGGAGAGATCCGGAAAGTGAACAGTGAGTATTGAGTAGTGATGAGTGCAAAATGAAGAACCGGTAGGATGGAATTCCATCCCGCACTTTGCGATGGGCACTATTCACGACTCACAGTTCACTCTCTTCCTCCGATCAAACACCGCTTCGTAAGCGCGAGGCGGCTTCCCGGAAGTTGGCCGCTGAGGAAGGCTACCCGACGCGGGTTCCCATCCGTTCGCCGGCGATCGCGCGTTCGATGTTGCCGGGCTTCTGGTAGTTCAGCACGACGATGGGGATGCCGTGCTCCATGCAGTGGTGCATGGCCTGCATGTCCATGACCTGGAGCCCCTGGCGGATAACGTCCTGGTAGGTAATCTCCGAATACCGCATCGCGTGCGGATTCTTGAGGGGGTCTTCCGAATAGATGCCGTCGACGCGAGTCGCCTTGACGACGACATCGGCGTCGATTTCGCGGGCTCGCAGCGCCGCCGCAGTGTCGGTCGTCACGAATGGGCTGCCCGTTCCGGCCGCCAGGATGACGACCCGGCCCTTCTCCAGATGGCGGATGCAGCGGCGGCGGATGAACGGCTCGGCGACCCCTTCCATGCGGATCGCACTCTGCAGCCGGGTGGCGACGCCGAAACTCTCCAGGGCGTCCTGCAGCGCCAGTCCGTTGATGACTGTGGCGAGCATGCCCATGTAGTGGGCCGTCGAAGGAATCACGATGGAGTTTGAGGCGGAGAACTCCTTGCCGCGGAGGATGTTGCCGCCGCCGCAGACGATCGCAAGCTGGACCCCGGTCGCCACGACCCGCTTGATCTGCTCGCAGATGATCGAGACTTCCGACAGGCTGATTCCCGATTCGCCCGGACGACAGAAGCTCTCGCCGCTCAATTTGAGCAGAACTCGCTTGTAGACGGGTGCTCCGGCGGGCATCGAGGCGTCAGGCATGTTTCAACTCGCTTCGTGCAAGGCCGTCGAGCAGGTCAGAATCTCTCGGCCTGGTCCGGGAAATGATTCAGGGGGCGACATCGCCCCCTGAACCGATCATCTGTCAAACGGAATCGTCCACGATGGCGTCCGCAACGCTTCTCAATTGCCGAGAACCCAGCGAATGAAGCCCTTGGCCTTGAGGCCTTTTTCGGCAAGCGCCTGGCTGACGGTCTTGCTGTCATCCTTCGCGAAGAGCTGGTGGACGAGCACGCCCTGCTCGGCAAAGAACGTCTTCATGCGGCCGTCGACAATCTTCTCGACAATGTTCGCCGGCTTGCCGGAGGCGGTTGCTTCCTGCGTCAGCCGATCGCGCTCCGCCGTGACCGTTTCGGCCGGAAGCTCTTCCGGATGGGTTGCTTGCGGACGGAGAGCGGCGACGTGCATGGCGACGTCGCGAAGCACGGCGTCGGCCTTGCCTTCGCCCTGCGCCAGAACGCCGGTCTTGCCGTCGTGATGTGCGTATCCGCCGACCGGTCCGGCGACCTTCAGAATCCGCGCCAGCAGCATCTTCTCGCGAATCTTGTTCTGCACGTCTTCGAGAAGCTGGGCCAGCGTTTTTCCGGGGACGTCCGGAGCCGCCTGGGCGAGCAGCTCGGCGGGGGTCGCGGCGCCGGGACCGTTGAGGAGCTGCTTGACGCATTGATCGGCGAGCAGGACAAAGTCGTCGGCTTTCGCAACCGGGGCCGACTCGCACTGCAGCTCAATCATAGCGCCGGCGCTGCCGTCGTCGGCGACGAGCACGCGGATCAGGCCCTCGGACGTAGCGTTTTCCGCCCGCTTGATGGAGACCTTCTTGCCCCATTCCTTGAGCAGCGAAATTGCCTTGTCCTGGTCGCCGCCGGCCTCGGTCAGAGCCCGCTTGCAATCCATCATGGGCAGGTCGGTCAGATCGCGCAGCGCCTTGACTGTCGCAGCCGAGATCTCGGCCATGAGTCCATCTCCTCGTCGATGTCGTCAAAGAAAGCCGCCGCGGCCGTTATCCCGGTCGCGGCAGCGTGAGTCGTTCAAAGTTGACGCCCCGTTCCTCGGACACGGAGCGTCCGGCAGGGTTCGGCGCTCCCTAGGACAAGGACGGAACGGCCTTGTGCTCGATCTCCTGATCCTTGCCGGAGGCATCCTGCGGCAGGGCGCTGCGACCTTCCTGAATCGCTTCCGTCAGGTGCTTGAGCACCAGTTGAATCGAGCGAATGCTGTCGTCGTTTCCGGGGATCGGCAGATCGATATCGTCCGGATTGCAGTCGGTATCGAGCAGGCCGATGACCTTGATGCCCATCAGGCGGGCTTCGTGGACGGCGTTGTGCTCTTTCCGCGGATCGACGATCACCATCGCTTCCGGAAGGCGGTTCATTTCCCGCAGCCCGTTCAGGTTCCGGAGCATCTTCCGATGCTCACGGATCAGCGAGGACTGCCGCTTCTTCGAGTACGTCTCAATCTCGCCCGAATTGAAGATCCGATCGAGTTCTTCCAGACGCTTCATCCGATTGCGGATCGTCCGGAAGTTGGTGAAGATCCCGCCGAGCCAGCGATAATCGACGTACGGCATGCCGCAGGCGGTCGAGAATTCCTTGATGCTGTCGGAGGCCTGCTTTTTGGTGCCGACGAACAGCACGAGGCTCCCTTGCGAGGCGACCTTCTGCAGGTAGCGTTTGGCTCTCAGGAGACCGCGAACGGTTTCCTTGATATCGATGATGTGGATCAGATTCCGACGACCGTAGATATACGGGCGCATCCGCGGATTCCACCGGCTGGTCCGGTGTCCGTAATGAATTCCCGCTTCCAGAAAGTCTTTCACCACGATCTCGGACACGTCGACGCTCCCATGGCCTGATGCAGTGCAGGCCGATCCTCTCGATGGATTCCTGGCGGATGGCAGAACCTCGCCACTTTCGGAACGCAGGAGGATAACGTTCCGCCGGGCAGTCGTCAAACGTTGGCCGATTTCGTCGTGACGGGGAGGATCAGATTGAACGGCGGCTCCGACAGCCAAGGCGCCGCCGCCCGTTTCACGGGAGGCCCGGGACCAGATGAACGGGACGGGAGGACTTGGCGCAACGCGATATTGAATCAGAGGTTAGCACTGATTGTTGATTTTGCGAACGCGATGCCAAAAAACCACTGGCGTCCTCACTTTTCACGGCGTAGTCTTGCAGAAGCAGGCGTTGCACGGTCGCGTGATCGAGAATTCCCGTCGATGGCCAGAACTCCTGTGATGACAAACTGTTACGGATCGTGCGACGCGCGGTTCGATGTTGTGAAACGGCTGATCTCCGACCGAACTGGCCGGTATTCCGGCAGGGACTTCGACCACTATGGCACGCAAATTTCTTTCCGCTGAAGAAGTCATGTCGCTCTACGGAGTTTCTCCGGAAGGTCTGCAGAGCCTCGTCGCGAATGGAGATCTGCGCCAGTTGATGGATCGGGGGACCGCCAAGTTCCGCCGGGAAGACGTGGAACAACTGGCTTCCGAGGGGAAGTTCTCCGGCGCCGGTGACCGGCAGACGCTGGATTCGTCGATTCTGACGGACGAATCGTCGCACGGGCTGACGCTGGGAGGCGACGATCTGCAATTCCTGGACGTCGACATTGATGAGGACGCGCTGTCCGAGCAGCCGACGATGATCAGCAAGTCGTCTCCCCTGGAAGGCGGATCGGGAAGCGGCCCGGAGCTGCAGAGCTTCGCCACGCCCGCCTCCAGCGGCGACAACGCGATTCTGGAACCGGCCGAGGGGGATCGCAGCGACAGCGACATTCTGGTTCAAGGATCGGAGTCATCGACGAGCTTCGTCGGTTCGGGGAGCATGCTGGATTTCGGCTCCAGCACGGAAATGGCTCCGCCGCAGGAAACGGGCGTGACCGAGGAAGAGGACGACAGCCTGACCCTCGCCACGGACGAAAGTACGCTTCACAGCGGATCGAGCAGCATTTTCGAGGGGGGCGAGTCGTCGGTGATGGCAGCGCCAGGTTCGGAGAGCGGGTTGTCGCTGTCCAGCACGGTCGGCCCCACCCTCGACCCCGGCGAGAGCGGAATTTCGCTGACGAAGGACGACAGCGGATTGTCGCTGACGGCCGGGGACAGCGGAATTTCCATGTCCCCCGGGGACAGCGGCATCGCCCTGGATCACTCGTCGAAGACGGAATACGAACTGGCGCCGTCGCCATCGAGCGAGATTCTGCTCGGCGATGAACTGCACAGCGAGCAGACGCTGGAGCTCGAACTCAACGATGAGGACGAGGACGTGATGGGCTTCCTGCAGCCCCCCAGCGGCAAGTCGGCTCCGGCGAAATCGGGGTCCCTGTCGGATCAGTTTGCCACCGGCAGCGATTCGGTCCAGGACCTGGACATCGTGGATGAACTCGACGGAGCGTCGGGAAGCAGCGCCGAACTGATTGAAGCGATTTCGGACGACGACGGCGTCGACGAGCTGGAAGAAGTGTTCGAAGCCAGCGACGAATCGTTTGGCGAAGCCGAGACCTTCGACGACGAATTCGCTCCGGTCGCGGCCAAGTCGCGCGGTCCCCGCGAACCATCCTGGGGGATCGGTTCCGTAGTCGGTCTGGCGGCTGCGTCGTTGATCCTGGCGGTCAACGGCTGGATGGCCTATGAAGGGGTCGCCACGATGTGGACCGGAGACGAGACGTCCGGGATTGCGTCATCGATCATCAGCAGCATCGCAGGGCTTTACTAATCGACCTTCGATGGTGACGCGTGCGCGGTGCGTTGCTGAGCGGGAGCCTTGCGGTACTGGTCGAGCTGTCGCGGACTGAGTACGGTGCGGAATCCGCAGTGGAACGTGCCGGTCGTCAGGTCTCCTTTCATGCGAGCCGCCACGCGGTAGCCGATGCAGTAGTTGTCGCTGCACATGAACGACCCGCCGCGCTGGACCCGTTTGGGAATCGTCGGCTCCAGGGGATCAACGCTGGAAACGGGGCCGACGGGATTGCGATCAGGGCTGTTCCGGTAGTAGTCCGGTCGGTACCAGTCGCTGCACCACTCCCAGACATTGCCGGAAAGGTCATAGAGGCCGTACGCGTTGGGGGGAAAGGTCTTGACGGGCGAGCTCTCGCGGAATCCGTCGTCAGCCCGGTTTTCGAGGGGAAATTCTCCCTGCCAGATATTGCCGGCCCACTTTCCTGCGGGCTGCAGATCGTTCCCCCACGGGTACTCGCCGTCTTTCAATCCGCCTCGGGCGGCATATTCCCACTCTGCTTCCGTCGGGAGTCGCTTGCCCGCCCAGCGGCAATAGGCAATTGCGTCGTCCCAGGCGACGTGAACGACCGGGTGATCCATGCGAGCATCAATGCTGGAATCCGGACCTTCGGGATGACGCCAACTGGCTCCTTTGATGTAAGTCCAGACCTGGTAGGGCCAGAGCGGATGATCTTTTCGGAGGGTCTTCGGGTCGAACTTCGAGTTGAAGCAGATCGCCCCCGGGACCAGGTTCTCGGCGGGGATGTCCGCCGGATTGATTCCGGCCTGACTGGCGACTTCGTTCCGGTCCGGGGCCTTCTCGGCGACGGTGACGTAGCCGGTGGCATTGACGAACGCCTCAAACTGGCGGTTCGTCAACTCGGTCTCGTCCATCCAGAATCCATCCAGAGTGACCTCGTGGGCCGGAAACTCGTCGGGGAACTTCGGATTGTCGCTCCCCATCAGGAATGTCCCCCCCGGAATCCAGCACATGCCGGGGGGCGCTGGTTCGGGCTCTTCGACGATCAGCTCGTCGGAGGGCTCGCTGATTGCGGCTGCTGACGGCGGGGCCGTCACCGTCGGGGGGAGACTTCCGTGTTCCGACTGGCTGCATCCGAGGCAGACCAGTCCCGCCCCCAGAATGGCGGCTGAGCGAATATTCATGGCGACACCTCAACGAAAGACGGCCGTTGCCGAGGGGGGGGCGGCGTTCCTTTCAGGCTACACCGCACGGCCAGTCCGCTCCACGGTTCCGCCCGAAGCCGACTATGCGGGTGTAGCCGGTCGTTCCGGTGGCAGAGTCGCCGGCTTGGCGCACCATTCGCGTCGTACGACCAGGAGTCCGAAGTCATCGAGGATCGAGTAGATCACCGGAATGGCCAGGAGGGTCAGCAGGAGCGACAGAGTCTGCCCGCCGACGGCGACGACCGCGATTGACCGTCGTTCTTCCGCCCCCGGCCCCGTCGCCAGCAACAGCGGCAGCAGGCCGGCGACGAACGAGATGACGGTCATCAGAATGGGTCGAAGCCGGTCGCGGTTCGCCTGCAGGATCGCCTCGGTCCGCTCCATTCCCTTGTCCTGCCGCAGGTGGTTCGTGTGATCGATCTGCAGAATCGAAGCTTTCTTCACGACGCCGAACAGCACCAGGATGCCGAGGGCCGAGTACAGATTGAGCGATTCGCCGCCGATGTAAAGACTCCAGAGTCCGAATGGCACGGCCAGCGGGAGCGACAGCAGAATCGTGATCGGATGCACGAGATGCTCGTACTGGGCCGCCAGGACGATGTACATGAAGACGAACGACAGGACGATGGTCCAGCCGAAGTCCTGGAGAGTTCGTTCGAGCTCGCGTCCGCGTCCCATGACGCGGGTGCCGAATCCCGCCGGCAGTCCCAGTTCGGCAGTCGCCGCCTGGACGGCCGAGATGCGATCGCCGAGAGAATAGCCCTGCTGGATGTTGGCCCGGACGGCGACCATCCGCTGGCGATCCAGGCGGTCGATCCGAGCCTGGGCTTCCCCGTACTCGAATTCCACGACGTTGTCGATGCGGGTCAGCGCCGTCCCTTCAGCGGTGGCGCCGGCCGAGACCGCGCCGCCGGCGCCGCGGACAAATAATTGAGAAATGGCCTGCGGATCTTTGCGGTCGAGGCCGACGAGTCGCAATTCGACGTCAAAGGCGTCGTCGACGGATATGTCGCGATAGCGGGAGACCCGATCGTCGCCGCCGACGGCGATTCGCAGCGTATCGGCAATTTCGCGAACGTCGACGCCCAGCGACGCCGCCCGTTCGCGGTCGATATGCACCCGCCATTCGGGTTTGTCGAGCCGCAGAGTGGTGTCGACGTCGACGATCCCGGGGATCTCGACGACTTTTTCCCGCAGTTTTTCGGAGAACTCGGCGAGCTGTTGAATATTGGCCGCGGTCAGCGAGAAGTCGATGTCGACCGGCGCTCCCTGGCGGAGCGAGGTCAGGTTGCGAACCGAGACGCGGCAGTCCTTCAGATCGCGGAGCCGGCTGCGGATTTCCTGCATCTTGGACTGCTGGGTGAAGTTGCCTTCCCAGGCGGCTCCCGGATTCCCTTTCAGCAGCCCGGCCCACAATCGCCCGAAGGAGAATGTCCGACCTTCGATGTCGGACAGGCGAACGTAGCATTCCCCGCGGTTAACGCCGCCGAACCCGCGCGTCCCCACAGTTGCCAGGACGTGCTGGACGCCGTCGATCGACTGGATCTGACCTTCGACGAACTGCATGGTGGCGTCCATTGCGCTCAACGTGGCCCCTTCTTTGGCCTGTACGCCGACTTCGAACTCGGATTCGTCCACGTTGGTCGGAATATAGTCCTGGCTGACCATCTGGTAGAGCGGCCAGTTGAGACCGATGACGCCGATGCAGAGCAACAGGACCAGCCACCGGAATTTCAGGGACCACCGGAGCAGCCACATGTAACTGCCTTCCATCATTCCGTACAGGCCGCGGCGGGAAGATGGGGAGTGCGACGGATCGCGGTCCGTGCTGCGCAGCAGCCGGCTGCACATCATGGGCGTCAGCGTGAAGCTGACGAGCATCGAAACCAGGATCGCCACCGTCGCTGTAATGCCGAACTGAAACAGCATTCTCCCGGTGACGCTCGACAGGAACGAGACCGGGAGAAAAACGATGACCAGCGAGATCGTCGTCGTCAGCACCGCCATACCGATTTCGCGCGTTCCGTGAATGGCGGCATCCCGCGGCGACATCTGATGCTCTTCAAGAAATCGGAAAACATTCTCCAGGACGACGATGGCGTCGTCGATCACCACGCCGACCATCAGCACCAGTGCGAGCATGGTGACGTTGTTGAGCGTGAAATCGAACGCCCGCATGAAGGCGAAAGTGGCGATGACCGAGGCGGGAATCGCCACGGCCGCAATCAGCGTCGACCGCCACGAGCCCATGAAGAACAGGACGACGATGCTCGCCAGCAGACTGCCGGAGATCAGATGGCCCTGAATTTCGTGGAGGGCGGCGACGATGTACCGGGACTGATCTTGAATGACGGAGACTTCGACCTCTTTCGGCAGAAGCTCCCGGCAGCGCGGCAGCCGCTGCTTGATCCCCTCGATCACTTCGACCGTGTTCGTCCCGGATTGCCGCTGAACCTGCAGTACGACGGCGGGCTGACCGTCGAGCCGGGCCAGCGTCCGGACTTCTTTCTGGCCGTCCTCCACCGTCCCCAGGTCGCCGAGCGTGATCCGCCGGCCGCCGACGGTTTCGACCACAATCTCGTCGAAATCGCGGGCTTTTTCGACGCGACCGAGCGTGCGGAGATTGAGTTCGCGGAGCCCCGCGTCGACCCGGCCGCCGGGAACTTCGGCGTTCTGTCGCGCGAGCGCGTCCCGGACCTGCATGATCGACAGTCCGTAGGCGGCGAGCCGCTGCGAGTCGACATTCACCTGCACGGCGCGTTCGGCGGCGCCGACGATCGTCACCTGCCCGACTCCCGGCGCGGATTCGATGACGTTCTTGACGAAACGATCCGCCAACAGATACAGCTCGCGGCTGTCGCGTTGACCGGAGACCGCCAGCGTCAGAATGGGCGAGGAGTCGGTGTCCTGTTTGCGGACGATCGGGGGATCAATTTCGGGGGGGAGACGATTGAGGACGCTGCCAACAGCATCTCGCACATCCTGAACCGCGGCGTCCAGCTCGCGGTTCAGCGTGAAGGTGACGATGACAATTGCGCTCCCTTCGGAGGAAATCGAACGCAATTCGTCGATGCCCGCGACCGTCGCAATTGCGTCTTCGAGGATTTGCGTGACTTCCGATTCCACTTCCTCGGGCGAAGCGCCGGGATAGACCGCCCGCACGTACATGGTCGGCAGATCCATGTTCGGAAAGCGGTCGACGCCAAGCTGGGGGTAGGCCGCGATGCCCGACACAACCAGCGCCATGATAATCATGATGGCGAGCACCGGGCGTTTGACGCAGACTTCGGCCAGCCACTGCATGATTCACTCTCCTGTCGCGGCTCAGCGGAGCCCATCCTGAGTCTGACGGATTTACTCGCTACGGACTGGCGTTGCGTCGGTCTCCTCGACATCGCCGCCCGCGGGGCCGGCATTTGCGGAGTCGTTCCGGATGGCCTGCAGCTTCTGGGGAAGGTCCAGGGTGACTCGTTTCCCGACATCGACTTTGCCTGCTCGAGCTGTGCCCGCCTGCACGACAATTTCGTCGCCCGACTTGATGCCATCCAGAATCTCGACCAGCGTTCCCTGCAATTGACCGGTCCGGACGGCGACTTCCGAGACCTCGCCATCGACCAGCTTCCAGACGCGTTCGACCCCGGCAAACTCGGTGATGGAAGATCGCGGGACCGCCAGGACAGGCGATTCCGGATTGACGACCACATCGGCAATTGCGAACAGCCCCGCCCGCAGGCGGTTGTCGGGATTGGGCAGATCTGCTTCAAAGGTCAGCGAACGGGTCTGCTGATCGAGCTCGGGACTGATGCGGGAAATCCGCCCGACCCGCGGCTGCGCTTCTCCCTCCAGTTGAACTTCCACGGACTGACCAACCTGCAACTGCAGGGCGAACCGCTCCGGCACCTGCCCGCGAAAACGGACCGGGTCAATCCGTACGAGCGTGGCGACGGGTTGCCCCACGGCGACATAGGTTCCCGGCGCAGCGTGCCGCTGCTGAATCAAACCATCGAACGGCGCGGTCACCGTGGCGTCCGCGAGCTGCTGGCGGGCGAAGTCCAGCTCCGCCCGACGGAGTGCGATTGTCGCGAGCCGCTCCTCAACGGCGTTGAGCGAAGAGGCATAGCGAGCATCCGCGACGTCGACAGCGGCCTGAAGCTGATCGGTTTCCGCCTGCGTAATTGCTCCCTGCTGGCGAAGCTGCAGGGCCCGCTGCAGTTGCCCCCGGGCATCTTCCAGCATCGCCTTTTCCTGACGGACCGGCGGAGAGTTTTCCTTGTTGAGCTTGTCCGTGGAGTCGGTCGGCTTCAGGCCGACCGCCGCGCAGGCCTGGGCCAGTGTCGCTTCGGCTTGTGCCACGCGGGTTTCCAGATCGCTCTGGTCCATCCGAGCCAGCGTGCTCCCCGATTTGACGGAATCGCCCAGTTCAATGTGAGACTCGGCAATACGCCCGGGAACTTTGGCGCCGACCACGGAGTATTCGTCCGCCGCCAGGCTGCCCTGGGCCCGGACGGTCCGCCGCCACGGCTGCACTGCGACTTCGAGGACGTCAACCTTCGGCAAAGGACCGCTGGCAGCCTTTGGCTGCGCAGGCTCCTTGGGGCCGGGTGTATGTCCGCATCCCGACACCGCCCATGTCACGACAATGCTTAGCGCAGCGAAGGATACGGGCCGCAGGCGAGACCGTCGTGCAGGTGGGTGCAGCATGGAGTGAGCTTCAGCGGAGGGAAAAAGCCGGCAGGTCGCGGAAACACGCGCAGGTCAACCTTTATCAGACTCGCTGGCGGTCCGACCTGTCAATTCCGAACCGGCAATCGGAACTCGATTCGGCGGCTGGAGAGTGTCGGGCGCGCCGTGTTACGATGCCCGCGTCAGGTTTCAGAATCACATTGACGAGTGGAGTTCGTGTTTCATGATGGTGCAGCGGCGACAACTGATCTGCGGGGTGATTGCAACCGTTCTGGCGGGATGCGGCGACGGTCGCCCGGCGGTCGATCCGCCAGTCCCGACAGCATCTTCAGCGCCAGCAGCCGGTCGAGCGGGCGAAGCTTCTGAGAAAGTTTTATCGGCGCCGCAGGAGCGCCGGTTCGGCGGGATTCGAATGACGGTGCCGGCCGGCTGGGAAGAAGTGCCGCTGAAGAGCGACATGCTGCTGGCCGAATACAAACTCGAGGGAGACGCGGGTCCCGGACGGCTGACGCTGTCGACGGCGGGGGGCGGGGTCGAGGCCAATATTTCCCGGTGGCGTGGACAGTTCACTCCCGGCGAGGGCGATCCGTCCCCTGCGGAAAGTTCGGTGACGGTCGATGGTCACGAGGCCGCCGTTGTGGAACTGTTCGGCAGTTTTCAGGACGGCTTCGGCGGCGGCGGAGTCAAGCCGGGCTGGGCCATGCTGGGCGTGGTGCTGCCGCTCAAGCAGGCCAACTTCTTCTGCAAGCTGACCGGACCGCGGGCCACGATCGAGGCCCAAAAAGAAGCGGTGCTGGAGTTCGTGAAATCGGCGAAGTTTGAGGACTGAAGAGTCGGGCTTCGGGCTTCGGGCTTTGCAGTGAAATGCGAAGTCCTTACGCGGCGCGGCGGTCGCCGGCGCTCAGCGGCAGCGCTGCCGGGGCTTCGACGTTCCAAGTCCGGCGGATGGCGTAGTTGGGCATGCCGCGGACTTCGAAGAAGATCCGGCTGCACATTTCGCCGAGCATCCCCATGAAGAAAAACTGCACGCCCAGCATGGCGGAGAGGCAGGTCAGCAGCAGCAGCGGATTGCCGGTCATGTCCACGCCGCTGGCGAGCTTCATCCAGAGAGTCCCGACACCGGCCAGCGACGCAACCAGGCCGCAGACCAGTCCGATCATGCCGAAGAGCTTCATCGGGCTGACGACGTACTGAATCAGGTACTTCACCGTCATCAGATCGAGGATCACCCGGGTGGTGCGGGAAATGCCGTACTTCGACTGGCCGAAACGGCGCGGGTGATGATTGGTGACGACTTCGACGCAGCGGGCTCCGCGCCAGTGGGCGAGGATGGGGATGAAGCGGTGCATCTCGCCGTAGAGCTGCAGTTCCTGGGCGATCTCGGTCCGAACCGCTTTCAGCGTGCAACCGAGGTCGTGAACCGGAAATCCGGTGACCTTCGAGATGATCCAGTTGGCGACCTTCGACGGAAGCTTGCGATTGATGAACGTGTCCTGACGGTTTTTCCGCCAGCCGTGGACGAGGTCGTAACCCTCGTCGATCTTATCGAGCATCATCGGGATGTCGGTCGGATCATTCTGGAGATCGCCGTCGAGCAGGACGGTGACTTCGTACGAAGCGGCCTGAATCCCGGCCTGCATGGCGGCAGTCTGGCCGTAATTCCGGCGGAATTCGAGGACTTTGACGCAGGGATCGGCCTGGGCCAGCCGTTCCAGGGCGGCGTTTGAGCCATCCTTCGAACCGTCATTGACCAGAATCAGTTCATACGGGCGCCCCAACTGCTGCATGACGTCGGAGACGGCGCGATGCAGCAGGGGAATATTCTCGACTTCGTTGTAGATCGGCACGACCACCGAAACGGACATCGCAGCATCCCTGCAGAGCATGACTGGCGAGCGGACCGCAGATTCCCTCCCCGGACTCCGCTCGGGCTGCGGAGTCTCCCAGATCGCCGGAACGAGGTAAATAGCTTTTGGACGGAGAGTTGCGGTGGCAGCGGAGGGCGCATGGCGGTCAGGCCGCGATGCTTTTTCGAGGGAATTGGCGCGATCGCACGGCTGGCGCCGACTTAGCACAGCATCCTCCGACAGACCTCGAAGCTGTCCCTGGCGACTGGATGACTGCACGTCCGATCTGGCCAGAAGCCACCAAAACATCGCGGACCTCCCAGTTTTCCGATTCCTCCGATTATGCAGCCACAGACCGCATGGTTAATAAGGCTGGCAGGCGACAGGGGGGGGCTACGGAATTCCTGCCGGATCTTGCCGGCCGCCTCTGAGCTGCCCGGCATCGGACAGCAGAGTCGAGCGAGAACATTGAGGGCGACGAAAATGTTTCAGCGCCACAAGTTTCTGATGATCGTCGGCCCGGGGGGCTCTGCTGGCGGCCAACGCGGCGTTCGGCAAGATCGTCATCGAAAACGTACCCGCTCTGTTTCCGGGAATTGACCAGTACGCAATGTTGACAGGAAGTCAGCCGGCGACGGGGGTGCTGAAACTGACTAACAACACCAGAACTCACCGAATCGTGATTGTCGGTCGTGCAAAGGTGGGAAATCTCTCGGGACGTTGCCAGAAATTCCAGGATGTCGGGGTGTCGGGACTCCCCCTCCAGATTCTTTCAGACATTTACTGCGTCGCCAGGAACGGATGCGCGGTCGACACCGGAGTTGCCACGAGTTACCGGATGGATGTCTGAAGCGAGATTCCGAGGACGCGGGATCGATTTCCGGGTGGAACGTCTCTCACGGCGGGGCGAGCGTAAAGCCTTTCAAGTCAATACTTGCGCTCTCGCGGCTCATGAATGCAGTGAACGTTTCGAGACGTTATGACTCATGGGATGCACTGTCTACGTGCCAGCAATGCGCATCGTTCACAGAGCCATACTAAACGCAATTTGCCCGCCACTCCCATTTTAGTGATTCTACCGATTGTGGTGAATCTGCCGCGTTGTAGGATGCGAGGCAGACAAGATGGCTTGTGGTTAGCGGGGAGTGCAACGGAATTGCCCCGCAGGTCACCGCCAGGCTGTTCGGTGTCGAGCAGTCAAGTCCCGTTGGTTTCAGGGAAAGGGCCAAAGACATGTTGCAGAACTGGAAAGTCGCCGCAGCGATCGTGGCAGTGCTGACCGTGGGGGCTGCCGTCGCGGAGGCAAAGATCTACTGCGAGTCCTACTGGATCGAATTGCCGGGAGTCGATCGGTACGGAAATTTGAGCTGGTGCGGGCACCTGACCGGGGGCGGGATCGTCAAGACGTGTTACAACACAAGAACGCGTTGCATGACTGCCACGGTTCGCGGGCAGGTCACGAATGAATCGTGCCGCGCCCAGTGTTACACGGACATTGTGGACGCTTACCAGACGATGAATTCCTATAGCGGCTGCATCGTCAAGTCCAGGTACTTTGTGACCAGGGGGGGGAGCGCCACGGGCTGCGCTTCGTTGAAAAACTGCATGTCCGGGCCGCCGGCATAGCCTGCTGTCGCGTCATGATTGGACAGACGCGGAGGATCGGCGACAAACGCCGCCGATCCTCCGTTTTCAGTCAGAAAGGCGGTCCAATGGCAGCCCGGAAGCGGCCCGGATTCACATTGATTGAATTGCTCGCCGTGATGGCGATCGTCGCGGTGCTGGCGGGGCTGCTGGTCCCCGCGGTTCAGCAGGCGCGGGAAGCGGCCCGACGGTCACAGTGTCAGAACCAATTGCGGCAGCTTGGCCTGGCGCTGCACAACTACCACGACGCACACCGTGTCCTGCCGCCCGGCGCCCTGGTGATCGGCCCTTCGTTTCGGACGTTTTCCGGCTGGGGCTGGGGGGCGATGATCCTGCCGCAGCTCGATCAGTCGTCGCTGTATGCCCGGATCGATTTTAACCTGGGAACAGCGGTCGGCTCCAACCGGGCGGTGATCTCGTCACAAGTGTCGGTCTGGCGCTGTCCGTCGGACTCGCAGCCCGACCTGGTGACGGTATCGATTCCAGGTCACGCGGACACAGCGATTGCTACCGGCAATGCGGTCGGCAGCCAGGGAGTGCTGTCGGCGCTGTCGAGCGTGAAATTTGCCGAGATCACAGACGGGCTTTCGCAGACTTTGCTGCTGGGTGAGCGGATTCATATCCCTTCCGTCGCCGGCAGTCTGACAGTCACGTCTTCGTGGTGCGGCTTCATTGCGGAATCAGACCATTATATCTTCGCCTCATCACCGTACGTCGAAGCCTCCGGGCTCTGGCCGATCAATCGCTCGCTAACCTCCCCGAGCAGCTTCAGCAGTCGCCATGCCGGCGGGGCGAACTTCTGTTTTGCCGACGGTTCGGCGCGGCTTCTCAGCGAATCCATCGACATGCGCGTGCTGGAAGCGCTGGGGACGCCCGGCGGAGGCGAGACAGTCGAATTCTGAGGCCAGTTCGTCCGCTTCGGGCGGCGGCCAATGCGACGTGAGACCCTGCCGATGAGCGACCTTTTGAGATTGCAGCGAATTCTGGCATTGGCCGGCCTGTGTACATTCCTCGGTTGCGGAGCCGCGTCGCAGGTCGACGAGGCGGCCCGGTTTGACCGCCAGGTCGAGACGGAATGGAAGGTGAAGTGGCCGTGGGTCGACGCGCTGCCGTTCTTTGATCGCGGCGGTCGGTACATGGATCTGGACACGGAAGACACAGCAGCCGCGAAGTTCGACCGACCGCACGTGGCGCCATTGCTGAAGGCGCTCGGCGAGGAGTTTGAACTGCACTGGCACGCGATGGTCCAGCCAGAGCAGCGGGATCTGGCGCTCGCGATTCTGGCCGAATTGCCGTCCGATCCGACGTTGCCGGATCGAATCCAGGCCGCGATCGAGCGTCATCAGCAGGCATTTCCGGGGGCAATCCTGGTTCAGCGGGGACATCGCTGGTTGTCGCTGGACTTTCTGACTCCCGAGCAAGAAGCATTTCTGGAAGAGAAAGACGCCCCCCCTTCCAATTGACGCGAATCGGGGAGATCAGGGCTGCGGCGGACTGCAGCAGCGGGTCCAGCAATGCACCGCCACTGCGCAGGCAGCAGATGAGCGCTGGCAAACCCGAATCTTCTCAACGCGTTACAGGAGAAAGACTTCGGAGCGGAATCGGGCTGTTATTTGCTCAAGTGGAGGATTTGCCGAGGACGATAGCCAGAGTGGAAGACAATTGGTCTCATCGGCTTTCGCGGCGCCAATCGTGTTAAATCCCGGCCGACCTGTGCAGAATCCGGCCGAACCGGCGGAAGTCTTCGTCAACGACGCGCCGTCATCCGTTCCCGGCAAGCCTCCTGTCAAACCGGATAGCCCGATCTCCTTTCGCTGGCAGGTGTTGCGTCTGGGATGCCTGGTCGCGGCGGCAGAGCTTGTCGCACATGGAGCCCTCCTGATCTTCGGCCTGCCCGTGGCGGGATGGTGGATCAGCCTGCTCGATGCCGCGATTCTGGCGGCACTTTCAGGCCCGCTGCTGGCTCAAGCTCTGGCGAGACAACCGAGCCATTCTGCGGGTCGAGCACTCAACTTTCGCGTGCCCGACGACCCGGCGTCCGGGCTCCGCTGGGTCACGCTGACGGGCCTCGGGCTTGTGGTTGCGCTCGGCATCGCGATGTCCATTTCCGAGCAGAAGGCTGCGGATTCGACAGCGTCCTACGGACAGCTCATCAATCTGACAGGTCGGCAGCGAATGCTGAGCCAGCGGACGGCCCGTTTTGCCGCGAGCCCATCGTTGCAGACTTCCGCCGACGTCGATCGCCGAATCCAGAATCTCTTTGCGACGCTGAAGGATCTCCGCGAGAACTTTGATCTGCTTGCGAGACTGGTTCACGTGGAGACCGTTGAGAATTCAGCGCAGATTCGCCGGACGCTGCGGTTACTGCCGGCAATGAACGAACAATACGACAACCTCGTGGGCGAGATCCGTGCGTATCTGGACGCAGAGTTCGATCCCGAACGGACTGCCGAGTCGGCTGCGCTGGTTCAAGCGGCCGACGCCTACCTGACGACCAGCCATGAAATGGTCCTCTCGCTTCAGAGCGACTTTGAGGAGTTCCTTGCGAAAGAGAATCGACGTCGACTGGCGATGGGGTTCCTCATGCTGGGGACCATTTCGGCCATCTACCTCCTGCTGATCGATCCTGCGATTCGGCACCTGCGAACTCAGCATCGCGCGGTGCACGCGAGAGCTGCAGAGCTGCACCGTCTGGCTCTCGTGGCGCAAATGACGACGGACGCCGTCTTGATTGCGGATGACAGTACGCGGATCGTGTGGGCAAATGCGGGCTGGTTGCGGATCAGCGGCACAGACATTCTGGAGATCGAAGAACTGCCGCTGCTGGATGTCCTGAGCAGTCACCAGGGCGATCCTGCAGGGCTGTCAGGAATCCGCGGGGCGATCGAGCGGGGTACAGGCGGCCGGAGTGAGCTGCGGATGCAATCGGCCGCAGGAGAAGTACACTGGGTCGAGGCCGAGATTCAGCCGCTCCACGGGCCAGGAGGATCTCTCAGCGGCTTCATCGTCATGCTGAGCGATATTACCCGCCTGAAATCGAATCGGACCCAGCTCATCGAGCAGGTTCGACAGCTTGAAGAGTCCGAGGAATCGGCCAACCTGGGACATTGGTCGTGGGAGATCCCGACCGGGAAGATGTTCTGGTCCCGCCAGGTCTACCGGATTCACGGGCGGGACGAATCGAACGGGCCGCCGGACAACTCAGACGTGTATGCGCTTTATGACGACGATTCCTCGGTGCGACTTCGCGAAGCCGTGGACCGGGCGCTCGCCAGCGGTCAAGACTACGATCTGACCCTGAAGACCAGTGATTTGGGCGAACGCTATCTCGGCGTCCGCGGGCATGCCCGCCGGGATGCCGAAGGGCGAATCTGCGGACTGCACGGGACGGTTCGCGACGTGACGGTGCAGGTGCAGGCCGATCGTGCGCGGGCCGAGAGTGAAGAACGATACCGCCAACTCGCCGACAGCATACCGACGATGACCTGGCTGTCGGGGCCCGACAAAGGCTGCACGGATTTCAACAGCGCGTGGCTGCTGTTCCGCGGCCGACCCATGAAAGAGGAACTGGGAGACGGGTGGGCGGAAGGGCTCCATCCTGAGGACAGGGATCGGTGTCTGACCACTTACCGGTCGGCCTTCGACTCCCGGCTGCCGTATGCCGCGACGTACCGCCTGCGGCGACACGACGGTCTGTATCGCTGGATAGAAGCCCGCGGCGTGGCCCGCTATTCCGCATCGGGAGAGTTTCTGGGCTACGCGGGCGGCTGCGTCGACATCACGGCTCTCAAAGAATCCCAGCAGCAACTGAGGGAGAGCGAGCAACTTCTGGAACAGACCGGAGAAGCGGCGGGCGTCGGGGGCTGGGAACTGGATCTGGCGACTCAAGAGGTTCACTGGACCGCTCAGACCTGCCGGATTCACGAAGTCCCGGTCGGGTATCGCCCGATGCTGGACGAAGCGATTTCGTTCTATGCTCCTGCGGCTCGGCCGATCATTCGGAACGCAGTCGAACAGGCGATTGCTTCGGGCGAATCGTGGGATCTTGAGTTGCCGCTCGTGACTGCCACCGGGCGACCGATCTGGGTTCGGGCCGTCGGTCAGGTCGAGTTCGTCGATGGTCGGCCCGTGCGACTGTACGGAGCGTTTCAGGACATTACTCGACGAAAAACGGCCGAGTCCGAGGCGGTCCGTTCGTCAGCGCTGATCCAAGGAGTGCTGGACGCCGCCGCCGAGTTTTCGATCATTGCCGTGGATCCCCAGGGACTGATTACAATCTTCAACCGGGGAGCTGAACGACTGCTCGGGTACAGCGCCCAGGAGATGATCGGAGTTCATACTCCGGACATCATTCATGTCAGAGAAGAAGCGGAAGCGCGTGGCGAGGAACTCTCGCGGGAGCTGGGCATCTCCGTCGAAGGATTTCGCATCTTCGTCGAGATGGCGGAACGAACCGGCAGCGAACAGCGAGAATGGACTTACGTTCGCAAGGATGGTTCTCGATTTCCAGTCTCGCTGACGGTCAACGTCGTCCTCACCAGTCTGGGGGAAGTCGTCGGGTATCTGGGAATCGCTCAGGACATCAGCGCCCGGAAGCAGGCCGAGGAACTGCAGGGGGCCGCCAACCGGCGACTCGAGGAGGCTAACCGGCGCGCCGAGGAAATGGCGATCAAGGCGAAGGAATCCAGTCGGCTCAAGAGCGAGTTTCTGGCGAACATGAGCCACGAAATCCGCACGCCGATGACGGCGATCCTCGGATATACCGATCTGCTGGCAGACGAAGTCGATGCGCCGCTGGAACGGGCGGAGCGGCTGGATTACATCACGACGATCCGTCGCAATGGCGAGCATCTGCTGGCGTTGATCAACGACATTCTCGACGTGTCGAAGATCGAAGCCGGCAAGATGACGATCGAACAAGTCCCCGCACAACCATCGCGGCTCCTGGAAGACGTCCGGGAACTGATGCTGGTCAAGGCGCAGGCCAAGGGCATCCGACTCGACGTGCGCTGCCAGGACGGTCTGCCGGCGACAATCATGTCCGATCCGGTGCGTCTGAAGCAGATTCTCGTGAATCTGGTCAGCAACGCGATCAAGTTCACGGAGCTCGGTCGCGTAACCGTGACGGCAGGCTACGATCCCGATGGGCCACACGGCCCGATGATTCGATTCGACGTCGAAGACACGGGGATCGGAATGACGGCCGAGCAGTTGAAGCTGCTGTTCGAAGCCTTTCAACAGGGAGACTCGACGACGACGCGGAGATTCGGCGGCACCGGGCTCGGATTGCGGATCAGCCGACGGCTGGCCGAGCTGCTGAAGGGGGACATCAGCGTCCGCAGTCGGCCCGGCGCAGGCAGCGTCTTCACGGTGCAAATCGCCGCCCGGTTGCCGCGGGAAACGACCGTTCCCGTTCCCGCCGAGCAACCGTCAGTGCATCAGACCTCTTTACCTGTGGCGAAGTGTCGGCCGCAGCCGCTGGCCGGCGTTCGAGTTCTGTTTGCCGAGGATGGCCCGGACAACCAGCGGTTGATTTCGTTTCTGCTGCGGAAGGCCGGCGCCGAGGTCCGGCTGTTCGAGACCGGCCGGTGTGCACTGGAGTCTCTGACCGTCGACGGGAGCGTCGACGGGGCGCTGATGGCGGTCCCGGGCGTCGACCTCATCTTGACAGACATGATGATGCCGGAAATGGATGGCTATGAGCTCACACGGCGATTGCGGGCGAAGGGATGCACCTTGCCGATTGTCGCGCTGACAGCCAACGCCATGGGGGGAGACGGTCAGCGGTGCCTGGCTGCAGGCTGCGATGCCTACGCCAGCAAACCGATCGAGCAGGCAAGTCTGATTGAATTGCTGAATTCGGCCCTGGAGTCACGCGCGGGGAGCGCCACGCTCACCCTCGTGCGCCCCGGAGACTGAGTCGCCCCGGCCATACGACATCTCAACGTCTGCACAAAGTTGATGCTGGCGTTTGCAGTTCCTCGAAGCTCCGCGCCCCAGCTCCCCCTGACCGGAAACTCTGCGCGTCGCATGGTAAAGTTGCGATATCCGGCGAGGTGCAAACGGAATTCAACTGTCTCCATTCCAACTTCCGTGCCAGAGTGGATCGAAGACTTTCGAGTTCCAATGATACGATGGCACTCTTGTCTGCGTCCCGCAGACGACCATCTTCCGCGAAACCCATCTGATCGATGGACCGATCGACGCCCGGCCTGATTGAACGACGTCGCTCCATCTGCGAGATTCCACCGTGCAGATTTCGGATCTCGGACCATCCCCGGAATGGGGCCGCATTCTGGTCGCGGAGGACAGTCCGATGATCGCGCAGATGATGCGCCGTTCGCTCCTGACCCGCTGTGCCCTGGTGGACGTCGTTGTCGACGGGCGTGCCGCCGTCAGGGCGGCTCTGGAAGGCTGCCTCTACAATCGCCCCTATGCGGTCGTGCTGATGGATATGCACATGCCTGTGATGAACGGCGCCTCCGCGATCCGGGCCTTGCGGCAGGCCGAGTACCGCGGAGTGATCATTGCGGTGACTGCCGGCGACGACGAAATGCATCTTCGACAGGCGCTCGACGCCGGCGCGGACGATTTTGTGATCAAGCCCGTCGAATGGAGCGAACTGTACGCGAAGATGCGCCGGTTGACGGGGGCAGGAGCCTGACGATTCGCGACGCCAGTCTGTCGTGACCGGGATCTGCTATAGTGCGGCAGTTCGTTCGACGCGCGAACGGTCCGTTCATCCTGCCGCAATTGACAGCAGATCGGAAGATTCCTCGTGATACTTTCTGTCGGTTTGACGCCCGCCTGGCAGCAGATTCTGCAGTTCGACCGGCTGGTCGTCGGTGAGGTCAACCGGGCTCGCGCGACCGCGGCGTGCGCCTCGGGAAAAGTCCTCAATGTGGCGGCGGCGGCCCACAGCCTCGGGGCCGCGGCCAGTCTCTGGTGCCCGATCGGCGGGGCCACCGGCCGGCAGATTGCGGCCGAATTCCGGAAACTGGAGATCCCGTCCCGCTGGCTCGACGTGGCAACGCCGACACGCGTCTGCACGACGCTGCTCGACGCTGCGACCGGGACGACGACCGAACTGGTCGAGAATGCCGGCGCGTTAAGCAAGACCGAACTCGATCGCTACGCCGACGAGCTCCCCGAGCTGGCCGCCAAGTCGTCACTGGCGGTCCTGACCGGGTCGCTGCCCGAGCGAACTCCGGCGGGGTACTACCGGCGGCTGATGCAGTCGGTGGCATGCCCTGTCATTCTGGACGTTCGCGGGCAGGATCTCCTGGATTGCCTGCCGTTGAAACCGTTGCTGGTGAAACCCAATCGCGACGAACTGAGCTGGACCGTCGGTCGGACACTCGCAACCGAAAGCGAAATCCTGGCGGCCATGCGCGAGTTGCGCGACCGCGGAGCCCAGTGGGTCGTCATCAGTCGGGGAGCCGACAGTCTGCTCGCCTCGGGTCCAGACGGAGACTTTCGATTGCGGCCGCCGCAGGTCGAATCCGTGAACCCGATCGGTTGCGGCGACAGCCTGGCCGCCGGGATTGCCGTGGGCGTCACAGAAGGGATGCCTGTGGTCGACGCGACCCGACTGGGAGTCGCCGCCGCCGTGGAGAATGCATTGGAACTGCTCCCGGCCAGAATGTCCCGCGCTGCGACCGATCGCCGTCTGGCGCAAATTGAGATCCAGTGTCTGTGAGCAGATTCACTGACACTCGCGGGGAACTCTCGTATAAACTGATTCCGATCATGGGCGGTCGTCTCTGCCCGTGAGTTTCGATGACACGGAGAGCTTTCGTATGCACGCGCGAGGATGGATCACGTGCGGAGTGGCGCTGGCCGTCATGGCGGTCTGGAGCTGGTGTCGGGCCGAGACGCCACAGACTCAGGCCACAGCTCCCAATGCGTCCGCCGACCAACCTCATCGGTCGCCGGTCGCAGTGGCGCTGACCGACGACGGGCGGCTGGCGCTCAGCGCCAACAGCACATCGGGGTCGGTCTCGCTGGTCGATGTCAGCCAGGGAAAGCTGCTGCAGGAACTGACGGTCGGCGCCGGTCCTGCGGACGTCGTCTGGATTAACTCTGGTCTTGCCGCCGTGAGCCTGAAAGATGCCGACTCGCTGGCTTTCGTACGACGGACCGAGGAAGTACTGACACTCGAACGAGTCGTCGCCATTGGCGATGAGCCGCGCGGCATGGTCGTCCATCGCGCTGACGGCCAGGCTCTCAGGCTGTTCGTGACGCTTTCGACAAGCGACCAGATTGCCGTCGTGAATCCCGCAACCGGTCTGGTCGAAGCCACCTGGGAGACCGGCGGAGTGCCGCGGACGCTGGCGATTTCGCCCAATGGTCGCTGGCTGGCGAGCTGCTGCAATTCCCCGGCGGAGATTCTGGTCCATGATACGCAGTCGGGCGAACTGATCAGCCGGCGCAAAGTCTTCGATGTCGCCTTTAACTTGGGGACGCCGGTGGTGACGCCGGACAATTCGCTGTTGCTCCTGCCGCACGCGGTGAATCGCGGATTTCCGGTCACGACGCGAAATATTGAAATCGGCTGGGTCATCGATAACCGATTGACGAAGTTTCCTATGCCGGACGGCGAAGTTGGCGATCAGAAGCAGATGGGCCTCGACGTCCATGCGGCGGCGGTTGGAGATGCCCATGCCGCGGTGCTGTCGCCCGACGGCAAGTGGGTCGCCGTTTCCTGCGGCGGCAGCCACGAACTGCTGATGTTGCAGCTCGACGCCATTCCGTGGCCGGGGGGCGATCCCGGAGACTTCCTGCCGCGGGAACTCGAACGGAACCGGCAGGCGTTCGGTCGCATCCCGCTCGGCGGTCGTCCGCTGGGGCTGCAGTTCTCGGGAACATCGACCGTCGTCGTGGCAAACGCCCTGAAAAACTCGCTACAGGTCGTGGATCTCGCCGGCCGGAAAGTCGTCCGCGAAATTCCGCTCGGCGGACCGGCGGAACTCAGCCTGGCGCGGCGCGGCGAACAGCTCTTCTACGATGCGGACCGCTCGCACAATAGCTGGTATAGCTGTCACACTTGCCACACCGAGGGACACACGTCACAGCAGAAGTTCGACACCAGGAACGACGGTGGATACGGTGCTCCCAAGCTGACTCCGACCCTGCGCGCGGTGACTGCGACCGGTCCGTGGACATGGCACGGCTGGCAGACGGACTTGTCGGACGCCATGCGCCGTTCGCTGAAGGAATCGATGAGCACCCAGAAAGAAATTACGGCCGCCGACACGGCCGCGCTGCTGGCCTATCTGGAGACGCTCGAACCCGCCCCGAATCCCCATCGGACGTCCGCCGGAGACCTGACGGAGTCCGCCCGTCGTGGTCTGGCGGTTTTTGAAGGGAAGGGGGGCTGTGCAGACTGCCACGCCGGCGACCACCTGACCAGCGACAAGGTCTATACGGTGGGGCTGGCGGAGCCGCGGGACCGGATGCGCGAGTTCAATCCGCCGACGTTGCGCGGGCTCTATACTCGTCGACGATTCCTGCACGACGGACGGGCGAAGTCGCTCGAAGAAGTGCTGAGCGAACATCACCGCCCGGAGGACATCGCGGGTGAAGCTCTCTCGGAACAGGAACTGGCCGACCTGCTGTCCTATCTGCGGTCGCTGTAACAGCATTGTTCCACGAACGAGGATTTCCCGAATGCTGCGTCGGATGCTCTGCCTTGCGCTGACTGTTTCCAGCGGACTGGCGTCTCAACTGGAGTCGCCAGCTCGGCTGCAGGCGCAGGACGCCCCTGCGGTACGGCCGGTCGTCCCGGGAAAATTCCTGGTCCAGACGCGTCGCCGCGTCGAAGAGCCGCCGGGCAGCGGGCGGATTGAACGCGTCGAGACGCCGCAGGAATGGAAAGCGTCTGAGACGGTTCTCGTGATCTGCGACATGTGGAACGACCACTATTGCAAGCTGTCGGCGCAGCGCGTGGGCGAGATGGTCCCGAGGATGAATGCGGTACTGACGGCCGCCCGCAACCACGGGGCGATGATCATTCATTCGCCGAGCGGCACCCTCGATTTTTACGAGGGAACGCCGTATCGCAATCGCATGAAGCTGACGCCGAAAGTCGAGCCGCCCTTTCCGCTGCAAGGCTGGTGTCACCGCGACGAGGGGATTGAGCCGGAACTGCCGGTCGATGTCTCCAAGTCCCCCTGCGACGACCCGGTCGTCGGCGCCGCCGTACGGGTTTTCAGCCGGCAGCACGCCGGGTTGGATATCATCGGGTTCGACGGCATCAGCGACTCGGGCGACGAGATCTACAGTTTCTGCGCGACGCATGGAATCAAGAACATCGTGATGATGGGCGTGCACACCAACATGTGTGTGCTGGGCCGGCCCTTCGGGATTCGCCAACTGACGCGGCTGAAGCTCAACGTAGTCCTGGCGCGCGATCTGACCGACGCGATGTACGATCCCCGGCAGCCGCCGTTCGTCAGCCATGCCCGCGGCACCGAAATGGTCATTGAGCACATCGAGCGCTACTGGTGCCCGTCGATCTCCAGCGAAGACCTGAGGCAGGTCATTGCGGGCTCGGCCGACTCGCTCAAACCCGCGCCTGCCGGTCAGTCGAACAAGTAGCTGACCGATTCGTTGCGGTGGATCCGGCGGATCGCTTCACCGAGCAGCGGAGCGACAGAGACCTGCCGGATGTTGGGCAATTGCTGAGCCGGGCTGAGCGGCAGGCTGTTGGTGACGACGATTTCTTCGATGCCGGCTTCGCGAAGCCGGGCCGGGGCGTTCCCACACAGCACGGCATGCGTGGCGCCGACATAAATCTTGGACGCTCCATAGTTTCGGACGACGTTCACGGCGCCGACCATCGAGCCGGCGGTCGTGATCATGTCGTCGAAAATGACCGCCACTTTGCCTTCGATCGGTCCGCCGATGAGGTTCTCCTGGCGGGTTTCCAGCGCGTTCGCCCGGCGTTTGTCGACGATCGCCAGGCTTCCGCCCAGGTGATCGAGGTGCTGCAGCGAACGCTTGATGCTCCCTTCGTCCGGGCTGACGACGACGAGCTGATCTTTGGAAAGATTCAGCGAGCGGAAGTAGTCGTCGATGATCGGCGAGGCGTACAGGTGGTCGACCGGGCAGTCGAAGAACCCCTGAATCTGGGCCGCGTGCAGATCCATCGCCAGCACCCGGTCGGCCCCCGCCTTGGTGATCAGGTTGGCCACCAGTTTGGCGGTAATGGGCACCCGCCCCATGTCCTTGCGGTCCTGGCGGGCGTAACCAAAGTAGGGAATCACCGTCGTAATGCGTGCGGCGCTGGCGCGTCGGCACGTGTCAATGAGAATCAGCAGTTCCATCAGGTTGTTGTTGACGGAGGGACCGGTCGGCTGGATGAGAAAGACGTCCCGTCCGCGGACGTTCTGATCGAGCCGGCACGAGATTTCGCCGTCCGGAAAGTCCGACAGGTCGACTGCGCCGAGCGTAATTCCAAGGTAGGACGCGATTTCCGTCGCTAGCTGAGGGTTTGCCCGGCCGCTGAGAAGGCAGAGCTCGTCGTACATCGGCATGGCGAAGAAATGTCCGGGCAGGAGGGGCGGTCGGCAGGTGTCGGAGAGCCGGACAGTCGAGTTCCTTCCCGCCGCGGCGGAGGCATTTCACCGCCGCCGTGCGCACCTTGTCAAGCGCGGGCGATCAAGCGGCCATCGCCCGGCAGCCGTTCTGTGAGCAAGAGAACCCGGTTTTTCGGCAGAATCGGCATGTCAGCCATTTCCGAAAGTCACGTTCCTGAGCGGCAGTGTCCGCTCAGGCGATCCGGTCGGGACGCAACCTGAGTGAATTTCCGGATTTCGACGCCAAATTGCCTTCCCGGAGGTTCTCCGCCCGGCTAACTGTACCGGTCGAGGGTGAAAACATTCGGGAGACTGGCACGATGCTGCATGCAGTGATTATGGCGGGCGGGTCGGGAACGCGGTTCTGGCCCCAAAGCCGAAAACAACGCCCGAAGCAGCTTTTGCCATTGGCGGGTTCGGAGTCCCTAATTCAACAGACGGCGGCCCGCTGCCAGCCGTGGATTCCCCCCGAACGGATCTGGGTCGTGACGAACGCCCGCCAGATCGAGGCGACGCGGGAACAGCTTCCTCAAGTGCCGCCGGGAAATTTTCTGGTCGAGCCATGCGGTCGGAACACGGCCCCGTGCGTGGGAATGGCGGCGATCCGGCTGCTGCAGGCCGATCCCGAAGCGGAGATGCTGGTCCTGCCGGCGGACCACGTGATTCAGCCGGACGAAATCTTTCAGGCCGCCTGTCAACGAGCGGCCTCCGTGCTGGTTCAACATCCGGAAGGGCTGATCCTGTTCGGAGTGCGACCGACGTACCCGGCCACGGGATTCGGCTATATCGAGCGGGGGCAACCTCTGGCGGACCGTGCCGACGCAATTTACGAAGTGGCGCGATTCCGCGAGAAGCCGGATGCTCCCACCGCGGCGGAATACCTGGCCAGCGGACGGTTCTACTGGAATTGCGGAATTTTTGTCTGGAGGGCGGCTCGGATTCTGCAGGCGCTGGCCGAGTACGAACCGGAGCTGAGCGCCGGACTGCAGCAATTGACTGACGCAGCAGACTGGTCGGCGGCCGTCGAACAAGTCTTTCCGACGCTGAAGTCAATTTCGATCGACTACGCCGTCTTGGAGCGCGCCCGGCATGTCTTCGTCCTTGAAGCGCCGTTTGGCTGGGATGACGTCGGGAGCTGGCTGGCGGTCGCCCGACTTCGCGGTGCGGATGACGCCGGCAACACGATCGACGGCCCCTGGTCGGGAGTGTCGACCAAGGATTGCATCGTGCGGACGACGCCGGATCACCTGGTTGCAACGATCGGCGTTGAAGACCTCGTCATTGTCCATACCTCCGACGCGACCCTCGTAGCACGCAAATCCGACGAGGACGGCCTCCGAAAACTGGTCAGTCAACTCGAACAGGAAGGTCGGGGAAACCTGCTGTAGTAGCTTGAGATGAGCGAATCTTCTCTTGCCGAGGCGACGGTGTGTTTCCATTGACGTTCGAACCGCTGCTCAAACGCCGCCGGTGGGGTGGTCGCCGACTGGGCGATCTGCTCGGCAAAGCCATCGGCGACGGGAACGATTGGGCCGAGAGCTGGGAGATCGCCGATTGCGGCGACGACCAGAGCGTCGTGTCGGCTGGCGAATGCGCGGGAGCGCGTCTAAGCGACCTGGTGGCTCGTGCCGGCGCGGATCTACTGGGGCGACAGAACTTATCGCAGTTTCCGCTGCTGGTGAAATTCCTGGACGCGGCTGACCGACTCTCGCTTCAGGTCCACCCCAACGATGTTCAAGCCAGCTTCTTCTTTCCCGGACAGCTCGGCAAGACCGAGGCCTGGGTGATTCTTGCCGCCGATCCGGGGGCCAGAGTCTATGCGGGGTTGCGAGCCGGGGTCGATCGACTCCAGCTCGGCTCGGCTCTGCAGGAAGGCCGAATTGAACACTGCCTGCACAGCTACGAGGTCCGGCCCGGCGACTGCATTTTCATTCCAGCCGGAACGGTCCACGCCATCGGCGAAGGGATCGTACTGGCGGAAGTCCAGCAGTCGAGTGACATTACATTTCGTCTCGACGACTGGGGCCGGTTGGGGAGCGACGGGAAACCCCGCGAAATGCATGTCGCGGAATCGTTGATCGTCACCAATTTCCAACGCGGGCCGGTGAACCCCGTCGTACCAGTTCCAATCTCCGACGACTACGAAGCCTTCCGTCACGAGCAGTTGGTGAACTGCGCGCAGTTCGTCCTGAACCGGTACATCGCCGAGCGGCCGTTCTCGATCTCGCCGAACGGATCGTGCCACGGCCTGATTGGCCTGGGCGGAACGGCGACCGTCTGGGCTGATGGCTACGAAGGCCTGATTTCCGCCGGGAAGACGATGCTGATTCCGGCGGATTGCCCGTCGCTGACGGTCGAGCCACACGACCAGCTCACGCTGCTGGATGCTTATCTGCCGGCATTGTGCGGAGAGTTCGATCCAGAATCGACTTATGCAGCGCTCGCAACCAGGTAGGTCCCGCGACGACCAGTCTCGACAGCGGATCGGCTCAGTTCGACTGTTTATGAATCAGCGACATGACTTCGGCCCGGCTGGACTGATTCGTCTTGAACAGCCCGCGGACGGCGCTGGTGATAGTCAGGCTGCCCGGCTTCCGGATGCCGCGAATCGTCATGCAGGAGTGCGCCGCCTCCACCACGACAATCACTCCCTTGGGATCCAGTTCCCGCTGCAGCATATCGGCGATCTGGTGCGTCATCCGCTCCTGGACTTGCGGTCGATGGGACACTTCATCGACGACGCGGGCGAGCTTGCTCAATCCGACGACCTGGCCCCGCGGCAGATAGCCGACGTGAGCGACTCCGATAAACGGGAGCAGGTGGTGCTCGCACATGCTGTTGAAGGCAATATCCCGGACCAGCACCAGTTCGTCGTACTGTTCGGTGAACACCCGCTTGAGATGCCGGCTCGGATCTAGGTGCAGGCCGGCGAATAATTCGGCGTACATCCGCGCCACGCGAGCGGGAGTTTCCAGCAGCCCGTCGCGATTCGGATCCTCGCCGACCGCGGCCAGGATTTCCCGCACAGCCCGTTCAATTCGAGGCAGGTCGACGGGAGTCGCCGGTCGCTCTACCGCCGTTTCGTCCGCCTCGCAATCAGATTCCGGCGAATTGACACACTGATGCTGGCTCATGGCTCGACTTTCCGATCCGGCAATTAGAGTCGACGATTTCGACCGGCGCGCGGAGACGCGGCGGGCGCTGGGACGGGGTATCGTAGGCGCGCCCCCGGAACGGGTCAAACCGGGACGGCGTTGAATCCGGAACCGGCGCCCCAAACATTCAGACTTCGTACGTCTTGTAAAGCTCTGGAATGATCGGCGGTTCGTCGCACACGTCGGCCAGCAGCGATGCAACCCCCTGTGCGCCGGCCGCTTCGCCGTGAACGATAAACGCCTGCCCCACACCCCTGTCGGCCGCAAGCCCCTCGAACCACCATTTGAAGTCGTGGGCGTCCGCGTGGGCCGACAGCCCGTTGAGCACCTTCACTTCCGCCCGCAGCGGAACATCGTGGTCGAAGATCCGCAGGAAAGGACGTTTTTCGACAATCCGCCGGCCCAGCGTATGCTCGGCCTGATATCCGATCATCAACAGCGTGTTGCGGTCGTCCGCCGCCGCGTGCTTCAGGTGATGGACCACTCGCCCGCTCTCGCACATGCCGCTGGCGGCGATCACGACGAACGGCTCCTTCATATGGTTGAGCGACTGGCTTTCCTGCCCGGTCGCGACGAACCGCACGCCGGGGAATGAAAAGGGATCCTTGTCGTGCTGCAGAACTCGCTGCAGCTCCCCGTCCAGAACATTCATGTGCCGCCGATAGACGCTGGTGATTTTCGTCGACAGCGGGCTGTCGACATAGACCGGAATCTTCGGCAGCCGACCGGCGTTGGAGAGTTGATTGAGAAAGTACAGCAGCGTCTGCGTCCGCCCCAGACTGAACGCGGGAATCACGACTCGTCCGCCCCGTTTCGCCGTCCGCTCGACGATCTGCACGAGCTCCTGTTTGAGATCCTCGGCAGGCGGATGCATCCGATTCCCGTAGGTGGATTCGGTGATCAGCACGTCGCAGCCGGGCACGCGCTGGGGATCGCGGAGCAGAGGCACGCCGCGTCGCCCCAGATCCCCCGTGAACACCACTCGCCGCCACACGGCACGCTCGCGAATCTCCATCTCGGTGATCGCCGAGCCGAGAATGTGCCCCGCGTCCATGAAGCGGATCCGAAAGTCCGGGGCGAGGTCGTGCCATTCGCCGTAATCGAGCGTCTCCATGTGCTTCAGCGCCATCCGCACATGTTCTTCTTCATACAACGGTTCGATCGGGGGATGGTCGGGACCGAGGTGCCGACCGAGGTATTTGGCGTCTTCCTGCTGAATGTGAATGCTGTCTTCGAGCATCACGGCGGCGACATCTGCGGTCGCCGCCGTGCAGAACACCGGCCCGCGATAGCCGGCCTTGAAGAGCCCCGGCAGATTGCCGCAATGGTCGGTGTGGGCGTGCGACAGGATCATCCCGTCGAGCGCAGGCGGATTGCAGCGGAAGGTCTCATTCTTGCGGCGGGATTCGCCGCGGTGCCCCTGGAACATGCCGCAGTCCAGCAGGACACGCAGCTTATCTGTCTCCAGCAGATGCTGGCTGCCGGTAACTTCGCCCGCGGCGCCGAGAAACGTGATCTTCATCCGGGTGTCCTGTCAGTCGGAAAGTGGACGGCAAGCATCGCCGTCGCCATCCATCATGCAGACCGCGGGAACTGGTGTCAGCCCGACGCGGCGGGAAATCCTGGAGCGATGAACGAGATCGTGTCAGTTCACCGGTGCGTCCGGATCGAACTCGATAGAATTCTGAGGATTCTTCGGAACGGCCGAACCCCAGGTGAACTATGCCGGAATTTCAGCTCGCCAGCCCCTACGCCCCCGCGGGCGACCAGCCCAAGGCCATTCAGGCCCTCGTGCGCGGTTTGCGCGAAGGCAAGCGCGACCAGGTCCTGCTGGGCGTGACCGGCTCCGGAAAAACGTTCACGATGGCGAACGTGATCCAGCAGCTCCAGCGGCCAGCGCTGGTGCTCTCACACAACAAGACGCTGGCGGCGCAGCTTTACGCCGAGTTCCGCGAGTTTTTTCCGCACAACGCGGTTTCGTACTTCGTGAGTTACTACGACTACTACCAGCCGGAGGCGTACATCCCGCAGCGGGATATCTACATTGAAAAGGACTCCTCGATCAACGAAGAGATCGACCGGCTGCGATTGCTGGCCACCAGCGCGCTGGTCAGTCGGCGCGATGTCGTCGTCGTCGCGAGCGTGAGCTGCATCTACGGCCTGGGGTCCCCCAAGGACTACCTGGAAATGATGATTCCCCTGCGGGTCGGGGAAAGCATCGACCGGGACGAGCTGTTGCGGAAGCTCTGCGACATTCATTACAGCCGAAACGACGTAACGCCCCAGCGGGCGAACTTCCGCGTCAGGGGCGACGTCGTCGAAATCTGGCCGGCTTACGAAGAGTGCGCCTACCGGATCGAGCTGTGGGGCGACGAGATCGAGAAGCTGACGCTCATCAATTGCGTCACCGGCGCAGACGTGAAACAGCTCGACGAAGTCTACATCTACCCGGCCAAGCACTATGTCCTGCCAGAAGAGCGCGTCGCCGCGGCATGCGCAGAGATCGAACGGGAACTGGCCGAACAGCTCGAGAAGTTCCGGAGGGAAGGCAAGCTGCTGGAAGCGCAGCGGCTCAATGCGCGGACAAGGCACGACCTGGAGCTCCTGCGGGAGGCAGGCTTCTGCCCGGGAATCGAAAACTACAGCCGGGCGCTCTCGGGACGGGCGCCCGGCGAACCGCCCTACACGCTGATCGACTTTTTCCCGAAAGATTACCTGCTGTTTGTCGACGAATCCCATGTGACGGTGCCGCAGATCCGGGCCATGTTCAACGGCGACCACGCCCGCAAGACGACGCTGGTCGAACACGGTTTCCGACTCCCTCTCGCGCTCGACAACCGGCCTCTGAAGTTCGACGAGTGGAATCAGCGCCGCCACCAGACGATCCTGGTCTCTGCAACCCCCAGCGACTGGGAGCTCGAACAGACCGGCGGCGAAATCGTCGAGCAGGTGATCCGACCGACCGGCCTGGTCGATCCGTTGATTCACATTCATCCGGCCCGCGGTCAGGTGGCCCATCTGCTGGAGCAGGTGCGGCTGCGCGCCGGCCGCGGGGAACGCGTCCTGATCACCGCCCTGACCAAGCGATTGTCAGAAGATCTGACGAAATACTTCCAGGAGGAAGGCGTTCGCTGCGCATGGCTTCACTCGGAGCTCGATGCCTTTGAACGCGTCGAAGTCCTCCGCCAGCTTCGCGAGGGGAAGCACGACGTCCTGGTCGGCGTGAATCTCCTGCGGGAAGGACTCGACCTGCCGGAAGTCTCGCTGGTGGCCATTCTCGACGCGGACAAAGAAGGCTTCCTGCGCAGCGAAACCAGCTTGATTCAGACCATCGGCCGCTCGGCACGAAACGCCAATGCGGAAGTCATCCTTTATGCCGATTCCGTGACTCAGAGCATGCAGCGGGCGATCGACGAGACGAATCGCCGACGGGCGCTGCAACTTGCGTACAATGCGCAATATGGCATTACACCCGAGACGATCAAGAAGGCCATCCGCCGGGGAATCGAGGAAGAGGTGGAAGCCCGGCGGATTGTGCAGGAAGCCGCTGGAGCCGCCGACGAGTCGCAGTTTGTGACGCAAGAGTACCTCGGCGAACTGGAAGCGGAAATGTTGACCGCCGCCGAGAACCTGGAGTTCGAACGAGCCGCGAAACTGCGGGACCGGATTCTGGAACTGAAGAAGCAGGTTGGACAGATGGTTCAGCTCAAAGAGTCGCCCGGCTTTGCCGATGCGAAGCCCGCGCGACGGAAAGCCAAAGGGGGCAAGGGCCGACGGGGCTCCAAATAACCCAGAACATTCCACTGACCGATTCAGGTGTCGTCGGCTGGCGAGATCCCGCTCAGGACAGAATCCACCAGTTGATGTAGGCGTTGATGACGTCTCGAAACGGCGGGCAAAACTCGGCCAGGACCGCCAGCGGGCCGTAAAAGACGAACACCCATTCGGATCCGCCCGCGAAAGCGGCCTCCCACCAGTACCAGTAGAGGGGGCCGATTGAGAGCGCGTAGAGCAGGAAGTAGAAGGCGGACCAGCCGGCCTGGTACAGACACCAGCGGCGCCAGGTTCGCCCGGACCGCGCGACCGGCGACGGACAGGTCGGTGATCGGGGATGCTCGGAAGACATTGAGAAGGTTCGCTTCCTGGTCAAGTCTGCAGATCGAAACGCCACGGCGTTTCCAACGTCGAAGACGAGGAGGACTACGGCATAAACTTTCGAACAATGGGAATCACAAGGAGAAAACCGCCCGTCGCTGTCACGGCACAAAGCGAACAGTTCTCACAATAGAATTTCAATGCTGCGCTTCTTGCGCAAGACACGGCTTCTGTGAGGAAAATCACCTTTCCGCGCTTTGCAGCACCCCGTACGGGCATTACTTTAAGTTGATGCAAGAGGCAGTTCGCTCCTGCCATCATGCCAGCCATGACCACCGGACGCTATCCATTCCTGACATTGTCAGCGGGTGGATCCTCTTTGCATGTCCTGCCACGCGTCAGCCTGCCTCGCAGGCGCATTAGCCGAGCAGCAACATGCCCCGGAATACTCAGGATGTGACCCCCGCGGAACTGGCGATCTTGCGCGAGCTCTGGGCTCGCAAAGAAGCCACCGTGCGAGAGTTGACGGAAACGATTTACCCGGCGCAGACGATCTCGGACTTCGCCACCGTGCAGAAACTTCTGAAGCGCCTGGAACAGAAGGCCTGTGTCGTGCGCCGCGAAGGGACCTGGCCCCACGTCTTCGTGCCGATTCTGGATCGCGAAGGACTCATCGACCGACGGCTGCAGAAGGCCGCCAACGAACTGTGCAACGGGGACCTGCCGACGCTCCTGGCGCAGTACATTCGGAAACCCGTGATCGGCGATTCCGAACAGGCCGCTTCACGCGAGGGTGTCTGCGAGAACGACCCCCATCCCCCGAACTCGGCGATCTGCTGAGACGCAGTGCGCTTCGCGATCCGGAAATGGACTTGAGCCCGAGCAGGGCTTTGCCGGAGAATCAGCGGTCCAGGAGGACAAGGACCGCCATGCAACCCAGCGCGCCTTCCAACGCCGAAGCAGAACGACCGGACATCGATCCGCTCGATCGAGTGTTTGCGGCCCCCATGTGGGGACTGTCGCTGGCCTCGCTGGTCCTCTTTGGCGGCCTGTTGCACTTCTACGGACATGATCGGGGCGAGTACGCTGCCATTCTGCTGGGCTGCATCATCGGCTCCTGCATCATCTATCCGGTCTACTGGGCCGAGCTGCTGATTCGCTGGCAGGCCGGGCAGACGCGATTGAGGCAGTTCGTCTGGTGCTGCCTGCTCCCGCCCTTAAGGCTGGGAGTCCGCGATGTCGCTTCCGGACAGCGACTGTGGCTCCCCGCCTGGGGCTGGGTCCAGGCGGGACGGGCTCTGGAGCAGCGTTTGAAGTCGGCGATCGGGTTGCCGATCCTGTTGCTGTCGGTGCTCGTCCTGCCGCTGCTGGCCATCGAGCATCTGTTTGCGAACCAGATCGCCGGGAATCTCCAGTTCCACGCCGCCATGCAGGCCGCCTGGGGCCTGATCTGGCTGACTTTCGCATTGGAATTCCTCGTGATGGTGTCGGCGACGGACCGCAAGCTCGACTACTGCCGCCAACACTGGGTCGACCTGGCGATCATTCTATTACCGTTGCTGGCATTCGTCCGTGCCCTCCGACTGGGCAGTCTGCTGCGCGTGCAGCAGATGACGAAGGCCTACCGATTCAAAGGGGCGATGACCCGCGGCTGGCGCGCTTTGCTGGTGCTGGAGGCGATCCAGCGGTTGATCGCCGGCCCGCCAAACCGCCGCCTGGAGAAGCTCCGGACCGCACTGGATCTCAAGGAAGCGGAACTGCGGCAGCTCCGGGCCGAAATCCATGAACTGGAACAGAAACTGGCGATCGCCGACACCGGCGGAACCGCCGCCGAGCGCGGCGCGGCCTAGCGGATTGCAGATCAGTTCCGACCAGTCCGAAAAGTTTGTGTCACCCGCGCCGTGCGCATCGCACGCAACTGCAGCAGGCAAACTGGCCGCCGGAGCTGATTGCCCGTTGTTTCTCCAGCCTGCGCAAGCTCACAATACCGGCTTCTGCCGGTTTCCCCCGCTGGAGGTCCCGCCCGATGCCGCCGCTCCCTGCCGCCAAGACTGCGCCTGCCGGTAAACCCGCCGACGACCGCCTGGCCTCGCTCGACGCCTACCGCGGTTTCGTCATGATCTGCCTGGCCGCCAATGGCTTCGGCATCGCGGCGGCCGCCAGAAACTTTCCGCTGACGATGAGCGCCGAGTTTCAGCGCCTGGCATTCTACTTCGAGCACGTCCCGTGGGTCGGGTGCTCCTTCTGGGACCTGATCCAGCCGTCGTTCATGTTCATGGTCGGCGTCTCGATGGCGTACTCCTACGCCAAACGCAAGAAACAGGGACACTCGTGGGGCGGAATGGCGCTGCATGCGGGGGCCCGCTCCATCGTGCTGATCCTGCTCGGAATCGCGCTCAGCTCCAACGGCACGTCAAGCACCAACTTCACCTTCGTCAATGTCCTGACGCAGATCGGCCTCGGATACTTCTTCCTGTTCCTCCTCTGGGATCGACCGCGCTGGGTCCAGGTGATCGTCAGCGTCGTGATCCTCTGCGGATACTGGAGCTGGTTTGCGATGACGCCGCTGCCTCCTCCGGACTTCAATCTGGCGACGGTCGGCGTCGAACCTGGCTGGCAGCGGCTGCCGGGCTTCAATGCGCACTGGGAAAAGGGGACCAACCCGGCGGCGAACTTCGACGTCTGGCTCCTGAACCGCTTCCGGCAGCCGGACGGCAAGCCGTTCGAATTCAACAAGGGAGGCTACGCGACGCTGAACTTCATTCCGTCGCTGGTGACGATGCTGCTCGGGCTGATGACTGGCGAGATCATTCGCACGACGCCCGGCCGGCTGCGCGTACTCGGCGTGTTGATCGCCGGCGGCCTGCTGCTGCTGGGCGCAGGCTGGGGGCTCGGCGTGCTCGGAGTCTGCCCGGTGGTGAAGCGGATCTGGACGCCGAGCTGGGTCCTTTACAGCGCCGGCTGGACGCTGTTACTGCTGTCGCTGTTCTACGCGGTCATGGACGGTCTGGGCTGGAAGTGGCTGGGGTACCCGCTGATTGTGGCGGGGGCCAATTCGATTTTGCTGTATGTGATGGGCCAGACGCTCAGCGGCTGGACGTCCCAAACGCTGACCAGACATTTCGGAACGGGACTGTTCGAACTCTACGGCCTCGTCGGATCGCAATATGCCCCGATCGTGCAGTCCTGCAGCGTCCTGCTGGTTTTCTGGCTGTTCGTGTTCTGGCTCTACCGGCAGCGGATTTTTGTGAGGATTTGAACTGGGAAGAAACCAGAATCAGGATGCAGGGACAGGAGCCGGATCGTGACTTGTCATGTGGAAATCCGTCGCGCCGAACTGAGCGACCTGGAGGCGATTACTGCGATTTACAATGAGGCGATCGAAACATTGACTGCAACATTCGATACCGAACCCAAGGATCTGAAGGAACGTCGCGCGTGGATGGAGCAGCACGATGAGCGGCATCCCGTCCTGGTTGCGTGCATGAACGGGACCGTCGTCGCCTGGTCATCACTCAGTCGATGGTCGGAGCGGCAAGCCTATGTGGACACGGTGGAAACAACGACCTACGTCCGAACCGGGTATCGTGGACATGGAATCGGACGTTCGCTGAAGGAGGCGGTCCTCCAAACCGCGAAATCTCTGGGCTTTCATACCGTAATCGCCCGAGTGGCCGAAGAAAGCCTGGCAAGCCTGCACCTCAACGAAAGCATGGGCTTCAGGAGAGTTGGCACGCTCAAGCAAGTGGGGCGAAAATTTGGTCGACTGCTGGATGTCCATCTCCTGCAGTTGATGCTGGACGATTTTCCCAATGAACCGCCAGAAATATCGAGCAACCCGACGTCATCGTGAACCGGTGACACCTCACCACTTCGTCACGAAGGCGAACCAGTAGAAGATCAGTCCCGTCACGGATGTCAGCGTAATATCCACCGTCGACAGCCAGCCGAGGATCTTGTGCAGACCGCTGTGCGGGCCGGGTGTCGGCGGATTCGGGAACCTCCGCAGCGCCAGGAAAATCGTCGTCGCCCACAGAAACGGCGTGCTGATTGCGAAAATCAGGTGAACGCGGAGCAGCATGCGAACGGTGCCGAGCTGCTCGGGAGTCAGCGGCGGTTCGTGTTTGGCGACGACGTTCTCCCAGCCTCCCTGAATGAAGTGCAGGTCGAATTCAAACGCCCCCACGGCGAACAGCAGCACGACTCCCAGGAGAAGCTGCAGGTTCTTATGCCGCGAGAACTGCCGTCGCACCTTGACCGAATAGAGACTGAACAGCAGGATGGGGACGATCAGGACCAGGGCCACGACGACGAAGTCGAGCATGAATGAGGCTTTGTAGCCCAGAAATCCGTTCTGAAACACGAACATCCTCCCAGCAATGGTCGAAATGGCCTGGCGAGCGGAGTCGGTCGCGCCTCAAACCCATTCCGCCGGTGAGCTTTGTGGAGATTGCGGGCCATGATGTCAATGTCAGTCTGGCGGAATGGCTCAGAGCGGAAAGCGATAAGCTGAACGCGGAAAGCCAGATCCGAGGAGTACGACGGGATGAGAATTCGACTTGGGACGGCATATGGCGGAGTTCTGGCTGCTCTGCTGGCGCTGGGGGCCGTCGACGCAGAGGACGCGCCGATTTCTGCAGACCAGAAGGCCAGAGAGGTCGCGCGGTGGCAGGAGACTGTCGATGCGATGACGAAACGGATCGCAGCCGACGCGAAGGGGAGCGACGCCTACTCCCGCCGGGGGGACGCCCGGTTCTTTCTCGGCCAGTTTGCCGGAGCTGTGCAGGACTACGAAGAAATGGTCCGGCTCGATCCGGAACTGGATGCCTCTCACTGGCGGCTGGGGATTGCGTACTACTATGCCGGCAAGGCGGAGTCCGCCGCGGCCCAGTTCGGCAAGTACCACGCCTTCGACCAGGTCGACCGCGAGAACGGGATCTGGCGGTATCTGTCCCAATATAAAGCACATGGCAAAGATGCTGCCCGCAAGGAGCTGCTGAAGTACGAGAAAGACGATCGCGAGCCGTTCCCCGCGGTCTACAAACTGTTCGCCGGGGAAATCACCCCCAGGCAGATCCTCGACGGAATTGCCGCCGCGAAGCTGGATGACGCCGAGCGAGAAAAGCGGCTGTTCTACGCGGAACTGTATATCGGCCTGAATGCCGCGGCCGAAGGCGATCCGGAAGAAGCCCGACGGCATCTGCGAGCAGCGGTCGCAAACACATGGGGGCCGCGTGCCGGTTACGGTCCGGCGTGGATGTGGCAAGTTGGTCGGTTGCAGTGGGAGCAACTGGAACGCGAGGCGAACGCGAAGTAAACGCGAGTCGAGAGCCGGACAGGCAACTGCTGCGAGTGGCCGTCCCGTCGTTCCTGCCTATAACTCCCTCAAATTCCAATTGTGGGAGAGACGTGATGGCCGTGAGTCTGGGGCGACATCCGGTGACTCCGGGAATATTTCTGTTGCGGGCGGAGATCTGGCTTCCGCGACGGCGCGAGGACGTTTTTGACTTCTTCGCGGACGCGTTCAATCTGGAGGCGATCACGCCGCCCTTGTTGCATTTTCATGTGGAAACACCGCCGCCCATTGCGATGCATGTCGGGGCGCTGATCGATTACCGGCTGCGCCTGCACGGATTTCCCATTCGCTGGCGAACCGAGATCACCGGCTGGGAGCCGCCGCTGCAATTCGTCGACGAGCAGGTTCAGGGGCCGTATCGGCTCTGGCGGCATCGGCATTCATTCGTCGAGCGGAACGGGGGGACGCTGATGACGGACGAGGTGGAGTATGCGGTGCCTGGCGGAACGCTCGTGCATGCACTGGCCGTGAAGGGAGACGTCGCGCGGATTTTCGAGTTTCGCGAACAGAAGATGCGAGAGCTGTTCTTCGCGGCCGGAGAAACCGCGGAGACTCTGCAGCCGGCTGAATCGCGGCAGACTCGTCGAGCCCGACTTACATCAGCATGACCAGCCCGGGGACAGTCCGGATGCAGGCGTAGACGGCGAGGACTTGTTCGGCGGTCTCAATCCACGGTTCAATCGTCACCGAGACGTGCCGGCCGCCCGCCGTGTGCTTGAGCGAAAACGGCGAGTCAAAATCGTGATCCAGCTCGGCCCGCACCACGGCCACAACCTGCTCGGCAAAGCTGCCGTCAGTCCGACCGATGGCCTTGAACAGAAAACGGCAGGGGAACTCGTGCGTAGCGAGCAGCAGTTCCAGAGCAGCAGGCTGATCCACGACAGGCAAATCCCGAGGCAGGCGGGGCGGAGACGGCTTCGTCAATTATACCGACGAAGTCAACTTTCTCACAAAGAGGGGGGACCGCGACAGCCCCAGTTTCTTCAGCCCGTACAGCGCCATGACGCCCAGCGTCGCCAGACCGTAAGTCACGCTGCGGCGGAAATTGATGCTGCTCGCCTCATCGAAATAGCGGACGGGAACGGGGATGTCGCCGAGCTTGAATCCGAAATAGACCGACTGCGCCAGAAACTGCGTGTCGAAAACGAAGTCGTTCGAGTTCTGTTCGTAGGGAATCGTCTCCAGGACCTCGCGGCGGTAGGCCCGAAAGCCGCTGTGGAAGTCCCCCAGATTTTGTCCCAGGGCGACGTTCTCGATGAATGTCAGGCAACGGTTCGCAAGATACTTGTACAGGGGCATCCCCCCGTCCAGGACCTCGCGCCGGGTGCGGATTCGTGATCCCATGACGAAGTCGCAGATGCCGAGTCGGATGATTTCGATTGCAACGGGGATCACCCGGCTGTCGTACTGGTAGTCCGGGTGAATCATCACGACGTAGTCGGCGCCGGCCTCGAGCGCCAGGCGATAACAGGTCTTCTGGTTGCCGCCGTAGCCCAGATTTTTCTCATGCCGGACGACGGTCAAACCAAGCCGCTCCGCCACCTCCACGGTATTGTCGCGACTGCAGTCGTCGACGACGATGACCTGGTCGACGGAGCCCGGCGGAATATCGGCGATGGTCCGTTCGAGCGTGAGCGCCGCATTGTAGGCGGGCATGACGGCGATGACTTTTCCGCGGGGTCGGGGCGCGGCAGCAGCAACAGGGAAGTCCGACATTATGGAAAGACAGCATCCGGAGAATGGCCGTGGGGAACACGCGGCCGGCCCCGCAACGGCCGGCCACAGCATCGTGCCATATCCATCGGCGCTGCGTCCACCCAGCGGCTCGCCGAGTTGCTGCCGGAGTCCGGGAACCGATTCAGCCCAGAATCCCCGATCCGGACTCGACCAGCGGCGACTGAATTGCGGCGCAAACCCGGTTTCGCCCGCGTGCTTTCGCCTGGTACAGCGCCGTGTCGGCGGCTTCCAGCAGATCCGGCGCATTCAGTGCGTGGAGCGGGCAACTGGCCACCCCGATGCTGACCGTGACATGGATCGAGCGGTTCTCGTGGCGGAAGTCAGTTTTTTCGATCGCCTCGCGGATCTGCTCGGCGACTCTTAAAGCGCCCTGCATCGTAAATGACGGGAGAATCAGCGCCATTTCTTCGCCGCCGTAGCGGGCGAGCAGCACCCGGTCGCCGGAGCGGATCCGGGCAACGCGATCCTTCAGGACGCGAGCCGTGATCCGCAAGACTTCGTCCCCCCCCTGATGACCGTAGTCGTCGTTGACCTTCTTGAATCGATCGAGATCAAGGAGCAGCAGGCAGCACCCTTCAACCTGCTGAGCATGGACGGCCTCCACTTCCCGCAGCAACTGGCGATCGAACTCGCGGCGATTGGCGAGCTCTGTCAAACCATCCTCGCGCGCCTGGCGTTCGAACTCCTGCGCCTCCAGTCCGCGATTCATCACCGTCGTAAAAACATCGACGGCGTTTTCGAGAAGCGACTGCAGATGCGCGGCGAATGGAGTGTTCCTCGATCGCGTCAGGCACAGCACCCCGGGTGTGCGGTCGTCAATGATGATCGGAATCGTCAGGGCCGATCCGATCAGACTGTCGACGTGGAACCGCTTGAGCTGCGCCGAATCAAAGGACGACTGCTGCTGCGCCCTGAAACCCGCCCAGGCGATGGCCTCTTCATGTCGCCGCCAGACCGGTTCGGCGCCGGCGGAAAGGGGCTGGCCGATTCTGGCCGCGGGAGCGAGTCCGGAACCGTGCCTGTCCGAAATCAGGAACACGATGCCGCGATCGGCCTCGACGAGCTGCACCACGCGTTCGAGAAACTCCTGCATAACGCGAATGGGATCGGCCTGCAGAGCATCGAGCACTCCGCGCAGTTCCAGCAGGACCTGCGTGAACTGAAGCTGGGCCGACTGGTGATGGTGGCGAATGTGCTGATGGAGCGAGCCGGAAAGGCTGGCAGCGATTCGGGCTAGCAGTTCCAGTTGCTGACGCGGCACCCCGCACACGGGCAACAGACGGCTCGTCATCAGAATCGCGTGCATCTGATCGCCCGCACCGACACCGACAAGCGCCAGGCTCTCAATTTTGCGACGGTCCGCCACGGACAGACTTGCCATCAGACGCGTGGACGTCAGTCGCGATCCGTCGATCAGAATTGGCGGTCCGTTGCGAAGCGAGGCGACGAATTCGGGATCGAGTTGCAGGTTGCGAACCGACTCCTCGCAGAGCCCCCGCGGCATCACACGAAGTTCCGCGGACGGTCCCAGTTGGATGACAGCGGCCAGTCCTTCCTGCACGTTCGGAATAAATCGCCGCAGGAGCAATTCGCTGGCTTTCTCGAAGTCCGGCTGGCCAAGCATTTCCCGCAGCAACTGAATCTCAGTTCGCGTGACTGAGCGTTCGCGTCCGAGCTGGCGACACTCAAGTTCCACAAGACTCAATTCCTCGCGGAGCGATTTCATCAGCTCGCGCGTGCCGTCGAGAAGGTAGATGTGGTGGAGATAGTAGAGCAGGCAGACCGCGGCCAGCGCTGAAATCGCACCTCCTGAGGCGGCTGACTGTGAGAATTGAAGTAACGAAATCCAGAGCCCGCTCATTGTTTCGCAGCCCGCGAGAGTCGCGCATTCCTTGCAGTCGTCATCTCTTGAAAGCTAGCTCATGTTCGGCAAGGACTGGACAATTCGCTGCGGGAAATCTCGGCCGACTTTCATCAAACCTGCCGTGCGCCACGATTTCCAATCGTATGGACTCTGCGGTCTGAATACGGAATTCGGCCCTCGGGCATTGGTGAACGCGGGCGCCCGGTGGGATGGAAGCGGTTGCAACGACGGGGACCAGCCCGGACAATCCCGTTTCCAATTCCGAAAGTCACCTTCGCCCGGCCGCGGTTGCCGGCTGATTTCGAAAGGATGTGCGATGATGCGGTCTGGCTGGTTGCTGCTGACGGGATGCCTCGGGATCGGTTTCGCGGTAGCGCATGGCGCGCCGCCGGAAGCGAATCCGGAAACGGGGGTGAAGTGGCGAGCACTGTTCGACGGAAAAACCCTGAAAAACTGGAAGCCAACAAACTTCGGCGGGGAGGGAGAAGTCACGGTCGAAGAGGGCCAGATCCTGATGCAGCAGGGTTCCGACCTCTCCGGAATCACATGGACCGGCGGCGAACTTCCCCGATCGAACTACGAGATCTCGCTGGAAGCGCAGCGGGTTGACGGCGGCGACTTCTTCTGCGGGCTGACGGTTCCCGTCAAGGACTCGCCATGCAGTCTGATCGTCGGAGGATGGGGAGGCGGCGTCGTCGGTCTGTCGAGTCTGAATGGCCTGGACGCCTCGGAGAACGAAACCACGAGCTACCGGGCGTTCAAGAAGAAGGAGTGGTACAAGATCCGGCTGCGGGTGACGGACACGCATATCCAGGCATGGATCGGCGATGATCGAGTCGTGAACGCGGACATTCGCGGGAAAACCATCTCCATCCGCCCGGAGGTCGAGCTGTCAAAGCCTCTGGGGATATCGAGTTACGCCACTGTCGCCGCGTTGCGGGAGATCCGCATCCGCGATCTGACGGCCGCCGAAATCGCGGAAGACCCGACCGCCAAGAAGAAGTAGCGGCCACTCTGCCTGGGGGAGAGTTGCAAGCATCAGACACGGGGGCTTCCGACGTTGCCAAAACACCACACGGGGCATCTCCCCGGGTATTCACCGTTCTGAACGCCTCGACGTAATGAATTTCCCCAAAACGAGTTACAGCCCGAGGCACGACACCCGGCATTTCATTTGCATTCCCGATTCGAAAGTCAGACATTCAGACACGAGACTCCGCCGGGATTGTGATGCCACCTCAAGAATCCTCTCCGCCAATTCGCTGGGCGCTGCCGCGCCTAGCGGATCTCGCGTTTGTCGCGTCATTGGCCGGTCCGACAATGGCCCGAACATCGGGCTGGCCGTCGACGCGCGGGCTGGAGAGTTACTGGGAGTGCATGCGCCAACTGCGTCTGGGCTGGCAGCAGCGCCTCCCCGATCCCAAAGCGAAGGCCGCACTTCCCTGCGACGTACTGGCAGAGATTCTCGTCGCCGAACTGCCGATCCGAGTCTGGTCCACCATCCTGCTCTGCGGGCGCGACGCAACGCACCGCGACGACCTGTCGCAGATTGTGAAACACGCATTCGACAGCCTGGAACCGATCCGGCGCCAGATTTATCGTCTGCTCCTGAATTACAACCCGGAGCCGGAAGATCGATCGTATCGCGCGATTGACGGACTTCGTCGTCGCTGTGATCGCTGGATCGATCTGCTGGCAGGCCCGGCCGCCCTTTCGGCGGATGTCTGGGACTTTGTGTCCGATCCGCGTCGAGCCAGGGACTTTGGCGAAGAGGCGCTCGGCGACGACGAGTCGCCGACGTCTGCCGCGGTGGAAAAGCTGGCGACGGCCGGGTTGCGAATGGCTTTTATGGCCGAACTCCCCGGCGGCGGACATTGCGTTTGCGACTTCGAACCGCTGGCGCGGGCCATTCAAGCCGAATTGCCGCCGCATCTGGCTGCAGAAATCGACCTGTTGAGCCCGTTCGGTTCCGCCGGATCGTGGACCGCGAGCACCGACCTCCCGCCCCCCAACGCCCCGGACAAGTCTGCATTTCAGGACCAGCTCTCCCGCCTGCGGAACCGGCCCGCGAACTCTTGAGCGGCTTCGCGTGTCCTTTGAATTGGATCGGGATCGGGTCTGATCTCCCGTTCGGAGAGAGAATTCAGCAGGTAAACTTGCCCGACGGCAGAGACTTGCAACCCGCCGCCCGATGGCGTATTTTGCGTCCGTTCGATGGTGGCTATAGCTCAGCTGGTTAGAGCACCAGATTGTGGATCTGGGGGTCGCCGGTTCAAGTCCGGTTAGCCACCCTGCGAGTCAATGCGGACGCCCTGTACCAACCGGTCGGGGCGTTTTCCGTTGAAATCGTCGTAAGCCTGACGTTCAGCCTGTTTCAGCACGGTGCCATCAGTCCGATGCGACAGGCGCATCGCACGCCGTAACATCTGATTCAGAATGGTTTTCCGGCGATCTCTGTCGTCCAAAGTGCGGCCCCTGCAGATCGTGCGGGCCGTGGGCGAACTCCATCCGGAGCAGCCGGTCGCCCAGTTGCTCGATTCGCAGAACGACCTCGCGCTGCGTCTGCTCCATCCCGCCTGAAACCAGCATGATCACCCCCAGAAACAGCAGCATCTGCCCGAAGATCGTCAGCAGCCAGCCGCTCGGAGCATAGACTTCCGGCCCGCCGAAGTAGGCCCACAGGACGAGGGCCGTGCCGCAGGTGCTGAGGCCGACTCCCCCGTAAGCGCAGAGCTGGCCGCTGAGAATCGTCCAGTTCGGGCTGGAACGGGATGGAGTGGCGACTGGCAAAGCCAGTGCTTGCTGAATCGAACCGCCCTTGCTGGAGACATTTGCGCGACGCCGCCGCCGTCTCCGGGCAAGATGCGGCGCCCCGACGGCCGCAGAACTGCCGGCGTCCGAAGGAGGCGGCAATTCGGCAGGCGGGAGCGGAGCGGGCAGCGGTTGCCCCGCGTGCGATTTATCAATGCGCCAGTTCACGGCAGCGTCTCCAGGAGGCGAAGGATCACCGGACTCCGCATTCGCCGCAGGAGTTGTTGCCGTCGGCGCAGCGGAAGTCCCGCCGGCAGATTCGGCCTTCCAGCGGGCCAGGAGTTCCCGGGCTTCGTGCTGGATCTCTGCCGAACGGCGATGGACCGTTCCAGGACGGGCCAGCCCGTTTGCCAGACCGAGCTCGGTCGAACAGCGGGCGCACAGGAGCCGGCGGTTGTCGGTCGACAATTCCGCGGCGACGTCGGCCCGACAGCGAGGGCAAAACATCCTTGTGTTCCGCGAAGATCACACCGGCAAGGGCTGAAATGAGGACCGGATTCCCCATTTGGGATCGCGGAGGTTATCCGAAGGACGTGAATCAGAGCAAGACGGGATCGTACCGGCTCCAAGCTCGTCTGGACGGAGACGACGATTTGGACTGTAATCCGCATCCCCCGGGAGGGAGATGTCGGCGGACTGGAGTCGACCGTTCCTCAGGGTGGCAGGGATGCCGTGAGCTGTGACGACCTGGGGCCGACTGACTGGATTCGTGCGACCGTACTGGCGGCCTTTGACGGGGTCTCTGGTTTTCGGGCTGATCGTCGCTGCCTTGTGGAGCATTGAGCTGCTGCTCACATTTCCGGTCGTGAAGGTCTTTCTGCAGGAACAGTCTCTCCCGGAATACGTGCGACAGGAAGTCGCCAAAGCCGAGGAAGAAGTCGCGGCTCTCAAACAGAAGCTGACTCCGCTCGACTCGCTCCTCGCGGACCTGCCGGAGGATGGAACTGAGGGGCGATTTGAACAGCGCGAGAGGGCGCTGAACGATCAGGCCCGGGAACAGCGCCGGCTGAATCAGGCGTCTTATCGGCTCTGGACCTTGAGCTGGGTCGAGGCCGAGGTCGTCCCCAGACTTCCGTCCGACCAGTTCGCACTGCTGGTCGGGCTGTTCGGCCTGCTGCTCGTCATAACGGCCCTGAAAGGGGCCTGCAGCTTCGCCCAGGACGTGCTGGTGGCCAGCGTCTCTGAGCGAACCGTGATTGATTTGCGGGAAACTCTGTTCCGGCAGACGCTGAAACTGGATCCGCAGTCCGTCACGGCGCAGGGAGTTCCGCAGATCGTATCGTCCATGACCTATGACCTGCAGACCGTCGCCGCCGGCCTCTCCGATGTCGGGGGAAAAATCGTCCGGGAACCGCTCAAGGCCGTGAGTTGTCTCGGGGCCGCGTTCTTTCTGAACTGGCAGTTGACGCTGCTGTCACTCGTGTTTCTGCCGATCGCAGGCCTGATGTACCGACGGCTGGGGCAGAGTTTGCGCCATGCGGCTCAGCGGACCCTCAGCAGCATGGGGCAGATCTACAAGTCTCTGGAAGAGACCTTCACGAACATGAAGGTCGTGATCGCGTACGATGCCGCGGGGGCGATGCGGCGACGCTTCCACCGTCAGAATCGAGAATTCTATCGGCAGGCGCTCCGCATCGTGCGGATCGACGCCTTGTGCAACCCGGCCACGGAAATGCTGGGACAGACCGCAGTTTGCCTGGTGCTGCTGCCGTGCGCCTATCTTGTCCTGAACCATGCGACGTCGATCTGGGGCATCCGGCTGTCGGGGCGCCAGCTCGATTTCTCGGACCTGTCGGTCATGTACGCCCTGATGGCGGGAATGCTGGACCCGGTTCGGAAATTCTCCAAGTTCTACACGACGATCAAGCAGACGGGGACGGCCGCAGAGGTCGTTTTTCAGAGAATGGATCGCGAATCGCTGCTGCGGACGGCCGCAGAACCGGTGTGGCTGGGGCCGCTGTCGGCCGGCATTGAACTGGAAGGCGTCCGCTTTTCGTATCACCGCGAAACCGACGGCGCTCCCCGCCAGCACGCACTCGATGGCGTTGACCTGCGGATCGCCGCCGGGGAAACCATTGCCATCGTCGGCCCGAACGGATGCGGAAAATCGACGCTGGCAAGCCTGCTGGCCCGATTCGCAGATCCCGACGAGGGCGTTGTCCGATTCGATGGAATCGACCTTCGCGAGGTGCGCATTCGCGACATTCGCGGTCAATTGGCGCTCGTCTCGCAGGACGCCGTCCTGTTTGACGGTTCGCTCCTGGAAAACATCCGCTACGGCCGTCCCGACGCCACCGATGTTGAAGTCCGCGAGGCGGCGCAACGGGCGCACGTGCTCGAGTTCACGGAAACTCTGCCGGCGGGGCTTCAGACGATCATCGGCGAAGGGGGCCGAAACTTCTCGGGCGGCCAGCGGCAGCGGATTACGCTGGCCCGCGCACTATTGAGAGATCCTCAACTGCTGATTCTGGATGAGCCGACGTCCGCAGTCGATGCGCACAGCGAGCGACTGATTCAGCAGTCCCTGCGGGAATTCTGCCGCCAACGGACGGTCGTGCTGATCACGCACAGCCTGAACCAGACGCTGCTCGACTTCATCGATCGCATCGTCGTCATGGACCGCGGTCGCGTCATCGCCGCCGGTCAGCATGCAGATCTGATTGCGGCCTGCCCCCTCTATGCACGCCTGTTTGCGGGTCCTCAACGGGCCGCCGCGTAATTCGACAACTTCATTCGCCAAATGTTCCGAACCCAGGCGCCGCTCGTGCGCCGATCTGTCGAAGGTGTGAGAATCGTGAGGAGTCGCTGGACGAGATGGGGGCTGTCGAGCGGGGGCGCAGTCCTCCTCGCCCTTCTCGGACTCTGGCTGTCGACGGGTGTCGGTGAAGTTCATCGGGCTCACCTGCCGGTGAATTTCCGCCTGGCGGATCCAGTTCCCGGAGAGGAAGACTGGCCCTGGTGGCGCGGCCCGCGGCAGAATGGTTTTGTCGATCAATCGCAGCCGCCGGTTCGCTGGTCTCAGAGCGCCAATGTCGGCTGGCAGGCCCGGATTTCCGGAAGCGGGCATTCCTCTCCCATTGTCTGGGACGGGCGAGTCTACGTTGCAGCCGCGGACGAAAAGCAGGATTCACTGCTGCTCGAATGCTTCGATCGCGACAGCGGGCGGCCGCTGTGGACATCGACCGTTCAGCGGGGCGGTTTCCCGCCGAACGGTGCAAGAGGCTCTCCCCCGTTCTCGACGCCAGCCTGCGATGGCGAGCGAATGTTTCTGGCGTCCGATCAGGCCGGCAAGTTGACAGTCACCGCCGTCGATCTCACGGGGAAACTCCTCTGGCAGCGTGAGGCGGGACCGTATTCCTCGACATGGGGTTACATGGCTTCTCCCGTCGTCAGCGGCTCGCTGGTCATTGTTTCGGGCGATCAGCGCGGGGCGCCCGCGGACCGGTTGCGCGGCGCCAGTTTCCTCGCGGCCCTCCATCGCCAGACCGGCGAAATCATCTGGCGGATCCTCCGACCTGCTGGAGACAGCTACGGTACGCCGATCGTCGCAAGAATTGCCGGCCGGGAGCAGCTTGTCCTGCCGGGGCGCCGCGGAGTCACCGCATATAATCCGGCCGACGGAGCCATGCTCTGGACCTGTCGCTGGACTGCCGACCGACCTGTCGGCAGCGTGGCGTTCGATGAGGACTGCGTGTACGCCTCAATCCGATACCCGAACGAGCAGATCGTCTGCATCCGGGCCGACGGGTCCGGAGATGTTACCGCGTCGCATGTCATCTGGCGGGAACGGCGATCCGCCAGCGACCTCCCGTCTCCGCTCGTCTGCGACAGCGATCTGCTGATCCTCGCGGACGACGGTGTGCTGACCTGCCTGGAGAAAGCCACCGGCAAAGCCCGTTGGAAAAAGCGACTGCAGGGTCGGTTCTCCGCTTCCCCGGTCGCAATGGGAAAGTATCTCTACTGCGTGAACGAGGCGGGAATCGTCTCGGTCGTCGATCGGACGTCCCGCGGTGAACTGATCGCCGAGAACCAGGTCGGTCAGGGCTGCTTCGCTTCCCCCGCAATTTCCGGAAACCGCCTGCTGTTCCGCACGGCTCAAGGGCTGCTGCTGGTGCAGCCCCCCCCGTCGGCCCCGTATGTCGATGCGCCGAAGCCGGAGCGTCGCCGATTCTGAAGCTGGACCACCTTGGCCGGTCCAGCTCAGTTGGCGATTCCCCCCCGGCGCTACGATTGTGAGTACAGCCGCTTCCCCATGCTGACGATCGGTTCGACCATAAAACCCAACCTTTCGTAGAACCCAATCACCTGCGTGTTTGTGGCACGAACCTGAAGATTCACCTTCAGGCACCCGCGGGACTTCAAGTCGGCTTCCAGACGCCGCAGCAGCGCGGCCCCGATGCCGCATCGACGATGCCCGGCATCGACCGCCACCGAATAGATCCACCCCCGGTGACCGTCGTAGCCCCCCATGACAGTGCCGACAACCGAACCCGCAAGATCGGCCACAAGAAACAGATCGCGTTCGACGGCGATTTTCTGTCGAATGGAAGTGGAGGGATCATTGTGCGGGGCCGAGTCGGGGAGAACGGCGTTCCAGAGGGCAATCACAGCCTGCATGTCTGCATCGTCGTAAGGTCGAATTTGAATGTCGTCAAGCGGCATCGTCACGACTGACCCTTTCTCAAAACGACAACGCCCGCGGAAGCAGGCTCCCGCGGGCGTTGTCAGTAATCTCGCACTCACGGAGCCAGGGGCTACTGCACCAGCATGGTCCGGAGCTGGAACAGGGCGGGGGTCAGGCGGGTGGAAATCCGTCCGAGTTCGCGGCGATCCTCGGTCGTGCATTTCACCAGATAGTTGTAGACCGTCCGCCAGTTGTCGTACAGGTCTTCGCTGTCACGGCTGATTTCGACGATCGACGCGTTCGAATACAGTTTCCGTTGCAGGTCCGCGGAGCCGCGCGCAAGATTCTCGACTTCGCGGAGGCAATCCGAAGCGAATGGAGGCCGCTCGGTCTGCAGCCAGCGTCGCACCACGCGATCGAGATCGTCCGTCATGTTGGCGACGTCGGCCGCCAGCTCGATCGCCTGCGAACGATCGAACTCGTGCGACTGGATCTGCAGCACCTGACGCAGCGTATCGATCGTCTGTTCGATCTGCTGCAGCACGGCCAGCGCCGCAGTGCTCTTCACGCCGCGGAAGGTCTGCGAGAAAGACTGCTCGGCCTCTTCGATGTAACGGAACGCGTCGACCAGATCCTGGTCGCGACTCTGTCCGCCAACCGGATTGCTGACGGTGTCGATGAAGTGTTCGCAAACGCCGTAGAACTGATCGGCGGTGGCGAGGGCCCGCTCGGAGTTCGGCAGGTGAATCAGCAGCGACAGCGGGGTGCGCTGGAAGAATTCGTCAATGTCCTTCCGCAGCACGCCGGTCAGGTACAGAAGCTGCTGCTTGTCGCCTTGTGGCGGCAGCAGGAGCAGGGAGTGGATCTCGTTGTCCGTCAGCGTGATTCGCCGGAGACTGCGGTCGAAAATCCGATTCCCCGTCGCCTGAAGCTGCTGCGCCAGCGGATACCACTGCTGCTGGAATCGCTGATACTCCGCGGCGAGCTGCTGCTGGTCCAGGTCGTTCCGGAGGATCAGGTCCGAAAACCGGTCGAGCGAACTGCGGACGCGGCTGACCCCCATCAGCAGAGCACTCGCATTCTGCGTACGCCCCATCTCGTAGCCGATATCCTCATAGAGGGTCCTGAAATCGGCCGCGAGCGTCGTGACCCGCTGCTGCAACTGCCGGCTGTCAACCTGCGGCGTGATTTTGAGGATGCCGGCGATCTGCCCGGCGAGATCTTCGATCGAGGAGAGGCTGGCCAGCGTGTCCCGGCTCAGATCCCGTGTCCGGCCCAGCTTGTAGCCCAGTTCGCGCCAGCCGGCGTCCAACGCCCGAAAATCCTCGTCGACCAGTCGCTGGTCGGAGACCTGCTGGATCTTCTGGGCCAGCACCTGCACGCGGGCGTTCAGCTTGAGGGCATCCGACGAAAGCAGGCGGAGGCCGGGATTGAGGCGGGCGTCGTCGTCCAGGAACCGCACCAGGCGGGACCCTTCGCTCGCCGCCGCCTTCACCAATGGGCGCAGCTTCAGCATTTCGGGAGTGACGCGACTTGCGTCATAGAGCGGTCCCATCCGCTGCATGTCGTACTGCAGCCGGTCGTCAAACCGCTGCTCTTCCGCGCGGTACAACGAGTCGGAGAAGCCGTCCATCATCTGTCGACGATCTTCCGTCGACATCGAGACCGGACGCGTTCGAGATCCTTGCGCCAGGGCCGACGCGTCATCCCGGACGATTCCACATGTCCCTGCCAGCAGGAGAGCCAGAAAACGCGTCCCCCTGCCAGAGATCAAAGTAGGCACGGTGTCTGCGTGCCGGCGCCAGAACTGCCCCATAATACCGAATCCTTTCTCAACGATGTTCGACTCCAATCCTCCGTGGCCTGCGCCGATCACGCAGGTTGAGCATCGCGCGGGAGACTAGCAATTTCTGCCGGTTCCGCCTAGAGCGTTTTGCAGCAACTTTGCAGTTTGTGGAGTGCACGACGCACTTCGCGCGCGGGCGTTCATCGGGTGCACCTTGTGTCGGGGACGTCGACGCCGTTCGTCGGCGGAAGTCTTTTGATGAGCGAGAGTTCCCGTTTAAGGAGGCCAGGGATGGCGTTCGCGAAGCGGTCGATCCGCCCGGAACTGCAGGAGCGGTTGCGGGAGGCGGCGGGGGAATTGCGGGAGTTGTTGTACGGTCCGGCGGCGTGCCCGGAATGGGGCACGAAGTTTCGGGAGTTCGAAGCCGATGGCCTGTCGGTCGGGCACTCGGGGCTATTTCGCTGCTCCACCCGTCTGCAGCCGGGCTGCCGTCAGCGTGTTCTGCATCAGCATCGCAATTGTCATCGGGCCGACGCCCCCCGGAACCGGAGTGATCGCCGAGGCGACTTCGCGGACGTCGTCGAAATCGACGTCCCCCACCAGCCGGTCGCCGACGCGGTTGATCCCTACGTCGATCACCACCGCCCCCAGCTTGACCATGTCCGCCGTCACGAAATTCGGCCGGCCGATCGCCGCCACGATGATGTCCGCCGTCCGCACGATCGACGGCAGATGCCGCGTCCGGCTGTGGCAGATGGTGACCGTGGCATTGGCGGTTTCCCCCTTCTGCACCAGAATCATTCCCATCGGCTTGCCGACAATCTCGCTCCGGCCGATCACCACCACGTGGGCGCCGTCGACTTCCACTCCTGACTCTCGCAGCAGCACCTGCACGCCCGCCGGCGTACAGGGCAAGAACCGCGGCCGGCCCTGCACGATCAGACCGACGTTTTCCGGATGAAAGGCGTCGACATCCTTCAAGGGATGAACGGAATCCAGAATGACCTGTTCGTCAATCTGCTCCGGCAACGGAAGTTGCACAAGAATGCCGTGCACCGCCGGGTCCCCATTCAACCGGCTGACCAGCTCCAGCAGTTCCGCCTGGCTCGTCGTCGCGGGGAGCGTGTGCTGCTGGTTCCGAAATCCCACTTTCTCGCAGGCTACATGCTTGTTGCGCACATAGACGGCGCTCGCCGGGTCTTCACCGACCAGCACGGTCGCCAGTTGCGGCACGACGCCCGTTGCCGCGATGAACTCGGCCGTCTCGGCAGCCACCCGCAGACGCGTCTTCGCGGCAATCGCCTTCCCATCAATCAGTTGCGCTGTCATTCAAGGTCTTCTTGCAGGAGTGATTGTCCCGCGGGTCGTATTAATCGGTGGTCACAGTCCGGCACCATCCGAGTGGCCGGCGGCTGGAGCGTCTTCGCGAAGCCCCGGTCTTCGCTTCTAATCGGTTGCCTCGCGTCATCGCTGGTAAAGCGAGCTGGAGCTGGCATCCGCCGGTTTCCTTTTCGTGAGCTCCGCGTTTCTCGTGGTTCAAACTCTTCGCTGTGATTCGCGTGCATTCGTGAGATTCGTGGTTGTCCTCTCCGGACCCCTTGCCGTTCTCTCAAATTTACTCGCGCGCGTTCCACCACTGATCGATGTCCGCCGTCAGTTTGCGAACCCGCTCCGGCTGCGCCGCCGCCAGATCGTGATCCTCCGTCGGATCGGCCGACAGATCGTACAGTTCCGGACGAGCGCCGGCCGCTGTCGGTAGAATCAGCTTCCATTGATCCTGAATCGTCCAGCGATACAGCAAGCTCGCCGCGGGCCGGTCGATCTCGGCGACGTCGTGGTCGAAAACTTCGCCGAAGAGCTGATTTCGGGGCGACTTCCCCCCCGCCTGAATGATCGGCAGGAGATTCAGGCCGGGCAGCTCCGCGGGAACCTCGGCCCCTGCGGCCGCCAGAATCGTCGGCGCGAGATCAATCGATGACGCCAGAGTGTCATACTTCCCCGGCGGAATGCGCCCCGGCCAGCGGAGGATGATCGGCGATCGAATCCCCCCCTCGTACGGAGAGCGTTTGCTGCGCGGAGCGTAGACTTGTTTCTGCGTGTCCTGAATCCAGCCGTTGTCGGTGACGAATACGACCAGCGTGTTGTCCGACAGTTGCTTCCGGTCCAGGTAAGCCAGCAGTTCGCCGATCGTTTCGTCGAACCATTCGCACATGGCGTGATAGCGGGCGACTGTGATCGGCTTGTCGGCGCCGCGGTACTTCGCCAGCAGGCGTTCCGGCGGATTGTGAGGCGTGTGGGGCATCATCGGCGCATACCAGACGAAGAATGGCTGGTCTTTGTGCCCGTCGATGAAGTCATAGACCGGCTGGAGGGTCTCGCGGCCGATTCTGAGCCCCACATCGCCGTGCCGTCCGCCGCGGGCCGGGTCGCCGTGCGTCATGGCTTCCGTGAAGCCGCCGAGGGCGGGAGCCCCTTCCCACCACTTGCCGGTCTGCAGACTCACGTAGCCCCGTTTCGCCAGCAGCTTCGGGATGGTCGGCTCGCGCTGAATGTGCTGCAGCATCGCTTCACGGGGAGTTCCCTTCGGAGGATCGTTCCCGCTGATTTTATGCTGATGGGGATAGCGCCCGGTGATCAGCGTCGCTAGGCTCGGCCGACACAAGCTGGAAGGGACATAGCTCCGGGAGAAAACCGCCCCCTGAGCGGCCAGCGCATCCAGATGGGGCGTCCGGATTTCCGGATGCCCCATGAATCCAAAATCCCCCCACGCCTGATCGTCTCCGAGCAGCAGCAGGACGTTCGGCGGGGTTTCGGCGGCTGTGCAGGCGCTTGTCAGGGCCGTCAAGCTGACGCCAAGCAGGAAAATCCGGAAGAGTGGGAACATCGGAGCCTTTCCGATCATCGGGGTCGGTCAAGTGCGGTGGGAACTGACTTTAGCCCCCTGACAGCCACTTCGCAAAGCCGGGGTGCGGGGGCCAGCGAACGGGCCTGCGTGCGAGGCTCTCTGAAACTGACGGAGATCCTGTTGTCATTTTCACAACAGTCTGCGACAGACCGATCTCACGACTTCTCTGCAAAAGCTTCGTAAATCCCCTAGGCTGAACCGTCGGCCCGCGGACATGGCTTCAGAAATCCAGTTTGGAGAATTCCCAGGCAGCGGATCGCCATTTGCTGAGTCTGGAGTCCTCGGAAGCACATGTGTGCTGGCTCACGGCTTGCGGCCCGATGGCCAGACGTGCTTCCGGAACGTCCGCTTTGCCGACGAATCTCTCTCAAAGTCGAATCTTCACAGGAACTTTCGACTTACATTGACCGACGTTGATCGGAGTTGACACTGCACTGCGGGCCTCAGTCTAATGAGCACCTCGGTAGACGGTGTCGTACGGCGTCGGGGGAGTTCGCCTCGTCGGTGAGACTGGATGATTGACGACTGAAACTCGGGCCGCACCGTCGTCTGGCAGCAGATGGTCTTGGAGGAACTTCGGAATGCAGAAGAATTTGACGTGGGTGGCTTGCGGACTGTCGCTGGCCGGAGTGTTGATGGTTGTCGCCTCGGGCGACGCCCAGGCCCGCCCGAACTACCTGGGCGAGTTCAAGAAGAGCTACGAGAAACTCGAAGCCGAAGCCGACAAGGTCAAGTGTGGCATTTGTCACTACGGCGAGAGCAAGAAGAATAAGAACGACTACGGCGACGCCATGGGCAAGGCCCTCGACGCCAAGAACGTCAAGGACGCCGAAGTCATCAAGAAGGCGCTGAAGAAGGTCGAAGGCGAAAAGAGCAAGACCGAAGGCAAGACCTTCGGCGACCTGCTCAAGGAAGGCAAGCTCCCGGGCAAGGCTCCGGAATAACTCCGACCTGCCGGAGATGGGTTTGAACCGCGAGGCCGCCGATTGTTTTCGGCGGCCTCGCTTCGTTGATTGCCCCACCAAGGATCGCCCATGCCGCCCCGCGCTGCCTCAACCCGGCGTTACTGGCTCTTCAAGTCCGAACCGTCGGCGTTTTCGATCGACCACCTGGAGGCCGCGGCGGGCCAGACCGCCCCCTGGGATGGCGTCCGGAATTACCAGGCGCGGAACTTCCTGCGGGACGACGTGCAGGTCGGCGACCGGGTCTTGTTCTACTACAGCCGCGAAGAACCGCTGGGAATTTTCGGCACGATGACCGTGGTCAGGGCGGGCTATCCGGATTTCACACAATTCGATCCGACGAGCAAATACTACGATCCAGGCTCCAAGACGGATGCACCCCGCTGGATCATGGTCGACGTGAAGCTCCTCAAGCGATTTCCGGAACCGGTGACGCGCGAGCAACTGGCGGCCGATTCCGCCACGAGCGGAATGCTGGTGATGAAGCGGGGGATGCGGCTGTCGATTCAGCCGGTCACCCCCGAGGAGTGGTCTGCCGTGCACCGGCTCGCCGGCGTCAAGCCGTAACCCGGCTTCCCGACGATCCGCGGAATGCAATACTCTTCGCCCTCGTGCCGCCGTGGGCCGTCGGGAACGAGAACGCTTTCGCCGAGGATTGAGACTGTGTCGGGATCGCACACTCCGCTGCATCGCCACAAAGGGGTCCACCTGGCCCTGGGGATCCTCGTCTCCGCCGCCTGCCTCTGGTGGGCCGCTCGGGACATCCTCAAGGAAAAGGACGCCCTGTCGAAGCTGGGGGGGGCCTTCGCCGACGCCAACTACATCACGGCGATCCCCATTCTCCTGGCCTGGGTCGCGTTCTACTGGCTGAAAGCCTGGCGCTGGCGGCTGCTCCTCCGGCCGGTCGGCGACTATCGCATCCGCCGCGACCTGCTCCCCCCGACCATGATCGGCTTCGCCTTCAACAACCTGCTGCCGGCTCACCTCGGAGACCTGGTTCGAGTCTTCATCTTCTCTCGCCAGTCGAAGGCGCCGCAGACCGCCGTCCTGTCGACCGTCGTGCTGGAACGCGTCTTCGACATCGTGGCCATCCTGCTGATACTCGGCGTCGGGCTGATCTTCGTGCATGGGCTGGACCCCTCGATCCGTCAGTCGGCGGTGGTTTTCGGAGTTGCGGCCGGCTGCTGCGTTCTCGGCGGACTGGCGTTCGTCCTCTGGACGCGGCCGTTCGTGCGACTTTTCGAAGCCGCCATGGAGTGGATTCCCTTTCTTCCCGCCGGGCTGAAGAAGAAGATCGCCGGGATGCTCGAAAGCGGAGCTGAGGGGCTCGCGTCGCTGAAAGACGTCCGGCTGCTGGCGGGGATTCTCGCGACGTCCCAGGCGCAATGGCTCCTCAACGGACTGACGGTCCATCTCGCTCTGTGGAGCTTCGGGATCAACGTCGACCCGCTCGTCTCCTGCATCGTCCTGGGGGTCACCGCGTTCGGCGTGACGGTGCCCTCTTCGCCGGGCTATTTCGGCGTGATTCAGCTTTGCTTCATGGCAGTTCTGAAGTTCTTTACAAAAGATGAAACCGCAGTCTTTGCAGCGTCGATCTACTACCACATGATCCAGTACATCCCGGTCACGCTGATCGGCCTGTGGTACTTCAACACGACCGGCCTGAAAATCGCCGACGTCGAAGCGACCGTCGAAAATCAGTCCGCGGATGTCGTCGTTGAAGCCCCCCCGGCGTAGCCGCCCGCCTGGCGGCTCAGAATCCTCGCCGTGGCCCGGCTGATGCCGTCGGCGGCGCGAATCAGGCCCGGCTGACCGCTGTCGTCGAGCGACTCCTCCACCAGTTCGACCGCCTGCTCCAGCGACAGTCCGTGGCCGACTGAGACGTACAGCGGCGTTTTGCGCCCGGGTGGCTGCAACCGTGCCCCGAGGCGTTCGCCATCCTGTTGGAGCCAGGTGACGATCTCATCCCGGGCCGCTTCCGCCTTTCCGTACAGGTGGTGCTTCGTGACGCCAATCGTCGGAAGTCCCGTGAGAGCGCCCAGGGCCGTTGCAATCCCCGCCCGTCGCGGGTGCAGGACGCCGCTGCCGTCGACCAGCAGCACATCCGCGGCCAGCCCCTCTCGTTCAGCGGCACGGACCAGTTCCAGCAGCACCGGCAACTCCCGAAAGGTCAGGTAGCCGGTGATGTAAGGAAACGTCACCAGAGAAGAAATCGTCAACTCAACCTGCTGCCGGGGAGCGTTCCGGGGAGACTGTACCCAGGCGGCGACCGCCAGGTCGGGAGTAGCATAGGAGATGTCCAGTCCTGCAAGCGTCGCAGGCCGCTGTCGCAGAGGGGACCGCTCCACATGCTGCGCCGATTCCCGCTGCCAGTCGCTCAGCAGAGCCAGCGGGCGGGGTCCGGAAAACTCCGTGAATCGCGGGACGTCCCGGGCGACTCCGGCCGCGTCTCCCGCAACTCCTTCGGCGGCCAGGAGCTTTCGCTGCAACTTCTGCCGGGCGGAGTCACGCCCCGGCCAGCAGTTGGTTCGCAGGATCACGCGTTGCCAGGGAAGATCCGCCGGAGATTCCGCCAGCACGGTGGCCACCCAGCGGGCTGCGGCAACGTCCCCGAGTCCTTTTGCCAGGTCGCCGAACGTCGTTACCGTGCCGCACGGAATCTGCCGGGCCAGGTCCGCCAGACTCTGTCGCAGATCGGGAATCTCCGGAAGCACTGCTCGTAGATTCGTTTGAGATCTGGCGTCTGTGCTTCGGGGCGCTTTCGAATTTCGGATTTCGCGCTTCAATCGTTATCCCGCCAGAATACGGTCCAGCACCAGCGAGGCGATCGTGTAGTAGATCACCACTCCCAGCATATCGCTCAGAGCCGCGATCAGGGGATTTGACATGATCGCGGGATCCATCCCGATGTGTTTGAAGACCAGCGGCAGCATCGACCCGGTCAACGTCCCCATTGTGACGACCATGCCGATCGTCGCCGCCACCACGGCGGATTCCATGACGGTCTGGCCGAAGATCCAGTGGATCGAGACAAAGGAAAACAGCGCCAGGCAGCTCCCCAGCATCAATCCCGTCAAGAACTCGCGGCGGGCCAGTTGAAACCGGGCGTGCCGGTCCATCACCGCGACGGCAATCGCGCGAATGACCAGCGTGGCCGACTGCGATCCCGTGTTGCCGCCGCTGGCCAGGACGAGCGGCAGGAACAGCGCCAGGAACTTGTGGCTTTCCGTCACGCCGTCGAACAGGTCCTGGATGCCGGCGGTCAGCAGCGCAAAGAACGCCAGCAGCATCAGCCAGATGCCGCGCTTCCAGGCGATTTCGAGCAGCGGCGTATCGAAGTAGCTGTGTTCGAGGGGCTGGATGGCCGACTGACGATAGGCGTCTTCGTCGGCCTCCTCCTGCACGACGTCGAGCACGTCGTCGTGGGTGATCATGCCGACGAGCCGGTTCTGGTCGTCGACGACCGGCAGGGCCAGCAGGTCGAACCGCGCGAGCTGCCGGGCCGCCTCGACCTTGTCGTCTTCGACGTGCACCACGACGGGGTTGCGACGCATCAGGTCGACCAGGACCACCGTCGGCCGGGACAGAATCAACTGCCGCAACGTGATCACGCCGTCGAGCCGGCGTTTTTCGTCGAGCACGTAGACGTAGTAAATCGTTTCGCGATTGGGCGCCTGCTGGCGCAGCCGGTCGAGGGCTTCCCGGACGGTGATGTCTTCCGGGAGCGACGCATACTCGGTCGTCATGATCGAGCCGGCGGAACCCTCGGGGTACGACAGCAGTCGCCGGATGTCGTCCCGTTCGGCCTGGGCCACGAGAGGCAGCAGCGCCTCGACCTGCTCTTCGGGCATATTCTCCAGGAGGTCGACGCGATCGTCCGGGGCCATCGCCTCGATCAACCGGGACAGTTCCTTCTTGTCGACGGACTCGACCAGATCCATCTGCTGGTGCGGAACGATGAACTCGAAGATTTCGGCCCGGCGGTGAACGTCGCACGCGTTCAGAACGCGCCAGACCTCGTCCGGTTCCATACCGTCCAGCACCTCGGCCACCACGACCGGGTACAGGACGTTGCAGAATTCACAGAGGCCCAGCTCGTCGTTCTCCTGAAGCATCAGCTTCAGGTCCGGTTGCAGCAGCGGGTTATACATCCGACGCTTCTCCCGGGGACGCCGTCAGCGGCATACGGCGAGGCGCGGTTTCAGGCCGCTGCCAGGCCGTGCTGGAGCTAAGGAAAAAGCCCCGTACGGAAAACTCCGACGGGGCTTGGATATTCGCATCCTCTCGACAGCAGGCGGCGCCGGCTGTGATCGAGTCGGAAAATCAGCGCTTCGAGAACTGGAAGCTGCGACGGGCCTTCTTGAAGCCGTACTTCTTACGCTCGACCATACGGCTGTCGCGAGTCAGGAACGACCCTTCGCTCAGCGTCGCATGCAGGCTGGGGTTCAGAGCCTCCAGCGCACGGGCAATGCCCAGAACAATCGCGCCGGCCTGGCCGGTCGTCCCGCCACCATGCACCCGCACCCAGACGTCGACCTGGCCGAGCTTGTCGGTCGCCCGCAGCGGCGCCTCCACCGTCAGGCGGTCGCGCTCGATGCAGAAGAACTCGCCCATCTGCCGGCCGTTGACTTCGAACTTACCGTTGCCCGGGCGCAGCCGCACGCGGGCGACCGCCGTCTTGCGGCGGCCGGTTCCCATCGCCACGCCGAAACGGTCCAGCTTGCCGCGCTGAATGACGGGAGCCGGTGCGGGAGCATCCGCAGCCAGCGGCTGATCGGTGCCGGAAAACGTCAGCTCCGAAGCGGCGGTGGCCGTGACTTCCGGAGAGGCCGGAGTCGCTTCCGGAGAAGTTGTGATCTCGTCGCTCATGACATCGCTCGTCGGAGAAATTACGGTGACTGGAAACCAATATTCAGCCAGGCGGACCGCGTCAGGGGCTATTCGCGGACGGCGGGCATCAGGTGGGCGGGCATCGGCTGCGGCTGCTGGGCCTGATGCGGGTGCGCCGTGCCGGAGTACAGCTTCAGCTTGTCCAGCATGTGCCGGGCCAGCGCGTTCTTAGGCATCATCCGCTTGACGGCCTTGAGCAGAATGTCCTCAGGACGCTTCTCCCAGAGCTTGATGGCGGTAATCTCGCGACCACCACCCGCCCAGCCGGTGTACCACTTGTACTTTTTCTTGGCCATTTTGTCCGTGAAAGCCGGGTGATCCTTGTGGACCATCGGGCTGCCGGAGAAACGGACCTTATCCGCGTTGATCACGACGATGTAATCGCCGGTGTCAACGTGAGGCGTGTATTCGGGCTTGTGCTTGCCCATCAGGACGGTTGCGAGCTTAGTCGCCAGACGACCGACGATCTGATCTTCGGCGTCCACCACGAACCACTGCGGCTTGATATTGGCCGGCTTCACGAAGCTGGTCTGCTGGGATGTCACTGCAACGACCTTCTGTCTGACTCTCAACACCCCAACTTGCTGTCACGAAAGCACTTCGTGCGAACGCCAGGGCGGTACTACCCGAATGCGGCATCACGGCCGAGACACGTGCACGGAGCGCAACGTGGGCCGAATGCGAATCGGAGAGGATATCGACTCCGCCCGGACCGTTCAACAGCGCGACGGAAATTCTTCGCCGACCTGAGCGACGGGGACGGAAATCGAGAGGGATGAGGAAGGAGAGTGGGTCGTGGATGGTGGATCGTGAGGAGAGGGGGTGGGATGGGAGAGTTGGTCTGTTGGGGATGCCGCAATTCGGCAGGCGGGGGCCCGCCCTAAGCAAAAGGGCGTCCACCGTACGTACCGCGATCGGCTCCGGCGGGGGAGTTTTTTACGTTCTCCCCGCCGGAGTCCGTCTGGCGGTGATGTTGCACCGGTGGAAGTCCCGGCGTTTCAAACACTTGATCAGGTTCGCCGGACTTGCGGCCGGGTGAACGGGAAAAGCTCGACGTCGAGGCTGTGCGCACACGGGGTGCGCCCCTCGGGCTCTCCTTGCGGAAAGCCCGTCGCTGGGCCCTGATCAGGCCCGGTTTGACGGGAATCGTCCGGAACGCCGGCAGCGGACTGCCGACGCGCATGCTCCTATGTCCCCGTCATCTATAGCGGGTTTGTTGCGCGGAATTCACATAAGAGGTGGTTGGTGGGTAGTGGATGGTGGATGGGGAGGAAGACGAAGGGGTGGCGAGTGAGGAGTGGCGCGTGGCGAGTGCGGAGAAGCCGGGAAGAAGAAGAGGACGCGGAGCGTCTGAAGAGTGCGTTCCCAGGCGGAGTCTGGGAACGAGGTTTGTTTGCCAACAACAAACAACAGAGAGCTAATCACAAATCGCAAAGAACCAATCACCAAATACGGAAAGCCCCGCGGCCGAAATCGGCCGCGGGGCTCATTGCTTCAAGACTTCAGCAATCGGCGTCAGACAGGCGTTTCTTCGGCGCCGGCGGCTGCCAGCACCGGTTCCGCGTCGGTCTGCGACGGTTCGAACTCCAGGCGTTTCTGGTCGCCGACTTCCTTCACCGTGACGGTGATGGTGTTGGAGCCCTGGAAGACGCCGCGGAGGAGTTCTTCCGAGAGGGGGTCTTCCACCCAGGTTTCGACGGCGCGACGCAGAGGTCGGGCGCCGAACTCGGTGGCGTTCCCCTTCTCGATGATGAACGCCTTGGCCTCGTCGGTGAGGACGAGATGGAGGCCTTTTTCCTGCAGGCGTTCGCGAACTTTGGACAGCTCGATTTCGACGATCGCCTTCAGGTTTTCTTCGTTCAGCGGGCGGAACACGACCATCTCGTCGAGCCGGCCGAGAAATTCCGGCTTGAACTCGTTTTCGATGTCGTGCATCAGGTCCTGCTTCATCCGGTCGTAGCTGCGTTCTTCGTCGCGGGCGCCGAAGCCGAAATTCGCTCCGAACGAAATCGTCTTGGCTCCCACGTTGGTCGTCATGATGATGACCGTGTTCTTGAAGTCCACCTTGCGGCCGAAGCTGTCGGTCAGGTGGCCTTCTTCCATGATCTGCAGCAGCATGTTGAAGACGTCCGGGTGGGCCTTCTCGATTTCGTCGAGCAGGACCACGGCGTACGGGCGGCGACGGATCTTTTCCGTAAGCTGGCCGCCTTCTTCGTAGCCGACATAGCCGGGGGGAGCCCCGATCAGCCGGCTGACGTTGTGCTTCTCCATGTACTCGGACATGTCGATCTGGATCAGCGCGTCCTGGTTGCCGAACATGAACTCGGCCAGCGTCTTGGCGGTCAGCGTCTTACCCACGCCGGTCGGACCGGCGAAGAGGAACACGCCCGTCGGTCGCTTCGGATCTTTCAATCCGCTGCGGCTGCGGCGAACGGCCTTGGCCACCTGACGAATCGCTTCGTCCTGACTGACGACGCGCTTGTGCAGCTCTTTTTCCATTTCGAGCAGGCGCACCGCGTCTTCGCTCGACAGCCGCATCAGCGGAATGCCGGTCATGCGGGAGACGACTTCGGAGATGACTTCGGCGTCAACGACGCCGTCGGTCTCCTTGGATTTCTCGCGCCAGTCGTGGGTGAGGTTTTCCTTTTTCTTTTTCAGTTTGTCCGCCTGATCGCGGAGCGAAGCGGCTTTTTCGAAGTCCTGGTTCGCGACGGCTTCTTCCTTCGCCTGATTCAGCCGTTCGATTTCTTCTTCCAGGTCCTTCAGGTCGGGCGGACGGACCATGGACTTGAGACGGACCCGAGCCCCGGCCTCGTCGATGACGTCGATGGCCTTATCGGGGAGGCAGCGGGCCGTGATGTAGCGGTTCGACAGCTCGACGGCCTTGGCGAGGGCGTCGTCGGTGATCTGCACGCGGTGGTGCGATTCGTAGCGGTCGCGAAGTCCCTTGAGGATTTCGATGGTCTGTTCGGCGCTGGGCGGTTCGACGTCGACCCGCTGGAAGCGGCGTTCGAGGGCGCCGTCCTTTTCGATGTACTTGCGGTACTCGTCGAGGGTGGTGGCGCCGATGCACTGCAGCTCGCCGCGGCTGAGGGCCGGTTTGAGGACGTTGGAGGCGTCGATCGCCCCTTCCGCACCGCCGGCGCCCACGAGGGTGTGGAGCTCGTCGATGAAGAGGATGGTGTTCTTGGCCCGTTTGACTTCGTTCATCACGGCCTTGATGCGTTCTTCGAACTGGCCGCGATACTTGGTGCCGGCGACCATCATGGCGAGGTCGAGGACCACCACGCGTTTGTCGCGGAGGGGTTCGGGGACGTCGCCGTTGATAACCATCTGGGCGAAGCCCTCGACGATTGCGGTCTTGCCGACGCCGGCTTCACCGAGCAGGACCGGGTTATTTTTCTGCCGGCGGGAGAGAATCGTGATGACGCGTTCGATTTCTTTTTCGCGTCCGATGACCGGGTCGAGCTTGCCCTGGCGGGCGAGTTCGGTGAGGTCGCGGCCGAAGCTGTCGAGCGCGGGGGTCTTGCTCTTGCTCGACTTGCCCGAGGAGGCGCCGGCCTGGGCTCCGCCCCGTTCGGGGGTGGTTTCGGCGCCTTCTGTGCCGTGGCCGAGGAGGTTCAGAACCTCTTCGCGGACGTCTTCCAGCTTGAGGCCCAGGTTCATCAGGACCTGAGCGGCGACCCCTTCCTGTTCGCGGATCAGGCCGAGCAGCAGATGCTCGGTTCCGACGTAGTTATGGTTGAGGTTCCGCGCCTCTTCCATCGCGTATTCGATGACTTTCTTGGCCCGGGGCGTCTGGGGAAGTTTCCCCATCGTGACCATGTCCGGGCCGGACTGGACGACCTTTTCCACTTCCAGGCGGATTTTGCGGAGGTCGACGTCCAGGTGTTTCAGGACGTTGGCGGCGACGCCGGAACCCTCTTTCACCAGGCCGAGCAGGATGTGCTCGGTCCCGATGTATTCGTGGTTGAAGCGTTGCGCCTCCTGGTTGGCCAGTTGCATGACCTTGCGGGCGCGGTCGGTAAATCGCTCGTACATCTCGCAGCCTCCTTCGAGGTTTCTTCGTTCAGGCGGCTCGACGTCCTGTCGAACACTCAAGACCAGATCGGCCCTGTCGCCGATCTGATCCTCCGCCGGACACCGGGACAGTCCCGGGTTCCGGTCGGACGGGATTCCGCTGCCCTGTCATCCCGATCGAGGAGCACTTGGAGTTTCGACACGGACTGGAATCCGGTGTTCGCAGCCACCTGCAATTCCTGCCGTCCCGCCACTCGCCGCCGTCCTCGCCTCTATCAAATTTCCGGAATCCTAGGTCACACCCACCGTTCCGGCACTCGAAACCCGAGCCCGGTGACTTGCTTCCATCGGGAACGCCCGGTTCGCATTCCAGATCTGTCCGTCGTCGCTGCCCGCGCGATGCCTGCCGCCCCTACAACTGTCGCAAGCGTGTCAATTTGTCGCGCCAGATGCTTCAGATCGAAAAGGTTGCACAACACCGATTGGCAGTCTGACGTGAGCCTTCCCCGCGGGCCTGCCAGAACGGCGGGCAATCGTCGGCGAAGGGCTCGCCAGCGGTTGTCGTAAGTTCAAACCTGACAGCGGGATCGGCCATGAATCGGATCCTGTGAGCACGCTTCGAATTCTAGTGCCCGACTTCCAAAGAGGCAAGGAGCGTGCCAACGATGAAAAACCTGGTGCGCGATTGGAAGTCTTCCCGGGGTCGCGGCGCTATACTGGCTCCGAGATCCGTTCGACGTGACTGACCGCCAGACATTTCCGGAGGAGCTTCCGTGGCGACTGCTCAAATTGCCGACCTCTCAGTCTTCTACATTGATCAGGGGGAGGGGGCTCCGGTCATCTTCCTGCATGGCATGCCGCTCGACCATCGGATGTGGCGGCATCAGGCTGCTGCCCTCGCTGGCCGCTGTCGCGTCCTGATCCCGGATCTGCGGGGTTTCGGCCGGACGGGCGGCGCCAGTGACAAAACGACGATGGACCAGTTGGCGGACGATGTGCTGGCATTGCTTGACGTGCTGCAGATCACGGAGCCAGCGACGATTTGCGGGCTGTCGATGGGGGGGTATCTTTCGCTGTTGCTGGCGAAGAAGGCTCCGGAGCGGTTACGGGCGCTGATCCTCTGTGATTGCCGCAGCCAGGCCGACGTCCCCGAAGCTGCTGCCAACCGGCTGACGTTGGCGGACCGGGTGCTGACTGATGGGCCGCGGGTGATCGCCGAATCGATGCTGCCGCGACTGTTTGGCAGCCGGACGAACGAGCAGAATCCGATGGCGGTCGATCAGGTTCGCGACGTGATCCTGGCCGGTTCCCCGCGCGGGATCGCAGCGGCGCAGCGGGGGATGGCAGAGCGTCCGGACCTGACCGCTTCGCTCGGCACGATTGCGGTTCCGACGCTCGTGATCTGCGGCGAGGAGGACGCGATTTCGCCGCTGGCCGAGATGCAGTTCCTGGCCGGGCAGATTCCGGGGGCGGAGTTCGTGCCGGTCCCGGGAGCCGGACACATGGCTCCGCTGGAACAGCCGGACGCGGTGAATGCCGCTGTGACGTCGTTTCTGGAGCGACACGGGATTGCATCCTGAGGGTCGCGTCGTTGCGTGAAATTTTTTCGACTCGCCCCAAGAGCCACTCTGCATGCGTCCTCTGCTGATTCTCGACGTCGTCGGTCTGACTTACGACATGCTGGGGCCGGACACGCCTCATCTTTCCCGCCTGGCGGCGGAGGGATTCGCTCGGCCGCTGACCGGCATTCTGCCGGGGGTGACGTGCTCCGCGCAGGCGACGATGCTGACGGGCACGCTGCCGCGCGAGCACGGAATTGTGGCCAACGGCTGGTACTTCCGCGATCTGGCGGAAGTGATGTTCTGGCGGCAGTCGAACCGGTTGATCCAGGGGGAGCGGCTCTACGAAGCCGGCAAGAAACGGGATCCCGGCTACACGACCGCCAAGATGTTCTGGTGGTACAACATGTATGCGCCGGTCGAGTACTCGATGACTCCCCGGCCGAGCTACCCGGCCGACGGCCGGAAGATTTTTGATTCCTACAGTCAGCCGCCGGGGCTGCGCGACGAGCTGCAATCCAAGCTGGGCGTGTTTCCGCTGCCCCGATTCTGGGGGCCGATTGCGGACATCGTCAGCTCGCGCTGGATCGCCGACGCCAGCCTGGAGGTGATGCGGCGATATCGCCCGAGTCTGAACCTCGTCTATCTGCCGCATCTGGACTACAACCTGCAGCGTCTCGGTCCGGATGATCCGCGGATTCGCGAGGACATCCGGCAGGTGGATGCCGAGGCGGGCAAGCTGATCGAGGCCGCGCGAGAACTCGACATGGAGGTCCTCGTCGTCTCGGAGTACGCCATTACGGCTGTCTCGCAGCCGGTTCCGATTAATCGCGTGCTGCGGGAAGCGGGCTATCTCGTGGCCCGTCGGGAGCCGCTGGGCTGGGAAACACTCGACTGCGGGGCGTGCCGGGCGTTTGCGGTGAGCGACCATCAGTTGGCTCATGTCTACGTCCGGCATCCGGAAGATGTCGCCGCGGTGAAAACCTTGCTGGAGAAGACTCCAGGAATCGAACGGGTTCTTGATCGCGCGGAGCAGGGGGAGTTCGGACTCGATCACGAACGTTCGGGGGAATTGATTGCGATCAGTGCACCCGGCGCGTGGTTCACGTATTACTTCTGGCTCGATGATCGCGTTGCTCCGGATTATGCCCGGACGATCGACATTCACCGCAAACCGGGATACGACCCGGTCGAGCTGTTCGTTGACCCGCAGCTTCGGTTTCCGAAACTCCGAATGGCCCGACGGCTGGCCCAGAAATTCCTTGGGTTCCGCTACTACATGGACGTCATCGGTCTGGATGCCGGAATCATCAAGGGCTCGCACGGCCGACTGCCGACCCTTGGGCGGGAAGCGGCCGAATCGCCGGTCCTGATTTCCTCAAGTCGGCAGATTGAGGCCGATCGGCTGGGGCTTGTGGACGTCAAGCGGCTGGCCCTGGAGCTCCAGTTCTCCTGACAGTTTCGCCCGGTTCGAGCGTTCCGAAGTCGGACCGTTCTGCGCGAAAACCGTTTGGCCGGGAGAACTGGTCGGGCGTCCTGTTTTTTGCGGTAAGAGATTCTGTAGAAATCGTTTACGACGAATTCTCCTGGATTTGCCAGATGGATTTTCTGCCAGTTTTTTGCGCAGAAATGCCCGATAAAGCAGTTGCTAAGACGCTTTCCGGACGTTTATATTTGCAATATCCGATGCTTTTGCATCGCCGCTTTCCTCGCAGGATCGACGGAATGCCCATCCACCGTTGTCGGACCCGCATCAGCCGCATCTCTCCTCAGGAGGCGGCGTTCACGGAGGGTCCTTACTCCTGCGCGTTCTGGCGGGAGTGCCGGTCAGCGGTCGACTTTCCCCAGCTTGCTCGCAGCGTCCATCTGGCGGCGTGGGCCGATGCCCAGGAGCACAAGTGGACCACGAGCGGCGAGCATTGTTTCGACCGGGGGGCTCAGGCGATCAGCGAATGGTACGAGAAGCACCATGCCTGGTTCTGCCGGCATCTGCTGCTGGAGCATGTAACCGGGGTCCAGCATTGGCAGGAGTTTGGAGAGGAATCCTACGGGATCCTCGAACCGCAGATTGACGGGGACGACCCCATCACGGGGCGCGTGCTGGACAAGGTTTTTCGGGGTGCGGAAGCCTTCAATCTGACCTGGTGGAAGCTGGAGGCGGGGCTCTCGCCTGCGGAGTGCGAGCAGGTGACCCGAGTGCTGGCGCAGATCGATATTAATCGGGCCCGCGTTGAGCCGATTCGCTACGACGGATTCTGAAGCTCTGCGGATGGCCCGGAGGCGTGATTGCGAGCCCTCTCGCGCCCATCGGCACCCGAAGAAATCGAACGACGCCGGTCAGACAGTCCCGATCCGCTGATGAATGCGTTCGGCGGGGCCGGTGATTTCGTCGTTGAAGGGCGGCGTCTCCGTTCTTCAGATCGCGACGCCGGGTGGGTGTCAATTGTCGCGGCCCTCGCGAAATCCCCCCGAGACACCCCAAATTTCCTGTTTTTCGTCTCGCGTTCAAGAATTCGTAAAAATGACACTTTTTTTGTGATCCTACTCACGCCCGGAATGCGTCTGATGCGTAAGAATACTGTGTGGAGCACAGGATCGGGCCAGAGGGTTCGGTCGTAGCGACCTCGCCGGAACAGTGGATTCCGGTCCAGTCAGCAAACCGAGGAGAGCAGGGATGTTAGTTCTGACACGGAAAAGCGGAGAGGAGCTGGTGATCGGGGACGGGATCGTCGTCTCGGTCCTGAGTGTCCAGGGAGGGCGCGTTCAGATCGGGATTGCGGCTCCGAAATCGGTCCGGATCCGCCGCCTCGAAGCCGAACCTAAGCTGCCGGAACAGAAATCGGACTCGGAGATTTACGTCTGCGCGTCGTCGGGTCAGGCCGAATAGGTGCGAATCCTGGCCAGCGGCGAAATCTCGTTGGCTCAACGTGCGTTTGCAGGGCGAAGCGGCGCTGACCCAGTTCAGGTCAGGCCGCGAATGGGTTCGCCGAAGTAGACGGGATGCGGCCGCCCGAGTTCATCCTCCCAGGCGACCGTATCCGGCAGGCCCAGTGCGGAGTAGATCGTCGCGGCCAGATTTTCTGGCGTTTGTGGCGAATCTGCGGCGTAGCCACCCATGCTGTCGGTCGCCCCGATGACGCGGCCGCCGGCGATGCCGCCCCCCGCCAGCCAGACGGATTGGACGGCGCCCCAGTGATCGCGGCCCGGCAACTTGTAATGCTGCGGCAGGCCGAAGACTTTCGGCGTCCGGCCGAACTCACCGGCCATCACGATCAGCGTGTCGTCGAGCCGGCCGCTGGCGGACAGGTCGTCCAGGAGGGCGGAGACGGCCCGATCCATGGGGGGGAGGAGGAGGTTCTTCAAGTTCGGGAAGGCATTCCCGTGCGTATCCCACGTTTCGTTGTTGCCGAGATTGACCTGCACCAGATTGACCCCGGCCTCCACCAGCCGCCGGGCCATCAGCAACGACCAGCCGAACGAGTTTCGCCCGTAACGATCCTGGATTTCGGGTTCTGCGGCCGTTACGTCGAACGCCGAGCGGATCGACTTGTCGGTGAGGAGCGAAATCGCGGCTTGTCGATGTCGATCGAATTCCTCGGTCTGCGCCGCACGATCCAAGGACTTGCGCTGGCCGTCGATCGACGCCAGCAGATCCATTCGCTTCAGCATGCGCCCCGTCGGCAAGTGCTCGGGCATTTCCAGGCTGGGGGCCTGAAACTTCAGTCCGGCGACGTGTTTGGTTCCGTTCTGGTGATCGAATTCAAACTCCGGAAACGCGCCATAGGACTGGCCGTTAAACGGTGCGGCGTCGATGAACCACGGCTCGCGATTGGGCCCCATTTCGCCGGCAAATTGGCCGGGGATGACGCGTCCGGTCCGATGAATCATCCGCTCGGGGAGCACGACTGCGGGGGGGAGGTTGTTCCGAGGGCGGGTGGTTGCACCGGCGATCGCCGCGATGGACGGCCAGTCCTGCGGCGTCGGCTTGCTGGCGTTGAATGTCGGCGGCAGCAGCGTCCGCCCGGTCAGCATGACCATATGGCCCTGGGAATGTTCGTTATAGGGGTGGGTCAGCGATCGGACGAGAGACCAGTGTTTGCTGCGGGCCGCCAGCATGGGCAGATGTTCGCAGATCTGAATCCCCGGTGTCTGCGTGGCGATCGGAGCGAACTCGCCACGGACGTTGTCGGGGGCGTCGGGTTTCGGATCGAAGCTGTCGTGCTGGCCGATGCCGCCCGACAGGAAGATGAAGATCACCGATTTTCCGGCGGCGGTGAGTTTCGCTCCCGCGCCGGCGGCAGCCGCGGCGCGGAGGGGCTGCAGGTGGTTTGCTCCCAGTCCCAGGAGCGAGATGGCTCCCGCCTGGACGGCAAATCGTCGGCTCATGGCCGGATGACACCACCGAGCACCGGTCATTGGGACCCCCATCTTTGCAGCGGACAACGCATCAACAGTTGTTAAAGTATCGTCTTCGGGAGAGCCGGGCAATCGTTTTCGTCGAGCGGCGGCCGGGTTGCCGAAGCTTCTGTTCAGAAACGGCCTCCCTTTCCGATTTTTCAGACGTCGACCGACAAAGGTTGCAGGCCGGCTCCAACAATTGCCTCAAGTCGGACGTAACACTTGGTGTGACCTGCCCTACGCGGTCGCGGCGATTCGCCGTGCTTCCCGCACTGTCCAATTGATGCGAAGACAGGAGCTTCCCCATGCCTCATCTGCCGAATCTCAAACAACCCGGCTTCCGCCAGACGGTGGCGGCCATGCTCGCAGGCGGCGCTTTGGTCGCCGTCGGAATGACCTGGAAACCCGAGCAGACTGCGCATGCAGTTCCGCCGCACGCCGCGGCCGACGAACTGTCCGCGGCGTTTCGGGCCGTGGCCGCCGAGGCCGTGCCCAGCGTGGTCTCGATCGAAACGCGGACCAAGGCCCGCCGGGTCGATTTCCAGGGACGGGGCGGAACTCCGTTCGACGACGAGAACAATCCGCTGCGTCAGTTCTTTGGCGATGATCCGCGCTTCCGCGAAATGTTCCGGCAGCCGCAGCAGCGGATGATGCCCGAGCAGCAGGGGATGGGCTCCGGGTTCATCATTGATGCGTCGGGCGTGATCATGACGAACAGTCACGTCGTCAACGGCGCCGACGAAGTCCTGGTCCGTCTGTCGGACGGCCGGGAGTTCATCGGTGAAGATATCAAGACCGATCCGCGCACGGACGTGGCGATCATCCGCATCTCCGGCGCCACAAACCTCAAGCCGATCCGCCTCGGCGACAGCCATGCGACCGAAGTCGGCGACTGGGTGATGGCCGTCGGCAATCCGTTCGGCCTCGAGCTGAGCGTGACTTCGGGGATCATCAGCGGCAAAGGTCGCGGTCGCAATATCGCGGAGCGTGAAGAGTTTCTGCAGACCGACGCCGCGATCAATCCCGGCAACAGCGGCGGTCCGCTGCTGAATCTGCACGGCGAGGTGATCGGCATCAATACGGCGATCGCGTCGCGTTCGGGGGGATACGACGGAATCGGCTTTGCCATTCCGATTCACCTGGCGCAGTGGGTCGGCGATCAGCTTGCCAAGGACGGAAAGGTGAAGCGGGCCTACCTGGGGGTCGTCATCTCGCAGGTGAATGCGGATGTCGCGAAACAGGCCAAGGTCAACGTGCGCGAAGGCGCCTTTGTCCGCGAAGTCCGCAACGACGGCCCTGCCGACAAGGCGGGCGTCGAACCGGGGGACGTGATCCTGACGCTGGACGGTAAGAAGGTGACCGACACGCACAACCTGCAGGGAATCGTCGAACGGCTGGAGATCGGCAAGAAGTATCCGCTGGTCGTCTCGCGTGACGGCAAGCCGCAGACGCTGTCGGTATCGGTCGAAGAGATGCCGGGCGAGTACACCCTCGCGTCCCGCGAAGGGGGCGAGGAGCACGCGCCGAAGGTCGATGCGGTGGAGAGCCTGGGCATTACCGTGACTCCGCTGACGCCGCAGCTTGCGGGGCAGCTCGGCGTGCAGATCGCCGAAGGCCTGGTGGTGACGGAAGTGGATGAAAGCGGGCTGGCGGCGCGGGCGGGAGTCAGCGTCGGCGACGTGATCGACCGAGTGGGAAGCACGCCGGTCAAGACGCTGGACGATCTTCAGTCCGCAGTGAAGGCGGAGGACCTGAAGCAGGGCCTGGTGCTGCACCTGCGGTCGAAGGAAGGCAAGCGCATTGCGATTCTGAAGGGGAACCGCGACTGAGCGATTTCCGGAGAGCGTCTCACCCTGACCGGACCGCCGGCCGCGCGACTTGTTCGCGCGACCGGCGGTCTGCGTTTCTATTGCATCACGGACCGAACCAAATCTCCCTCGTCACCAGGTGACGTCCAGTATACGGTGATGCCATGTTCCTGAAGGGTCTTGATTTCCCGGCAAATGAAATTCAGTGACAGGAGCAATGCCTGCACTCCATCATCGCCGTAAATTATGATCGGTGATTTGAACAGGAACGGCGCCGTCAGAGTGCATCCCCAGCACCGTCGATCCGGGTCAATATCGGGCCAACCGATCGAGACCGTGACTGGGCGCTCAACTCCCGCCTGTCGTAGCGTAAGGCGTCGGGTCAGCGGCTGCGTGCTCATCCGGCAATCCAGTTGTGGGGCGAGGCCATTGCAAGTTCAGTTCGACGTTGGTCTCTGACGATGCTGCCGCAATCCGATGATCCCGATTGCGAGAATCGGTACTGCCGCTGCACCGCCGGTCCACATCGGACACCATGCTTTGGCACGTCCCTGCGCGAGTTCGACGGGCGAAACTTCGGCAGAGACTCTCCCAACGGCCTGCAGCGCCAGCATCGAAGCACCGACGCCGATGAAAGCGGGCAATGCTGCGGAGGCCAGCAATCCCCGAAACCATCCCGTTGACCGTGGCTGCGACAGCCCGTAGAGCCCCAGGATCGTGAGACAACCCCCGATTGTGAGACTTGCGACGCCGAGCAGGCCCAGATCGCGCAGCAGGAATTGAAACAGCAAGATGCGATTCCCCGTTGATGCTGATGCTACCGGTCGACCGATCACACAAGTCGGGTGATCACGAATCGACCTTACTGGACGTTTCCGAGTCTGGCAATGGATTCCGGGGGGGGCGGCGGACCTGCCACCATGCGGCGGTGAGCACTCCGAGGCTGTTAATTGCCACGTCGGTCCAGGTTCCGCCTCGCTACGGCACGAATGTCTGATGGTATTCGTCGGAAACGGCGAACAGGATCGCGATCAGTGCGGCAATGCCGATCGTCCAGGAGCGATCCACTTTCCAGATTCGACGAAGAACAGCCTGGAGCAGGACGAAGACGACGGCGAATTCGAACGCATGCCAGCCTTTGACGATGACGAACCAACTTAAGCCCCAGAACATCACGAACGCAGTGAGCGAGTCTTCGTCGGGCAGGACGTGGGCCGCGATCCAGGCGAAGAAGTCGTGCGGCAGAATGACCGTGCAATACGATGCGAAGATCAGGCCGCACCAGACCAATGCTGCGAGGGCTGAGGAATGCGCGCGAGCCACCCCTGACGCACCCACTGGCGAGAGTTTTGAATCGTCCGGCAAGTGAATCCTCGGCTGACTGGTTTGACGGGCTCTGCTTGAGAACCGGCTTGTCCGAGGCTCCGCCTTGCGTACGCTTGCCGTCTGGAGAACTGGGAGAAGACGACGCAGAGCGTCGGAAGAGGCGTTCCCAGGCGGAGCCTGGGAACGAGGTTCAGCCTGCGACGGCCGGCCGCATTCCGGCGTGCCGCTCCGGGCGGATTTCAATCCAATCCCGGCCAGCAGGCCACATTGGAGCAGGTTTCGCGCGAGATGCCGGTCGCCGGGAGGTGGCCGAACTTTTCTTCGTAGAGGTGCCACGACAGGTAGCACATTTCTTCACACTCCAGATCGCTCATGGCGCGTGCGGGGTCCGCGTTGACCGCGTCGTAATATGCTTTTCCGGCAGCCACGATGAAGCCGCGGCCATACAGAAAACCGTCGTCCGAGCCGCCGACGTGTTCGTGAATGTCCTGCCGGTCGATCTCGTGAAGCTTCTGCTCCAGGATCCGGTCGAAGCCGGCCAGTTCTTCCGCGGGCAGTTCATCCAGCACGTCGGCCAGGGCCGGGACGACATCTTCATCCATCGCGGCGACGAGGTCTTCCGCCGCAATGTCCGACAGCCGGCCGTCGAGCAAATCCCGCCTGGCCTTCGCCCGCCCTTCGACGGTTTTCCAGGCGTCTTCAATCAGCGACCAGAAACGCGACGCGTCCATGGGTGGGCCTTCCCGCGGCAAAGAATCGTCGAGACGCTGTTCAGCAGCACTCCTAAAGTAGCGTCGAAGCCGTCGCGATCAACCCCCTTGTAGAAACCCCAGTGGCGCTCGGCGAAATCCGATGCGGAGCTGCAATTCTGGGCCCTTGAACGCTCACTCAGGTCGGGGCCGGCGGGCTCGCTGGTTCAGCCAGCGATTGGACAGCACCCCCGCCCAGGGGATGAGAGCCGCGAGGATGGCGATCTGTTCGATGGCCGTTACGCGTCCATGAGCCCGTCCGATTCGACGGCATTGCGCGAAGACGAATGTGGCGTGGCCGAGCAGCAGGCCGATGTGAATCGCGACGAAGAGGGCGACCAGCATCACGAAACTTGTCGGCGGTTCGGCGGCTTGAGGCGGGCTTCCGGCCGGGGCCAGCACCAGCGGGGCAATGACCGCCCACTCCAGGGTCACCAGCACACTATAGGCGAACGGATACCAGGTCAGGAATCGTAACCAGCCGGCAGGCATGACAGCGACTTCAACGGTCAGGGGAATGGCTCTCGACAGAGGATCGTAACGGATCGGGGGCCGTGACGGGAAATGTCTCTGCCAGCATTTCGCGTACGATGGACGTCCTCGTCCGTCGATTTCAGATGCGGCGCCACCATCCGGAAAAGAACCGACGGACGAGGACGTCCGTCGTACGGCAGTTCCGCGGCCTCCGCATGTCCCCATGAAATCGTGCTGACTTGACCTGCATCTCTGCGCCCGCGACAGTCTGTTCGGATATTGACGATCTTCAGGGAGCGAACCGTCATGCAAGACGAACAACTGCAGCGAGTCCAGGCGGCGTATGGCGTTGAGAACTGGTCGGCCGGCTATTTTGAAGTCGGTCCTGAAGGGACGATCCTCGTGCGGCCGGCCCGAGGCGACAGCCGCTCGGTCGACCTCAAGAAGATCATCGACGAGCTGATCCGCGACCGCAAAGTGCAGACTCCTTTGCTGCTGCGGTTTCCGCAGATTCTCACCAACCAGCTCCGCATCCTTGCTCACTCCTACCAGCGGGCGATGACGGAGTACGGCTTCCAGGGGACGCACTTTCCGGTCTTCCCGATGAAGGTGAATCCCCGGCGGGAGGTGATCGAGGAGTTCCTCCGCGACAGCGCCCGCTGCCGGGTCGGGCTGGAATGCGGATCGAAGGCCGAGCTGTACGCCGCGGTCGCGCAGACGCAGGCTGAAGAATCGCTGCTGATCTGCAATGGATTCAAGGACGCCGAGTTCATCGAGCTGGCGCTGCTGGCCGTCCAGTCGGGCAAGCGGGTGGTGGTGGTCGTTGAAAAACTGAGCGAGCTGCGCCTGATCATTCAATACGCGGAGCAGACGGGGGTCGTCCCCTGGATCGGCCTGCGGGCCAAGCTGTATTCTCGCGGCAGCGGCAAATGGGCGGCATCGGGCGGGGATGCGGCCAAATTCGGACTGACGACGTCGGAGATTCTCGACTGCGTGCGACTGTTGAAGGCACACCGGCTGGAAGGGCAGCTCAAGCTGCTCCACTCGCACATCGGCTCGCAGATTACTGACATCAAACGGGTCAAGAACGCCATCAAGGAGGCGGCTCGCGTTTACGCGAAACTGCGGCTGATGGGGTCCACGATCGAATACATGGACATCGGCGGCGGCCTGGGGGTCGACTACGACGGCTCCAAGACCCGCTCCGAGTCGTCGATGAACTATGGCGTGCAGGAGTTCGCCAACGACGTGATCTACACGATCAAGGCCGTCTGCGACGAAGAGGGAGTGCCGCACCCGAATGTCGTCACGGAAAGCGGCCGGATGATGACGGCCTATCACGCGGTCTGCATCACGTCGATCCGGGACGAGATCGAAACATTTGCCGAAGATGTGCCGGAGGTGCAGATCGACGCCGACGACCCGCAGGTCATCAGCGAGCTGAAGGAGCTGTGCGACCACATCACCGGGAAGAACTACGTCGAATACTACCACGACGCTCAGGAGCACAAGGACAGCCTGCATACGCAGTTCAATCTGGGGCTGATCAGCCTCGAAGACCGGGCCAAGGGGGAGGTGCTGTTCTGGGAAATCTGCGCAAGGGCGCTGCACCATTCCGAGGACGAGCGGTTTCCGGCCGAGGAGTTCGCAGACCTCAAGAAGATTCTCGCGGCGAAGTATCTCTGCAATTTTTCACTGTTCCGCTCGGCCCCGGACAGTTGGGCGATTCGTCAACTCTTCCCGATTGTCCCGATCCATCGACTCAACGAACCGATGACGGACTACGCCACGCTGGTCGACGTGACGTGCGATTCAGACGGCAAGATCGATCACTTCATTGATCTGCGGGACGACAAGGAAACGCTGGAAATCCACAAATGGGAGCCGGGGCAGGCCTACTTCCTGGGGATTTTTCTGGTGGGGGCTTACCAGGAGGTGATGGGGAGTTTTCACAATCTGTTCGGTCTGCCGGACGAGGCCCACATCGCCATCGACGATGCGGGGCGTTATCACGTCACGAAGATCATCGCGGGCAGTCGGATTGCGGACATGGTCAGTTTCGCCCGGTACGACAAGGGGCAGCTTCAGGATCTTTATCGCCAGCATCTCGACGCCCGTGTGGAAGCGGGCCGTCTGACACGTGAGGCCGCCGATGCGCTGGCGGAGGAATATGTCAAAGCTGCGCAGGGAGTGACGTATCTGAGCCGGACGGGGTTGTAGGCGGGGGAAAGAACGTCAGAACGGCAGCGGCGTCGGCGCCTTCGTCGGCCGGAGCACCAGCCGGTAGAGTGCCGGCAGCACAAACAGCGTAAACAGAGTGCTGGAGATCACGCCGCCGATGACGACCGTGGCCAGCGGTCGCTGAACCTCGGCCCCGGTCCCTTCGCTGACGGCCATCGGCACGAAGCCCAGGCTCGCGACCAGCGCCGTCATGATGATCGTCCGCAGACAGGAGTGGGCCGTATGGGCGAGGGCGGCTGCGGGGTCGGGATCGACCGCGAGGCGCTCCCGCAGCGCCGACGCCAGGACCATCCCGTTGAGGACCGACACGCCCGAGAGGGTGATGAAGCCGACCGCCGAGGAAATCGAAAGGGGCATTTCCCGAGCCAGCAGGAACCAGACGCCGCCGACGCAGGCAAACGGCACGCTGACGAACAGCAGCAGCGCATCGGTCACATTTCGGTACGTCAGATAGAGCAGCACGAGGATCAGCCCGAGAGCCAGCGGCACGACGATCGTCAGCCGGGCCTGGGCCCGCTGCATGTTTTCGAACTGGCCGCCCCATTCGAGGCGGAACTGATCCGGCGGCAGGTCGACTTTCTCGGCAATCTGCTTCTGGGCATCGGCCACAAAGCTGCCGACGTCGCGACCGCGGACGTTGCTCTGGACGACGATCCGGCGGCGGCTCCATTCCCGCGTCACCAGCTTCGGTCCGGAGATCAACTCAATGTCCGCCAGTCGGGAGAGCGGGAGCCGTTCGCCGCCCGGGGCCTGGAGCTGCACCTGCTTGAGGGCGTCCGGGCCGTCTCGCAGATTGTCGGGCAGCCGGACGACGATCGGGAACCGCAACTGTCCCTCGACGATCTGTCCGACGGCTTTGCCGCCGACGGATTCGACAACATCGAGCACATCGGCGGCGGCGATGCCGTAGCGGGCGATTTCGTCCTGGCGGATGGCGATTCGCAGAATCGGCTGGCCGTTGATCTGTTCCGCCGAGACGTCGGCCGCTCCCGGGATTCCCTTCAGGACCGTCTGCAGTTCGTTGGCTTTCTGGACGAGGGCGTCGAGGTCCTGGCCAAAGACTTTGAGGGCGATGTCGGCCCGCACGCCGGACACCATTTCGTTGATGCGCTGTTCGATCGGTTGCGTGAACCAGACGATCTGCCCCGGATATTCGTCAACAAACTGGGCCATCACTTCGACCAGCCCGGCCTGGGTCCGGGCGCGGGTCCATCCGCTGCGCGGTTTGAGGGCGATAAACATATCGGTCGCCTCGACGGCTCCCGCATCGGTGGCCACTTCGGGCGTACCGACCCGGCTCCAGACGTGAGAGACTTCGTCGGGAAACTGCTGGAGGATCAACTTTTCCATCTGCGTGTTGACTGCGGCCGAGGCTTCGAGGCTCGTTCCCGGCGCCCGCAGAATTCCCAGGACCAGGTCTCCCTCGGAGAGCCGGGGGACGAACTCCGAGCCCATCCGGGAGGCGCTGTAGCCGGTTGCGATCAGGATCGCGAGGGCGAGGCCGATCACCAGCCAGCGCGCCTGCAGGGCCATCGCCAGAAACGGCCGGTAGATCCATTGGGCGAGCCGGACCAGCCAGACGTCCTTTTCTTCGACTTTTTTCGGCAGCAGCCAGCTCGCCAGGACTGGCGTGACGGTCAGCGAGACGATCAGCGAACCGATCAGAATGAAGATCACCGTCCACGCCATCGGACGGAACATTTTGCCTTCCACCCCTTCCAGCGAGAGGATGGGGATATAGACGATCATGATGATGAGCTGGCCGAAGCAGGCCGGCTTGCGGACTTCGGCGGTGGCTTCGCGGATCAGTCGCAGGCGTTCCGGCCCCGACACTTCGCCGTGATGTCCCAGTTTGCGGATGATGCTTTCGATGACGACGACGGAGCTGTCGACGACGATGCCGAAGTCGATGGCGCCGAGGCTCAGCAGCGAAGCCGCGATCATCGCCTGGTTCATGCCGCAGAAGCCGAACATCATCGACAGCGGAATCGCCGTGGCCGCGATCAGCCCGGCCCGCAGGCTTCCCAGGAGGAGGTACAGGATCACGACAACCAGAAACGCGCCTTCCAGCAGGTTGGTGCGGACGGTGGCGATGACCTGGTCGACCAGCCGGGTGCGGTCGTAGACCACCTCGGCCTGGATGCCCTCGGGCAGCTCGGACTGCAGTGCGGCAAACTTTTCCCGCATGCGAGTGGTGACCGAGTAGCTGTTCTCGCCCATCAGCATGAAGCCGAGGCCCAGGACGACTTCGCCTTTGCCGTTGGCGGTGACGACGCCGCGTCGCTGTTCGTGTCCGATGGTGACTTCCGCCACGTCTTTGACACGGACCGGGACGCCGTCCTGGGCTTTCAGGACGATGTCGCCGATCTGTTCGGTGTTGACGGTCCGGCCGACGCCGTGGACCAGGATTGCGTCGCCTCCCGCGAGGATGCTGCCGCCGCCGACGTTGAGGTTGTTCCGCGGAATCGCCTGGACCACCTGGTCGAGCGTGAGGTCATACTTCTGCAGGCGACCGGGGTCGATCCGGATCTGGTACTGCTTGTTCATCCCGCCCCAGGCGTTGACCTCGGCGATGCCGGCCACCGTCCGCAGTTCCGGCTTGAGGGTCCAGTCCTGATAGGTTTTGATATCCGTCAGACTCTGACCGTCGGGGATCAGCAGGTAGTGGAAGACTTCGCCCAGCCCGGTCGAAACGGGACCCATCTCCGGTTTGGGGAGTCCCGGCGGGAGATCCACCGTCTGCAGGCGTTCGTTGATGAGCTGGCGGGCGAAGAAGATGTCGGTGCCGTCCTTGAACGTCACGATGACGACCGACAGACCGAACTGGGAAACCGACCGCAAGGATTCCAGGCCCGGCAGGCCTCCCATCGACAGTTCGATGGGAAAGGTGATCTGACGTTCGATCTCGTCGGCCACGAGGCCCGGGGCCAGGGAGTTGATCTGCACCTGGATCGGCGTGGTGTCGGGGAAGGCATCCACTCGCAGTTGGCCGGCAGACCAGTAGCCGGCTGCGCAGACGGCGATGGCGCAGGCCGCGACAGCGCCGCGGCGTTGCAGGGCCCATTCGATTAATGCGACCAGCATTCGCCGGCGTCCTCTTGTCACGGCGCGGGGCGAGAACGGCCGCCGGCTCGGGGAATTCGTTCCGGAACGGGTCGGGTCGACGGACCGGGTCCGGCAGCGTTCCGACGTCTGATCTATCGACCGGCCGGGATGCGGCAATCAGTTGGCAGTCGTTTCCATCCGGGAGAACACCAGTGCCGACTTTAACGCGTGGCTGCCGCCGTTTACGACTCGGGCAGCGGTCGGCAGGTCTCCGTGAACTTCGGTAAAATCGTTACTGGTGATTCCGAGCGTCACCGGGACGCAGTCAAAGGAATGATCGTTGACCTGCACAAAGAGGACGTGCTGATCGCCGTCCCATTGCACGCAGCTCCTAGGCACGACGCGCGCCGCCATGTTTTCCACCAGCGAGATTCGTCCTGTTCCGAACGTCTGCGCCCGAAGCAGTCGGCCGCGTGGCTCCCCGGTGATCGGATCGGTGACGAGAGGGTTGTCGACATCGGCGCGGACTTTGAGCGTGCGGGTTTCCTTGTCGACTTCGGTGCTGATCCAGGTGATCCGGCTCTCGATCGGTTGCGGGAGGCCCAGGACTTCGAAACGAAGCGCCTGCCCGACCGCGACGCGTCCGGCGCTCTCTTTGCCCAGATCGAGCGTGAGCCACATTCTGCGGGTGTCGGCGATTTCAAACGTCGCCTGCATCGGGTCGACCACTTCGCCGACGACCACGGAATGACCGATGATGACTCCGTCGAAGGGGGCGAACAACGGGAGCAGATTGGAGGTGATTCGTTCCGGATTGAGTTCGGCGATCAGATCGGGTGGAACTCCGAGCGTGCGGATCTTCAGCATCCGCTGCGTGTCGTTGAGGGGGATAAAATCGTCTACGGTCAGCTCGAAACCCAGATTGACGAGGGCTTGCTCGCAGTTCAGCAGGCGAATTCTTGCTTCGCGAAGGGCGGCCTGAGCCTCGCGAATCTGTCGGCCGGTCACTGCGTCTTTGACGCGTTCCAGGTTGGAGGCCAGCTCGGCGCGGACTTCCATCGTCACGAGGCCGTTCAGGAACTCGGCCTTGAGCCGGCCGACTTCTTCCGATTCCACGAGCGCCAGAATCTCCCGCTTGCGGACCTCCTGGCCGTGGTGTTTCAGGACTCTCCAGACGGTTCCCTGGACGCGTGTTGATAACTGGGCTACGTAGCGTTCGTCGTAGGCGACTTCGCCGTTGGCGGCGACGCGTTCGGTGAGGGCGCGGTCTTCGATGCTGGCCAGAGTAACGCCGGCGCGGGCGATGGCGTCGGAGGTGGGGAAGGAGATGCGGAACTTGCCGTCGGGGGTCCGGTGCGAGATGGGGCGTTCGCCGTATTCTTCGGTCAACGACTTCTTACGAACCGCCCCGTCGTCCGGATGGGACGGGCCGGCATGCGCGTGCGCGCCGTCGTTCCAGTGAAACGTCCAGTGGCTGGAGTGGCCGGCATATCCGACGGAGGACAAACCGAGGACCGTCAAGAGCGCGGCCAGACGCTGTCGCAGCGTCGCGACCGTATTCGCAGTCAGTTTCATGGCCCGAAAACCCTGTCAAACCGGGATCGCAGACATCTTGAACCGTTGATGTCGTCCACGATCACCGGAACTCTAGCTCACAAATTGCCTGAGGAGCGCAATCGGGCCGAGGGGGCCAATGACGCCCAGCGACGGACCACGGCGGGGCGGGCGTGCCATAAGTCTTGTGTGCATAGATTGTTGCGGATGATCGCCGGCGTAGCGGTCAGCCGTTCCGTCTCGGAGACCGTCGGTCTGGCGCGCCGGCCAATGGAGCCGACGAACTCCGCGGTCGATTTGTGTGTCCGACGGCAGTTCTGCCACCCGCCGGGAGCAACCGCATGTCCACCATCGACTGGCATCAATTCGAGCAGGTCGAGCTTCGCGTCGGCACGATTGTCGAGGTGGCGGACTTTCCAGAGGCTCGCAAGCCGGCTTACCGGATCAGAGTCGACTTCGGGCCGGAGATTGGCGTTCGGCAGACCAGTGCGCAGGTGACTGCGCTGTACTCGAAGGAGGCCCTGCTCGGCCGGCAGATCCTGGGTGTGCTGAACTTCCCGCCGAAGCAGATCGGTCCGGTGCGGTCGGAATTCCTGCTGACGGGCTTTTATCGCGCCGACGGCGCGGTGGTCCTCGCCGTTCCGGATCAACCGGTGCCGAACGGGGTGAAGCTGGGGTGAGGGTGCCATTGGCGATCCGTGCCCAGGCAGCCCGTCTGTGGCGGTGAGGGTTTCGCCGCGCCGGCGAAGCTTTCTTCGTCGCGGCTCAAGACACGCCATGCTGCAGCGTCATCGCCGTGGCCGGTCCGCCGGCTCCTGCGACGACGCGTCTCCTGGCCGTCGGCGGCCAGAACATTCCGGCAGTTCGCGATTTTTCGCGACTGGACCAACTGCGGCAGGGGTGATGCCGTCCGCGTAATGAGCGCGGAGAACATCGCACCGGCACGGCTGTTGCGTATGGCAGATTCGCCAGGAGGCATGTTGCTCGCACGGCGGTTGAGAGGGTGGAGATGGGATTCCGCGGAACGGCGGCCGGTCTGCTGATGGGATCGATTCTCGCGTCGTCCGGTTGTGCCCAGGTTGAAACTCCGGAAGTCGCCGTCACGACTTCCGTCGGTCGTCCGGGCATGTGCGCTCATTGCGGCAAGTCGCTGGCCGAAGTTCAGCCGGGCAATTTGATTGTGGTGGACAATGTGGAGTTCCTGACCTGCAACCCCGAATGCGCCGCCGGGGTGATCCGCCGAATTGCCGAGCGAGGCGAGCCATGAGGGGCCGCGCCGCGGCAGCATCCCGATCGATTCCAACTTCCTCGTCCGAGAGTTCCATGTCCTCACCTGATCGTCGCGCATTTACGCTGATCGAGCTGCTGGTCGTGATTGCGATCATCGCCATTCTGATTGGCCTGCTCCTGCCTGCGGTGCAGCAGGCGCGCGAAGCGGCGCGGCGGACGCAGTGCCGGAACAATCTCAAGCAGATCGGCCTGGCGATCCATAACTACGAGAGCGTCTACAACGGCATTCCGCCGAACGGTACGAATCCCGTCGGCGCCCGTCACGGGTGGAACTTTCGGCTGTTGCCGTATCTGGAGCAGCCCGCCCTGGCCGAGATGTACCGCGACGAAGGGGAATGGTTCGATCCGAGCAATCAGCCGGTCTACAGCCGGCAGTTAGCGGTGTTTCAGTGCCCTTCGGCGCCCAATCCGCGGACGTCGACCGGGGCGACGACCAACGGTCAGAACTGGACCGACGCAGCCTGCACCGACTATTCCTCGTCCGACGGAGTCGACAGTTCGGCGGTCGTCGGACTGGGGGTTCCGGCGACGCTCAACCGGGGAGGGCTGTTCAGCAATGACAAGCCGATTCGTTTCGCCGAGTGCACCGACGGGCTTACCAACACGATCATGATCGTCGAAGACGCCGGGCGACCGGAGTTCTGGGTGCGCGGGAAGCGACTGGGAACGATCGGCTCGACGGCCCCGACTTCGGTGAATCAGTCGGCCTATGGCGTCTGGGCAGGGCGGGATAATAAGACCCAGATCCACGGGCACACGATGGACGGACTGGCCTTCCCGGGGCCGTGCGCCGTCAACTGCACCAACTGGCGCGGCATTTACGCATTTCACTCGCAGATGGCGAACATCTGCTTTGGCGACGGTTCGGTGCGCTCGCTCGGCGAGGGGCTCAATGTGTATACGCTGATCGATCTGACGACTCGCGCCGGCGGCGAAGTGGTGACGATCAACGACTACTGATCGCTCCCATTCCGTTCCACATCGCACGCTTGGGGACTTCATGACAAATTGCTTTCGAGAGCTCGGTCGCACTCTCGTTTTTCTGACGCCCCTGGTCGCCGGTTGCGGTTCGAACGGTCCCGACCTGAAGCCGGTGTACCCGGTGACCGGGTCGGTCTTTGTCGACGGCGAGGCCGCGAAGGGGGCGGTCGTGATGTTTCACCCGCTGCCCATTCAGACGGGGCGGTTCGACATGATCCGTTCTCGCGGCACCGTGAATGAGAACGGCAGATTTCAGCTCACGACCTACCAGACGGATGACGGCGCACCGGAGGGAGAGTATGCGGTGACGATTTACTGGCCCGGAAAACGAACCGGTAAGCCTGATCCGAACGATGAAAACTCCGACCTGCCTCCCGATCGGCTGGGGCTGCGCTACAACGATCCGGCAACGTCGAAGATTCGAGTCCAGGTTACGGGGCCGGAGACCTCGCTGGAATCCTTCGAACTCGACTGACGTGACGGTCGGGGCGTCCGGCCGTCGACGTCGCGGGGGCGCTGCTCCTGTCGAGTCTTGCAGGCGAAGTCACCAGAAATTGCGATTGAATGCCACGACATCGTTCCCTTGAGTTCGTCCGGATGGAGAGGCTCCTGCACGCCAGACGCGTCGGGCTTGCGGGGAGCGCCGTGATGTGTTCGGCGGCTCTGATCTATCTTGCGACTGCGACCGCCGGCTCTGCCGTTGACGCGGCGGTCATCCGAATTCCTCGGGCGAACGGCGCAGAGGCCGGCCTCCCCGGTACGGGAAGTCATCCGGTTGAGGTTGTTGAAGAAGGTCCCGGATACCGCGTCATTCGCCATGCCGCCGGAACGACCCGCGTACCGGCCAGCCCTCAGCGAGTTTGCGCCTTATCCGCCGCCGACGAGCTGCTGGCGATCGGATTGAAGCCGGTGGCGCATTCCATCAATGACGGCAATTTTCCGGACTACCTGGCGGAGCCGCTGGCGGATGTGCCGTGGATCCCGAACGTCTACGGAGCACACTTGCCGAATCTGGAAGCGGTGGTCCGTGTCCGGCCCGACCTGATCATCACGCGGAACACCAGCCGCCAGACGTATCTGCAGTTGTCGCAGATCGCTCCCGTGGTCGTGTTGCTCGACCATCTCGTGAACTACCGTCAGCGATTGCTCGACGTGGGCGTGGTCGTCGGGCGACGTCGGCAGGCGGAAGCCCGACTGGCCTGGTACAACGCCAAGGTCAGCGCGGCCAACGCCGTCCTGCATCCGATCGTCGGTTCCCGGACGATGGCGATGATGGCCGTTCGACCGCGCATTTACCGCCTGTTTGGAGATCAGAATCACGTCAGTCCGCTGCTCTACGGCGACCTGCAGATGAAACGACCCGATCTGGTCCGCAACCGCACGTGGAGTTCGACGATCTCACCGGAGCAATTGCTCCGGTTTGATGCGGACTACCTGCTGGTCGCGGTTTCGGGGAACGGGGAAGGGCGTCGAACCTACGATGTCCTCCGCAAGAGTTTTGTATGGAGTCGCGTGCCGGCGATCAGGAACGAGTGCACGCTGGCGGTTCCGAAGTGGCGGCACTGGAGCGACTCCGGCATTCTGGGACGTGCGCGCGGAATCGACGACGTCCTCCGGCTGGTCTCCGCCGAATCGATCGCAACTGTCAATGCGCAGGCTGATGCGGCGCGGAACGAGTCCCTGCCGTGAAGCACTGGCGCGACCGACTCGTTCTGCCCGGTGCTGTCGGACTGGTTGCGGCGATCTTCGCGGCGTCGCTGCTGGTCGGGCCGACGGAGATCCCGCTGGAAACCGTGTTCCGCGTCCTTCGCGGGCAGGGCGTGAACAGCGATTCGCATCTGATTTTGCGAGATATCCGCCTGCCGCGCTCGTTGCTGACGCTCATGGTCGGCGCCAGCCTGGCCGTTGCCGGAGCGGTGATGCAGGGGGTGACTCGCAATCCGCTGGCCGGTCCGTCGATCATGGGACTCAGCGGCGGCGCGGCGCTGGCTTCGCTCATCTCGCTCATCGCCTGGCCGGCACTGAGCTACAACGGTTCGATCGTTGCGACGTTTGTCGGCGCGGCCGTCGGCTATGGCTGCGTTCTCGGCGTCGCCGCGCTGACTCCCGGGGGATTCTCGCCGGTCCGGATCGCGCTCGCGGGGGCGGTCGTTTCGGCGTTGTTTTCGGCGGTCACGCAAGGGCTGGTGATCGCTTACGGCATGTCGAGCACTATGCTCTACAGGACCATCGGCGGAATCACCAACGTGACCTGGGATCAGGTCGTCGCCGTCGCGCCGTGCTGCGTCGCGGGGCTCGCGGGGGCCTGGTGGCTGGCGCCGGGGATTACCATTTTGAGCCTGGGCGACGACGTCGCACGGAATCTCGGGCTGCGTTCGTTTCAGATTCGCGTGGCGTCGACGGTGCTGGTGCTGCTGCTGACGGGTTCCGCGGTTGCGGTCGCCGGTCCAGTCGGATTTGTCGGACTGATGACGCCGCACGTCTGCCGGCTTGCGGTCGGGGCCGATCAGCGTCGGCTGCTGCCGCTGAGTCTCGTCGCCGGCGCGGGGCTGACGACGCTTGCCGACCTGATTGCGCGCACGATCCTGGGGGCGCGCGGCGAGCTGCCGTTGGGAATCGTGACGTCGATGCTTGGCGCTCCCTGCTTCCTGTGGCTGATTCGGAGTCGCCGTCACCAGCGGCTCGACGTCGAAGTCCCGCGGCAGGTTCCGCCACGGGAGTGCTGGCGTCCCCGGGTCGTCCTGCCTCTGGCGGCGGGCCTCCTGTGCGCGATTTTTCTCATCGCACTGCACCACGGGAAGGCGGAGTTCCCGCTGGACGCGACGGCCCGCGTGCTCGTGGGGCAGGGTCGCCCCGAAGAACAACTGGTGCTGTGGTCCATTCGGATTCCGCGATTGATTTTCGCGGTCCTGATCGGAGTCGGCGTCGCCGTCGCCGGGACGATTCTGCAGGCTGTTCTCCGGAACGATCTGGCGGAACCGGGAATCCTCGGCGTGTCATCGGGCGCCAGCCTGGCGATCGTTGTCCTGCTGGCGGTCTGCGGGCATTCCGCGCTCGGTTCGCTCTTTCTGGTGCCGCTGGCCGGGATCTGCGGCGCTCTGGGAATCACCGGACTGGTGTATCTTCTTTGCCGCGGCGGTCAGCAATCATCGCCGAAGCTGCTGCTCACCGGCGTCGCGCTCAGTTCGATCGCCAGCTCAATGACGCTGCTCCTGTCTCTGCAGCTCAGTTCCGAGATCCATGCTTTCGTCGTTGCGTTCGGTGCGGGAAGCATGAACGCGGCGGGATGGAACTCGATCGCGATGCTGGCGGCGATTCTCGTCCTGCTGGTCCCGCTGGCGTGGAGTTTTTCGCCCACATTGAACGTCCTGCGACTGGGAGACCAGGCCGCGATGTCGCTGGGGGTCGCTCTGCCGGGGTGGTCGCTGGGACTGCTGAGCCTGGCGGTGGCGATCTGCGCTTCGTGCCTTGCGGTGGCCGGCGACATGATCTTTCTGGGGATGATCGCGCCCCACATCGCGCGGAGGCTGGTCGGGACCGATCATGCGGCCGTGATTCCGCTGGCGGGGCTGGTCGGCGCTACGCTGGTCATTCTCGCGGACATGATCGGCGGCAGCATCCTCCCGAACTCCGAGATCCCGGCGGGGGTGTTCGTTTCAGCGCTCGGGGCTCCCTATTTCCTCTACCTGCTGACACGTCCCTGAGAAATGGTCCCCGCATGAGCACGCTCACCTCTCACGAACTGACGGTCGGCTACGATCGGGAAATCATCATCCCCGAATTGACGGTCCATCTGCCGACCGGGAAGTTCACTGCGATTGTCGGACCCAATGGCTGCGGCAAGTCGACGCTCCTGAAAGCGCTGGCCAGGCTGATGCGACCGCAGGCAGGAGTGGTTTGCCTGGATGCCGCCGATATTCGGGAGATTCCCTCGCGCAAACTGGCGCAGCGACTCAGCATCCTGCTCCAGACGTCGACGGCCCCCGACGCTTTGACGGTTCGGGAGCTCGTCTCGTACGGGAGGTATCCTCACGGCCGGTGGCTCGGAACGCGGCATCCGGATGACGCCGATGTCCTGAAGTGGGCGATGAGCGTCACCGGCATCGACCAACTGTCCGATCGACCGGTCAATTCGCTGTCCGGCGGCCAGCAGCAGCGGGCCTGGATCGCCATGACGCTCGCTCAGGGGGCCGAGGTGCTGCTGCTGGACGAGCCGACGAATCATCTGGACATGTCACATCAGCTTGAGATTATGGAGCTGCTGCTGCGGCTCAACGAGCAGGAGCAGAAGACGGTCGTCATGGTCCTGCACGATCTCAACCTGGCAGCGCGCTACGCCGGGCAGATGATCGTCATGCACGAAGGGGTGATTCTCGTGCAGGGCTCCCCTGACGAAGTCCTGACTGCGGAGACGCTGCGAACAGCGTTTGGCGTCGATGCTCAGATCACGCGCGACCCGCGGTCCGGCCGCCCCTACTGTGTGACGTACCCGCTGGCGGGCGCCGAAATGCTGAGACAGGTCAATCGCTGAACGCCGCGGCGCCGGCAGCATTGCGAGTCTCCGGCCGAATACTCTCCGTCCGCCGGGCTCCGGCGAGACAGGCCTGCGCCACGATCCAGCCCAGGGCCGCTCCGTAGCAGACGTCGCTCGGAAAGTGGGCCTGGCTTCGCACTCGCTGCAGGGCCACCAGCGTTGCCAGCAAACCGAAGTACCAGCGCCCTTGCGGATACATCGCCACCAGAAAACACGACAGGCCGAATGCCGTCGTCGTATGGGCCGATGGGAAACTCTGCCCGCCGCGGTGACCGTTGAGGATTGGCAGCCAGCTTGTGAACGTGTCCCACACGGCCATGTCGCTCAGCACGACGTCGGGCGAGAAGTCGCGCGGGCGCGTCCGGCTGACAAGCAATTTGCCGAGATTCGCCAGCAGCCCCGCCCCCAGCGACGCGCCGGCCAGCCAGGGGATCAGCCGGCGTCGCCGGTGATCGAGGGACCACACGCCCAGCAACGCCAGCGCTGCGCCCACCCCGTGGCCCCAGGGCTCGGTGTTCTCGATCGCTTCTTCGAGAAAGCGCGGGAAACTCGGACCGCGGAAGTAGGTCGCCACGGGCAGGTCGATTGTCAGACAGGCCAGCCCCAGGACCATGAACAACACAGGGACGGCCCACGGCGAGCCGGGCGAGACCAGTTCAATGCGATCCGATGGGAAAACCGTCGGATCCGTGTGTTTGTTCGTCGTCGACACGCCACCCGACTCCGCTTCAATTCGCCTGCGGCAGGTTGGGGGAGGGCTCCTCGGCCGAGGGGGCACTTTTCAATTCGGCGTCCCGTTCCTCGCCCGCCTTCCGCAGCAGTTCCTGCGTCTTCATCCGGTTGATCCCGTGTTCTTCCGCCAGTCGCGTCCGATAGGCGCGCAGCGGCCGGACGACGATCTGATCGAGCGCCGTTCGCCGGGCGTCCCAGTCCGCGGTCGTTAACCCCGCCGCGGGCGCCAGGTCGCGCAGGACTTCCAGGGATCGTTCCGCGAGGACGACGTCCGTATCGAGTTCGACCACCTGCATCCGATAGGAGCGGGCCGGCATCGACGCCCGGATGTCCCAGCGTCCTCGCAGGAGCTGGACCAGATAGTTGAGCTGATCGAAACGGGCGGCAGGGGCCGTGACGGCGTCGGGTTGCTCGATCAGCAGCTTCAGGCACTCGGCGACATTCCGCACCGATCCATCCGGGGAAGGACTGTGATTGACGACGTGCAGTTTCAAGGCCAGTTCGCGAACGGGCTGGTCTCCCCGCCGGGCGTAGAGTTCAGCGGCTTCGTAGTGCGCGCACAGACTGACCAGGGGGTCGTAGGGCGAGAAGAAGTCTGCCACGGCGGCAATGCTCTGCAATTCGGGTTTCGCCTGCTGAGCGGCTTCGCCCAGGCTGACCAGGTATGCCTTTCGCTGCAGATCTTCCGCGTGCAGCGTTTTGCCGTCGCTGATGCCCGCGGCGACATCGATGGCCGCCCGCGGCCGATTCTTGAGCTGGTCGCGCAACGTCTTGCGATACTCCCACCAGAACGTGTCGGGGTTTTCCGCGACAAGCTTCGCGAGCTTCTGGACTTCGCCGATTCGACGGACGACGTCGGCGCATTCGCCGAATTGCCCCATCCAGTCCAGCAGACGGGCGGCGCGGGTCAGCCGGGCGGGCGACGGCGGATCCACCTGCCCCGGATCCTGCCACGCCAGGTACTGCGGCTCCGATTTCCGCGGCTTGAGCAGCAATGCGTGGACTTCCTGAGCCTTGTTGCCCCAGCGCATGACTTCGCCGGCGGCGGTCCAGGCCAGCCAGCCGTTCGTGGCGGTATTGTTTCCCGGCCCGTGGTCGGCGACAGCTTCGCGCAAGGCTGGTCCGTCGACAGCCGGCAGACTGGCGAGCATCGACCAGTCCCAGCCGCACCAGCCGAGCACGCGCACCACCTGCGGCGCTTCCATCCGTTCCCGCAGCGACTCACGAATCAGTCCTGCGGGGCTGTTTGTCGCCACCAGCAGGTATTCCCCCGGCACCGGCTCGAACAGCACGACTTCGCGAAACGCCTGTTGCATGGCTCCGGCGATCGCCTGCAGCGGTCGCGGTCCGTAGTCGATCCCTTCCAGCCGCTGGCAGAAGACGCCTTCCGCCTGCAGGCACTTTGCCACGTGCCGGTAGTGTTCCCGCGTGAAACTGGCGGTCCCGCCGTTGGCCATGGAAGCCGGGGGACAGGAGAGGATGACGTCGTAGTCGCCGCTCCGCTGTGTGACGAACAGTTCGGGCGCCGCCGTTGTCCAGCGAAACCGGTCGTCGGCCTCCGGATGGAAGCCGGTCAGTTCGGCCCATGCTCCGCGCGACAGGCTTTCCAGTGCGGGATCGCCTTCGACGCAGGTCAGTTCCGTCAGCGGAAATTCGAGGCAGGTTCGCAGCACCGTTCGCGACGTCCCCCCGAGGACCAGCACGCGCTGCGGCTGGCCGGCCAGGACCAGCGGGTAGGCGGCCTGCAGGACTTCGGGGGCGTAGTGGGGGTGCAGTTCGGGAGCGGCGGACATCATGCCGCGCGGCATTCCCGATTCCCGCAGATGAACCTGCACGCCGCGCGTTCTCCAGAGCGTCCACGGCCCGTTCTGACCTTCAATTGCCGTCAGAAGTCGCTGATCGTCGAGCCACGGCAGCCAGCGGCTGTCCCAGCCGGAACGCTGAGCGACCATGACGGTTGTCGAGTAGAGGAGCCGCGCTGTCCGTCCCGGTACGTGCCAGCCGCTGATCAGCGGAGTTGCCAGGGCCAGAGTGAACGCCAGCGGCGCGAGCCACCGCTTCCAGAGAAACGCCATGGCGGGCTGTTCCAGCCACAATTCAACAGCCCCCAGCAGCAGTAGGATTGCAGCGCCGACCGCCGCCAGATTTGCCAGGCCGATCTGCGACCACAGCAGGGCGGGAACGGCCCAGCCGCAGAGGACGACAGCCAGCAGTAAACCCGCCAGCAGGAGCGACGGGCGCAGATCCGCGGCCGATGTCATGCGCCAGAGCGTTCCGAGGGAAATTCCCAGCGGGAGGAGCATGCAGGTCAGAAACAGCGCCCGCGTCGGCAGCAGGAACGCGGGAGTCGTGAACGTCGCACTGCACCACAGGCAGAAACCGATCTGCGTCGATTCGGTTGCCAGCACGACCGCGACCCACGCAGCCGCCAGGACCGCCGCGCCTCCGGCGCCCAGCCTGCTGGCCAATTGCCGACCGAGGACCAGTCCCAGCACCAGTCCGCTGGCAACGCCTGCCGTCCAGTAGAGTCCGGTCGGCATCAGTTCGCCGACCCAGCGACACACGACGGCCGCGGCGAGGGCGACGGCGCCGATTTCCAGGATTCGAACCGCGGACCACGGGGCGGCAGCCGACCGCGGATCAATCAGTTCGGCAGCACTTTCGGAGAGAATCAGCCGCCCGGAGGCGTGCCAGAGTCCGCAGGCCAGACACAGCGCGCCCCACAGCCAGCCGGTCCATTCGCCGCCCAATGCAGGGGCCAGGCCGAATGTGGTCAGCCACAAACCGGCCACCAGGCTCGCGGTGATCAGGAGCTCCGTTGAGATGCGCCGGCCGACGGTGTTCGAGGTCTGACAAAGTCGAATGGCCGCCGCCGTCCAGAAGGCGACTGGCAGGAGTCCCTGGAGCAGGGCGGCGGCGAGGGCGAGGCCCCAGCCGATGTCCCAGCGGGCGACGCCGATCAGGAGCGTTTCCGCGGTAGTTCCGACCCAGAGGGGGTGAATGACGCCCCAGAGGCCGCACGCGACGAGCCAGCCGCCGAGCGAGGTTCCGGACTGCCGGGCCAGTCCGCCGCCGATGAGCAGGCCCAGCGCTGCGACCAGCGCCAGCGTGACGACGACGGGGAGGCTGACGCCCCAGAGGGCGACGTACTGCTGCCAGCCGACGAGGATCAACCCGCCGAGGCTCAGCCCGGCGGCCAGTTGAAATCCGGTCCCGGTTTGTTGCTTTACGAGCGGCGCCACACGTTCGATGGCCCGCAATCCCCAGGTCTGCATGGCGTCCCTGCCTGACTCGCTGGCGTCGTTTCCCGGATTATCGGAAGTCAGAAGTGCAGAGCCTGTCGAGCCTTACGCCCGTCACCGTTCTGCAGATCACCCCCGCCCCGCGGCCGTCCGGAGACTCCGTCCCCGTCCGTCCGCTGCCATGTCTTACCGGAAAGCGTGAAACCGGGGAAGAGGGGTTTCACATTCGGCGGCCGGCTACTTCAGGGCTGTAGCGCCGTCATTTGTTGCGGGGATGTCGGTCCCGGGGCGACGAACGGTGACCAGGTAGAACATGCCGCTGCCGTCAAATTGCAGAATTCCGAGGAACGACTGACCGACGCGGGTCTCGGCGATCATCGTCTGGCAGGGGAATTTGCCTTCGACGGCTTCGTTAACAGGCGCATCAATTCTCAACCGAACGTGTTCGCCATCGGGATCGGCAACGGCTGTCACCGACATTGAAACGGGATACGTTCCCAGAGTTGATTTGACTCCCGACCGCAAACGGAGAGTCGGTTGGCTGATTGCTATCGCCTTTGTCTGGCCAATCAGTTCCCGCGCTCGCTCGACGTCCGCTGGCGACAGACCGGGACCTGCCGAAAACTGACTGTGAATGAGTTTCACAAGTTCCTCGGCGGCCAACTGGGACTTTGGATCGGATTGACTGCCCTCCGTGAACATCGTGGATGTCAATTCCAGCGACGGCCGTGCGTCCCGGCGTAATTCCTCAAAGAGGTTCTCAATTTCCGCATGTTCCTCCGGAGTTCGACGAACGACCAGGCTGAGCGTCTCCGGTCGAGCGACAATCGCCCCCTGTTCGGAAGGAACTACCGTCTCAATCAGTCTGGCGAGTTGTTCGAGCGACGCGAGCGTTTCCGGATGTTCGCGATTCAGGCTCTCCTCGTGGCGATGACCGAGAGCCGGGGGCGCGGCGCGTACCGCTTCGTCGGCCACCAGATCCGCAACGTTGTAGACACGAATTCTCGGCCCCGCGACCGGCTCGTCCGCAAACGACGGAGAAACGCCCAGAACCAGAACCGCGACCAACCAGAATTGCCGCATCATGATTGTCCTCCGTGATGAATTGTGAAACTGGCTGAAGCGAGTGTACAGGCCGGGTTTCATCTCCGGAAGATGACGTTCAAACTTGCAGCAGCGTCTGCACGCCGGCAAGGCGTCCTTGGGTCACGGCATTTTCCCTCACTTTAAGGCCTTGAGCGAGCCTGTGAATCGCTCCCAGAGGTCTCTCGGCTCGTCTCCTTCGCCCCACACCAGTTCCAGTTTCACCTGGCAGTCCATCGTGTAGACCAGGAATTCGTGGACTTGCAGTCCCTTTTCGTTATTTGTGTAAGTCTCGAAGGCGGGGTAACCCTGCCAGGTGGTTTCAGTCCGTTCGAACCGGGCCGGTTTGACCAGTTTGACGTAGCTTGCACGAAAATCGTCAGAGTGCTTACGGGCGAAAGCCGGCAGCGCAGTGCGGTCGCGAATTTCCCCGGCATTCCAGCGCATCACGCCGAACGTCAAATAGGTTGGCGAATTCGGGTTTCCCATCCGCCAGATAAACTTCTCGATTGTTCTTCCCAATTCCCGGACGATCCGGCCCGGAGTGCCCGGCGCCTGAACTTCGAACAGCCGACTCTCGTCCTGACAGGCCGTCCACGGGATCGCTTGCGGATCTCTCACGATCGGTGGCGCGGGATCAGCGCCGGAGCGAGGAACTGCGGTGACGCTGGGCACGATGGCGTTCGGGACAGGTGATGAACTGGCAGGCTTGAACTGAAAAGAATTGAAGACCCGCTGTTGCACGGCGGAAAAGTCTGCATTTCCCGTTTGTGCCAGGCGGATCAAGATGAACTGGCTGCCGGTCCAGACCATCTGTTGCCATCCGACTATCCGTCCGCCTGCAGCGAACGACGTCTTGCGAGCCGCCATGCCCTGCACGAGCTGGTCGTCCTGGATCTGGATCGTCGTCCCCGGATGGGTTTGCAGGAACTGCTGCTCAAACTGGTCGAAGATCTGTTTGTGCTCTTCGTAGTCCCGCACGTTCTTCGCGCCAAAACCGGTCACGACGTGAACCATCCCGCCGTTGGCCTCGGCCTTATGAATGCGAAACTCCTCCAGCGGCAACGCGCTCCAGGACTGATCGACGTTCTCGACGTCCGGAACGCCGGGAAGGTCGATCACCATCAGTCCTCGATTCATCGTGAACGGCAACCAGCGCAACTGCTCGACGGGGACGACTGGCAAGGCAGCGGCCGGCGCGGATTGAGGCCCCGCCGTTGGATTCGGCTGCTGAGCGACCGATGGCGCGGGAGCGCCGAACCGCCCCCACGCCATCAGAAACAGCACGATCCCGAGCACGCCCAGCAAGGACGTCAACACCGCGGTCCTGATGATCAACGACGACTGCGAACGTCCCCCTTTGCGTCCTTTCTTCTTCGCTCCGCCAATCGCTTTGACACGCCGCGGAGCGGACTCTTCCGGCACATCCTCGAAGTCGTCGAAACTCTCCTCGTCGTCGGAGGCCGCCCGGGGAATGGCGAGCACCCCGCCGCATCCCGGACATTTGACCTTCTTTCCAGCAAACTCGTCCTTGACCTTGATCTCCTTGCCACAGAGTTCGCAGGAGACGGAGATGCTCATGAGCGACTTTCTAGCGATGGGATGACTGATGCCGCGACGGTCCCGTACAGAACCGGCCGGAAAGACCGGGAGAATTGCGGCGTCAGTGTACGCGGGTCTGCCACGGGCCGCGAGCGAATACCGTAGGAAATTCCGGGGTGATTCTTCGGACACGGAACCGGCTGTGGACCGATGGAAATTCCGGCCGGGATGGCTCGCAGGAATTTCCGGATAAACTCTCAGCTTCTCCCGCGACGGCCTCGCGGTATGATCAACCGGTTAGAGCCTGCCCGCCCCGCCCGAGACTCGCCCATGCCTGCCGATCCCGCTCAGACGCATGTCGCCGTCACCTACGACCACACGGCGCCGCTGGTTGCCTGCCGGTTCGATCCGGCCGGGCGCTATGTTTTTGCGGGAGCCCAGGACAACAAAGTGCTGCGGTGGGATCTCGCGTCGGGGGCCAAGGTCGAACTGGCCGCCCATGACAGTTGGGTTTTCAGCTTCGCCTTTTCGAAAGACGCCGCCACGCTGATCACGGCGGGCTATGACGGTCGGCTGATCTGGTGGGCGACCGCCGCCGACCAGCCGGTCCCCGTCCGGACGATTGACGCCCATCGCGGCTGGATTCGGGCCGTCGTCACCAGTCCCGACGGTCAGTTTCTGGCGACCTGCGGCGACGACCTGCTCGTCAAGCTCTGGCGACTGGAAGACGGCACGCTGGTCCGCGAGTTCCCCGGTCATCTGCGTTACGTGTTTAATGTCGCTTTTCATCCGGACGGCAAGCACCTGGTGTCAAGCGACCTCGTCGCCCGCTTCATCCAGTGGGAACTGGAGACCGGCAAGCTCGTCCGCGAATTCCCGATCGCCGCCCTCACGAAGTACGACGAAGGATTCCGGGCCGACTACGGCGGCGCCCATGACATGAGTTTTTCGCTCGACGGCAAGCGTCTGCTGGCCTCGGGAATCACCAACGTGACCAACGCCTTCGCCGGCGTCGGCAATCCGATCGTTGTCGAGATCGACTGGGAGACTGGCAAGGAGGCGATCACGCACCTCACGAAGGCCAAACTCAACGGCGTCGCCTGGGGCTCGCTGTATCATCCCGACGGCTTCATCGCCGCGGCGATCGGCGGCCAGGCGGGGGGACATCTGTTTTTCTGGAAGCCCGATGCGGCGGACGAGTTCCACTCCCTGAGTCTCGGCAGCCCGGCCCGCGACCTGTCGCTCCACCCGGACGGCCTGCGCCTGGCGACGCCGCACCACGACTCGAAGCTGCGGATCAGCCTGATGGGGCCGAAGCAGAGTTAGGGAATAGCGAATAGGGAGTAGCGAATAGCCAGAAAAGCAGGCTGATCGTGAATCGCCTCTGGCTCTCGACTCTGGACTCTCGACTCTCGACTTCCCGGGACTCTCGTCTCCTGACGGTTGCCTGGCTATACTTCTTCCGCTGGCGTGAAACGGTCGGTTTCCCGCACAAACCACTCCGCAGACACTTTTTGACAAGGACTTCGATCCATGGCAGCCCGCGTCGGTCAGTTGGCCCCGGATTTCTCTGTGCAGGCATACGATCGCACCAAGAACGATACCGCACAGCAGTTCAAGCAGGTGAATCTGTCGGACTACGCCGGCCAGTGGGTCTGCCTCTACTTCTATCCGCTCGACTTCACGTTCGTCTGTCCGACGGAGATCGTGTCGTTCAACGACGCCCTGGGCGAATTCGGCGGCCGCAATTGCGCGCTGCTGACCGCCAGCACCGACAGCGCCTTCTGCCACAAGGGCTGGTGCGACAGCCACCCTGGACTGGCGCAGATGAAGCACCTGATGCTCGCCGACACGACGCACGCTCTTTCGAAGGCGTACGGCGTGCTGAAGGAAGACATGGGAGTCGCTTACCGCGGCACGTTCCTGATCGATCCGAAGGGGATTCTCCGCTGGGCTTCGATCAACGATCTGCCGGTCGGCCGGAGCATCGAAGAAGTCCTCCGCGTCCTCGACGCCCTGCAGACCGACAAGCTGGTCCCCTGCGGCTGGAAAAAAGGGGAGAAGACGCTGAATTAGTCGATGGTCTATCGTCTATGGTTGATGGTCAGAACGGGGGGACGGGAGTCGGTCTCGAATGCCGCCCGGCGGAGCTGAGAGACCTTCCCCATTACTCAACGATCGACGCTCAACCCTCAACGAATTCCCAAACGACCCGCGTTCCCGTGAACGCGGGTCGTTTGCTTTGTGTCGTGATGATCCGGGGAGCCGGGCCGTGCGTTCTTCCCCGAGTCGGCGACGCGCAGTTTGACGGAGTTTTCCGCGGCCTCCTATAATCTGGTAGTCTGAACAAACGCGACCGGTCGCGTCGCCGAGTTGACGTTCCTGCCAGGGGAATCGTACTGATGCGTTCTGTCCGACTCACGAGCCCCGGAACCGTCTCGGAACTCTGCCTGGCGTGGCTCGCCGTGGTGGCCTTGTTCGTTTCGAGAGTTTCGGCCCAGGAAGCAGCTCCCGCCGATCCGCCCGTCCCCCCCGCGGGGCCGATCGGCCAGTTTGTCACGGTTTCCAGCCCGATCGACGATACGGTCTACGCCCGGGTCTCCGCCGCCGCTCTCGACCTCAAGTCGCAGGCTGCGCGGGAGAACCGCAAGGGGATACTGGTCCTGCAGATCGAGCCCGGCACCAGTCCGTTCCACCAGGTGCAGGGATTGACGAAGTTCCTGACGTCCGCTGCGGTCGCCGGGCTGACCACGGTGGCCTGGGTGCCGCAGACCGTGACTGGTCCGAATGTGCTGGTGGCCCTGGCCTGCCGCGAAATCGTGATGCATCCGGATGCCGAGCTGGGGGACATTTCGCGCGGCAAGCCCCTCGATCCCGAGGACGAACAGACCGCCCTGGCGCTCGGCGCCAAACGAAATAATCCCAAGGTCAGCACGGCGTTGATCCAGGGGATGCTCGATCCCCAGGAACAGCTCTGGCGGGTCCAGGTGGAACGAGCCGACGGACAGTCCGAGACCCGGATTGCAACGGTCGACGAACTGGAGACGCTCCGCAAAACCAACGTGACGCTCAACAACCCGGAGATCATCAAGGAGCGGGGAGTTACGGGAGTCTTCAAGGGCTCGACCAGCCGAGCGCTGAACATGCTGGTCTCGCAGACCGCCGAGAACCGGGCCGCGGTTTCCGAACTGTACCGACTTCCCCGCGAGGCCATGCGGGAGAATCTGGCGCAGGGCGACGGTCGCAAAGTCCGGCTGATTCGGGTCGAAGGAACGATCGATCCCCTGCTCGAATCGTTTCTCGAGCGCCAGGTGCGGCGAGCCATCGCCCAGGGGGCAAAGATCCTGATTCTTGAGATCGATTCGCCCGGCGGTCAGCTCCTGGCCAGCCTGAATCTGGCCAATCTGCTGGCCGATCTGAATCCGCAGGAAGTTCGCACGGTTGCCTATGTCCCCAAAATGGCGCTCAGCGGAGCGGCGATCATCGCGCTGGGGTGCGACGAGATCGTCATGCACCCCGACGCCCGCTTCGGCGACGCCGGGCCGATTGAAATGAAAGCCGGCGGGCAGTTTGAGCGTGTCCCGGAAAAGCTGCTGAGTCCGCTCCGAGTCAGTCTGCGGCATCTGGCGGAGAAGAAAGGGCGGGCTCCGGCCCTGGCCGAGGCGATGGCGTTTCGGACGCTGAAGGTCTTCGAAGTCACCAACCGGGAAACGGGTCGGATTTCGTACATGAGCGAGGAGGATCTGCACAATTCGAACGGCGAGTGGATCCAGGGGCCGCAATTGCGGGAAACGAACGGGGAGCTCCTGCTGACGGTCGACGGCAAGCGGGCGCACGAATTGAAGCTGGCCGAACGGCCGGTCGCGGACTTTCAGGAGCTGCGCAGCCGACTGGGAATCCCCCCCGATACCCGGATTGCGCCGCTGCAGCAGACCTGGGTGGATAATACAGTCTTCCTGCTGAATACGACGGGGATGAAAGTCCTCCTGCTGGTCCTGGGGGTGGCGTTGCTGTACGTCGAACTCCACTTCATGACCGGCATCCTGGGGCTGTCGTCGGTCCTCTGCTTCGTCCTCTTCTTCTGGTCGTCGGTTCTCGGCGGGACGGCCGGCTGGCTGGAGATCACGCTGTTCGTCTTTGGAATCTCCTGCCTGGCGCTGGAAGTTTTCGTGATTCCCGGATTCGGCGTGTTCGGCGTGACCGGCATCCTGTCGATGCTCGTTTCGCTGGTCATGGCTCTGCAGACGTTCGGCAACTTCGAGCCGGGCGCCGATCTCGACTCGCTCCTCAAGAGTATCGGGACCGTCCTTGGCGCCTTCCTGGGAGTCGGCATTCTGGGTGTTGCGCTGGCCCGGGTGCTGCCCCATACCCCGCTGTACGATCAGATGACGCTCGGCCCGCCCGGAGTCGACGACACCACTCCGCGGCTGAGGCGGGAGAATGATCCTTCCGAACTGGCGGCAGGTCTGGTCGGTCGCCGCGGTCGGAGCCTGACCATGCTGCGCCCCTCCGGAAAGGCGGAAATTGGGGGACAGGTCTACGACGTCCAGAGCGACGGCCAGTTCATCGCGGCCGAAGCGACGATTGAAGTCGTCTCGGCCCAGGGCGTACGGGTGATCGTTCGCGAAGTCGTGTAGGGCGGGCTCTGCCGGCCGCCAGAACGGTTCCTTGTCCGGGACGGGACGGGATTGCGCGGCCAGTGCAACGCCTGAACCGGGGCGCCGCCGACTCCGGCACCGGCCGCGCGATAATCTCCGCGATTCGTGAAACGGCTCGGTCTGTGGAACGCGCCTGTTTCACAGCCGGCGCGGCATGCATGTGGCCGGAGGGGGCGGAGGTTCTCGCTTCAATCGTCGTGCGCGTTCGGCCTTCGTCTTCGGTCCGGAAGGCCGACAACACTCCTTCCCGTTCGACATTCGAAACCGTTCTTTGCCACGGTGGGGCGAGCCGGGGACTCCTCCTGCCGCGACAACCGTTACCGCGGGTTTTTCCGAAATCCTCGGAATAGTCTGCGTAATCGGACGGACTCCGACCGATGAATTAGGACAGCGAGGTGTCAGCGCGCCTCGCGGACGGTGGGTTTATTCACCGTCGACCGCAGGGACGCAACGGAGAATCCCCACACAGATGTCGGGGAGAGTTTCCTGAGCCTTCCCGGCAGTTCCCGATGCCATTCTCGGGGGCGCCGGGCGCCGGCGCTTTGCCGGGCCTTAGCGGATTGGGTCAGCGAGGGAAACGGAAGGAGTGCATTCCATGCGCAAGTACGGAAAGTGGGCATTGACGCTGGGCCTGCTGGCGGCGATGCCCGGTCTGACCTTCGCCGCGGGCGAGGCTGCGAGCCCACGGTCCGCCGGCCAGTCGGGCGCCGCCAGCCCGAACCAGGCGAAGGCCGAGGAGATCGCCAAGGCCCTGAAAGCCGCCGGCGTCAAAGGCAAAGGTATCGAACTCGAATTTCAGAACGGCGTGGTCCTGATCAAGGGCCAGGTCAGCGATGCCGGCATGCGATCGACCGCAGAACGCACGATCAAGCGCGTTCCGGGCGTCAGCAACGTCAGCAATCAATTGACGGTCGGAACTTCGACCGCTGCGGCTGCGACGCGTTCTGCGGAACGGCTTGGCGGAGTCGTCCAGGCTGGCGGAACCGAGCGTGCCGGCGATCGTCGCGGCCAGATCCAGAAGGTCAATTACGGCATGGACAACCAGGCTGTCGCCGAGCAGATCGGCGGGGCTCTGGGTGCGGCCGGACTGGAAGGCTACGACATCGAAGTCCGCTTCTCGAACGGCGTCTGCACGCTGGCGGGCGAAGTCGATTCGCCGGCTCAGGCCGCGCAGGCCCAGCAACTGGTCAGCCAGGTTCCGGGGGTGGAACAAGTTTCCAACCGGCTTCGCGTCCCGGGCATGCGTCCCGGAATGCAGCCGGGCATGCCCGGACAGCCGCCGGCCGGTCCTTACGGTTACCCGGCCATGCCGACCGGCTATCAGGGACCGGGCGGAGCGCCGATGCCGATGGGACCGGGCGTGCCGGCTCCTCCCGGCTACGGTCATCCGGGCGCCGGCGCCTCCCAGACGATGTACAACCAGCCGAGTCTGCCGGAGCATGCCTGGCCGGCCTACGCCCAGTATCCCAACTACGCGGCAGTCAACTATCCGTCGCAGTACAGCGCGAGCGCGTTCCCGTACATGGGACCGTTCTACCCGTACCCGCAGGTCCCGATGGGCTGGCGCGACGCCACCCTCCGCTGGGACGACGGTCAGTGGAATCTGCAGTTCAATCAGCGGACCGACAAGTGGTGGTGGTTTATGAGCCCCAAGAACTGGTAGTCCGTACTCCACCGTCTGGCAGGTCCGTCTGAGAAGGATGGGCCTGTCCCGGTCTGCTCGCACAGGACCCGATCCGAAGTGGGCTGGCCGTGGTTGGCGGAGGCCCGAGGGCGCCGCCGGTACGGCCGGTTGCAAGCTGAATGGCGCAACGCCCCGGAGTCATCGCTCCGGGGCGTTTTCATTCCAGGCGGCTTGAGGGCGATTTCGAGGCGTGCGGCGGAACTGCCGCCCGCGGCTCGACTTGGAGAATCCCCTGAGCCGGGCGGCGAATCTGGAAGAATCGTTAAAAGCGTCAGAATCCCGCAAGTTTCCCGCAGTCGCCGAACGATAAAGAGATTGTCGGTCGATAGTCCCCGCGAGTGATGTTTCTCCACGGGCCGGACTCGACCATCCCTTCCAAGCAGACGGTGTGATGCAGGCGGGGGTTTTTCCCGCTGATTCCGGAGAGGCAAGATGAAGAAGCCAGGATCGTTGCTGAAGCGAGTCTCGCTGCTGATGGGCATCGGCCTGCTGACCGCCAGCAACAGCGGCTGCGTCCTGCTCGGAGACTTCCTCAAGATGGCATTCATCGGTTCGGCCTTCTTCGGGACGACCCCCGCCATTCCAGTCAGCCCGTACTACAGCGAGCTGATCGAAGATACGTACAAGAAAGAGGAACGGTACGACAAAGTGCCGATTCTCGATCCGGTCGAAGGGGAGCACGCCCCCCTCTTCTGCCAGGATCCTCCGTCGCCCGACGAGGTCATGATGGCCATGCCGAACGAAACGTCCGGCGGCTGGTCCTTCCTCGCCGAAACCAACCGGAACAACGTGCGGATCGTCGTCGAGCCCATCGTCGACCGCATGGACGACTGCCGGTTCTACCCGATGGTCGGCCCGGCCCGACTCCACCACTGCCACTACAAGTGCACGGTCTACTACGACAAGGTCATCCGCTCGGACTGGCCGGTGCCGTTCCATCACAAGGACGAATCGATTCAGGTCGTCTACATCGACCACGACCACCTGATTCGCTGTGCCGGACCGCAGTCGACCGGATTCCAGTAACGAGTCGGCTCGATCCGAGAATTCACGCCAAGCCCGATCGGCACCTGCCGGTCGGGCTTGGTGCATTTCCCGCCGGCTCAGTCCTGGTAATCATTGGTTGGCTTGTCGAGCAGCGAATCAACCGACGGTCGCCGAATCCTTTGGCAGACTTCTCCGGATCTCTCCCCCGCCGTAGAATCTCGCGTTGGACCCTTTTTCGGGCGGAACCGACAGAATTTCGCACCAACGCGGTAGAGCCGGAGCCGTCAATCGATCGATCGGCCTGGAGGCAGGAGCAGAGAAGTGACTGAAACGCCACAGCCGACCGTCGCCGTGGTCGGAGCGAGCCAGAATCGCGCCAAATACGGCAACAAGTCGGTCAGGGCTCACCTGCGGCAGGGTTATCGAGTCTTTCCGATCAACCCGAGCGCCGCGACCATCGAGGGGCAGCAGGTCTGGCCCAGCGTGAACGACGTTCCCGTCGAGCGTCTCGATCGGATCACGGTCTACGTTCCGCCGGAGATCGGGATCACGCTGCTGGAACAGTTCGCCGCCAAACAGCCGTCGGAAATCTGGCTCAACCCCGGCAGCGAGAGCGAGGCGTTGCTGCAGCGGGCGGAAGAACTGGGACTGCCGGTCATCAATGCCTGCAGCATCGTCGACCTGGGGGCAAGTCCGTCGGAATTTGGAGATCGCTAGTGGTAGTCGCCGTGCAAAAGTGCTTCATCGATTGCGAGTGTCGAGCGTGAACGCAGAGAAATCTATCGAGATTCTGCCGATCCTCCACCCGGTGACTGGCGAAATCCGACCGCCGGGATCGAAAAGCCTGACCAACCGCGCGCTGGTCGTCGCGGCCCTGGCGGACGGTCCGTCGCACCTGACCGGCGTTCTCGACAGTCGCGATACGCAGGTCATGCTCGACAGCTTGAAGCGGCTCGGGTTGCACGTGCTCGCCGACTCTGGAGCATGTACCGTCGAAATCGTGGGCTGTCGCGGAAAAATCCCGGCCGGCGAAGCAAATCTGTGGCTGGAGAACAGCGGGACCAGCATCCGCTTTCTGACGGCAATGTGCGCCCTCGGCCACGGAATCTACCGTCTCGACGGCAACGATCGGATGCGACAGCGGCCGATCGACGACCTGCTGGAAACGCTGGCACAGCTCGGCGTCAAAGTTCGATCGGAACTGGGCACGAATTCGCCGCCGGTCGTGGTGACCTCGCAGGGGCTGGAAGGGGGCGTCGCGACCGTTTCCGCGGAGAAGTCGAGCCAGTTTCTCAGTGCCGCCCTCATGGCCGCCCCCTGCGCCCGCAGCCCGTTGGAGCTTCGTCTGACCGGGCCGATGGTGTCGGAACCCTATATCGAGATGACTCTGGGGGTCATGCGGCAGTTCGGCGTGACAGTCGACGTCCAGCCCGGATCGTACCGGATTCGCCCTCAGACCTATCGCGGCGGACACTACGACATCGAACCGGACGCCTCGGCGGCGAGTTATTTTTTTGGACTGGCGGCGATCACCGGCGGACGGATCACCGTTCTCGGGCTCTCGCGCGACGCTCTGCAGGGAGACGTCCATTTTGTCGACGCTCTCGAACAGATGGGCTGCGACGTGGAATGGGGCGTCGACCGGATTACCGTCCAGGGGCGGCCGCTGCGGGGCATCGACATCGATATGAATGCCATCAGCGACACGGCCCAGACTCTGGCCGCGGTCGCCCCGTTTGCCGATGGTCCGACCACGATCCGGAACATTGCCCACGTGCGCCATAAGGAAACCGACCGGATTACTGCGGTCGTCACTGAACTGCAGCGGCTGGGCATCCGGGCCGACGAGCACGCCGACGGCATGACGATTTATCCCGGTCCCGTCTCCCCCGGCGAGGTCCACACTTACGACGATCACCGGATGGCGATGAGCTTTTCGCTGATCGGCCTGCGGGCGCCAGGCATCCGGATTCTCGATCCAGGCTGCACCGCAAAGACTTACCCCGACTACTTCCGGGACCTGAACCGGCTGTGCGACCCGTTTCGGTGAAACGCACCCTGCGCGACTCTTCCACCAACACCAGCACGACTCGCCGCGTGGCAGCAGCAGACTGCAGCGAATGGTCTGCGACCTGAGGACGCCACGAAATGCCTGAAGAGTTCTCCGCTCCGCGCCGGTTCGGGCTCGCCGCCGGCAGCGCACGCGAACTGGCTTACCAGGTCCTGCGGGACAGTCGCGAATCGGGCCAGTGGCCCAGCGAGCTCCTCGACGAGCGGCTGGACGCCGCGGGATTGACGGCTCAGGACCGCGGATTGACGCGGGAGCTGGTCTTCGGCGTCGTTCGCCGGGAGGATACGCTCGATGCGCTGCTGCGAAAACTGGTCAAGCGGCCGCGCGAGGCGATGGAGGAGGAGCTGTGGCTGCTGCTGCAGCTCGGCGTCTACCAGATCGCCCTCATGCCCGGCATGGCGCACCACGCCGCGGTCCACGAAACGGTCGAGCTGGCCCGCCGGGCCGGCCGCGTCCGCTGGACGGGCTTCGTCAACGGCGTCCTCCGTGGCGCAACGCGACTTGTCACCAACGAGCCTGTGACCGAACCGGGGCCGGATGCGCTGCCCGTGGGCGCGGGCTTTCTCCGGCTAAATGAGCCCGTCTTCGCCGATCCGGCGACAGAACCGGCAGCATACCTGGCCGCCGCCGCCAGTTTCCCCGAGTGGCTGATTGCGCGCTGGCTGAAATTCGCCGACTGGCGGCAGGTACTCGGCTGGACGCAATGGTTCAATCAGCCTCCCACATTGACGGCCCGAGTGAACGGACTGCGCACCACGCGCGATGAGCTCCTGGCCGCGTGGCAGGCTGCCGGGATGCAGGTCCGCCCCGGTCCGCACCCGTCGTCGATTCTGGTCGACAGCGGCCCTCGCGTCGAAGAATGGCCCGGCTTTGCCGAGGGCTGGTTCACCGTGCAGGATCTGGCGGCGATGGCCGCCGCGACCCGGCTGGCCCCCGAGCCGGGGCAGGATGTCTGGGACGTCTGCGCTGCACCGGGCGCCAAGAGTTGCCACCTGGCAGAGTTAATGCAGAATCACGGAACTCTGATCGCCTCCGACCTGCAGGCTCGCCGGCTCAACCGGATCGACGAAAACTCCCGTCGGCTGGGGTTGTCGATCATCCGTTCAATGCTGGTGTCCGCGGGCGGCCACGACCTGCCACGGGGACCGTTTCACCGGGTCCTCGTCGACGTTCCCTGCGGCAACACCGGGGTACTGGGAAAGCGGCCGGAAGCCCGCTGGCGGATTACGCCCGAAGGGATCGCGGACCTGACCATGATCCAGCGCCGGCTGCTCGCCGACGCCCTCGCCCGGACCAATGTCGGCGGGCGAGTCCTGTACTCGACGTGCAGCATCGATCCCGAGGAAAACACCGCGGTCGTCCACTCGACCATCGACCACAACCCAAGGTTTCGGCTGATCGAGGAAGTAACCCTCTGGCCGGGGCAGCCCGCGGACGGCGCCTACCAGGCGCTCATCGAGCGGGTCTGAACGATCCCGATCCTACTTCGACTCCGTCTTCGCACCCGCCGCCGCCTGCTGCACGGCCGCGGGACTATCGGTCAATTCCAGCCGATAATCGCCAATGGCGCTGACTTGCGACCCGGGGCCCAGCGGATTGACGACGTTGCGATCGACCGTATTGTGCTGCGAAACGATCAGCCCGCGCGACATGTCGAACACGATGTCCGACGTGATCAGTCGCTGCATGAGCTGCATTTCCATCTGCGGATCGTTCAGGACGCCCTTCGGGCCGACGCGCATTTTGATGTGAGCCAGATTCCCGTCGACCGAAACCAGCGTGTATTCCCGCATCAGCGAGAAATTCTGCTGCAGCGTCTTGCCGACGGTCACCGGCGTGTCGAACGATTCCTTCCACTTTCCGCCAATCGGCACCGGCTCTTCCGGAAAGACGACCAGGAAGTTACTCGCTTCCGCAGCGCCGGGAATGTCCGTCACCAGAGGTGTCAGTTTGACCAGTTCACCGCGTGACGTGACTTCTGTCCGCGCCAGCGGCTTGCCGGTGCTGGCCAGGACGGCCTGAAACTTGGGATCCGGACTGTCCCCGGGATTGGCGGTATCGAAGTTGACGGCAGGGTGCTCGCCGAACTTCAGTTCCATGCTGACTCGCTCGTTGAGCGTCTCCAGGACCGCCTGACCCCGTTCGTCGGCAGTGATGACGCGATAGTGCTTCCAGGTGACCGCTTTATTCGCGTGCTTCTCGACGTTGGCGTTGTACTTCGCCTCGATCTGCATCTTGTCCGTGATCTTCAGATGAATGAACATTCCCGGACGGAACTTGTAGCGGAGCAGATAGCCGTCGTCGGCGTTGGCAGGAGCCGCGCACAGCAGGAGGGCGAAGACGGCCAGAGTCGAGTGTCCGAGAATCCGCAGCATTCGGGCGTTCCTTCGCCGGTCGCGAGCTTGACCAGACCGCCGTCCCGGGCGGTCGGGCGGGAAACCTAGCACACCCCCAGTTCCGTGGGGAGCCCAGTTTTGTGAAACAGGGGCTATCGTTCCAAGACATCGGCCTCCCACGGCGTAGAAGGTATTGTCAGATCAGCACTTCAACGCCACAAGGAGGCCGGAGGTGAGTTGACAGGGTTTGCTGCCGTTTGCCCTCGATTTCCTCCCCCGAAAACTGATCGAATCGAGGTCTCTCGGACGCAGCTCACCGGCGAGGCTGGTTCAATCGTCGTCGCGCGGATCCGCTGGGCGAGGGGTTCGCCACGCCATGGCGTCAGCGACTGATCAAGGCGGCGGAGATCACGGTCAGCGCCCGCCGGGTGGCGGTCCGGTTGAGCGTAAGCTGGCCGTCTGCGGACGCGTACCGCCGGATTTCGCAGGCGGTGCTGGCCTGGCCGCGCACCACCTGACGCCTTCTCCCGTCGCGCGGCCACGGACCCGCCATCATCATTCGACGTTCCCGGGGAGGGGGGCGTTCTGCGCGCCGCCCGGCGCAGATCGCCGTTCGACCGCCGCTTGCTCTCAGGCCGAGCCGATGTCGGAACGACGAGTTGATTGATGAATCATGCGGGTTAGCGCGTTTTGCAGCAACTTTGCAGTTTTGCTCGTCGCAATGCCGGGACCGGCGATCAGCGGCGGACAGGAAGTCTCAGCGGGAGCGCGGTCAGGGTTCCTTCGCCGTCCCGAATCAGCAACGACTCTGAAATCGCGTGAAACTCCAGGCCGGTGCAAGTGTCGCCGGGAAGATTCAGCTCCAGATCACATAACTGGTCTCCGGTTTCCAGCCGCCAGAATTTGATTAACCCGCTGCTGTCTCCGCTGATCACGGTTTTCCCATCCGGCGAGAACTCAACTGCGTTCACTTCGCGCCGATGACCTGTCAGCCGAGTCAGCAACTTTCCAGATTCGACGTCCCAGATCCAGATGGCCCGGTCGGAACAGGCCGCCGCCAGATACCGCCCATCGCGTGAAAACCGCAGGTCTTTGATGGACTGCGAAGGCGAGCCGTCCGACCAGCGGGTCAGCCGAGTCGCAGGATCGAGAACCACCACCTGATGGCCGACGCTGACCGCCAGCAAACCCGATTGAGATGACATCGCCGAATCGCTCAGGTTCTCGTCGAAGGCCATCTCCGCCTGCTCGTTTCCGGTCGCCAGTTCGACGAACTGCAGCCGATTCCACGAGTGTCGCCGGAGAACAGCCAGCGTTTCCCGGGGATCGACATGAATGCCGTCCACGGAGGCATCATGAGAGGAAAATGGCCAGACCTGCGATGGCTGCAAAGTTTCCGAATCGCGGATCACCAGCCAGTTCGCTCCGCGTCCCTGCTTAACCTCAACGGTCACCGGGCGACCTCTTGGAGTCACGGCCAGTTCATCGAAGAAGCTGGCGTCCGGGATTGGCTGCTGCAATGCTGCGCCAGGCCTCGCGGGACGCATCCGTTCGTCGAGTTCCCCCAATCCCGATTCGGAATAAAAGATCGTCCGAGTTCCAACCGGCAGACTGTGGACTCCGTCGACTTCGGCGGAAGCTCGGAACGTGCCGCGTGCAGCCGTGAGCGCCGTAACCGGCGTCGACCTGACGTGTCCATCCGCGCCGGCCGAAATCAGTTCGGTCCCGTCGGCGGTCAATTGGAGGTCAAAGATCCGATCCGAGTGCGCTCGGACGAGGCTGGCGACTCCGTCGGCAGTTCGACTGACCGCAGGGTTGTCGGCAATCTGGCGGAACATTTCGGGATCATCCGGGACAGAATGAATGACTCCCTGTCGGTCGGCAGCGTAGAATGTCCGAGCGTCCGGACCTCCGATCAGGCAGTCGATCACGTCGAGCAGTTGGACTTCGGCAAGCTTCTTCCGGCTGCCGATCTCATACAAACCGACGCGACGGTCGCTCATCGTCGCAACCAGTCGTCGGCCGTCTCCGGAAATCGTAAAGCCTTTCAGATTTTCGCTGCTCAGATCCCAGTCCGACTCCAGCCGCCCTGACGGCAGTTCCCAGATCGCGGCCTGGTCGTCCAGCCCCAGCGAGAAGATTCGGCGGCGGTCCGGGAACAGGCACATCCCGTTGAGCGCCCGGCGGTGCGCATCGATCACCCGACCCGCGGAGCCAGTTCGCAGATCCCAGCACCGGAGTTTACCGTCGGTTCCAGACGAGATCAGCAGATTCTCCTCGGGAATCGCGATGATATTGTGCGCCTGTTCGGGAGCATGGCCCTCCAGACGAATCAGCCGACGGCCAGTCGCAACGTCCCACTGGCAAAGCGAGCCGTCGTCGCCGGTAGTCCAGAGAATGCGATCGTGGTCGGAAAACACGAGGTCATTGCACTCGCGCTGCTCCGTGAACCATTCGTTCACAATTGCGCCCGAATGGAAATCGACCAGGCGCACAACCGCGTCCTTTCCGGTCACGGCCAGACGGTTTCCCGAGCCTGCCAGGCAGACCGAATAGACGGCGGACGGCAGACGGGTGATTTCTCGATACGGACTGTCCTGACGGGACCTGAGCCAGGCCCACTCCAGGCTGCGAAAGGACTGAAACTCAGGCTGGTCCAGTTGGCCGACGATCAGCGTCAGCTCCGGAAGATCACGGTCTCGCCAGGCGTTGGAGGCGCGGCGCACCTGAGCGATATAGAGCTTTTCAAGTGCCTCGATCTTTTGTGTGTCGGAAACCGCGCGCAGCTCGTCAGCCCGGCGAACCGCTTCCCGCTGCAGTTGTACTGCAGCTTCCAGATTCTGATTCAACGTGTTGAGCTGGCGATTGGCCACGGCCAGAACGATTGCGACTGCAGTCAAAGCCACGAAATTCGCGGCGACCACGGTCGTCGCCGTCGGATGGCGACGGATCCACCGGATCAGTTGTTCCGGCATGGAAGGGCAGCGGGCGACGACGGTTTCGCCGGCAAGGAATCTCGACAGATCTGCGGCAAGTTCGCGGGCCGTGAGATAGCGATCCTGTGGGCGCTTCTCCAGACACTTCAGACAGATCGCCTGCAGGTCGGCGGGGATCTCAGGCCTCAGACGGCGCGGTTCCATGGGGAACTCGCTGCCGATTCTCTGCAACAGATCCGCCGGGCTGGTTCCGAGAATGGGGAGACGCCCCGTCAGGGCCTCATACAAAATGACTCCGAGCGGATAAATGTCGCATCCGAAGCCGAGACGCCTGCCCCCTCCGGCGGCCTGTTCTGGCGACATATAAGGCAGCGAGCCGATGACGCTCCCTTCGACGGTTGTCGGACCGGCCTCTTCCGACAGGCGGGCCAGTCCGAAATCTGTGATCCGCGGCACAAACGGCAGTTCGTCCTGACTTCGTGAAGAGTCGAGCAGCACATTCGCAGGTTTCAGATCGCGATGGAGAATTCCCTGCGAGTGTGCGACTTCCACCCCGAAAGCGAGCTCGCGCACTAACGCCGCCGCAAGTCGACAAGCGATTGAATGCTGAGAGGTGCGCCGCTCAGCAAGCCACGCCGCAAGCGACTGCCCTTCGACAAATTCCGACGCCAGGAAACAGACCTCGGCATCGATCTGCGCCTCGAAAATCGGGACGATATTGGGGTGGCTCAAACGGGCCGCCGCCCGGGCCTCCACGGCGAAGCGTTGGCGGATTCCTTCCTGCACAAACAGCGGCCAATGCGGGACTTTCAGCGCGACCAACCGGTGGAGGCTCCGATCCCAGGCGCGAAAGACCGTCCCGCAGCCGCCGATGCCGACGGTCTCACGAATTTCAAACCGTTGCTCAAGTTCCCGCCATCGCGGAATTAGACCTGTCGATCCCGATCCGTCGACCGGCCTGCCGGCAGAACTCGGGCCGAGACCGATATTTGTATCCGAAGTCACAAGCACCGGTGGCGGCGGCGTCAAAAACAGACTTGGTTCACTTCCCGGGGTCGACCCAAGGATCGGCAAGTCGGCGGTGGAGGGGAGCCATTCCAGTTTGCCAGACCAGGCATCGCGGTGAGTGGCCTCCTCAGCGCGGCGCTGGCAGTGCCGGCAATGGTCGAGATGCAGGCTGCAGGCCATTTCCTCTTCTGGGGCAATTTGGCCTGCCAGAAATCGCCGAAGGACGTCCTCCGTCGGACACTCCGCGGAAGAGTCGTCCGCCGGAATTCCCGTTTCCGCTGAGGGCATCCTGGACGCCTTCCTCGCTAGTTTCTGGCTGCGAAGGGCAATTCCCATCGCTACCGCCAGGACTCAACTCGAGAGAATTGCCGAATCTTCCGCCAGAACTGCGATCTCGCGTTTCAGACGGTCCAGGATGCGGTACTTCGTCCGATAGACCCAACTTGCCGATTTGCAGATGTCGGCGGCAACCTCCAAGCAAGGCTCGTCGGCCTGCCAGACGCGGCAGAACGCCGTCCATTCCTCAGCGGTGAACTCGGGACAGATTCGATTCAGACTGGCATCGAGCACCGCCGCGTTAAAATCCGCCAGCCACGATTGACAGCTCGGCTCGGCCAGTTGTTCGCAGTCCTGCAGCGACCCTGCCGAAGTCCGGCACGACTGCCGCCGCTGCTTCCAGATCGCGCGAATCGCAATCGTTGCCAGCCAGGACCGGAACAGTCCGCGATCAGGCTGCTGCTGGAAGTTCGAAATCTGACGACTGACTGCAAACAGCACCTGTTGCGAAATGTCCTCGGCATCCGCCTGCTGAAGCCCGCGTCGGCGGCAATAGCAGACCAGAACGTCGGCATATCGACTGGAGAACTGGCGCCACGCGGCGGAATCCTGTTGGTTGTGCAGCGCATTTAACAGAGATGCGACGGTGGTCGGAAACTGCTCGTGCCCGCTCATCAACGTTGGCTCATGCCCTGCGTTTTCGAGAAATTCAGACATCGTAAGGCGCCCACAAATCGTTCTATCGCCGCTGTCTTGTTCAAGTCCCAGTGACTGACAATCAACCACCGCACGCGATGGGATTAACGCCCCGGAACACGCGAACACGTCGGACGACGAACGGCTCTCCATATCTTTTTTTACAAAGCTGAAAGCGTCAGTCGACGGGAATTCCGCACAAAGTTGCCCGAATCTCATCGTTTTCTGAAAAAAATGACATTCGGCCGGCAGTTAGAGAGTGACAAGGTCGCTTTCCGCATTCCGAGGGTCCCGGATGATGATCGCCGCAAGCCGTTCTCACGCATTACGTTCTGACGCGGCGGCAGCGCCGCAAGTGTTCTCCGTGCAGCCAGTCATCTTTCTGATTGACGGCGATCGAGAGCTGCGGGCCTGGCTGGCTGGGCTGGTCGGCAGCGTCGGCGGACAGGTTTCAGGCTTCGACCGTCTCGCCCAGTTTCTAGCCGAAGTCGGGCAGAATGAGCGCGGCTGCGTGGCGATGGACATGCCGCGCGGCGAAGCCGGCGCATCCATGAAGATGCTCCGCCAACGCGGTTACCGTCAGCCAGTGCTGGCGCTCGCCGAAGATGGAACCATTGCCGACGCCGTTGCAGCCATCAAGGCGGGCGCCGACGATTTTCTGCTGAAACCCCCCAACGCGCAGGTCATGCTTGAGGCGTTGCAGTCGGCTTGGCGGAGCGAGTTGGAACGTGCCGAACGAAGCCGTCAGATCGAGCAGTGGCGGGACCGGTTCGCCTGTCTGTCGCCGCGCGAGCACGAAGTCCTGCGCTGTATTATCAAGGGGCAGATCAGCAAGGAAATCGGTTTTGAGCTGGGGATTTCGTCGCGGACGGTGGATGCCCACCGCTCGGCGATTCTCCGTAAGCTCGGAGGCGCACGGATTTCCGAACTGGTCGCCATGTATATGCTGATCGACACGGAATCGTCAGCGGCCTCGCTGGCTTTGCCGGCCCAGTCCTGATCGTTTCGAAGATCGCTAATAGTCGTAGCGAATCCCCGCCCCGATCAGTTGCTGGTGGTCGTTCAGAAAGACGTACTGGGAATTCGGGCCGTTGAAGTATTGCATTCCCGCCCGAAAGACGTGATCGCTCTCGCGACCGCGCCACTGCCAGCCGGCCATGACGTTGATGGAGCCGTTCCAGTCGACCGTCTCCCGAAATTGGGCGTTGACCGCCAGATAGGGCTCCCCGCGGATTCCTGTCGGCCGGTTCGAACTCCATTCGAAACCTGTCTGGAACTCCCACGGTTTATCGCCGCCCGTGCCATAGAACGACCAGCCGACCTCCGCGTACAGTCGTAGCGGATCGATCGGGAACCAGCCGCCGCCAAGCACAAACGCGTCGCGGCTGTAGTTATTCCGCACGTAGCCAGGATTCTTGATCAGGTACTCGTCCCCCACGTGCGAACTGATGTGATAGTAGGCGAGTTTGGCCTGGAACGGCCCTTCGCGGTAGGTCAGGGGGACGCCCGCTCGAAAGTCGACCGACATGACGTCCCGTTCTTCCTGAGGCTGCATTCGCAGCAGCGCGGCTCCTTCGACGTCGATCTGAAAGCCCTCGGGCTGAATGCCTCGCGCTGTCCCGAAACGCGCCAGACCAACTCGCCCGCCCAGCGCACTGTCCCACAGCGTTTCTCCGCCGGTCTCGTGCAGAAACGCTGTCGACATCCGCGGTTCTTTTTCGCCCGCGATATACGACTTATACAGCAACCCCTCGGGGAGCAGGTGCCATCCCCAGGGCTCGTCGGGAAAATCCTGCGGACGAAAGTCCTCGCGGACCGAGTCCAGCCACGAGCCGCGGACGGAGTCGTCCGTGAGTAGCTCCGGGTGTGTGACGAACGTCCCGCCCACCCCGTCGCCGACCAGAAACGGATCGTCCTGACCGGGGAGACTGGCTGCACTGGAGACCGTCACCCAGGCGGCCAGATACGCGGCCACCAGCCGCCATCGCATGACCATGAAAATCGCCTTCTCGACCCGACTTCGTTTTCGATCGGACTCGCGGCGTGAGGCGCGGGGCCGATGCGAACCGCGAGGTTGTAGCAGTCCTGTTCCAGCTCGAATAGACCGAACACGCGACCGCGGGTTCGCCTCGCGTTTCACGCTGGCGATTCCTCTTGCTGCTGGCGTCTTGAGAACCTACAACACGGCCCGCCATGAAACTGGATTCCACCGGCGGGGGCCATGGACTACCACCTCAAACCACTTGGAAAGACCTGCGCAGGGACCGGCCGTCCGCTGACGCCGGGCTCGGTCTGCCACTCCGTGGTCGTGGAGAAGGATGGCGAACTGCTGCGGCTCGACTTTTCTGAAGAAGGCTGGCAGGGGCCGCCGCCGGAGGTCATCGGCCACTGGACGTCGACGGTTCCGGCCGATCCAACCGCTGGTCAGGCTCGCCTGGATCCCGAACCGCTGATGCGGTACTTCGAACAGCTCAGCGAAGAAGCCAGTCCGGTTCACGACAGGCTGCGTTATGTGCTGGCGATCCTGTTGCTGAAATATCGCAAACTGAGGCTCGACGACGCACGCGGAGAGGACGGGGAAGAAATTCTCGTTCTCGCCGGTCTCCACGGCGAAGGGTCGTTCGAGGTGCCCAACCTCCGGCTCCCCGCCCCCGAAACACAGCAATTGCAGCAGGAGCTGCGGACTCACCTGGCGGCGGAGTGGAGCTGATGCACGCGTGCCCAGGGAGCGATGACGCCGGCGTTTCACGGATCAGCCGGCGCGCGGCCCTCCGCTCAGCCGCCGCGATGGGCCTCGTGTTTCTACCAGGATGCACGTCGATGCGCTCGTGGCTGCGCGGACCGGCAGACCCGTTCGCCAGCCAGCCCTGCGTACTCCCGCCCGACGCCACCGTCGAACAAGTCGTCGCCCACCTGAATCAGAACGTCGATCGCCTGCAGTCCTGGCGCGCCCACGGAGTCGGAATCCGAGTCAAAGGGATTCCGTTTCCTCTCAACGGAGACCTGGCCGTTCAGAAGGGGCGACGCCTTCGGCTGATGGTCAATTCGATCGGCGGCACCGAAGTCGACCTGGGCTCCAACGAACATCTCTTCTGGTTCTGGGCTAAGCAGAACAAACAGCCCCACGTGTATTACGCCAGGCACGAAGACGCCGATCTGGCGGTCCGGCAGCTCAACCTGCCGTTCGAACCGCAGTGGCTGATGGAAGCCTTCGGACTGTCGCCGTACGATTTTCAGCAATTGCGGCTGCAGCCCGGGATGCAACCGGGAACCGTGCAGCTTGTGTCGGACCACGTCCTGAACAACGGCTGGCAGGTCCGCCAGATCGTTGTCGTGGATCTCTGCCGCGGACTCGTCCGGGAACACACGCTGTGGGATTCTGCCCGCAACGGAAAAATCATCGCCTCCGCCCGGCTGGGGGAACACTTCATCGACCCGCAGACCGGGGTGGTGCTGCCGCGCCGGATCGAGCTCGACTGGCCGCAGGCCGAGATGAGCCTTGCCATGGAATTCGGCGCGATTCAGGTTAATCCGCCGGCGCTTCCCGAACAGCTCTGGGAAATGCCGGTCCTGCCGCAGACTCAGGCGGTCAATCTCGGGCGTTCAGCGCGGGCGTCGCTCGATGACTGATGACGGTCGAAAACTCAGCAGCCGGTTAGACGGCCCGGCGTGATTCCGTCGATTTCGCGGGCGTGGCGGCGGCCGCTCGACCGCGAGCCTGCTCAGCCAGCCCTTCGGCCGAGATCTGGTCGACGAGCTGCTGAGCATAACCGTCCATCTCGATGACCAGAGCGTCGACCCGGCCCGCCAGATACATATACATGATCATTGCCGGAATGGCGATCAGCAGCCCGACCGCCGTTGTCAGCAGGGCGAGGCCGATCCCCGCCGCCAAGTCCTGCGTCTTTCCCATCGCATTCCGCGCGGCGATATTGTTAAACGAGTCGATCATACCGACCACGGTCCCGAGCAGCCCGACCAGCGGAGCCACGGTCGAGGCGCCATTCAGCACGCGCAAGTGCTTCCGGAGCTGGCTCAACTGGCGTTCGCCGCCGTCAATAATCGCCTGCTCGACTTCCACGCTGGGTTTGCCCCACTTGCGAATGCCGTGGGCGAAGATCGAGGCGATCGGGCTGCGGTTTTCTTCACACAATCCGGCCGCCGAACGGGAATCGAGTTTGCCCTGTTCCAGGTGCTCGAAGAACCGGAATACGAAGGGACGGGGAATCACCCGACCGCGGCGCAGCACGACCAGCCGTTCGATCGAGAACCAGACCACGACGATCGACATCAGGCCCAGCGGCCAGGCGAATGCTCCGAGCGCATAGAGGACCTCGATCGGTTCGCGCGGGATGATTGTTTCGGGTCTGGCTGGCTCCTCGCCCGCCGCCGGCTTCGCGCCTGGAGCGGCTCCCGCGGGGAGACGATCCTGCGAACGGGCTGCCATCGACCAGGTCGCCGCCAGGAGCAGCGTGCAGATGAGGAGCCGGAACGAATGCCAGGGACGATTCGAGGAGAGGCGTGTTCGGATACGTGTCACGACGTCTGTCCCTGAAAATCGCGAGACACCGAACCGGACCAACCTGGCGCCGGAACACCGCAGAATTGTAGCGAGAACCGGCAGAGCCGGCAGAGCAGTTCACGGCGGGAATTCGAGGACTCCGAGCCAAATCTGTCGGCCGAGCCGAATACTAAGGTCTCGAAAACCTGGACGAGCGGCAACTTCTCGATCGAGGTGCAGAAAATGCGAAGGCTGGAGAAACTCCTGCGACTCAACGCCCGAGAGTGTCCGGGAGCCCTACTGCTCCATGATGTCTTTTTCCTTCGCCTCGGCAAGAGCATTGACCTTACCCTCATATTGCTTGGTCAGCTCTTGAATCGCGTCCTTGGTCGCTTCGTGCAGATCTTCGCTCATCAGCTTGTCCTTGAGCGCCTGATCCGCGTGCTTGTTGGCATCGCGGCGAATGTTTCGAATCGAGACCCGCGCATCTTCGGCCAAGTCCTTCACCCGCGAGACGAGCTGCCGACGGCGTTCCGTCGAGAGGGGGGGGATGTTCAGTCGAATCACTCGACCATCCGAATTCGGAGCCAGTCCCACATCGCTCGACTGAATCGCCTTCGCAATGTCGTTCAGAATCCCCGCGTCGAAGGGGCGAATCAGGATCTGCTGCGGTTCGGGAACGCTGACGGTGGCGATCTGCTTGAGCGGCGTCGGCGAACCGTAGTAGTCAACCCGGATGGAATCCACGAGCCCGGACGTCGCCCGTCCGGTCCGCAAACCGGTCAACTGGTCGTGGACAACCCGTGCAGCCTTGTCCATGCGTTCTTCGGCGTCCAGTAGAATCTCATCCTGGTCCATCGTGCCCTCACTGAATCTGGCGAGTCGTTTCGTCCCGGCGAATTGGCACCATATCTCATTCCATCGCTTCCGCAAAGCAAGAGCAGAAGCAGGGAAGCTCTGCGGCGGCCGAGTGACGCCGGTTTTTTTGTACACATCCGCCACAGCTTGATTGATTGCAGCCACAACCTAATTTGATAAGATGCTGGTTTCGCGACCGACGAGTACAACCTCGAATTCCCGATTTTTCTGACAGATATCTGGTAAGGAAGGATCACGCGTGTCCGTAGACAAGGCAAAGCCGGCCGTCAAAGCGCCGGAACCGGTCAACGTGAAGGAAATGCTGCAGAACCGCGGACCGATGGTGGCGGACGAACTGGCTCAGTTCCGCCGCGCCATTGCTGCCGACCAGGTCATGCAGACGCGAATCGAGATCGACGCCCTGCTGCGCGAAGTCGAAGCGGGCGAAACCCAGTCGGGCGCGATCGTGCGGGCAGGCGTGGGTGCTTACCTGCTGGCTCAGCACGCGATCGCCAACCGCATCCTCTCCGGGGTCACTGGCGACGCGGTTGGCAGCTACGTGCACGGCCTGACGCTGCTGGCGCTCGATAAACCGGCGGAGGCCGCCGAAAAGTTCGCCGCCGCCGCCAAGGCCGGCTTTGACTCTGTCGAAGCCACGCTGAAGCGGGCGGGCGCGATCCGGCTGCAGGGACGCGTTGACGAAGCCGAACAGGTCGTCCGCTCCACCGGCACGGAAGGCGCCCGGCGGGCCGAATACTCGTATCAGATGGGCTGTATTCTCGCCGACCGCGGCGATACGTACGGGGCCATCGAGTACTTCGAACGCGCCGTCGACATGGATCCCCACCACGCCCAGGCGCTCTTCCGCCTGGCCGGCGAGAACGCACTCTACGGCAACGACTCCGAAGCAATCCGTCTGTACGAGCAGTCCCTGAGCAAAGCGCCGTACCATCTGGGCGCCCTGCTCAATCTCGGCCTGCTCTACGAAGACCGGGGCAATTATCCCGCGGCAGCCTTCTGTTTCCGCCGCATTCTCAGCTTCGATCCCGAGCATGCGCGAGCCCGCATGTACATGAAGGACATTGAAGCGACGAGCGACATGTTCTACGACGACGACGTCGCCCGGAATGAAGCTCGCCTGGAACAGCTCCTCAGCCGGCCGGTCACGGATTTCGAGCTGTCGGTTCGCAGCCGCAATTGCCTGGCAAGCATGAACATCATGACTTTGGGCGACCTGACGCGGACCACCGAGAACGACCTGTTGCAGGGCAAGAATTTCGGCGAGACCTCCCTGGTCGAAATTCGCGAACTCATGGCCCAGCATGGGCTGACTGTCGGCCAGAACCTGCAGGCCGTCGCCAAACCCGCCCATGCCCCCGGACTGCCGGTCGGCCTGCCGCTGGAGCTCTCCCCGCAGGAACAGCAGCTTCTCAGCTCGGCCGTGTCCGATCTGCAGCTTTCGGTTCGCGCCCGCAAATGCATGGCCCGACTGCAGATCGCGTCGCTTGGCGAGCTGATCCAGCGATCGCCCGACGATCTGCTCTCGACCAAGAACTTCGGCGTGACCTCGCTGAACGAAATCCGTCAGCAGCTCGCCGAACGCGGGCTGAAGCTCCGCAACGACTGACGGACGCAGGCCCTCAGTGAATCCGGCAGGCCCGTTTTCCCGCAGTTCCATCGCGAGAAAACGGGCCTGCGGCGTTTGCATCCGGTACATGCAGCCCGCCGCGGCGATCGCTGCGGTGCAGCGATCGCCGCCATTCAGTATGATTCCCCGTGCTGCGAACCATCCGCAGCGGTACCCTGTCCGGAAACTGGTCATCCCTGGTGACAGGCCAGTTTCCCGTCGCTTCTCTTTCCGGCCCATCGACTTCACATGCTGGAAAATCTCCCGGTTCGAACTCTGCATTTCGACGGCCTGACGATCGAAGGCTACTCACGCGCGGCCGTGCAAAGCTACTGGCGGATTCCCGAGCTGAAACTGGGGTTCGATCTCGGCGGCAGCCCCTGGGACTTCATCGGCACCAGCACGATTTTCATTACGCACGCCCACCTCGACCACATGGCGGCGCTGCCGGTCTACGTGGCCCGGCGGCGAATGATGAAGATGGAGCCACCGACAATCTATGTCCCGGCGGAGAACGTCGAAAACGTCGATCGGATGCTGAAGATCTGGCAGCGGCTCGATCGCGGACGCATGGTCTGCAACCTCATCGGCGTCAACCCCGGCGATGAGATTGAACTTTCTCGCGAACATGTCGTCACCACTTTCCGCACCAGGCATACCGTCCCCTCCGTCGGCTACGTCGTCTGGTCGCGGCGGCGAAAGCTGAAGCCCGAGTATCAGGGACTCTCTGGCGACCAGATCCGCGATATCCGACTGTCCGGAACGGAAGTCACCGCCGAACAACGGACTCCGATCGTTTGCTACACCGGCGACACATCGCCGGACGGGCTCGACGACTATCCGCCGGTCTACGAGGCCCGGCTGCTGATTACCGAGCTGACGTTTTTCCGCCCCGAGCATCGGAAGGAAAAGATCCACAAGTTCGGGCATACTCATCTGGACGACCTGATCGAGCGCAAAGATCGGTTCCGGAACGAGCTGATCATCGCCATGCACTTCTCAACGCGCTATCCGACGCACCAGATCGAAAAGGCGGTCACGAAGCGACTGCCGCCGGAACTGCGCGACCGGATGTTGCTCTGGCTGTAGGCCGCGCAGGATCCATCGCGCGAACCTGACCAGACGTCAGGCTGTCTTCGGACGGAATCTGAGGAGAGTTTCGCAAGGCGAGAGATCCGAGATGAACACGACGCAACTGCGAAAGCTGGGAGTCCCCGACGACTGCGTGAACGCCGCCATCCAGGGGATTCAGGGGGCAATCGGACAGGGCGGCTGCAAAGGGCGTGAGGTCAAGGACCTGATCCGTCAGGTCCTCGACAGTCCCGCCGAGTTCCGGGAAAACCCTTGGTTCGGCGGCCTGGCAGCGGCGCTCATCGAGTCGCAGGACGATCTCCGTCCCGCCCCGATCGGCTACCGCACCTGGGGGACGGAGATCGACCCTGCCGCGCATCATCAGATGCGGCAGGCCTGCTCGATTCCGATGGCGCGCGGGGCGGCCCTGATGCCCGACGCCCATGTCGGCTACGGACTGCCGATCGGCGGTGTGCTGGCCCTGGAGAACGCGGTCGCTCCCTACGCCGTCGGAGTCGACATCGCCTGCCGCATGAAGCTGTCCGTGCTGGATCTGGCTCCCGAAACGCTCGACAAGGGCTTCGAACGCTACCGCGTTGCGATTGAAAAGGGAACGCGATTCGGGATCGGTTCCGAGCACGAGACGCCCCAGGATCACGCGGTCCTCGACCAGGACTGGACGGTCACCCGGATCACCCGCGAGCACCGGGACAAGGCCCGCCGGCAGCTCGGAACTTCGGGGTCGGGAAACCACTTTGTCGAGTTCGGCGTCCTGACGCTGGAAGAACCTTCCGAAGATCTGAACCTGCCCGCCGGTCAATATGTGGCGCTGCTCAGCCATAGCGGCAGCCGGGGCCCCGGAGCCGCAGTCTGTAATGTCTACAGTTCGTTGGCCCAGAGCCAGTTGCCGCGCAAGTACGCCGACCTCGGCCGCCTGGCGTGGCTCGACCTCAATTCTGAAGCGGGCCAGGAATACTGGGCGGCGATGAATCTGATGGGAGACTTCGCCGCGGCGAACCACGACGTGATCCACCGATTGGTTTCGCATCTGCTCGGCGCTCACGTCGTCGCCGGCGTAGAGAACCACCACAATTTCGCCTGGAAAGAGATCCATGACGGTCGGGAAGTCATCGTCCACCGCAAAGGGGCCACTCCGGCTGGCCGGGGTGTCCTGGGAGTCATTCCGGGCTCGATGGCCGATCCGGCGTTCATCGTGCGCGGCAAAGGCCAGCCGGAAAGCTTGAACTCCGCATCCCACGGCGCCGGGCGCCGGATGAGCCGCACGCAAGCTCGCGACAAGTACAACTTCCGGGCGGTGCAGAAGGACCTTGATGCCAAAGGGATTCGCGTGATTTCGGCCGGAGCCGACGAGGTCCCCTACGTTTACAAGAACATTCTGGACGTGATGGCGGCTCAGGCGGACCTTGTCGAAACGGTCGGCCGCTTCGATCCGAAGATCGTCAAAATGAGTCACGATGGACGCGCCGAAGATTGAGTCGCCGCCAATAAAAAACGCGAGGCGAATTCCTGCGGAACTCGCCTCGCGGTGTGATCTTCAATTCTTCGGGCGGCTTAGCGCGCCATGTGGGCCACGACGGCGCCGATGTCGACCGGCAGACTGCAGTCGCTGGCGGTCGGCAGGGCGACCACGCGAGCCTCCAGCCCCTTGACGTCGAATTGAATCCAGTCGGGCGTATGGCGGCTGCCGCTGCTCCCGTCGACCAGATCGCGGTACATCGTCTTCAAGTTCGGACGGTTCCGCAGCGTGATCACGTCGCCGGGATTCACAAAAATCGAGGGTTTGTCGATCGTCTTGCCGTTGAGCTGGAAGTGGCGGTGGACCACACCCTGGCGAGCCTGCAGACGGGTGGCGGTGAATCCGGCCCGACGGACCACGTTGTCCAGGCGGCGTTCGCACATCGCCAGGAGGTGATCGCCGGTGTTGCCCTTCTCGGCGCGGGCCATATCGAAGTATCGACGCAACTGCGCTTCGCGCAACCCGTAGTAGTACTTGATCTTCTGCTTGTCGGCGAGGGCCATGCCGAACACCGACACCTTGCGCCGGCGCTGAGCCATGCCGGGAGGATTCTGACGCTTCTCCAGCGCCCTCACCGCACCAGCATTCTCAAACACCATCGCGCCCAAACGGCGATTGATTCGTCCCTTGGGACCCGTATATCGACCCATGCCCTCGCTCCTGCGGCCGGTCTTCCGACCGCGCTGTTCCAGTCCTGCGAATAAACAGAGTCGGGCATGATGGCAGCTTGGTCGGCAGACGTCAACCGTCTCAGCCCACTCTGTGTCGACGGAGGCTGCCGGGAAGTTCGGAACGCCTCCGGAAACTGTGTTCCAAGACCCCAACCGACCGGAAAGAGCACAGAGCACCCGTCCCGGAAGGCCCGCTGGATAATCTGCAACCCGTTACGCGAACAGAGATTGCGCGCACAGGAAGTTACAGGCCATGCCGGGCGGTGTGCCGGCCAATCCGGTCGGCTTTCCGATCAACCGCTGCCATCAGGCGCCGATCTGCTCGCGTGACGCGCCTTCCCAGGTATTCTCGCAGGAACCTCAGTCGATCTGCCCGCGACGCCTGCGGGCTGGAGTAATGGAGTTGCGACAAGTCCTTGATAACCCAGCGAAGCGACAGTTGTCGGTGCCGGCGGACGCGTCCCAGATCGATGACCGAGATCTCCTCCGGCCGATCCGGAGTCAGCAGCAGGTGGCACAGGTAGAGATCCTGATGGTGCAGCCCCGCCTGGTGCATTCGCCGGACCAGCCGAGCCAGCCGAGTCAGCCACTCACGTCGGCGGCGTGGATCCCGACTCTCGGCATCGCAGGCTCGATTCTCCGACCAGTGATCGAGTCGAATATGGGGCTCGATCGCCGTCGCGACTGTGAAGGACTTTCCATCGGCTTCGCCCAGCGCCACTGGCAACGGGGCTGGGATGCCCAGCTCGCAAAACCAGAGCATGGCCTGCCACTCGGCCCTGGCGCCCAGAACTGGCCAGGTCAGCCGCAGCCAGGCCTTGAGCCATTCCTGCCAGCGGGGCGGCCCGTGTCGCTTGAGATAAAACCCGTGCTCGATACCGCCGTCGCTCAGCGTGAATCGTCCGGTCACGCGCTCGCCAACCTGCCTGGCCACCGATTCGATAGGGTGGGTGCCGATTGCATCAAACGTCGTCAGCCCGCACCGTTCCAGCAGCGGGGCGAAGTCCGCATTCACCAGCAGCCGACCGTCGTCCCAGGCCAGTATATTCGGGCCAACGACACCGGGGGCATCGCCGGGCTGATAGATCTTCAGCATGGGCGGCAGGACTGCATCGGTTGTGCTGGTCAGCGGTGAAGTCATCGGGGAAACCGGACTGCCCTTCCAGAATCACCGGACCTCAGGCGTCGCGCTGAGCTCGTTCGTCCGTCCACCGCCAGTGCGGAGCGGGCGACCGCCCGGCGGACGCCTCCGGCTCACTCACTTCGAAAACACGCTGCCGGTCCAGTTCCGCCGGCGTGGCGTGTTCCAGCGAAATGTCGTCCGGCGCCAGACGGTGACGATCGGTCAGCTCCGTCAACAGACGACGAATGACCGCTTCCGCCTCCAGCTTCTCCTGGAGCCATTTCTCGCGTGCCTGCTTCCAGGCCAGATCCGACAGATTCAGTTCCGTCGACTGTCGGCGGACCAGCTCTTCCTTCTGACGAAGCTGCTCGTCCCGCTCGCTGATCCAGTTGGTCAAGGTCTGGCGTTCGTCCTGGAACTCAACCCGCAGCCGCTCGAATCGCGCTTGAGTCTCCAGCAGGTCGCGCCGCTGATCGATCAGATCGTCATGCAACTGGCGGTAGTACTGCTGCAGATCGGCTCGGGCGCCTTCGACGGCCGCCCGAGCGGGCTCGTCGCCGGCCGGCTGAACGAGTTTGACCCAGGCGTCTTCGACCGCCAGCCGCAATTCAAGCGTCGCCCGGTGAGTCTCTTCGAGTTCACTCCGCAGCTTCTCCAGCCGCAGTCGACGCAATTCAATATTCTCGGACTGCAGCGTCAGAGTCTCTTCGCGCCGCTTCAACTCCGCCTGCTGAATCCGCCGTTCCTCTTCCCACGCCACCCGTTCGCTCTCGTATTCCAGACGTTCCTGATGCGTCTCGCTGGAGATCGCTTCACGCTGGCGGGAGATTGCGTCGCGTTCACGGGCGATGGACTTCTCCCGCTCTTCGAGGGCCAGTCGGTAGAGGTCGAGCTGCTGAATCCGGCGCAGGTTCTGGCGATCGAGCTCCTCCCAGCGCTGCATTTCGAGCTGCCGTTCCCGGCGGAATTCGAGCTGATCCCGCTCCAGATCATTGCGGGACTTCTCCAGGTGCTCCTGCTGGAAGCGGATCCGGCTCTCCAGGAGCTGGCGCTCCTTCTGCAGTTCGGCCCACTGGCTCTGACGAAGCGTCTCCCATTCACCGCGAGCGACTTCAATCGCTTCCAGTTCGGTCTGGCGAAGTGCAACCAGCTCCTTCTCGGTCAGCTCGTGCGCAGTCTGCTGCTCCTGCTCCCAGGCATGCCGCAACGCGGCGAGCTCCTGATCCCAGCGGGCCAGAAGTTGTTCGTACTCCCGGCGGAGGGACTCCCCTTCGGACTGCAACCGCTGCGCCGTGGCTTCGCGCTCTGCGACCGTACTCTCTCGCGTCTGCAGGCTGGCTTCACGCTCGGTCCGGCTGGTTTCCCACGCGGCCTGTTCAGCTTCGAAGGCGTTGCGGTGGCCTTCCCACTCTGCCGTCAAGGACTTCCACAAGTCCTCCCGTTCGGTCCGCAGCCGCTCCTCGACATGCTCAAGGGCCTGTCGCTGCTGCCCGAGCAACTCGTCCGCCAGTTCCTGCAGTCGCGCCTGTTCGGCGGCAATCACAGACTTCTGCTTCGCCAGTTCCGCCCGTTCCTGCGCCAATTCGGAGTCGATCTCTCGACGCAATTCCGCCCGCTGCTGGTCGATCTCTCTCTTGGCCGATTCCAGGACGTCGAGCTGAGACTCCAGCGACTGGAGCTCCTCGTCCAGCGAACTCATCCGGCGGGCCAGTCCAGTCTCGTTCGCCAGGAGCGCCGCCTGCCGTTCCTCAAACTCGGTCTGCTGCGAGACGATATGGCGTTCGAAATCGGCCTGGTCGCGTTCGAGTCGGGTCTGCCAGTCGACAAGTTCCCGCTCGCGGGTCTCCATTTCGGTCCAGCGATCCTGCAGTTGCATCGCCATTTGACCGGCTTGAAGCAACAACTGGGCGGAATCGAAGAAATTCGAAGATGATCGCGGCCCCTCGGCCGCTCCGGCCGGCGCCGCCGTGCTCGGAACCGGATGCGCTGCATCGATCCGGACGCTCGTGCTCCCGACTTTCAGCGTTGCAACCGGTTCGGCAGGCGCGGTCGGTCGCTCGATCAGATGCGGTGTCGTTACGGCAGCCGTCCCCGTGCGATCATCCATGGCGGGAATCCTTTCCCAGTCGCGGCCTCAGCGGACCCTGCGGAACATGTCATTGTTCCTGTCGCAGGCCGTTTCCATCCTGGAAACGGCCGCACGCCAGATTTGCTGCTACAGATGGCTCTGAATCGAGGATTCGAGCTTGGCTTTCTGCTGCATCCCGATCAGCTTGTCGACGATCTGCCCATCCTTGAAGACCAGGACCGTGGGAATCCCGCTGATCCCGTACTCCGAAGCGATATCCGGATGATCGTCCGTATTCAGCTTGCCGACACGGATTTTCCCGGCGTATTGAGTCGCCAGTTCGTCGATCGTCGGAGCCAGCATCCGGCAAGGGCCGCACCAGGGCGCCCAGAAATCCACCATCACCACCTGCGGACTCTCCAGAACTTCCTTCGGGAAGTTCTGGGTTGTGAATTCCAACACGTTGCCAGCCATCAGGCGACTCCTCTCGCTGCCATCCTGCGACGAACCTCCCGGACAATCCGGCCAGAGCTTCGTCGCAAGTCTCGAATTATTGGGGAAATGCCGCAAAAGGTCAACGTGGCCTCTCCGTCGGCGCCGCCGATTTAGACGGCACAACTTCAAACCAGCGACGGCCTTCCGCGCGACACGCACGCTGCCGGAATGTCAGAGCCCCGCCCGGATCGCGAGGTTCGGCAACCACTCAAGTCCCTCGCACGTTCCCGAACAGCTCAATGTGACGCCGCGGGCAGTACCGATATCCGAGTCGCTCGGCTGCAGGGACCAGCCAGGCCTCCCGCAACGCCAGGTCTTTCTCCGTAACCCCTTGCGGCATCAGCCATACCTGCTCGGAGCGAACCTCCGGATAACCGGCCAGCACGCCCGTCAACTCCTCGAGATCCGCCGGCGTGTCGATCACGTACTTGAGCTGCGTGTCGTATTCGCCGAGCAGTCGCCGGAGCACATCCGGTCGATCGCGATCCCGTTCGTGACGATTTGCCCAGCGACCGGCGTCGCGTGGCCCTGAGTGGGATAATTTCGGGCTGACCGACATCAGGTGGGCGGCAACGGGTCGATAGACCGTTCCCGCAGTCTCAACGGTGACGATAAAGCCTTCGCTCCGCAGACACTCCGACAGCGGCACGATCCCCGGCTGCAGCAACGGTTCGCCCCCGGTGAGGACGACGTGCGGACAGTCGAACTGGCGGATTTCCCGCAGGATCTCGCCAACCGCGCGGTGGCGCCCCTCCGGTTGCCACGACGTATAGGGCGTATCGCAGAACCAGCAGCGCAGGTTGCAGCCCGTCGTTCGGACGAAGACGGAAGGCGTCCCGGCGAACCGTCCCTCTCCCTGAATGGAATGGAAAATCTCGGCAATGCGCACCGCAACCTCAACCGGGGCTGGTTCCAGCACCACCCGGGGGGAAGCCGGAGAAAGGAGGGACAAACTCATGCTACGGTGCGTAGGGGGCAGGATCGGGAATTCCAGCGTCGGCAAAGCCCTTCAGCCGGAGCCGGCACGAGTCGCAATGCCCGCACGCCCGCCCCGCCGGGTCTGGATCATAACAACTGTGGGTCAGCCCGTAATCCACGCCGTGACTGAGGCCCAGCCGGATGATCTCCCCTTTGGTCAGGGAAATCAGCGGCGCATGGACTCGCCAGCAGGCAGTTCCTTCGACTCCCGACTTCGTCGCCAGGTTCGCAAGCTGCTCAAATGCCGCGATAAATTCTGGCCGGCAATCGGGGTAGCCGCTGTAGTCGACCGCATTGACCCCGATAAACAGGTCCGACGCCCCCAGAACCTCCGCCCAGCCCAGCGCCACCGACAGGAAAATGGTGTTCCTGGCCGGGACATAGGTAATCGGGATCCCTTCCGACATCTCTGCATCGCCCCGATCCTTCGGAACCGCGATTTCGTCGGTCAGCGCCGACCCGCCAAAGGCCCGCAGATCGAGCGGAACGGTAATGTGCCGCTCGACGCGATGCGCCGCAGCCACGCGGGCGGCCGCTTCCAGTTCAAACCGATGCCGCTGACCGTAGTCAAAAGACAGCGCATAGCACTGGAAACCCTGCTGGCGGGCAAGGGCCAGCACGGTGGCGGAATCGAGTCCGCCGCTGACCAGGACCACGGCGGGGCGGGATGTCGCGAGAGTCATTTTCAAAGTTCCGTTTCGGGCGTGCGAGCGTAACACGGCCCGAAACGGCAAACAATCGCGACGAGCAACCGGCTATGGCCAGTAGAACGGGTAGAAGAACGAATTCATCCCGTACTTGTTGTACTGCGACGGAACGTAACGCACTCTCGGCTGCTGCTGCTTGATGTCGATGGTTGTTCGATTAATGGTCATCGGCCGCAACTGACCGAACAGTAGTTCCATCGTGGTGTCATGCCGGTAAGTCGGATTGGCGTCGTACTGCGACCGCAGGAACGGGAGGGCGTTATAGATTTCCCGGTACTGCTGCGCCATCAGGACCGGGTCCCGCGAAACCGCGGGGGCTGGCACCGCGGGGGCATCCTTCTGAGCGGCAGGAGGGGCGTCGACAGGCGGAGCCTCGGCTGGTTGAGGCTGACTGAAGACCGCCGGAATAATCTGGACTGACGGATCGCTGGTCTGGGCGGACGCCGGCCGGATGACGGGATTCTGTCCCTCCGCCGAACCGCCCGGCACTCCGGCGGGGACGATCGTCACCGTCCATCCGTCGAACTCAAACACTTTCTCTGAGCGATCTTGCGCCATCGACGGGCTCGCCGCCAGGACCGCCAGAGAGAACGCCATTCCCGCCCACTTTCGCATCGTCGTCTGCATGTTTCCCCTCCCCGAATACCAGTCAAAGCCCTCCAGCCGCGGCCCACGCGGCGAAGGCTTCATCCGTTCCACGCTAAAGGGGCAGGGAGACCGCTGTCAAATTCGGAAAATGCAGAACATGCGGAATTTCAGGAATCCCTGGCATCGCCGTCAGAAAACGAAACAACCCGCCCTGAGAAGAGCGGGTTGCAACATGTCTGCAGCGGGCCTCAACCGAGGAACTACTCGGCGCGAGCGGCCAGAGACTGCTCGATGGCCTTCACCTGATTCCGGAACCGCTTGGCATGGAACAAGTGGAACGTCTTCTTCGGCTGGCTGCCCGCGACGGACGCCAGACGTTCGTACTTTTCCGCCAGGGCTTTTTTGACTTCGATTTTTTTGAGAATGCGGCTGGTCATGATCTCACCGGAGACGTAACAGGAACACGGAACCGCGAACATGTCCGCGGCAGAGAGTCGACGAATTCCGGCTCAAGGGTCGATCCGCCGGGCCACAGAGTGTAGCAGCCGGGCCACCCTTGCGGAAGCGAAGGCCTGCGGCAGTCAGCCCTGGTTGTCACCGACCGCCCCATCAACGCCGCAACACATTCGCTCACAAAACCTTGCGTCATTTGCAGTGGAATTGCGGGTCAGTCCGGCGGCTTGATTTCCCGGACCCGCAAGGAGCTCACCCGCACCGGGAGCGCTCCGTACTGAGTATCGTAGGTCCCGAGAATCAGTTGCCCTTTACCGTAGTTATCGACGTCGATGCCATCGGCCAGGCGCGCCGACCCGACTCGGAGCGACAGCTTTTTCGCCTTGACCGACAGGGCCAGCGGCTGCACGCCCTTCCATTCCAGGCGGTTGATTTCGCGGTGAGATTCTTCGATCGCCTTGTTTCCGCGAATCTCGCAGAACTGCCAAGGGCTGCCGCTGGTCTTCATCGTCACGTTGTAGACGAGGTAGCCATGTCCGTCGGCGAAACCGAGCAGCCAGAACCATCCTCCCAGCCCCTCGGCGTTCACCAGGCCTTCCAGCTCGAAATCTTCGACCTCGCCCAGCAGGATCGCCGCGTTGAGCCCTTCTGTCCGCATCAGGGCCGCGTCCTGAACCCCGAACCGTCCGTTGATGGCGAAGTTCCCCAGCAGAAACGGATGGCCGGGACTGGGGCCGACGAGGTTCAATTCCGGCAGGTTCTTCAGCCCGCTCTTTTCGTCGAGCGGATGGACGCCGCGGCGGGGCGCCTTACTGGCCAGATGCAGCACTTGCCATTTGATGGGGGCCTTACTGGCCTTCGGCTGAGCCAGAACATCGCTCGCGCGGCTGGCGAGCATGGCGGCAGCCCACAAAACTGTGCAGGTCATGCAATGCCACCACGTCCCGAATCGGTTCATGACGGAAACTCCGCGACGGGCCAGACAGAAAAACCGCCCCTGTTCTGAACACGCTTTTTACGCCGTTCAGTACAGTGTTCGCAAGAGTTCAGTTTGGAATTTTAAATGCTGACATGACGTGCGAGCCCAGACTCCGTATTGAACAACCCCGACGGTCATGTCGGTTCGCTTGGGCTTAGCTTGGAATCACCGTCCAGCACTGCAATTGCCGCCCGCTCGCGTGAACGGCGGCGTCCCACGATTCGGCGGAATCCTCCGCCGACTTCGGAATTCTCAGCGCGCCGACCTCGAATGTTGTCGGCAGGGGACTGAGCACTGCGGGGGCAAGGCCGAAGGATTCACCTTCAATTCTCAACACCAGTCGCGGCCAGCCGGGAACCGCGACTTCCAGCCGGAATGGCGACGTCTGCCGACACAGTTCCAGACTGAGCCGATCGAAAAGCTGCACCGCACGGAAGCCGATCTCTGCAAGCTCCGCGAACTCCTCCGGCGACACGAGGCCCGAGCATGCGGTTTCTGCCGCTTCGTACCAGCGCCGGTGGTCGGCGCGAAACACGCGAGCCGCGGCGACCTGGACGAAATCGTCGGCGTGGCGGGCTTCCGCCAGTTCGGCCAACACATCGAAGTGGCTGCTGACCCACAGCGCGGCGAGACTCGCCCGCGGTCGATGCCACGGATTCAGGGCCAGACGGAAATCCTCCCGCAGGGCAATCCCCGCGGCGCACATCGCGTCAACGACCTCGCGCAGGCCGGCTTCAGGAACCGGCGGCCCCACCTGCTCGATATATCTGGCCGCCAGTTCCTCCCAAGTCAGCGGCGAGGATGCTGCCGACAGGGCGCACCAGACCCATTCGTACAGACGCCGGTCGATGCGACGGTCGAACCATTCCGCGGGCTGCGTGGCCAGGGCATGCACCCGACGAACGGAATCCCGCCAGATCGCAGTCGCCTCGGGTAGGGAGTATTCGTCGAAGTTGCGGACCCGCCGGCGATCAGAATCCCACACAGGTCGGGCGTCTCGTTCGAACCAGCCGTCATCGTGGTGGCGGATGGCGTCGACCACATCGGCCCAGACGATTCCACCGGGCAGAGCAGGGGGCTTCGCAACAGCCGCCGCCAGATCCGCCGCCAGTCGCGCATGGTCACCCTGCGTGATCAGCAGCCAGTCATCGCCAGCGTTGCGGACGAGCATGGAGGAGCCTGAAGGCGGAGAGTCGAGAGCGGAAAGCCAGACAGATTTCAAATTGCCAGGCGACCATCCTTCTGGCTCTCCGCTATCCGCTTCAAGCTTTCCGCTAAAATGTGTGCCCCGGCTGCGGGCCGAGCTTGGTGGTCGTCAGGATCTCGGGACCGGTTTCCGTAATCAGCACGGTGTGCTCGAACTGGGCCGAGAGGGACAGGTCCAGCGTCCGAACCGTCCAGTTGTCCCGGCTGTCGACGAACGTCCGCCAGGTACCCGCGTTGAGCATCGGCTCGATCGTGAAGCACATGCCAGGCTCCAGCACGACCTGCGACTGGCCCCGCTGCGGGACATAGTGGGGAACGCCCGGTTCCTGGTGAAACTCGCGGCCGATCCCGTGCCCCTGGTACTCCTGCACGACCTCGACGCGATGCGTCCGGGCGAACCGCTCGATCGCCCGACCGACGTCGACCAGTTTGGCGAAGGGCTGCGCGGCGGCGATGCCGACGTACAGCGAGTCGAACGTCACCTGCACCAGCCGGCGGGCCTCGCCGGCGACCTGGCCCACCAGAAAGGTTTCCGACGAGTCGCCGTACCAGCCGTCGACGATCGAAGTCAGGTCGACATTGACGATGTCCCCCTCGCGAAGCGGGGTGTTGTCGGGAATTCCGTGGCAGACGACCTCGTTCACGCTGGTGCAGATCGTCTTGGGGTAGCCCTTGTACCCTAGGCAGGCCGGGCGATTGCCGTGTCCGACGGTAAATTCATAGGCCAGCTTGTCGAGCTGGTCTGTCGTCGTGCCGGGCAGGACGAACGGGCGGAGATAGTCCATCAGGTCGGCATTGAACCGGCTTGCCGCCCGGAGTCCTTCGCGTTCTTCCGCAGTGAGATACAGGGGACAGCGGCGGCGGGCTTTGCGGCGCAGCGCGTTCATCATGTTCACAGCACATCCCCTGGCGGCCGGGAGCCGGAAACCCTGCCGTTTCAGACGCAAAACAAAACTTCCTTGGCCGGAATTCCGACCTTGGACCGAGTGCAGTTTGGTCCTCCGTCGGGCGAATCGCAAGTCCACATCTCGGGCGGAAACCGGAGAGGCCGCTTGAGAATCGCCCCCCCCGCTCCTACTATGCAGGAGTCGGAAGCATTCCAGATGTTCGTGACAGGCGCGTTATGTCCACCGGATCGGCCGAAAAGACCATTCTGATCATCGACGACGACCGCGAAATCGCCGGGACGCTGCAGAGCGTTCTGCAGAACGCCGGTTATCGCGTCGTCATGGCCAGCAACGGCGTCGATGGCCAGCGACAGATCGAAACGGCAAAGCCGGACTTGGTCATCACCGACATGATGATGCCCCGCATGGGTGGTTTTCCGGTGCTGGAGTTCCTGCGCACACTCGAAAAGCCCCCCTTCGTGATCATGATCACGGCCAATGAAGGAGGTCGGCATAAAGCGTACGCTGAAATGCTGGGCGTTTCCGACTACCTGCGCAAGCCGTTTCCGATGGAAACGCTGCTCGAATCGGTACGCCGAATCCTTGCGGGCGAGCAGGCTCCCGAACCGAAGGCCGGCCCCGTCAAACGAGTCACCCGCAAGAAGAGTACCTGAACCAGGGCCGCTACTCGACGCCAAGACTCCTGTTGATCTGCTGCGCCTCATCCGACCAGAGCAGTTTGTCGATCGGATCGCGATTCTTCTCCACCCGGCGATTCCCGCGAGCTTCTTTGCCGACGTCAGCCCACTTGTCTTCCTCGCCGGCGTCGGGCTCCCACTGCTTGTCGCGACTGAAGACCGACCGGCCTCCGAACGTCGAACAGCCGACGTTTCCGACGGCAAGCGTAGCCATGCAGAGCATCAGGACAAGTTGCGGCCTGACCATTTCCAGGACTCCGGAGCGCAGCTTCGCCGGCCCGGCGATGGCCCGGAGCGAAACATTGCGAGCGAATTGAGGGGAGACAGGGGATGGCGGGCTTATGGCAGATTCCGTTCGGACTGTCGAGATGAGTTTTAGCCGGTTTTCAAAGACTGTTTCCTCATTTCGCAGTCGCGACGGCGTCCGATCTGATCACTTCCGATCGCGATGAACCGCGTGGCACTGGTTGCAGCTCTGCTCCAGCCGGGCCGCCAGTTGATTGACGTCTTCCGTGGAGATCGCCGCGTTCGGCTTTTCCAGGCTCTCCCGTTCCCGGCGGATCTGGGTCGTCGCCGTCGTGAACGCAGGCTTCAAGCCTGGCGCGTCACCTTCGACCAGCCGACCAGCCTCCGTCACCAGCTCCTCGAGCTCGACGACGGAAGCCAGCAGTGCCCGCCGATCGGCTCCCTGCGCAGCTCCCTCCTTTGCGGCGGCTTTCAAACGGTCCCAGGCACCGTCGATGGCGCCCATCTGCTCGGCCATCGCCGAGACCGCCACCTTCTCGGGAAACTCGGCCGACAGCTTGCGAAGCGCCTCATCGGTCGGCGGTCTGGCCGCCGCGACAGATGCGTACAGTCCGGCATAACGGGCCGCGGTTCCCATCACTTTCAGTGAATCGGCGGCCCTGGCGGCCGTCAACGTCGGATCGGTCGCCCGGCAAAGCGATATCACCGCCGCCGGTCCGCGATGCTTGCCGTGGTGGCAATGGATATAAACCGGTCCAGGAAACGTGAGCCGGGCTTTGACGAGTTTCCGCTGCTGCTCGACCGGAACGCTGTCATAGCCGATCGGCAGGTGGACGTAGCGCATTCCGTATTTGCGAGCCAGGTCCAGCTCCGGGGCGGCGCCGTCGACCGAGATAACCGTCTTCACTCCCAGCTTCGCCAGTTCGGCAAACCCCGCTTCGGTCGGCTGCCCGCCGCTATAGAGATCCGGGCGGACTCGAAAAACATTCTCCAGCCCCTCGACCTGCATCCTTTCCAGGAGGAACGGCGGCGATTCTTGCGCTCCAGCGAAAACCTGCCCACCGATCACCAGCCCCAGGGCCGCGAGGATCCCTGTCATCTCTCTGCGAAACCAACGCATTCGCTCACTCCCGGACGGCGCTGTCCCCAGGAACTTCTCAAAACCACACTACCAGCTCACAGGGCGTTCGACGAACGCTCGCCATCAAAATCTGTCGATTTCGCAAGCGACAGCGTTCGGCTCAAACCGTAGACACGGCGACTGCTTCACCCTTTTTGATCCCTCCCGATGGAATCCGCGTTCCCGACGTGTTATGGCATCTCCGACTGCGCGGCCGATCAGCGCCCGGCCGCCGCCGCACGTCCGGACCGCCGTCATGCTGATCCCCTACAACACCGACGCCCCGATCTACCACTGGCCGGCCGGCACGGTCGGGCTGATCGCGGCCAATTTTCTCTCGCTGGTCGCCGTCGGCACTGGCTGGTGGCCGCATCCCGACGAATACACGCTCTGGTACGGGGGGGGAATTCATCCGCTTCAGTGGCTCACGAGCATGTTCCTGCATGCCGGCGTATTCCATCTGGTCGGCAACATGGTGTTCTTGTGGAGTTTCGGCCTGGTCGTCGAAGGCAAACTTGGCTGGCGACGTTTCGTCCCGCTCTACCTCGGCCTCGGTATCCTCCAAAGCGCCCTCGAGCAAATCGCTCTGCTGCATCACACGGTCCCCGAAGGAGAGTTCGCCGGGTCGCTGGGCGCCTCGGCCGCCATCTACGGACTCATGGCCGTCGCCGTCGTCTGGGCGCCCCGCAACGACCTTGAGTGTCTGATTCCCGCGTTCGGCCTGTTTGGCGCCGGCATGATCGGTTCGTTCGAAGTTCCGATCTACGTCTTCGCAGGCTTCTACATCGGCTGGGACCTGCTGATGGCCGCTCTCGACGGCTTCGTGGTCGGGACCGAACTGCTGCATCTCAGTGGTGCGGTCCTCGGATTTCTCGTCGGCACGGTCTTCGTCCGCGCCGGCTGGGTCGAGTGCGAGAACTGGGATCTCTACTCGGTCCTGACCGGCCGGCACATTCGCCTGATGGACGAGTTCGCAGACCATGCCGGGGACAGAGCTCCGCAGCGGCGCAGGCGCAAGCAGCCCCCCGATCCGGAAGCCGATGCCAAAGAGACCGTCGACGCCGGCCCGCAGCAGAAACTGCTGGCGAAGATTCGCAAACAACTTCGGACTCGCCAGTCGTTCGCGGCTCTGCAGACCTACGAACGGCTGCGGCAATTGAACGAATCTCCCGATCTGCCCGAAGACCTTCTGCTCGCCTTGACCGACGCCGCCTGGCGGACTTCGCACTGGCGACTCGCGGTCCCGCTGATGGAAGCCTGCATCGCCCTCGCGCCGCAGAAATCGAAACGGATCCGCGTGCTGCTGGCGGAGATTCTCGTCCAGCACCACGAACGACCGCAACATGCGCTGCGAATCCTCGAACCACTGCAGGGGCAGACTCTCCCGCCGCCGCTGGAAAAATCCCGTCAAGCCATCGTCGCCCGCTGTCAGCGTCTGATCGACGACGGAATCGTCGAACTGCAGGGGAAAGCCTGGGATTCGAAGTAGCTCAGCCGGGCGCTCCGGCGCCCAGCTTGTCCCGCAGGCGATGCAGTTCCTGGAGCGCTTCGTTCGGCGACAGACCTTCGAGATTCATCTTCCGCAGCTCATCAAGGATCGGGTGATCCTCGGCAAACAACGACAACTGCAGCTCGCGTTTGCGCTGCGTCTTGCGGGGGGGAATCTTCGTCTTCCCCTGCTCGTCCAGGTGGTCGTTCTCCAGCCGGTCGAGAATCACCTGCGCCCGTTCCAGCACGACAGGAGGTACGCCGGCCAGCCGGGCGACGTGAATCCCGTAGCTCTTGTCGGCCGAACCCGGCACGATCTTGTGCAGGAAGACGACTTCGCCGCTGTGCTCCCGGACCGCCACATTCCAGTTGCTTGCCTCCTTGAGCGAGCTGGTGAGCTGCGTCAGTTCGTGGTAGTGCGTGGCGAACATCGTGCGGCTGCCGACGACGTCGTGCAGATACTCCGTCACCGACCAGGCCAGCGAGATTCCGTCGTAGGTGCTCGTGCCGCGCCCGATTTCGTCCAGGATCACCACGCTGCGAGCCGTCGCGGCGTTCAGAATCCGAGCCGTTTCGGTCATCTCGACCATAAACGTACTCTGCCCCTTGCCCAGTTCATCGCTGGCGCCGACGCGAGCGAAGACGCGGTCCGCAATGCCGACGCGGGCCGACGCGGCCGGCACGAACGAACCGATCTGGGCCAGAATCGAGATCAGCGCCGCCTGGCGGATGTAGGTGCTCTTTCCTGCCATGTTCGGCCCGGTGATGATCATCACTCGACCGTGCGGTTCGCCGAGCTGCACGTCGTTCGGGACGAATTCGCCCGATGGCTTCAGCCGGTCGAGGACCGGATGCCGACCTTCGCGGATTTCGAGGATCGGTTCATCCGCGATCTCGGGACGGCAGTAGCGGGCGCTCACGGCGAGCGTCGCCAGGCCGGCCAGAACATCCAGCTCCGCGAGAACCTCGGCGTTTTCGCGCAGCCGAGCGGCCTGGGAACCAACTCGCTCCCGCAACGCCCCGAACAGCTCTTGTTCGAGCTGAATCGACTGGCCTTCCGCCCGCAGCACCTTCTCCTCGTACTCTTTCAGCTCGGGGGTAATGAACCGTTCCTGGTTCTTCAGCGTCTGCTTCCGGATGTACTCCGGAGGAACTCGATCCGCCTGAGCGGAGGTCGTCTCCAGGTAATATCCGAAGACCCGGTTGAAGCCGACCTTCAGGTTGCCGATGCCTGTCCGCTGGATCTCCTGAGCCTGATAACGGGCGATCCATTCCTTGCCGCCCCGCGCCAGATCCCGCCACTCGTCGAGCTGGGGATGGTAGCCCTCGCGAATCATGCCGCCGTCGGTGGTCAGCAGCGGCGGTTCGTCGACCAGGGCAGTTTCGATTTCGCCCCGCAGCTCGGCGCACAGGTCGAGCCGGCGTTCGAGCATCTCCAGCAAATTCGCCGAGCGGCCGACCAGGCGGGCCTTGAGCTTCGGCAGCAACGCCAGCGTCCGAGCCAGAAACGACAGATCGCGCGGCGAAGCCCGTCCGGTCGCCACCCGCGCGGTCAGACGCTGCAAATCGTACGCCTGCTTGAGCTGTTCCCGAATATCGCGGCAAAAAATTGCGTCGTCGACCAGTTCCTGAACCGCCGCCAGCCGGCGCTCGATCGATTGCCGATCGGTCAATGGATTGGACAGCCATTCCGCCAGCAGCCGGGCGCCCATCGGGGTCACGGTTTCATCAATAACCGCCAGCAGGCTTCCGTCTCGCGTTTCGCCGCGCAGCGTGCGAGTCAGCTCGAGCGAACGCCGGGTGGCTTCGTCGATCAGCAGGCTGGTTCCCCGGCGATACGGTTCCAGCCGTACGATATGGGCCAGGCTGCTTTTCTGGGTCTCGCGGACATATTCGAGCAGGGCTCCCGCCGCGGTGATGCCTGCGGTCTGGCCTTCGATGTCGAAGCCGGCGAGCGTCTGCGTATGAAACTGTTCGAGCAGCAATCGGCGGCAGGCATCGGCGGAGAAGCACCACGGCGCCCGTTCCGTCAGCAGCAGTCCGGACATCTGCCTGAGCGTCTGCACGACGGGGTGCTGCCGATGTTCTTCGCAGACAACGCATTCCGCAGGGTGAATGCGGGCGATCTCGTCGGCGACCTGCCCGGCGGGGACATCCGCCGTGAAGAACCGACCGCTCGACAGCTCCAGCCACGCCACCCCGCACTCATCGCGTCCCGGGGCGACGCACGCCAGGTAGTTCGAAACTTTGGGATCGAGCAGCGAGTCCTCGGTCAGCGTGCCGGGAGTCACGACGCGAGTGACTTCGCGTTTGACGAGCCCTTTCGCCTGTTTCGGGTCTTCGACCTGCTCGCAGATCGCCGCCCGGTGTCCGGCTCGAATCAGCTTCTGCAGATAGCCGTCGAGCGCGTGATATGGAAAGCCCGCCATTGCGACCGGATTCGGCGAGCCCTTGTCCCGACTGGTCAGCGTCAGCCCGAGCACCCGTGCGGCGACTTCGGCATCCTCGTAGAACAGCTCATAGAAATCGCCCATCCGGAACAGCAGCAGCGTTCCCGGATTCTGGGCTTTGACTTCCAGATACCGCTGCATCATCGGCGTGACGGGACGGTCCATTGAGTCGCGAGTCCGGAGTCGAGTGTCGAGAGCCAGAAAAGACCACAGACGCACAACCCAAGGTCGAGCGCGTCCGGCCTGGCTCTCGACTCTAGACGCTCGACTCTCGACTTGCCAATCACGCCGTCGTCGGTTTCGTATCAGGAAACAGCATGCTGACGCTCGTCCGGTCGTGGATCGAGCGGATGGCTTCGGCGAACAGCGGCGCCACCGAGACCACTTCCAGGTTCGGCGGCAGCGGATCGAATGACGATTCGATCGTGTCCGTGACGAACATTTTCTTGATCTCGCTCTCTGCGATCCGCGGGGCGGCCCCCTTGGACAGCACGCCGTGCGTCACCGCGGCATACACATCCCGCGCTCCGCGGAGTTTGAGGACGCGGGCCATTTCTATGAGAGACCGGCCGGTGATGGTCAGGTCGTCGACCAGCAGCACGTTCTTGTCTTTGACGTCTCCGATGACTTCGAGCACCTGCACAGTCTCGGAATGATCGGTGCGCTGCTTGTTGCCGATCACGACCGGTACGCCCAGCAGGTTCGCGTACGCCGCGGCGCCTTTGGCGAAACCGACGTCGGGACTGCAGACGACCAGATCCGGCACGTTTAACTTGCGAAAATGGTCACAGAGGACCGTCCGACCGTAAAGATGATCGACGGGAACGCGAAAAAAGCCCTGGATCTGCGGACTGTGCAGGTCCATCGTAAGAACGCGGTCGGCGCCCGACACTTCGATGGCGTCGGCACAGACACGCGCCCGGATCGAAACACGGGGTTCGTCTTTCTTGTCCCCCTGCGCATAGCTGAAGAAGGGGATCACCGCCGTCACGCTCTGGGCGCTGGCCCGCTTCAGGGCGTCGATCCAGAACAGCAGTTCCATGAAGTTGTCGTTGACGGGGTAGTGGCACCCCTGAATCACATATACGTCGCGCCCGCGCACGTTCTCCTTGACGCGGACGAAGACGTTCCCTTCACTGAAAACATGCGCCCGGCAGGGCGTCAGCGAGACTCCCAGCGCGTTTGCAATATTCTGGGCCAGCAGCGGGTTGGCGGACCCCGGCAGAATCGCCAGGTCGCCCTGCGGCGCCTGGAACGGGATCGCACGAGGCCCTGCCAGATCGGGCCGCAGAAAACTCATGGATCCTCACTCCCGCCAGTCGCCCGCTGCTGCACAATTCCCATCGCCGCCGCCCAATCGGGCGGGCAGTCCGTGAAGGGGCCTTCATCATAGCGGACGACGGGTCAGGCTCAAGGCTGCCTCCGAATCGTCGGAACCGTCAGAAGTTTTCGACTCCGGCGGCACAAACGGGCTCCAGTCTGAGCCCCGGAAAATCAGGCCCCGATGTCGCCTTGCGTCCAGACGCCGTCGACCAGACGCCACGGCTTCGACGCGGCGTTCTGCTCCTTGAGGCTCGCCGGCAGTCGATGCGGACGCACGCCGTCGTAACAATGCAGCATGCCGAACCGGCGCAGCGAGGCGGGAATTCCGACCGCCGTGAACCCGGGATGCCCGGTCGCCGGGAACGGTCCGCCATGATTCATCGCAGGCGAAACGGCAACGCCTGTCGGCATTTTGTCGTTCAACAATCGGCCGACTTTCTGCCGCAGGGCCGGAGCAAGCTGGTCGTACAACGCATCGTCAGAGCCGTCGTTGGCGGAGTAAATGCAGCCGGTCAGGTTGCCTTCCAGGTGCTCGGTGATCTCAACCAGTTGAGCTGCGTTCTCCGCAACCACAATCAACGACTCGTTGCCGAACGCCTCTGTCTGGAGATCTTCCGGCGAGGCCAGAAACTGGCTGCCAGTCACACGCAGCAGCGTGTTGTGATAACTGACGCCCGTTCCACCGCCCGCACCGCCGCCAGAAACAATCTCGGCCCCGGCCGCGACCAGCGTCTGAACGGCGTCGGACAGATTTCGCAGCACACCTTCACCAAGTAACGTTCCCACCGGAGCCGCCTGGAATTTGGCGCCGATCTGCGTGATCACCGCCTCCGTCTCGGCCCCGGCGACCATCGCGACGAGCCCCGGATTCGTGCAGAACTGCCCCGTCCCCATCAGGCAACTTCCGGCGAACTGCTCGACCAGCTCGGCAGACCGCTCACGCACGGCCCCCGGCAGGAAGTAGACGGGGTTGATGCTCGACAACTCCAGGTAAATCGGTTTTCCAACTGCATCCGCCGCCGACTTGAGCGTCAGGCCGGCCGAACGCGACCCCGTGTAACCGGACGCTCCCATCAGCCGATGCGATACAAGTTTGGCGCCATCGGCATGGCTCGTCCGGTAAATGAGCTGGATGAAGCCCTTCGGCAATCCGGCCTCGTCGGCCGCAGCCTGAGCCAGTTCGGCGAACAGCCGCGTCGTCCCCGGATGTGAAGAATGGGCCTTGGCGATCACCGGATTTCCGGCCGCAACGGCGGCGGCGAAGTCGCCGCCCGCCGCGCTGTTGAAGGCAAACGGAAAATTATTCGGCCCGAAAACGGCCACCGGTCCGATCGGCCCCAGCACCGAACGGATATTCGCGTTGGTATCGATGGTCGGCAGCGCCCACGAGCCTTCGCGCGCCGCGGCGGCCGCCTGGCGCAACTGATTGGTCGTGCGGGGAAGTTCGGCGTCCTGAAGGCGGGGCGTCACCGGCAGAGCCGTTTCGCGATGGGCAATCGCGACGAAATCCGATTTCCGCGACTCAATCCTGTCCGCGAAGATTTCCAGGAACCGGGCGAAATGCTCACCGCTGAGCGACCGGGCCGCTTTGGCCGCCGCATCCGCCGCGACGATCGCCTGCTCGATTTCCGCCCAGGGGCTGACGGGATACCGTTCCGGCAGCATCTCCCGAGTTTTCGGATTGAGCGCCTGAAACGTCTCAGTGCCGACAGAGGCCGCCCATTGACCATTGATGAGGACTGGCTGCACGGACATATCGACGATCCCGATCATTTGCGGAGTGCTGCTGCGGAGGATTGCTGACGCCATCTTCCCGATGACCGGGCCGCCGTTCAACCGACTCGTGGTTTTGTTGCCGGAAAATGGTGCTCTCCATGACCACAAACAGGCAGCCGTTGATTCGCTGGCGGGTGGCCGGGTCGGGGCCTTCGACGACCCCGTCATGCAAACTGGAACGGGAAGGCCCTTCCCTGTCCTTGATTTGCGTTCCGACAGCGCCGCGGCAAGACTGGCGCATCGCGATGAGGCTTCTGCTGGCGAACGCCGGACTCAATCCACTTTCAGTAATTCTACAAACTGATCCTCCGTCAGAACCTGAACGCCAAGTTCCTGTGCCTTAGTCAGCTTGCTCCCGGCGTCGTCGCCGGCGACGACGAAGGTCGTTTTCTTCGAGACGCTCCCCGCAGGTTTTCCACCGTGGTCGTGGATGAGTTGCTCGATTTCTTCCCGTTTGAATCGCGTCAATTTTCCGGTCACAACGACTGACTTGCCCGCCAGTTTCCCTGCGGCCCGCTGGGCCGCCTTTGCCCGGGCTTCTGTCGCCGAGCCCAGATTCAGCCCCAGCCCCCGCAGGTCCTCGACGACGGTTCGGCCGACTTCGCTGTGGAGCCAGTCGAAGAGCGATTTCGCAATAACCGGCCCGACCTCGTTGACAGCCGCGAGCTGCTCTTCCGTCGCCTCCGCCAGGGCATCGAGCGTTCCGAAGTATTCGGCGAGGATCTGCGCCGTACGAGTCCCGATGTGGCGAATGTTGAGCGCTGTCAACAGGCGCCACAGGGGCCGGCCCCTGGAAGCCTCCAGGCCGGCCAGCAGTCCGTCGATCAACTTCTGCTCTTCGGCGCCGGTCGCTTTCTTGCTCCCCGCTTTATAGAGCCGGCGAGCCACTTCGTCCCGATGTTCCCCAAGTCGGTACAGATCGCCGAACGACTTCACCAGCGCGGGTGGCTGCGTCAGTTTGGCAATCAATTCCGTCCCCAGCCCTTCAATATCCATTGCCGCACGCGACGCAAAATATCTGAGGCTCTCGCGGACCTGGGCCGGGCAGGCGGGATTCGGGCAGCGGATATAGACCCCTCCTTCATCCTGCACGACCTCCGTCTGACATTCGGGACATCGGATCGGGAACTCAAACGCGCGTTGAGTTCCGTCACGGCGGTGCTCCTCCACGCGAACCACGTGCGGAATAATCTTCCCGGCCTTTTCGACGACGACCCAGTCCCCGATCTGCACTCCCAATCGCTCGATCTCATCGCGGTTGTGCAGACTGGCACGGGAAACCGTCGTCCCGGCGATTTCCACGGGCGCCAGGTGCGCTACGGGTGTCAGCGTCCCGGTCTTGCCGACCTGGACCGAGATCTCTTCGACTCGAGTGATCGCTTCGTATTTCTCCCACTTGAACGCCACGACCCAGCGGGGACTCTTGCTGGTGGTTCCCATCTGTTCCCGCAACGCAAAATCGTTGACTTTGAGGACGATCCCGTCCACCTCGAAGTCCAGCGCATGGAGATTCTGCATCAGCTCCTGGGTGTACTCGCACGCCGTGGCGAAACTCGGGCGGACCGCGGTTCCCGGCACCATCGGCAGGCCCATCCTGCCGATGGCCTCCAGGAACTGCCAGTGCGTAGCGAACTCCGCCCCTTCCAGCAAACCGACGCTGTGGGCATAGAATCGCAATTTTCGGGCGGAACACTCCCGGGGATCCAGCAGCTTGATGGCGCCCGCCGTGGCATTGCGAGAGTTTTTCAACGGCTCTTCGCCCCGCCGTTCGTGCTCGGCGCGCAGATGGGCGAAGTCGCTGTTACTGATGAACGCCTCGCCGCGAACTTCCAGCACGCGCGGAAACGGCGATTCGAGCAGCAGCGGTACGCCCCCCATTGTGCGCGCATTGTGCGTCACATCGTCCCCGCGCCGGCCGTCTCCGCGCGTGACCGCCCGCAGCAGACGCCCCCCTTCGTAGATCAGCGACAGCGCCACGCCATCGACTTTATATTCCGCCAGCCATTCGACCGGGTCAGGGCCGATCTGTTTCACGACCCGCGCGCCGAACTCCGCCAGTTCCTCCTCGTTGTAAACATTATCGATCGAGAGCATCGGCACGCGGTGCTCGACCGTGACAAAGCCTTCAATCGGCTCTCCGCCTACCCGGCGCGTCGGACTCGCCTCGTCCGCAAACTCAGGGTGCTCGGCCTCCAGGGCTTCGAGCCGCTTGTAGAGCCGATCGTACTCGAGGTCGCTGATCTCCGGCCGCGACTCGACGTAGTACAACCGGTCGTGCCGACGGATCGCGTCCCGCAGTTTTACGATTTCGTGTTGCGCCGACTTGCTCATTTTCCGGCTCTCCGCAGGCGTCACTCGACGCTGATCTTCGCTCGCAAATCGTGACGAAATTCCAGGCGGAATGCGAACGATTCGCAGCCTCCAACGAGTCGAACAAAACTGAACGGCCGGCATCCCTTTGCAGAGATCCCGGCCGTTCCAGATTTGCCGCCGTGAAACCGTCGCCCGCGACTACTCGGGAATCGTATCGACCCCCGGGGCGGCCGGCGCCGGAACGGGAGGAGGATAAGCCGCCTCTGCCGGACCGGGAGGAACCGCGGGCGTCGGAGTTTGACTTCCGGCGTTTGCGGACGACGGCGACAGATCGGTCTTGGGGAACGGCACTGGTGAGGCAAAATCGGCCGGCTGCGACTCCAGCCACTCGTTCGGCCGGGCAAAGCTGCGAGCCCACGCCCGACGAAGCGCGTCGTCCTGAGCCCCTTCCGACCAAGGACCTTCTTCGAGCGAAATCCCGCTGTTTTCCAGAGTCGTGCCTTGCCGCAGATGCAGTTCGGCGATGGCCTGGTTGTAGCGGACCACGCTGGTCACAAACGCCACTTCAGCGGCCGTCCGGTTGGACTGAGTTCGAGTCAGCAGGTCGATATTCACTCGGCCGATATCCGCCAGATTGGCGCCGCCGATATCGTAGGCCAGCTTGATGTCTCGCAACTGCCGGTCCGCGGCGATCACGCGGTCGAAGTTGGTTTTCGCGACCATATAGGCAGCGTCAATCCGCTGCACGGCATCTGCCAGTTCGTGGCTGATATCCTGCTCCTGGGACGTCAACGCCGATTTCGCCTTGATCAACTGAAGTTCGATATTCCGCAACTGCGAACGTGCCTGTCGGAAACCGATCGGCATGGCGAACTGAAACCCGAGCGTCCAGCTCGACTGCTCACCCCGCGTCAGCGAGCCGTAGGCGCTGTTGTAGCCCGAAGTATCATACGACCACAGGTCGTTGCCGAACCCGTTCAACTGATAAGACGACACGAAGTTGAGCTGCGGATTGACGACGCTCTCCGCCGCCAGACGCTGCAGTTCGAGACTCTTGATCTGCCACTTCTGACGGCGCAGCTCCGGCCGCCGCATCAGCGACTCCAGCAGTGCGGAGTCCCAATTGACCACGTACTCCGCCTGCAGCGGTGAATCGCTCGGGCGAATCAGCCGGCCATCGTTGACCGGCAGCGCCAGCAGCCGCCGAAACTGATTCTCGGTGCTGTAGATGGTGGCCAGAGCGTTCTCGACCCGCGCTCGCGTCTCCAGGTAGTTCGCTCGCGCCAGCGACTCCGAAGCGCTCCCGCCGCCCGCCGACTGCGCCACTCGCTTGGCGTTAATCGTCGTCCAGACCTGCAGCACGCTGTCGCGATTGGCGACTTCGGCGTCGTATTGCCGATAGGTCAGATACAGCTCCCAGTACAGATCCTCGACGTCCTTGACCATCTGAATCACGGCCAGCTCGAAGTCCGCGAGCGAGATGTCGACGTTGATCCGGGAAATCGATACGCCCTGACTCACGCCGGTAATCGCTCCCAGACCTGATCGGACGGGGCCGGCGATGCGGTTGTAGTCCACACCCGCCCCCGCCCACAGGGGCTGGGTATAGCTGAATTGCGCAAACCCGTTGTAGGACGACGGGTAGAGCAGCGGAGCCGGAGTATTGGTGTTGAGGTAGTTCCAGTTGTGGTTCAGCGCGACCGTGCCGCCATTGGCGAACGTCTTCTGCAGCGCCGAAGCGAACGCCGCGGTGTCGTTCTCAAGCACGAACCCCGGATTGATAAACCCGCCGTTGTTCTGCACGTTCTGCGCGCTGCCGAACAGCAGCGACGTCGTGAACTGGGCGTCGAAGTCGGCGAGGGCGGCTTCCACGCCTCGATTGCCGAACAGGAAACCCGTTTCGCGCAAGGCCGGATCGTAGACCGACGGTGCATTCGTCGGGTTGCGAAGCAGGACCCCGCCATTCAGAAACTCGCCCCGCGACCGGATCATCTTATTGTTCGCAATCGCAATCAGGACCGCGTCCTGCAGCGACAGATCCCAATACGATTCGACCTCGGCGTCCTTCACCGTCCGTGGCGCCTGAGAATACGCCACTTCGGGAGGTGTCGGATCGTCGACATTGGGATACTCGATCTCCAGCGACTTCGTCTTATAGTACTGAAGGTCCGCATCACCCAGGTAATTCAGGTGCTCCACCCCGCGACACCCGGCAAAGGCGGCGGTGGCCAGCAGCGCGTGGATCCAGCGGATCGATCGCTCGAATCGCATTCCAACCCCCTTAATCACGTCGCCGAAGAGTCGACGACGCTGCAACCGGGGGGACGATCTGCTTCGGGACTAGCGCCATACAATGACGCCGTTCGAAACCACAAATCCCGCAGGACTCTCTCATCCCGCACAAGCCGCACACCCGGTAGAGTCAGTATCGGCCCTCATTCTTTCGCTCCTTGACGGAAACAGGCCGTGGAACAATGTCGACATAGGGAAATCCAAGCGCGCGTTTGAGAACGATCACTTCCCCGGCGTCGTTCCCCTCGACCGCATGACCGGCGAACTGCAGCGCGTATCCCGCCACGAACGTCCCGCAGCCCCAGATGACGTGCCCCTCCCACAACAGCACTGCCGTCGCCAGAAACGTCAACGGAACACCGACCAGATGCAGGACCTGATTGAGCGGATGCTGGTGGCGCAACAGATAGTTTTTCACGAACCTCGTCAGCATGACCAATCCTCGCCGCAGTTGAGTGTTTCACCGCACGACCGCTTCGGCCGACGCGACTTCCAAAACGGTCCGCCAGACCGTATCCATCGTCCGGTCGCGCCCCCCGGCAGGGTTTCACACCCGCCGCCTGGCGTGAAACGCCAAAGATCAGCCGGTCTTCGATGCGAATCGGCAGACTCTGCCCGTATTGAGATTGACCAGTGCGAATCGACCACTATACTCCGCCCCTCCAATCGCTGACCCATTGACGAAAACGGCAGCCCGAGGCCGGCTGCCACAGTTTCCGCGACTTGTCGTGCGGCGGATCGCTGCGTATTTCGCGCCGCAGGACTCCCATCTGTGACGCGACTGACTGGTGGAGGCACGGCCTCCCTGATCGCCCGCATCAAGGGCTGTTGCCGATGAATTTCGATGTCCGCTACGCCCTTCCGCTGTCAGCCTTCGCGCTGAGCGTCGCTTTCACCGCAGTGGCCCGCGTGCTGGCTTCGAGGTTGGGCTTCCTCGATCGCCCGGACGGCGGTCGCAAGAATCACCATCAGGCGATGCCGGTCCTGGGAGGAGTCTCTTTCTTTTCCAGCATGCTGCTGGTCCTCGGGCTTTCGCTGCTTCTCCCCAGCTCCTGGCTGGCAACCCCCGACAGCCGGCAAATGGTGATCAGCCTCCTCTCGTCCGGCGTCTGTTTCTGCGCACTGGGCGCCTGGGATGACCGCTGGCCGCTCAGACCGCGCACAAAACTGCTCGGCCAGATCCTCTGCTGCCTGCCGTTTGCGATGCTGGGACGAACGATCCCCGCGCTGACTATTCTCGGGATCAGCATCGATCTCGGCTGGTTTGCGATTCCCTTCACCGTCCTGTGGCTGACGACCTGCTCGAATATCGTGAACCTGATCGACGGCCTCGACGGCCTGGCTGCAACGATCGGCACGATCGTCATGCTGACGGTGGCGAGCCTGTTTCTTGCCGCGGGCGAAGCCGAGCATGGCGTCACCGCGCTGATCCTCGCGGGAAGCCTGGCGGGATTCCTCGTCCACAACTGGCCCCCCGCGCGAATCTTCATGGGCGACGCCGGCAGCCTGACCACCGGCTTTCTGGCGGGCGCGCTCGCGATCGAAGCCTCTTCCAAAACGGCGGCCGGGTTTACGCTCGCGATTCCGCTGGTCCTCATGAGCATCCCGCTCTTCGACACCACGATGGCCATCGTCCGTCGAAAACTCACCGGGCGCGGCATCGGCGTCGGCGACCGGGGGCACATTCACCACCGACTGCAGGATCGCGGCCTGACCCGTTCGCAAGCGCTCCTGGCCATTACCGGACTGAGCCTCCTCATGGCCACCGCGGCCACGCTGAGCGCCGTGCTTGAAAGTGAAACCGTCGGGCTGGCCATCTGCCTCGGCACGCTGGCCCTTCTTGTCGTCGGCAGAGTCTTCGGATATCACGAGACGATCCTGTTCTTCCGCTATCTCCAGGAAATTGGCGTTCTGCTGCTCGATACCTCCGGCGTCCTGCAGACGCGATTGCTCGTCGCCCGACTCGGAAACTCCGATCCGCAGCTTCATATGGATCTCTGGCAGGCAGTGGTCGATCGCGTGGAACGCATGGGAGGCGATTGCCTTCGGTTTCAGTGCCGGGACGCCTCCGGGCGACCTGTCGGCGAAGACCAGAACTGGACGACCGACTCGTCAGCGGATCCCGGCGAGGCCCGCTGGGGATTCCAGTTCTCGCTGCGCCGCGAAGACGGCTCACGCGCAACGCTCGCCGCCGAAGGGATGACGCAACCCCACTCCGGCGGCCCCCGCGTCGACGACCTTCACCGCCTGTTCGCCTCCGTCTGCGGGGAACTTTCCGCCGACCGCGATTCCAGTCTCCGGACTCCGGAATTCGCCCCAGGCGCGGACCAGTTCGCCCCCGCCGCTTCGGATGTCCGACGACGGGCCGCCTGAGCGCCCATGTAGCCGGTGATTCCGGCACAATCGACCTATCCGGCGGAAACTCTGCCCAGACCCGCAGATTCGTTGCATCGACCTCTCCCGACACCCGGCCTCCGAAGCGTTCCGGCATAATGTTGTGCAGAGCGTTCGCGGTCCCAAGCGTTGCCGCTGCGGCAGCCGGATCACGCGGATACGGGAGTCCGGTGACATGACCACGATTCTGATTGTCGACGACTCGAAGTTCAGCCGCGGTAGAGTTGCGTCGGCGCTGGCTCCGCTCGGACACCAGTTCGTCGAAGCCGACAATGGCGCAAGGGCGCTGGAGTGCATTCGCCAGCAGCTCCCGGATCTGCTCATCACAGACCTCCTGATGCCCGAGATCGACGGATTCGGTCTGCTGACCGCGTTGCAGCAGGAGGGCCTCCAGGTTCCCGTGATCGTAATCTCAGCCGACATTCAGACCACTTCTCGCGCCCGAGCGATCGAGCTCGGAGCGACCGATTTCATCAACAAGCCGTTTCAACCCTCCGACTTGCTCCAGTTGGCGTCCCGCGCACTCCGCGCCGCCGAGGAGCTCCCGATATGTCGTTGATTACTGCCCTGCGCGGACGATTCGACGCCAGTCAGCTCGACGTACTCTCAGAAATTGTCAACATCGGAGTCGGACGATCGGCGGCGTCCCTGAGCGAATTGATCGGCGCCCGCATCGAACTGCAAGCCCCGGAAGTCCGGCACTGCACGACGAAGGACCATCAGACGTGGCAAACCGCAGTGGCCCACGAATCTTCCACGCTGATCGTGCAATACTTCCGCGGTCCGGTCAGCGGCAAAGCCGGACTCCTGTTTGATGAGCGAAGCAGCCTGCTGCTGGCCCAGTTGCTCGCGAATCTCGATACCCCCCCCGACGATCTCGACATCGAAATGAGCGGCACGCTCCTCGAAGTCGGCAACATCGTGCTGAATGCAGTCCTGGGCTCGCTGTCGAACCAGATGCGCGCCGAACTCAGCTATTCCATCCCCATGATCGTCGCCGGTCGCGATATCGCAGATGACCAGGAAATCCTGACCGACGACGGAGACACCTCCGACCTGCTGCTCGCCGATATCGAGTTCGGCGTTGCGGAACACGCCATTCACGGCTCAATCGTCATCGCCTTTGCGCTGGGATCGGTTGAGGAGCTGCTCGCCTCGGTGGGAGAGTTACTGTAGACGGCGCCGGAGAACTCCGAGCGGAAGCTCTTGCAATCGCGTGATCGACGGAAACCGCTCTTCGAGGCGTATCTCGTGGCTCCAATCCTGTTCGCCTCCAGCCCGAGAGCCGACTCGTCCTCTCCAGGGCGTTCATCGACGGAAAACCTTCAGGTCCGCGATTTGCTGGACCATGTCCCCGTGGGGCTCTGTCTCATCGACGAAGCACTGACCGTCGTCGGCTGGAACAGAGCTCTCGTCGAATGGACCGGAATCTCCGAACGGGAGATCCGGGGCCGCCGGCTCAGCGACCGCCTGCCCCATCTCGCGGAACCGCGCTATCTCACCCGCATTCAGAACGTCCTTGAAACCGGAGCCCCCGCAGTCCTCTCCGCAGCACTTCACCGCCATTTCTTCCCGGCCCCGGCCTGCGTCGGCGCGCAGAACCGGACGATGGTGCAGGAAACACGCATCCAGCGAGTCTCGACCGAGCCCCGGCAAGCCCTCATCACCGTTCAAAACCTGACCACTGAGTACAATCAGCTTGAAGCGCTGCGCGCCGAACGGGCCGAACTCAAGCGAATCCGCGAAGAGCTCGTCGCGTCCAACAGTTCCCTCCAGCACAGCCTCCGGCTTCTCGAAGAGAACAACGATACCCTCCAGCGGGAAATTCAGATCAAGGCCGAGATCGAGGCCGAACTGCGGCGGCACTCAGCCGACCTGGAATCCAGCCGCCTCCGCGAACAGTGCCACGTCGTTCGTCTGGAGCAGGTCATTCGCGATCTGACGGAAGCCCGACAGGCCGCGGAATCGGCCGCGCGCGCAAAGAGCGAATTCCTCGCGAACATGAGCCACGAAATCCGAACGCCTCTGACGGCCATTCTCGGATTCGTCGATCTCTTGCGCGACGCCGAGTCACCGGCCGAAGAGCGCACGCAGGCGCTCGACACCGTCCATCGGAACGGCCAGCATCTCCTCGCCGTCATCAACGACGTTCTCGATCTTTCGAAGATCGATGCCGGCCAGCTCCAGGTCGAACGCATACCGGCTCGATTGCGGCAGATTGTCGAGGAAATCCGAACTCTGCTTGAGTCCAGAGCCACCTCGCGGGGCTTGCATCTGTCGGCCCGCTTCGACGACTCGCTCTCGGAAATCGTCGTCACCGACCCGGTCCGACTCCGACAGATTCTGATGAATCTTGTCGGCAACGCTATCAAATTCACCGAAACCGGGGGGGTCGACATTCTCGTCTCGGAATCCCGCAGACCCGATCTCGGCCCGTCAGCCACTCTGATCGAGATTCAGGTCCGCGACACGGGCATCGGCATCACTTCCGAGCAGTTGCAGCGCCTCTTCCAGGCCTTCGCGCAGGCCGATGCGTCGACGACCCGCCGCTACGGCGGAACCGGACTCGGCCTGATCATCTCCCGAAAGCTTGCACGAGCCCTTGGCGGAGATCTTACGGCCGAAAGCCGCCCCGGACATGGCAGCTCCTTCACGGTGACGATTCAGGCGGAAACGCTGACGCCATCGATTAACAGTGGGATTCCGCAACCGACGTCGCAGATCGCGTCGAGTTCTCCGAAAATCAATTCGGACATACGGGCTCCTCAAACGAAAACGCCGCAGGCTCGAGTTCCCGTGAATTCCGGCAGACTGGCGGGCCTGCATCTGCTCGTCGTCGACGATGCTCCCGACAATCGACGGCTCCTCGCTTACCATCTTTCAAAAGCCGGCGCCACTTTCGACGTCGCCGAGAACGGTCTGAAGGCCGTCGAGCGGATCCTTGACAGCCCCGCAGCGGCGCCGGTCGACGCCGTGTTCCTCGATATGCAGATGCCGATCATGGACGGTTACACCGCCGCCGCCATCCTGCGCGACCGCGGTTTCACCGCCCCCATCATCGCCATCACCGCCCACGCCATGGCCGGCGACCGCGAACGCTGCCTGGCCTGCGGTTGCACCAACTACCTCACAAAACCCGTCGACAAAGAATCGTTGCTCCGATCGGTCTCGTGCCTGGCCCGTGAAACGGCATTGCAGTCGGCTCCGTGAAACTCAACGATCGCGGACTCGCTGTTCACGATGGAGGCCAAACTCGCTAAAACCTCCGCCACAGGCGGGCAATGGATTGCCGGGCCGGTTGATCGCACGGAGGATTGCTTGCATGTCGCCGGATTCGCTCTGGAAACGCGTTCCGTGGACCCTGCTGATTTGCACGACCGGTCTGGTGCTGCTCGGACTGAGCGGAATTGCCCGTGCTGACGAGCTCTCGACCGGGACCGACCGGTTTCCGCGCCAGGTTCTCTGGGCGACGCTCGCAGTTCCACTCCTCGTCGTCGCTGCTGCAGTCCCCTACCGATCCTTCAAACCATCGAGCTACCTTCTCTTCGCCGCCACGCTGCCGCTGCTGATCGTCGTCTTCTTCATGCCGCCTCGCAACGGCGCCCGGAGCTGGATCCCCTTGGGGTTCTTCGATCTCCAGCCCTCGGAACTCGCCAAACTGGCGTTCATCCTGGCGCTGGCTCACTACCTGATGTATCGCGACCACTACCGGCGCCTGCCGGGATTAATTCCCCCCTTTCTCGTCACGCTGGTCCCGCTGGCTCTGATTCTCAAGGAGCCCGATCTCGGTTCAGCCATGCTGTTCATCCCGGTCCTGTTCGCCATGCTCTTCGCCGCCGGCGCCCGCCTCCGGCACCTGACGCTCGTCGTCGCACTCGGCATCGCCATGCTCCCGGTCTTCTGGCTCGGCATGAACGCCGAACAAAAGTCCCGCATCACCAGCCTGTTCGCGCAGACTGAAGGCGGCCCGGCTCCCCGTGGCGACGGCTACCATCAGCACCAGTCCAAACTCATGCTCGCCCTCGGCGGAGCGTGGGGCAGCGAAGTCGCCGGCATGGCCGTCGACGACCCAGGCGCCTACCATCTCCCCGCCGGCCAGACCGACTTCGTCTTCTGCCTCGTTGGCGAACGCTGGGGACTCGGCGGCTGCCTCCTCACGCTGCTGCTCTACGCAGTCCTCTTCGCCCGCGGGCTGGCCATCGCGGCCGCGACCCGCGAACCCTTCGGGCGCCTTGTCGCGGTGGGAATCGTCGCCCTGCTGGCCTCGCAGACAGTGATCAACACCGGCATGACCGTCGGCCTGATGCCAATCACCGGAATCACCCTCCCCCTGATGAGCTACGGCGGCTCCAGCCTGCTCTCGACCGCCGTCGCCCTGGGACTGCTCATCAACGTCGGCCTCCGACCGGGCTACGAAGTCACGCCGGATCCATTCCGGTTCGCCGACTGAGTTCGTGCGGGACGCCAGTCGATCAGATCGCAATCTTCGCATTCGACCGGCAATCACCAGACTGCCGCTGCAAACCTTCGCCAGTTGCTGCGGGCTCGATCGGCAGGTCTCATCAGGCCTGCAACTCCGACCAGCCGATCTATCGCAGTTCCGCGGGCCGACCGGCGACCGGCGACATCGGCGAGCCAAGCGCCGCCGCGTAAGACTGGAATCGCTGGTCGATCGTCGGAATCGACCGCCGCAGTCGAACCGACAGTGCCTCGGGGTTCGGATTCTCCCGCAGCTCATTCAGATAATCCAGCAACAGCGTCCGCGTTTCCGGACTGGCATGCAGCAGAAAATGGACCCAGGCCCACGACTCCTGGTAATCCCACTTCTGCATCTGAGAAACCGTGTCGAGGCTTTCCAGGCGATCGATGTCCGGCTTCCAGCCCTCGGAAACGGCTTTGGCGATTCCCGCGGCATATTCGCCATTCCAGCCGGGCTGCTCGGTCACTTCGAAATATTCCGCCAGCCCCTCGTCGAGCCAGAGCGGCACGTTCTTGAGAGACGCATGCAGTATTCCGTGCGTGTACTCGTGACGCAGATCCTCCTGAATCTTCTCTCCCCAGAATGCATAAACCGCCAGCTCTTTGGCCGTTCCTACAAAATAGGCCCGCCGCGGGGGCAACTGGGGATACGCCGACTGCAGATATTGAGCGTATCGGGTCTCGTCGCTGAAGAGATAGATCACCACCTGCTGCGTCTGCTGCGGCAGGTCCAGCGTCGTGGCCACTTCCTTCTGCAGCTCTTCCAGTTCCGCGATCAGCGGATGATTCTTCGGCAGCCGGTGGTCGCTCATCAGCCGCAGTTCGTCGCTCTGGGCCGCCATCCGCTTTGGCAGCGACGGGTTCGCGCTCGGACCGCGACAGCCGACCAGCAGCACACAGAGCCAGGCGACAGCGCAAAACTTCCGCGGCCAGTGACCGGTCGCCCGATCCCGTGTACTTGATTCCGCAGCTCGCTTGCACTGCTCTGCCATCGCCGTCAGTTCGGTCCTCATGCCGCCCGCGCCATCGAACGCGGCGGAACATCCATCACCGCGGCTTCCGCCAACCACGCCAGCCCGCACGGGCTCAATCTCAACAGCCCGTCCTCGATTTCACCATACTTGTCGCACCACTCCGAAGATGCCGCAAATCCCTGCTGCCGCAGCTCGACCAGCAGTCGCTCGACATCGGATCTCCCGGCGCGGCAGACGATGTCGGCGGCGTTTGGCTCGACAAACGCGATCCAACCGGATTGATTTGATGCCGATGTGATCAACACCAGCGGTTCGGCCGCCCGGATTCCTCGCCGCAGCAGGGCGTGCCCCAGTTCCCAGACGCATCTCGCCCTGGAAAACTCCATCCATCGCCAGCCAACCGGAGACTCCGCAGCCGGATCGCTCGCCGCAGCGGCCAGACGCTCCAGCAATGGGCTTCCCAGCGACGACAGGCCGCGAACCTCAATCCATTCGTTCCGGACAATCGCGACTCTCCGATTGCCGCGCGACCACTTCCGATCCGCCTTCTCCCACGCCGCGCGGGAGTACGCGATCGACTGCGCCGCCAGCTTGCGAATTGTTCGTCGATAGCGTTTCCGATTTTGACCAGGTGAAATCAGCAGGGCCTCATGCAGGTAGCTTCGCGCCAGACGCATCTGGTCCGAGCGTGAAGCCGCCAAGCAGAACGCATGCCGGAGCTGAGACAGGTCCCGCCACCGCTGCGCCTCCGAAATCCCCCCCATGCACGGTTCAATCGCCGCAACGTCCACCAGCGTCAACTGAGGCATCGACCCGTCGTCGCCGCCGGGCGCCCAGAGCAGATTCCCGGCATGCAGGTCTCGATGACAAAAACCGGCGGCATGGAGTCGAACGAGCAACCGGATCAGAGCCCGTGTCAGGCCGGCCCGTTCTTCGCGAGACAGCCATGGAGCATCCGGCCGTCGTTCCGGAGGGGCCAGCTCGTCCAGCGATCGCCCCGGAACATCCGCGGTCAGCAGCCAGGAGCGGCTTCCGAGCAGACCGGCCGGACTTCCAACTGCCAGCGGCGGGGTCACCGGCAGACCGGCCTCCGCCAGAAGCTGCAGTTTCCGGAATTCACGTTCTGCAGGCCGCCCTTGCAACTGGCCGCGCAGCCAGCCCGTCCAGGAGCGACTGTGCGACAACTTCAAATAGCACGGAATCTCTCCCAGCCTTAGCCGCCAGGTGGTCCGGTGCAGCCCCCGCTTCGCGACGCTGTCTAGCAATTCGGGATTCGGCTCGCCGTCGACAAGCCAATCCCGGAAGCCGTTGCGGAACTTGATGGAGACTCCAGGAGGCAGACGCCAGCACCAGCCCGCGTCCCGGACCGTCGTCCAAGGACCATCGACCGCAACAGATCGGCGTGGCCGCGACGAGGGAATCCCGGGCGGGGAGGGGGCGAGCGGCGTCATCCTGATCCGCAATTCGCGAGGGTTTCGAACCGCCAGCGGTTCACAGGCACGATGAAACGGAGCTCCGTTCTCCATTCCCCCATGCACGTTTCACGTCGAAGCAGTGATGGTCCCAGATTTCGACGGCAGCAGCAAGATGAGAATCGCCGCGACCTCCCGGTCGTCGACCGCTTAACACGCCCCGTTCAACCGACCCGGCGGCTTCACAATCCTTGATCAGCGAACCGGTTACGCCGGGCAGGCGCTTGACAGCCCCGTTCAGCCCTCCCACAATTCAATCGACTCCCATCCCTCGAAATCGGCCTCAGTCTCGTTCCCACGCTGATCCTCCCGCAGGCCGCGTTTCACAACCGACAAACTGGAAACAGGTTATGCGATTCGCGCCGGTCCGGCGCGCGGTCGCCTCCCACAGGCTGGAAGGTTCGTTCCCATGGCCGAAGACTATCTGCTCAAGCTCATCAGAAAAGGCACCATCAGTGCCGACCAGCTCGCGGAAGCGGAAGCCATTGCTAAAAAACAGCGCATCGGCGTGGACGACGCGCTGATTCGCCTCGGCTATCTGACTGCATCGGAAGTCAGTCAGTTGCAGGCGTCGCAGTTTGGCTACGAGATGGTCAACCTCGACAACATCGAGATTCCAACCTCCGTCATCGCCTTGATTCCGGAGTCGGTCGCCCGGGAAAGCTCGGTCATCCCCATCGGACTGCGAGACGAGCGAATTCAGGTTGCAATGGCGAATGCCAACGATCTGGAAGTCCTTGACAAGCTTCGCTTTGTGCTCAATCGCGACATCGATCCGGTCGTCGCGTCCAAAGAATCGATCAACAACGCCATCAGCCGGCACTACAGCCAGCACGAAACCGAGTCGGTGGACTCGATGATTTCGGAGTTTACCGAGACAGCCATTGACTTTACGGAAACCGAAGGCCCCGATGCGAAGGCCATTGAAGAAGAAGAGGCCGCCCCGATCGTTCGCCTGGTCAACATGATCATCACCGAAGCGGTGAAACTGCGCGCCAGCGACATTCACGTCGAACCTTTCGAAGACCGGGTCCGGGTCCGGTATCGGATCGACGGGTCCCTTGTCGAACGCGACAGCCCTCCTAAACGACTGCTCGCCTCGATCGTCTCCCGTATGAAGATCATGGCCCGCATGGACATTTCGGAGAAACGCCGCCCCCAGGACGGTCGAATTAAGACCCGCATCTCCGGAAAAGACTACGACCTGCGCGTCAGTATTCTCCCGACCGCCTTCGGCCAGGGGGTCGTGCTCCGGATCCTGGACCGCGACAACATTAAAGTCGGCATCCGGAGCCTCGGCTTCGGCGAAGACAACTACCGCCGATTTCAGAACATCATCCGCCGTCCGAACGGCATCTTCCTGGTCACCGGCCCGACAGGGAGCGGCAAGACGACAACTTTGTACAGCGCCCTGGGGGAGATCAACCGCCCCGATCGCAAGATCATCACCGCCGAGGACCCGGTTGAGTACTACCTGCCCGGCATCAATCAGGTGGAGGTGAAGGCCGATATCGGACTCGACTTCGCCCGGATCATCCGGGCCATGCTGCGTCAGGCGCCGAACGTGATCCTCGTCGGGGAAATCCGGGATACCGAGACCGGAGAAATGGCGATTCAGGCTTCTTTGACGGGACACTTGGTTTTCAGTACGCTCCACACGAACGATGCGCCCAGTTCCATTACACGGCTGATCGACATGGGGGTCGAGCCCTTCCTCGTCGCGTCGTCCGTCATGGCGATCATGGCCCAGCGACTGGTGCGAGTCGTATGTCCCAAGTGCAAGGAAGAATACTCCCCCGACCCGAGCGAATTGCAACACTTTGAAATCGCGCCCGATCAGCTTGCGACGGCGAAGTTTGCCCGCGGCCGCGGCTGCAACAACTGCCAGCACACCGGGTATCGCGGCCGGAACGCGGTCTTCGAACTGATGCTGATGAACTCCACGTTGCGGGAGATGACATTTAAGTCAGAACCGGCGCAGGCCCTGCGTCGGCAGGCGCGGCTGTTCGGCATGAAGACGCTGGTCGAAGACGCCGTCGACCGGGCCATGCTCGGAAAGACGACACTTGCCGAAGCCTTCAAGCTCGCCAAGGGGGGGCACTGACCGATTTACCGGATGCGGTCGCCTGCGTGGCCGGGGCTGTCTGTGTGATCGAATCTGCGACACCCGCTGACCGATCCGACCGCAGCAGAATCGAACACTTTTGAATTGGCGATCTCCAGCCCGGCCTTCTGATCGAAGAGGAGGCCGCGGTGCGAGGAGAGCGAGCTGGGCCTGCCACATTTCCTGTCAAATTCCACAAATCTGAGACCTGTGAAACGGAGACACGAATAATCGACGGTCAGGCAGATCGGGACGTCGCCTCGGCGAGGCACTTCGAACGGGATTCTCCCATCGAACCGATCCAGTCCAACCTTTCCGATTCGAGTCATTCAGGCAGTCGTCCGACGTCGGGCCGCTGCCGTGTTTCCTTTTCGCTTTCGCAGTAGAGTTTCGACTCTGGAACCGCTTCACGTCCGGGGACTGCCTGGGCGGGGTGCGGTTGCTGTCGGACGGGGAATGTTCTCGCCCGGGGAATCGCCGAAACTCACCACGACTCGCGGAGCGGAGTGCTATGGCAACGCTGCAGATCGACAAGATGCTGGAGACGGTCGTTCGCGAAAAAGTGAGCGATCTGCATATCACCGTCGGACAACCTCCGGTCGTCCGGTCCGGCGGGCGCATGATTCGTCTCGAAACCAAGTCTCTGCTGCCCGAAGATACGGTCGGGCTGATGAAAAGCATCACCCCCGAACGAAATCAGCAGGAGCTGCAGGAAGTCGGCGGGACCGACTTCGGGTTTGCGTTTGGCGACAAGGCCCGGTTCCGCGTGGCGGTGTTCAAGCAGCGCGGCAACGTCGGAATGGTTCTCCGGCGAATCCCGAACGAGTTTCTGACGTTCGAACAGCTCGGCCTGCCCCCGATTATTCGGGACCTGATCCTGCGTCCTCGCGGACTGTTTCTGGTGACCGGGCCGACCGGCTCCGGCAAGACAACCAGTCTTGCGAGCATGATCAACTACCTCAACGAGAACGTCGACCACCACATCATCACGCTCGAAGATCCGATCGAGTACTACCACAACCACAAGAAATCGACGATCAATCAGCGCGAGATCGGCGTCGACGTGCCGGATTTTCCGGAAGCTCTCCGACGCGCCCTGCGAATGGATCCGGACTGCATCCTGGTCGGCGAAATGCGCGATCTCGCGACCATTTCTTCCGCGATTACCGCCGCCGAAACAGGCCACGTGGTGTTCGGCACGCTGCATACCACCGGCGCCCAGGGAACCGTCGACCGGATCATCGACGTGTTTCCGACCAGCCAGCAGGAGCAGATCCGGACGCAGTTGTCCGTGGCCATCATCGCCATCCTGTCGCAGGCGCTCCTGCCGCGGAAGCCCAAGGGGCTGGTCGCCGCCTACGAGCTGCTGGTGGTGACGCCGGCCATCGCCAACCTGATCCGCGAGGCGAAGACCTACCGCATCAACTCGTCGATTCAGACCGGCAAGAAATACGGGATGCAACTGCTCGACGACGCCCTGTTCGGGCTGTGGAAAAACGGGCTCTGCGAAGAAGACGACATCGTCGTCCGGTCGAACAATCCCGGCGAATTGAAGGCGCGGCTGGCCCGTGCGAAGAAGGGGCTGTTCGACGACGACGAGGAAGAGGAAGAAGACGAAGAGGGAGAAGAATGATCGCCCGGCGACTTCGACCGGCGGGCGAAACTCAGCGATCGAGCGGACTTCAATTTCAAAGTTCCCGTCCCGCGTTCTGCGGGCGGTCCAGGGAATAGCGATTCATGGCTCAACGACGGCTCGGACAGATTCTGGTCGACCTCGGTTACATCAACGAGGACCAGCTCTGGGATATCCTGGAGGAGCAGAAACGCAGCTCCGGTGAAATCATCGGGCAGGTGGCGATCCGCATGGGACTCGTCACGGACGCTCAGGTGACCGAGGCCCTTGCCGAGCAGTGGGGGATGGCGGTCGTCAATCTGACCGAGACGACGATCCCTTCGAAAGTGCTGGAACTGGTTCCGCAGACGATGGCGGATCTTTACAAGGTCATGCCGATTTCGCTGAAGGACAATGTCCTGACGGTGGCGATGGCCGACCCGCAGAACGTCGGAGCGCTCGACGATCTGCGGAACTTCCTGGGCCTGGAAGTCCGTGGCGCGGTGTCGAATCAGAAAGACGTCGAGGCCGCGATCGCGCGGTACTACGCCGACAAAACCGACAGCGTCGAAGACATTATCGGCCAGCTCGAGGAGGAGTACGGCGACGACGGTTCCGCATCGCGGGGCTTCGACCTCGCAGAGGAACTCGACGCCGCCGACTCGGCCCCCATCCGCAAACTGCTGAATATGATTCTGCTGCTGGCGATCAAGGATCAGGCCAGCGACATTCACTTCGAGCCGTTCGAAGACGAGTTCAAGGTCCGCATCAAGGCGGACGGCATGCTTTACGAGATGGTTCCGCCCCCCCGGCACCTGGCCAACGCCATCGTGACCCGCATCAAGGTCATGGCGGAGCTGGACATCGCCGAACGCCGGCTGCCGCAGGACGGTCGGATCGAATTGAGCGTCGGAGGCAACAAGGTCGACCTGCGGGTCAGCACGCTGCCGACGATGTGCGGCGAGTCGGTGGTCATGCGGGTGCTGGATAAGACCGTCGTGCAGCTCGATCTCAACAAGATCGGGATGGACGCCGGGACGCTGTCCAAGCTCCGGACGATCATTCGCCGGCCGAACGGGATCGTGCTGGTGACGGGGCCGACGGGGAGCGGCAAGACGACGACGCTGTACTCGGCTCTCAACGAGCTCAACGACATCGAAACCAAGATCATCACCAGCGAAGATCCGATCGAGTACAACATCGACGGACTGGTGCAGGTGCCGATCAATCACGAAATCAACGTGACGTTCGCCAACGTGCTGCGGGCGATTCTGCGGCACGATCCCGACACGATTCTGGTGGGAGAGATCCGCGACTTCGAGACGGCCCAGATCGCCGTTCAGAGCGCGCTGACGGGGCACCTGGTCTTCAGCACGTTGCACACCAACGACGCCCCGACGGCGATCACCCGGCTGAAAGATATGGGCATCGAGTCGTTCCTGATCACCGCGTCGCTCGAAGCGGTGCTGGCTCAGCGGCTCGTCCGCAAGATCTGCACGGAGTGCCGGACGCAGTTTGATCCCAGCGACGAGCTGCTGATGGAACTGCAGCTCCCCGTGGCGCAGGCGCGCAAGTACCGGTTCTACTACGGCAAGGGTTGCCAACGCTGCAACAACTCGGGCTATAAGGGCCGGACCGGCATCCACGAGCTGATCGACGTGACGGACGACATTCGAGACCTGATTACCAACAACGCCAACGTCGACGAGATGCGCAATTTCTGCCGCAGCCAGGGGATGGTCACGCTGCGGGAGTCGGGACTCAAGCTGATCTTCGACGGCAACACGACGATCGACGAAGTCGTCCGGGAAACCGTCATGGACGATTCCGACTAACCGTCTCGCCTGTGCGCGGGTCTCGACAACCCAATTCGACCGACCAAATTCGACCACCGACCAGTTCGACTACCGAAATCGGGCCATTCGCGGAGCTCTGTCATGGCGACTTTCCAATACGAGGCGATGGATAACACCGGCCTCGAGATCAAGGAATCGATCGAGGCCAACTCCGAACAGGAAGCGACGCAGAAGATCCGCGAGAAGGGCTTCTACGTCACCAAGATCGTCGAGAAGGGCCGGGCCAAGGAAAAAGACAAGAAGAAGACGAAGGGGGACGCCAAGACGGCCGCTGACGGCCGGCGCAAACCCAAGAAGCGGAAGAAGGGGGGCTTCTCGCTCGGCGGAGTGAGCGGCAAGAAGCTGTGCACGTTCACGCGGCAGCTTTCGACGCTGCAGGACGCGGGGCTGCCGATTCTGCGAAGCCTCCGGATTCTGGAAGGTCAGGCCAAGCCGGGCCCGCTGAAGACTTCGCTGTCGAACGTGATCGAAGACATCGAATCGGGGAGCACGCTGTCCGAGGCGATGGCGAAGAATCCCAAGGCGTTCGACAACCTGTACGTCAACATGGTGAAGGCGGGTGAAGCCGGCGGTGCGCTGGAAGTCATTCTGCAGCGCCTGGCGGAGTTCAAGGAACGGGCTCAGTCGCTGAAGCGCAAAGTCCAGGGGGCCATGATTTATCCGTGCGCGGTCATCACCGTCGCCACGCTGATCGTGGGCTTCATCATGTATTACATCATTCCGAAGTTCAAAAAGATCTTCGAGGATTTTAATACGGAGCTGCCGGAGATCACGGTCGTGCTGATCGGCACCAGCGACGCCGTCGTGAATTACTGGTACCTCGGCCCGGCGATCCCGTTCGGACTGTGGCTGATGGTCAAGATCATCAAAAAGAACAAGACCGGAGCGTATATCTGCGACTGGGTTGCGCTCCGGATACCGCTACTGGGAATCATCTTCCGAAAAGCGATCGTCGCTCGAACGTCGCGAACGCTGGGAACGCTGATCGCTTCCGGCGTGCCGATTCTGGAAGCGCTGGCGATTACCCGCGACACCGCCGGCAACGCGATTTTCTACAAGGCCTACGACCATATTTCGGCGGCGATCCGCGAAGGGGAATCGATGGCGATTCCGCTGAAGGAAACGCGCACCGTCGACGACATGGTCGTCAACATGGTCGACGTGGGCGAAGAAACCGGTGCGCTCGACACCATGCTTTATAAAGTGGCCGACGTCTACGACGAAGAAGTCTCGATCCTGGTGGAAGGCCTCGTGAACCTGCTGGAACCGCTGATGGTGGTGATCCTGGGGTTGATCGTCGGCTTCATCGTGATCGCGTTGTTCATGCCGCTGATCAAGCTGCTCAACGATCTTTCGTAGAAGTTGAAGAAGTGGCTAGTGGCTGGTGGTGAGTGGCTGGTGAAGAGAAGACAGACACGGGTTACGCTGGGTTCAGGCGTCGGACGGAGGGGATCATGCAGGCAATCACCGTAGAGAACCGCGGGCGGGGTCAGGGGCTCCGGGCCGGCTTCACGCTCATCGAACTGCTGGTGGTGATTCTGATCATCGCCATCCTGCTGGGACTGCTGCTGCCCGCTCTGCAGGGGGTGAAAACCCGGGCTCAGATTGTCCGGGTGCGGACTGAAATCTCTGCGATCGAGTCTGCGATCGCCTCGTTCGGACAGGAGTTCGGCGGCATCGAAGTGCCGGGCGAGATCACCCTGTGGTCGCACCCGAACGAATGGAACGCCCCGGCGGGGCAGCGTGACCGCGCGATCATTCGCAAGATGTTTCCGCAGTTCAATTTCAATACCTGCGGCGGAGCGGCGTGGATTGATTCATCAGACCCAGCAAACCCGGTCGGGCCGGATCTGCACTTGAACGGCGCCGAGTGCCTGGTGTTCTTTCTCGGGGGGGTGCCGGACGTCAAATCACAAGCCGCCACCGTCCCGACCGATGTCACTCTGAACGGTTTTTCGAAGAACCCCACGACGCCGTTCGACAATACCGCCAGCAACCGGATCGGACCGTTCTTCACCTTCGATTCGTCGCGGTTCGTGAACAACGACGGCGATCGGGTCGTCGAGTACGTCGATCCGCTCCCCTCTCAGAAGAGTCCCTATCTCTACTTCAGTTCGAACGGCGGGCAGGGGTATCGGACGCTGCTGGGTTCCGGCACAAACTGGTGCAATACCGACAACTGGGATGATCCCACTGTGGCCGACACCGCCACGGACTGGTTGAACGATCGACGCTGGATGAAGTTCTGCTACTACAGCGCTTTCAATACGACCGGCGCCACGGCCGCCGAGCAGAAGAAGCTGAGCACGCCGTTCGCCAAGACCAAATACCAGATCATTTCGCCCGGTTACGGCGGCGTGAAGGCTTCGACGCCCCGCGAGGCGTATGGCGTTGGAAAGCAGTTCAACCCGTCATCCACCTCGGCGACGGTTTCGGAGTTCGACGACGACAACATCACCAACTTCCACAACGGCGGCACGCTGAGCGGTCGCTAGCGAGCCCTGCGGGAGGAGGATTCTTCATGAAACGATCATCGACGCGCGCAGCGCGATCCTCGAAGCGTCCAGGCTTTACGCTGCTGGAGCTGCTGGTTGTGATCGGCCTGATTCTGTTCATGATGACCGTGCTGGTGATGACGATCGGCAACGCCATCGGCTCAGCCAAAGAGAACGCGACACGGGCGACGCTGTTGAAGATCGACGGCCTGCTCCAGCAGCGCATTGATGCGTTCTATACCAATCTCGAACAGGCCGCCAAGCGGGGCGAGATTGCCGCCGACGCGGAGGGCCGAACTCGGATCGGCAAGAGCTTCGCTTCGTACCTGTCGAACAATGCGCTGATCGATCTTCCGTCCAACCTGCGGCCGATGCTGGTTCGCAAGTACCGGTTCAGGCTCGCCTTCCCGCAGACCGGCGATTCGTCGGGAACGCTGGAGGCGGACTCTCCGGGACTGGTCCTGCCCGGGAAAGCATTCGCCGGGAATCTGCCCGACAAGTACGAGAGCTCGGAGTACCTTTACTACATGCTCGTCCAATCGGATTTCTTCGGTGTTCCGCCGGTTGATGACGGAGAGTTCAGTTCCACCGAAGTTGGCGACCTGGATAACGATGGTCGCCCGGAGTTCCTGGATGCCTGGGGAAATCCCCTGCGGTTCTACCGCTGGTCAACGCGAATCATTCGCCCGCGGGGACTGTCCTTCGCTCCCGATCAGACGGTAACGCAACTCCTGGTCGGCGGCGTGCCGGCATCACCGACCGCTTCGGGCGATACTTCGCCCCTGACGCTGGATCCCGACGATCAGCTCTCGGCCTTCGGACGAATGCAGTTGTCGCGGAACAACGACCCCGCGCAGATTGCCGCCGACTTCGAACGGGCGTTTCATACCCTGCAGTCCTACCACTGTCCGCTCGTCATTTCCGCCGGTCGGGATGGAAAGCTGGGTCTGCTGGAACCGTACGACCGCAGCGGGACGTACGGCTATCTGGGCCAGCCCGAGGCGAACGTGCCTGGCACCCCGGCGTATGTCCTGATGCTGGATCGCGTCAGCGACAACATCACCACTCGTAACGTCAAGACGCGGTGAGGCAGCGACTATGATCCGCGAACGTACAATTCCCGCACGACGGACTCCCGGCATCGGCCGCACCGCATTCACGCTGGTGGAATTGCTGGTCGTCCTGGTCGTGATGCTGCTGCTGGTGGCGATGACGGCTTCTGCCGTCAACGTGGGATATTCCCGCGATCGCGTCCGCGGGGCGGCCCGGCAGATTCAATCGTACCTGATGGGCGCCAGGGATCTGGCGATTTACGCCAAGGCGCCGCGCGGCGTTCGCTTCCTGGCCGACCCGACAAATCCCCGACAGGTCAGCAGCATGGTGCTGGTGCAGCCGACCGAACCGTGGAATGGACGGGTCCAGATCCTGCCCAATGACAACAGCCTGGCCTGGAACTCCTCCACGAACGGGCTGCTGCGCGTGCGGCTCAACGACACGAACCGTTCCCCCAACTGGATCGAGTTGCGCGATCTCGGACTGTTGCAGGTCGGCGCCCGGATTCGAATTCCCGGGAACGATCGCGGCACGTGGTATGTCGTCGGCAGCCTGGATCTGCCGGCGTCGATGCCGACGTCCGATCCGCAGGATCTGATTCTCACCACCGCCTACCGTCAGCCGCCGCCGCAGGCGTCTCCGGCGACTATTTCCGAGACCGCGGAGATTGAGCTCCCGCCGTCGATCGTCCCGGGGAAGCAGCCGGTCCAGTTCAGCAAGGGGGCCGTGATCGATCTCGACCGTTGCGGCGTCGACACCGGCGCCTCGAACATTGTCTACCAGCTCGGCACGAAGCTGCCGCTCGGCTGGAAGATCCCCAATAGTGCAACGCCCCCCACCGCCTTTCGCTACATCAGCACGATGGATGTGATGTTTTCCCCGCAGGGAGCGATCACGGGGCTGGCGGCGTCCAAGGGGATCATTCACCTCTACATCACCGAACAGGCGGCAGCTGATCTGGGATTGCCGGCGTATTACGACCCGGAGATCCCCGCCACCTGGCCGGGGACTCCCCCGAGCGCTCCGTTCGAGAGCGTGCCTGATAAGAACGCAGTCAGCATTTTCACGAGGACCGGCGGAGTCATTGCGAGCCCGATCTTTCCCGCCGATCCCTTTCGATACGCCGAGCGCGGGGAGGTTGCCGGGAGATGAATCCACTCCGCCAGACTTTATCGAGAACTGCAGGCCGTCCCGGCGTGACGCTCAGCGAAGTGCTGGTGTCGCTGCTGGTGATGAGCATCGGCGTCATTTCGCTGGCGACGCTGTTTCCGATCGCCACCCTGCGAATGATCCAGGCGACGCAGCTCACACAATCGACGCAACTGCGCTACAACGCGGAAGCACTGACGCATGCGCAGCCGGCTCTGCTCAACGGCGCTCCGGCGTGGCAGGCAAGCACCATCTATAACGTCGGCGATGTCGTCATCCCGTCGGTGAAATCCACGCAATACTACGTCTGCTCATCGTCTTCCAGTTCGAATGCCTCCGGTCTGCGCGAACCGCAGTGGCGCACCAACATCGGTGCGACGACGACCGATAACGATGTCGAATGGACGACTCGGCAATGCCGGGTCTATATGATCGATCCGCTGGGCTGGGAAGAGCGCAGCGAAGAGATGAGCGGTCTGGGGCTGGCTCCGCAGCCCTTCGGCGTCGACTATCGCAATACGTTCGGCCGGGTGGCGCCGAACTCGATCTGGCCTCCCGCCTGGCGGCCGGCGCTGGTGGCGGAATCGCCTTACCGCATGGTCCGATTCCGGGGAACGGCCCCGCATAACTTCAGCCGTCCCGTGGTCGAATCGACGCCGGCCCTGCAGGCCGCTCGTCGTCGGCTGGCCCGGTTGGCCGGGATGTCGCTCGACAGTTTTCAGCTTCAGGCGGAATCGACCGACCTCGACACGGCGGCGTTCACCACCGACGGACAAGGGCGCCTGACGGGAATCGCCATGCGCGATCTGCCGGCGGGGCTCAGCGAGACGATTCTGCCGGCCGATCTGGCCTCCGGCGCTGTCGAAGGGCGCGTCACGCTGTTTGATACGACGGGCCGGTTCAGCGAAGTCCGCCAGATTCAGGCGTTTGACGACAGCAACCCGAACCAGCAGCGGATCGTGTTTGGCGATCCGGCCACGGGGCAAGCTGCGCCGCTGGACTGGAATAAGCCGCCGTTTTACGTCACGGCCCTGGGGACGCCGGTCATCGGCCGGGTGGTGATCGAGACGCGCGAGCAGCGATTCAGTTGGATGCTGGCCTGCCGAATTTCGGGAGGTACCACGTACGCCAGCGTGGTCTGCTTCTTCAAGCGGGGCTTCGGCGCGAGCGACGAGTTGATCCACCCGGCGCACTTTGCGAATCGGCTGCCGGGAGGGGACGGAATCTGGGGCAATTTCGACGACATCCTCAACAATAACCGCGTGGTCGTGCAGACCAATCCCGCCGCGATCGACCCGCCCTTTCTGAAACGCGGCGGCTATGTCTGCGACGCCCAGAACAATCGCTGGTATCGCATTACCAGTTACGAAGAAGTCACGGACGCGCTGCAGGCTCAGCAGAACATGGACGGGAACTTTCCCAACGCCCAGCTTGCGGCAGCGCCCGGTGCGATTCTGACGCTGGAGACTCCGATCCTGGAAAACTCCGGTTACTACGTCAAGGGTGCAAACCCGGTCGGTCCCGGGGGCGTGATGCTGATGCCGGGGGTGATCGACGTGTATCCGCTCGATCCTTCGCTGCCGTGGGAGGAGAATTAACATGCGTTCGGCCAGGAATGCCCGTCGCGGCTTCACGCTCGTCGAGATGCTCGTGGCGGTGACGCTCGTGCTGTTGATGATGTCGATGTTCGCCCAGATCTTTCAGATTGCGGGGGGAGCGATCACGAAGCAGCGGGGGATCGCGGAGAACGACCAGCGGACCCGCACGTTTCAGAACATTCTGAAGGCGGATCTCGACAAGCGGACGTTCCGCCTGGTGATGCCGTGGGCAGCCGGCGAAGATGCCAATCAGGCCGAGGCGTCCGCCACGGATCGCGAGGGGTATCTGTATATTTCCGAGAACGATCCGCTGTCGGATATCGACGATCTGCTGCAGTTCACGACAAACGTGCGGATCGTGACGAAGAACCGGAATTCCGATCCGTATGTCGGCAAGGCGACGCAGATCGCCAATCTGTACAACTACCCGAATCAGCCGGAGGCGGATGATGCGCGTCCCGACGCGAACGGGGCCGGGCAGTCGTCGGCGGCGGAGATTTCGTACTTCCTGCGCGGTGGCAACCTGTATCGCCGGGTGCTGCTGATCCGCGAGCCGCTGAAGCTGGCGAATTCGACGGACCAGCCGACGTATGGGACGCGGGATGCCTTTGACTGGAACGATACGTCGGGGCCGCCGAATACGTATCCACGGACGGGAGGAGCGACCGGTTCCGGCTCCACGTTCTGGAACGACTTTGACTACTCAGCATATTTCACAAATGGGTATGCGCACTTCCACGGCCTTTCGGACCTTACGAATTCCTCCAGCCAAGCGTTTTCGCTGGGTAAGCCCCAATTCCGGTTCGGGCATCATCCGTTGACAGCGCACTCGCGGGAGTGGTCGAGCAACAATTACTTCCTGGGTCGGTATACACACGAAGAGACGTCGGTTTCGACGTTCAACTATCCGCAGGCGCTGGTGGGACTGGCGACCGATCCGATGAGCCCGGCGGCGGTTGTGAATATCGACGAGACGCCGGACGTCTTGCCGTATCGCGTGGTCAGCGGGTTCGCCAACGGGCCGCGGCGGGGGGAGGACCTGATCTTGGCGAACGTGCATATGTTCGACGTGAAGGTCTGGGACGGGAGCGCCAATTTTGGGGTCGGTCGGTTTGTGGACATCGGATACCACCGCGGCCCAAATCTCCCGACGAATCCCGACTATAATGGCGACTATACGTTTCAGAAGAATGTGAACTCGGACTACGGTTCGGACCTGAATACGGGGGCTGACGCCGATCACGACGGCAACAACTTCGAGAACCGGGTCTTCGATACTTGGCACCCTGACATAAAGAACGTGGATTTTAATAACGATGGCTCGTACTCGGCCGCGGCGGAGATTCCTCCGTACCGGCGCGTGCTGCATACGCCGGTCCTGCCGGGGGCGACGTATGCCGATTACGAGAACTGGGTGGCGGCGCCCGATACGGTCACCCCTTCGCGGTACTCCGTCGGATCGCTGGTGTTTCCGCAGGTCGGGTATGGGGCGCTGGAATCCCAGCGGCTGTACTACGTCTGCGTCGCATCAGATCCTACGATTACGGGGTCAGCGACCGACCTGAATCACGGTACGTCCGCTCCGACGTGGCCGCGGACGGCGGGCGGGCGGGTGCTCGACGGCGATCTGGTGTGGGAAGCGGTCGACAACTGGAAACCTCTGCGGGCTCTGCAGATTACCGTGCGATTTTTTGATGTCACCAGCAACCAGATGCGACAGAACACGTTTGTCCATTCGCTGGTGGATTAAGTCCAGAACTGTCTCGACGAACTGCACCGCCGCGCGTCGGCTCCGACGCGGGGGGCGGGCAGCGTTCCCGCAGAACTGCCTCACAGGAAACGTCATCATGGCCAGCCGCACGCGATCTTGCTCCCGTCGATCGGCGCAGCTTCGCCGGTCCCGCTCGAAGGCCACCGGTCGCCCGTCGCCCCGTCGGGGCTCCACGCTGCTGATCGTGATGGTGCTGATGGGGATGCTGATGCTGCTGGGGGTGTTGTTCTACACCTTCGCGGCCCAGGAGCGTGCGAGCGCCGAGTATTACTCGGACGGGGCCAAGGCGGACTTGCCGGCGGCGGACGTCGACGCGCTCATGAACTTCGCGCTGGAGCAGCTCATCGTCGGGGCCAACCCGAAGTACAAGAACAGCGCCCTGTGGGGCGGCCGGCATTCGCTGATTCCGAACATGCTGGGGAACGACGTCCATCCGTTTAACGGTCTGGGGGTGCGCGTCGTTCGCGATGGCTCGGGAAACCTGGGAGTCGATCTCAACAACGACGGCGCCGCGGACGCCGGCAACGTCACCGACGTTTACGGCCAGACTGTCGCGACGAACGCGTCGGGCAGCAGCCAGGCGGCGGACCTGCTGGACTTCGTCGACATGCCTGCGGCCCATCAAGGATTCGAACGACCGCTCAGCCAGTTCCCGGCTCCGGATGTCGACTATACGTATCCCGATATCAACAACGTCTTCCTGTCGTACGACGGCTACGATCCCGAACACGGCTATCGGGTGATCATCCCCTCATTCCACCGGCCACAACTCTTGCGGAACGGCGGTTCCGCGGTCACAAACTGGAACACCAGCGCGTCGATGGCGCGACGGGTCATGCGGGCGCACCCCAGCCACAACTACGTCCCCAAGTCGGGGCAGTCCGGGGGGGCGACAACCAGCCGCTATTTGTCTGGGGCGGGCGGGTTCCCCTTTACGCCGCCGGACAGTCAGCAGTACCCGGCCACGACGTTTTATCAGGGGATCTGGGATCCGGCGGGGACTCACGACGCCACAAATAACGCCGACCGTCGACCGGAGTTCGACGTCGACAACGATGGCGACGGGGTTTACGAAGGGGTCTGGCTGGATCTCGATTTTCCGCCGCAGGAGCAGCCGGACGGCTCGCTCTATATTCCGATGGTCTCGTTCACGGTCAAAGATCAGGACGCGCTGTTCAATCTCAACGTGCACGGCAACCTGGCGCGGGTCTGGGCCAACCAGGTGCAACTGCAGTCCCCCTTCCAGTACACGCCTAACCCCAACAATCCGAACGACGTCTTCATTTCCAAGTCCAACCTGGGACTGACGCCGTCGGAGATCAACCCGCTGTGGGGCCTGAATCGCGATCCGAGCGCTTCGGGAGAGTCGGCGTATCCGAACGCCGCCGACGATTTCTTCAATCATGCGGGTCCGACGGACTGGCGGGAGATCGCCAATCGGGAGTGGGCGTATCTGATGCTGGGGCGATTTCAGACGACGCCGTCGCTGACGCCGGGGCGCTTCGGCGAAGAGAATGTGCTGTATCGGGCGATCGATTCGGGGACGGGCCTGCCGAACTCGGCGAGCGCTCTGAAGTTTGGCGGGTTTCCGGGGCCGGGCCAGGCCCAGATCGACGACAACGGCAATCGGCAGGGAGACTGGGGCGGATCATCGACCGGCCAGGTGCTGCCGCCGTTCGTCCATCCGCTCGATTTCCTGGGGATCGGCACGCTGGCCGATACGACCGCGATGACTTATTCCGCGAAGGTTCCGCGCATCCCGGCTCCGGTAACGAACAGCGCCCGCTGGCCGGCTTACACCGGATATTCTGCGTCCGGATCGGTCCCAATCGGCTATTTGAGCGCGACCGGCGGGATCTATGACTTTGTGCCGGACACGCTCTTCAACGATCTGCAGGAAACGGTTTACGACCAGTCGGAGCGCCGGGATGAGGACAATCTGTTTGGCCCGGATGAAACGCGGGCTTTGAATCTGTCGACCGACGATTTCGCCAACGCAGTCGGCGGCGAAACGCGTCTGACGACGCTGGCGCCTTACAACATCGCCCCGGCGTCTACCAACTACGGAAGCGGCCGCTCCAGCCAGCATGCGCGGCAGAAGTTCACGACCGAGAGCTGGGACCGGAAGAATTTTTCGTGGGTCTATGATCGTGCCCGGTCGTGGGAGTATACGGCCGATGCCGACCAGGATGGCAAGATGGAGTTTCCGCCGCGATTCGGGGTCAATCCGTATGTCACCGCACTTCCGTCGGACCCGTTTCGACCGGTGCTCCGTACGCTCCTCGAAATGGAATACGGCGACCGAGCCGGGGGGCGTCGCCAGCTCCGATTCAGCGTGAATCATCTGTTGACGGATACCAACGGCAACCCCAATCCCGTCATCAGCGCCGTGCCTCCGAAGCTGCAGCTCGATCAACGACCGCTGACGCCCCATCCCAACTCGGCGTCGCTGACGGCCGCCCCGATTCCGACGCCGATGGCCGGCAGCAACAGCTATCCGTCGAATGGGAATTTCAACGGCAACCTTCAGCTTCAGGAATACTGGGCCAGACGCGACCGGCAACTGATGGCCCGCGACATTTACGTAATGCTGTATGCGTTTGGCGGGCTGGAGGGTTCGACGTCCGACACCAACCTCAACAACCCCGTCAACGGACCGATTTACTCCCCCGCGCAGTGCCGCCAGATGGCGCAATTTGCGGTCAATCTGGTCGATTCGCTGGATCGAGACAACGTGTTGACCCGGTTCGAATACGACATCGATCTCTCGACGGGCTGGGCGCTCGACGACGACCCGTACCAGGTTGATGCATCCGGCGATCGCGCCGAAGTCTGGGGCGTCGAAAGGATGGACGTCACTCTGAGCGAAGCGCTGGCCGTCCTGACGCCTGGTCCAGCGGCGATGGACTATGGGTTTACGCAATGGCGCGACGATCAGCCGCAGCCCTACTTCATGTACGTGGAGCTGCGAAATCCGGGACCGTTCAACGTCAACTTCAATTCCGGCGCCTGGCAGATCGAAGTGGTCCCTCACAGCGCCATGGGAGCACCGCTTTCTAACGATCCCAATATCCGTCGGCTGCGGCTGCTGCAGGGCAATATTCCAGCGGGGGAACGTTTCCTGATCGGCTCAGCATCCGTGAGCCCTGGCGGAACCCCCCCGAGCAGCATCATGAAAGTCAATCCGAACCACTCCACGTCGCCGCTGACAACTCCGGCACAGTTCGATATGACTCCCAGCACGTGGATCGCCCCGTCGCAAGGGCGCCCGCTAGATCTCGACCTGCTCGATCCACCCGTTGGAGCCCCCAAGGTGAAGGACGGTACAGGAACGGATGCCTCGACCAACGCCCTGCTCGATTCCGTGACTCCGAATATCGCGATCAACAATCAGCTCGACGTGCGGCTTTGCCGTCGGGCTTATCCCGACCGTCCGGCGCCAACGCCGGGAGTTGCGGTCGAGGAACAGGACAATCCGTGGGTCTATGTCGATTCGCTCTCCATCCCTGAGGTCAAAGAGTTGACGTTCGCGGCAGGCGAATCCGACTCGCAGATCCAGCAGAAGCTGAGGGACAATACAAAGAGCTTCGAGCGTCGCGAGCCGTTTGCGGGCAGCGCCGGCGAAAGTCTTTACGATCCTGCGGCCATCAATGCCAACGTGTCGCCCTACGACACTTATGTCGTCAATACGCTTGGAGCCGACAACTGCCGATTCGTCGCCGCGGCGGGTCCTTGGCGCTGGCAGCATCATTTCGACCGCGACTTCGCGTCGCTGTCGGAAATCCTCATGCTGCCGGTCGGGAACGGGAGCGACCCCACTTACAACATGGAAGTGGCTCCGGCAATTCGCGGCAGCGTCGCCCATGCGCGAAGCATCGGCAATGGATTCTCGACTCTGGTCGATCAGGTGACGAACAACCGCGTCGGCAGCGCCGCGGCAAAGTTCCTGGTTCCTCGCGATCCGGCGACTCCGACGAATGAATTGAACCACTGGCACCGCGTGCTGGAGTTGCTCGAAGTTCCGTCGCGCACTCACACGGGCATCGCCGGCTTCCGCGATCCGCTGGACTATCCGCGCGTGCCGGGGAAGATCAATCCGAACATGCTGCGGCATCCCGAAGTGCTGGCGGGATTGATCGACGACCCGTCGATCATTCAACTCGACATGTCGGCCCCCAGAACTCCGCCGGTTATGGATCAGGCGGGGGATGTTCGCGCGAATTACTGGCAGAACCTGCTGATGTCGCGGGATGGCAAGCGAGTCAGCGGGGCGGCCCCGTCTCCCGATCCGGTGACCGGACTGTATGTTCCCGGGACCGCGGACTCTACGCCGTTCCGTTCGTCGTCGTACGTGGATGCCTCGGCGAACCCGGATCTCGAGTCCAACATCCTGCGTCCCTGGACGCAGGATCCATCGGGGGCGTCGGCCGACGCCCGCCGGTTCTTTGAGCTCGGATCGACGACCCAGCACAACAATTCCAATATGGGGCTGTCTCCATCGGCTCAGCCGGTGAATCAACAGCCGGTGGAACCGGCGTTGCGGGACCGGATTACCGGCAAGATCCTCAATAACACGACGACCCGCAGCAACGTGTTCGTGGTGTTCGTGTCGATCAAGAAGTTCAAGGCCTTCGACAACGGTTCGGGGGTGATCCAGATCGGGGAAGCGGTCCGTTCAACCGGGAATGCGATCGACGACGCCCAGCCGGAATACCGCGGGTATTTCGTAGTGGACCGCTCGCAGCCGGAACGGGGCTACGATCCCTCGACGGGCACGTTTAACTTCAAAGATTTCATCCTGTTCCGTCAGATCATTCAGAATCTGGAGGAGAACTAGCGCCGGGCTGCGGCTTGAGCGAATAGGGAATAGCCAGAAAGGGGCGATTCCTATGCGACTTCACTCTCTGGCTATTCCCGACTCGCTACTCCCTATTCGCTCTCCTGGAGCCCCCGGAAACGTGGCCGTGACAAAGCCTCGCGTCCCCGGATCAAGAAGCGGTCTGGTCAGGGCCTCGGGCAATGTGAGCCGGGAGGCGACGGGATTGGCGGTGTAGAATCGATGAAATTGTGCGTTTGAGTGTTGAATCCGTGTCCCGAATTGCGTTTCCAGAGAAGACAGCCGCAAAAAAACTGGCATAATGGAGGAGTTGTCAATGGCCTGAAACTCTGTTCTCCGTCGCGATCTGCGGGCCAAACGCGATCTCACAAACCAGACCAGTCCGACGAAATTCCCTGTCGAAGTTGTCCGTTCCCTTCGTTTTCTGCAGACGCCGGCAAGTGGCGGGCGTCTGATGTGCCTTCAGTCGATCGTCAGTCCCCTTTTTGCTGTGGAGAGAAACCCATGATCGCCCGACCCCGACCTTCCGCCCGGGCCGCCCAGAAGCGGCGCGGCTTCACGCTGATCGAGCTGCTGGTGGTGATTTCGATCATCGCCGTGCTGATGTCGCTGATTCTGCCCGCCGTGCAGAACGCCCGCCGGGCCGCCCGCCGGCTGGAATGCCAGAACAACGTCAAGCAGATGGTGCTGGCGATTCACAATGTGGCGACGGGGAACGGCGACAAGCTGCCGCGGCTGGTCGACACGATTCAGCTCGACAATCCGACCGGCGGGATCACGCAGTACGTCCATTCGTGGCCGGTGTCGATCCTGCCCGCGCTGGACAACGCCGCGCTGTACCGGACGTTCCGCAGCGTGCCGACGGCTCTGGTCGCCGACCTGGACGCCAGCGGCGGGGCCGACCTGACGACGGAGCAGCGGATCTGGATCAAGGCCTTCACCTGCCCTGACGACCAGAACAATCACCAGAAGTCGCTGGGTCTGTCGTACGTGGCCAACGCCGGCTACATTGCGACGTCGTACTTCACCGACAATCAGCAAGACGCCTACCGCGTGGACTATAACGGCAACGGGACGATTGGCGATCCCCAGGACGCATCGATCGCCTATGCCACCGGCGTGTTCTGGCGGCCGGCCCAGATGTTCGTCGGCACCGCTCCGAATGCGACCGCAACGGCGGCGATGAACGGCGACACCTTCCGCGCCAGTCTGGATTACATCTCGCAGAGCGACGGGACGACATCCACCATCATGATCGGCGAAAACATCACCGCGGGAGTGACAACCACCTTTACGTATTCCGGCAATCCCGAGCAGAACACGGGATGGGCGTCTCCCAACGTGCAGCGGACGGGATTCGGCTGGATCATCGATCCCGTTGTTGCGGCCGGCCAGGGAACGAATACCGGCGCGGCACTGTCGCCGACAGGATCGCCCGCGAACTGGGGCGGCTCCGGAACCACGCTGTCCCGGATCAACTCGAACCTTGCCTCGACGAGCATTCAGCCGCGGTTGAGTTCGAACCATGCCGGTTCGCTGAACGTGGGGATGTGCGACGGCAGCGTGCGGTCGCTCAGCGAAAACATGGACCAGTACGTCTATGCCCGCCTGCTCACGCCGGACGGCCGCCGCTACGGCCAGCAGATCGTGAACCAGGCCGACTACTAAGCGAAACGCAGCGAAAGACTGATGATCGAGCGCGGGCCGGTTTTTGACCGGCTCGCGTTTTTTTGTGTTGTCAGTGGTCTGTTGCCCGTGGTCAGTGGTTGGGAAGACACGCGGACTCGCGCGTGGGGATTCGTCTTCCTGTCGGCGGATTTCGTTCTTGCCCGCGGCTTTTGCCCGTCCCCCTTCGCGGTTGAGAGGCTCTGGGCTGGAACGGGAAGAGCGACGCGGAGCGTCTGAAGAGGCGTTCCCAGGCGGAGCCTGGGAACGAGGAAAAAGCATCTCCTCTCTGGCTGCTCGCTATTCCCTGCTCGCTACTCGCTCTTCTGCGGGATCAGTTCCGTCAGGACTCGGCGGCCTTCTTTCCAGTTCAGGCCGGCGCTGCACCAGAGTCGTTCGCCGGTCATCCACCAGGGGCCGAGGCAGCCGGCTTCGCTGGCCAGTTCGATCAGCGGGCTCTCGGCGATTTTGTGACCGTCCTGCGGATCGAGCCAGACCAGCACCGGAACCAGGAGCTTCCGGTCGGCCTGTGCGAAGACGACGAGCAGCACCGAGTCGTCCGAGCAGGCGGCGAACTCTCCCTGCTGCCACCAGACGATTTCTCCCGTCTCCGTCGACAGCGCGACCAGACCGCCCACTTCGCGGACCAGGACCACTTTGTCGAGGACGGCGGCGAGGCCGGTGACGTCGGGGGAGCTCTGCTGCCAGAGGGTCCGGCCGGAGTCGGCGCTGAGACAGCGGACCGCTTTTACGCCGGGCTGTGCGACATAGACGCGACCATCCCGAACCACGGGGGGCGATTCGTAGAAGTCTTTGGGCCGGACATCGGCCTGGGCTGGCAGCCAGAGCGGGCGATCGAGCCATTCGACGTCGAAGACGGGCGAAATGCTGGCGGTGACGCCGCCGACCGTCAGGATGATCGACCGTTCGTCGCGGATCCAGGCGGCCGGGGGTTTACCCTCCCAGGCATCTCTCAGGCGGAAGAGGAGGCGTTGTTCCTGGACGGCGCCCGTGTCGGGGCTGATGGCGGTCGCCAGAATCTGCAGCGATTCGTCTTCGGTCCGATCCGCGACGAGGACCAGCAGCCGGTCATGCCAGGGGATCGGGTCGGTCAGCACGTGGAGCCCCGGTCGCTGTTGCCAGACGACTTGCCCGTCCCCCGCTCGCAGCCGGGTCAATTCGACGCCCGCTTTCGTCTGCCGACGGACAAACAGAGCGTCGCCTGCAGCGGCGACCGCCATCGGCTGATTCGGGAAATCGTGAGCCTCGCCCTGTCCGCTCCCCAGCGACACCGACCAGATCGGCTGATCGGCGCCGGTGACATAGGCGGAGACCTGGACCCGATTGCTGACGAAGGTTCGCGGTCCGTCGACCGTGACCGCGAGCTGCCGCCCGAACGGGTCGACGTCGCGCAGATCGAACTTCCCGGCGTGCTGTCCGGGGGATCCGTCGAACTGGTGCCGGGGAATCGCGCGATACTGGCCCGGCGAAGGCATTTCGGGGGGGGCGATGGAGGTCCAGGGGATCTGAATGCCGTTGGCCCGCGCAGCGCGAATGCTTTCGACCAGCGCACCGAACTCATCGGCAGTGACCGTGCGATTCCCGAGGGTCAGTTCCCTTTGCGGGGCGGCGGGGGGATAGAGGGGCGCCACTTCGCCACGCAGCGCTGAGAGAAGTTCGAGCCGGGCCAGCGCCGCGGTGCGAAAGGTCTCGAACGGGAGCCGACTGGACCGGGCGTACCAGTCTTCGGCCGCGAAGAGGTTGCCGGCCGCCAGTTGCTGATCTCCCAGCCACAGCAGAGCTTCGCCGGCGATTTCGGTCCCGGCGAACTGGAGGGCGGCCAGGCGAATGGCGGCAGAGTCGCCGGCATCGACCGCCTGCCGCATGCGAAACCGACCGGCATCGGCGTGGTCCCGTCGCAATTGTTCGGCAAATTCGGGATGCCGCAGCAATGAGTCTTCCAGGAGCACGGGGACGGAGACCGCCAGGCCGGGCTGCTGCGAGAAGGGAAGCAACCCGTCGGCGGCGTCGGTGCGCAGGGACATGGCAACGCGGCAGGCATCGGCGATCTGTCCCGCTTCGAGAGCGGCGGACAGTTCGGCGGCAAAGTTGTAGGCTTCTTTATTGACCTGCGGCTGATAGGGGTGCCGCCAGAGCGCGGGGATGACCGCCGCCGATTCGGCGTCGCCCAGTTCGGTGGACGCGACGTAGGCGGCCCAGCGGGCGAGTCGCTCGACGGTCTCGCCGGGTTCGCGCAGTCGGGCGTCGGGGTGGGGCTCCAGGCGACTGAACCGCCACCGCCGGCTGCAATTCAGGGTCCGCGCCGGCCAGCCCTCGTCGGCGGCGTAGCACTCCTGCAAGAGCTCCCGGCGGGCCAGATCGTCCCAGGCGTCGCGGGCTTTGGAGCGGGTCCAGACCGGGGCCCGGAGCCAGGCGGAGCGGATATGCTCGGTCACGCCGGGGCGTTTGCGAGTCAGCTCCGCATTGCCGACTTTGACGTAGAGAGACTGGAGCCGCTTCGCGGCGGCCTCTTCCCACCAGTCGAACAGCAGGGCGGACTCGGAGAACAGGGACGCCCAGTCGCGATCGGCCAGTTCGATGCTGCCGGGCAGGATCTGCTCGAACAAATCCAGCCGGAACTCGCGGTTGGTGATGAACGGCAGAGAGGCGAGGGAGGCGGCGGGGAGCCAGGCTTCAACGGTGGTGTCGGCTGGACGTGACTCTTCGACGCGCTTGATCCACTTGGCGCGATCGCCGGCGCCGGACCAGTCGACGGTACGGGCGGCGACGAGCAGGCTGGGGTCGATCAAATCGGACAGGCCGGTCAGTTCGCGAACCTGCAGAGAGCGCCAGGCGAGGATCCGCGGCTCCGGGCCGGGAAGGCTGATGAGGCCGACGGTCCGGATGGTTCCGCGGAAATCGCGCAGGGGATTCTCGACGATGTTGCCCCAGTGCAGGCCGTCGTCGCTGACCAGAATCGAAGCGACGCCGGCTCCGCCGACGAGTCGAATCCACGAGCCGGCGGCGACGGTAGGGGTGGCGAAGTGATCGCGGTCGTATTCGGCATCGTCGCGACGTTCGCCGGGACGGAGAAATCCGCAGGTCAGTCGCTGGTTTTTGCGGTTTCTGAAGAGTCCGAGAGTCGAAATGGGCTTTCCTTCGGCGTCGCCCAGATACACACCGGTGCCGGGCGAAGCCTCGTCGAGCTGCAGGACAATGTCAAAGAAGCCGGTTTGCGGCAGTTCCCGCCAGCAGGTGGCTTCACGGTCGGGTCGGCCGGCGGTCCAGCGGGTGACGTCGGCGGCCGGGCGCTCCCACTGGACGGCGAGGTCGTCGGCTCGCTGCCAGGGCCAGTCGGCGGCGGGTGAGCCGGCCCAGAGGGGGGGCGGAGATTTGATCTCGGGGAGCGTCAGGGGGGTGGCCTTCTGCAGCGAGATGCCGCGCAGGCGGAAGTGGCCTTCGAGGTAGATTTCGTCCGGCGCTTCGGGGGTCAGGACCGACAGCAGGACGAGATCGCCGCGGGAGAGGATCAGGCGACCGTCCTGCCAGCGCAGGTCGAAGGTTCCGGGAGTGCTGCGAAAGAAGGCGGCGTTGTCGGTCGTCAGCAGGGCTTCATAGTCGGCGGGCCGGGGAATGACGGTTTCGCGCCGGGTGCGAAAGGCGGCCCAGTGGTGGGGGTCGCGTTTGGTGTAGTAGCGGAGGGTCCGTCCGTTGGGTCCGCGCCAGCAGTGGATGGAGAGGTCTTCGATGTCGAAGGCGGTGAGCCGCAGGACGGTGTCTGCGGACCAGGGGGCTTTCAGGCGGGCGAGCCCCTGCAGCCGGGTGATGGAGCGGCCGCCGACCTGCTCGCCGAAGAGCTGCAAGCGTTCGCCTTCGACTTCCGCCAGCCAGCGCCGCGCCTGCGATTCGGTGAGTCCGCCGTGACCGATGTCGTCATAGCCGCCGGAACCGACAGGTTCCGCGGCGTTGTAGCGGGGGGCCTCCGGGAGGAGTTCGGTCGCCCAGGGGTCGGCTTCCGGTTCCTGGATGCGGACGACCAGCGGGGCGTGGTTCTCGGGAGCCAGGGCGCTGACGGCGGGTGCCGGCGGCAGCGCGGGTGGGACGACGGCCTCGGTCACTTCCGTCGGCGCTTCGGGAACGACCGATTCCGGTTCTGGCGCGGCCTGATTCTGCAGAGGCTGCTCCGCAATCTGCCACTGCGGCTGGTGCAGCAGTCGGAAGGCGAAGGCTCCGATCAGTGCGGCCAGGGCGCAGAGGCCGACCAGGAACCAGAGCGGGGAGGTCCGCTTTTTGCCGGTGACTGCGGCACGCTGCAGAATGGATTCCACGGAGACCGGCGTCGGTCCCAGGCCCGCGGCGAGCTGCGACTCCAGGGCCAGATGAGCCTGAAGGGCGTCGCGGATCTCGGCGGATTCCGTCCAGCGCTGGCGCAGGAATTCCAGCTCGGCGGCGGGCCATTCGTCCGCCGTCCGTTCTTCGATTCGCTGGATCAGTTCCTGGTCCGTTAGCATCGGTCCGATTTCCGCATTCTGACGTGCAGGCAGTCCCGGAGCGCCTGGCGGGCTCTGTGCATCAGCAACTTCACCGCTCCTTCGCTCCGATGCAGGTGCTCGCCAATTTCGATCAGTTTCCGTTCATCGCGATAGCGCAGCTCGATCGCCTGGCGCGCGCTCGGTCCCAAACCGCTCAGGCAGCCCGGCAGATGGAGCAGGGCGTCTTCGTCGGCCGACGATTCGAACGGCAGGATCGACTCCAGCTCCAGGCAGAGCTCGGTCCAGGCGACTTCTTTGCGGCGTTTGACGCTCCGGACGTGCTCGCGCAGCAGGTTGCGGGCGATTCCGAGAAGCCACGGCCGGATGAGAGCCGTGGAATCGAACCGGGCTTGCGCCTGGTAGAACCGCAGGAAAACCTCCTGGGTCATATCTTCGGCGTCGGTCGGCTGCGTGAGCCGGGCTCTCAAGTAGCCGAAGATCGCGCGCTGGTGCTGGTCAATAATCTGCCCGAACGCGGCACGGTCGCCGCGGCGAAGTTGTTCGATCAATTGCTGATCGGGCAGATCCAAAGGGTCGGGCCTTCGGGGAGCAGCGGGGCGCGGAACGACCATTCCATTATGGAGTCCTGCAGGGTCAGTTGCCATGCTGTTCCGGCGGCGGAGGAGACTCCAGCGCGCCGACCAGCCGGGCGACGAATGCAGCCAGATACAACTGTCCGGCAAGGACTTCGGCGACGACCAGCGACCTGGCGAAGCGGCTGAGCGGGACGTAGTCGCCGTAGCCGACGGTCGTCAGCGAGATGAGACTGAAGTACATCAGCTCGCCGATGTCCTGCTCAATAGACGCCGGCGTGTCCACAACCGCGGGCTGTCCGCCGGTAATGATGGCATTGGGATCCAGCGATTCCAGCGCGGCAAACACGAAGCCGAAGATGTAGGCAATCAGCAGATAGCCGCAGATGGCGCCGATAACCGTTTGAGAGGTAATGCGGTGGGGCCGAATCACCCGCACGAGGACGATCCCCTCCAGTAACGAAAAGTAAATGACGAGACTGACGTGTGACAGAAACAGCAGCCAGAAATACTCGTCTCCGAAAGTGTGTGCGGCCCAGCGCAGCGGCAGGCAGATCACCAGCAGACCGCCGACAACGAGTCGCAGCAGATGATCCCTGGCGACGGCGCGGAGTCCCGTCAGCAGGATGGCCGAGGCAAGGATGCTTGTCGTAATGGGCCAGTAGTCCGCGAGCGATGACAGAATCGCGGTCGCGCAAAGAGCGACAAGGAGCGGCGTATAGATGATTTTCGGCGGCGCGGGAGGGGCGGAGGCGGACGGGGCGTCATTCGACACGGGAAGAGTCTCGCTGGCAGGAGGTCTGGATCGTCAGTCCGCGGTGATCCGACTTACGGCGCCTTATCCCCGATACACAAGAGGCTATCGGTCGTGCGAATGTAGAGCCGACCGTCGAGAACTGCGGGGGTGGCCAGGACCGATTCCTCAAGCGCGTGCTCGGCGATCGCCTCGAACGTGTCGCTGGCCCGGAAGAGGGTCGCCCGGCCTTCTTCGCTGATCACCAGCAGTTCTTCGCCGATGACGAGCGGAGACATCGAAAACCGTCCGCGAAGTCGGTGCTGCCAGATCATCGCGCCGGTGGCGGCGTCGAGGCAGTTCAGGATTCCGGTATCATTGACGAGATACAGCCGGCCGTCGCGCCAAACAGGGGTGGGGACGTGCGGACCGCCCCGTTCGTTGCGCCAGACGACGTGGGACTCGGTGATATCTCCGTTCCCGCCCGGTCGGATGGCGAAGATCGGTCCGTTGCGGCCCGACGACGAATACAGGAGTCCGCCGCCGGAAACGATCATCGGGATGGCCTCTTCCGAGGAACCGTTGACCCGCCAGAGCTCTTCCCCGGTGGCGGGATCGTAGCCGTGAACGACATGGACGCCGTTGTAGATCAGTTCGTCGCGGGAGCCGACGCGGAGCAGGACCGGACTGGACCAGCCGGGCTGGTTCTTCCGCTCATGCTGCCAGCGTTTCTCGCCGGTTCGCTTGTCGTAGGCGGCGAAGAGCGAGGTCCCCTTCGTCTGGTCCTGGACGACGATGACCAGGTCGCCATACAGCACGGGAGTGGTCCCGGGGCCGTGCATCGTCGGGAACAGGCCGAGATCGGTCTGCCAGAGCGGCTTCCCGTCGATGTCGCAGCAGACGAGGCCGCTGTTGCCAAGAAAGGCGATCACGCGTTCGCCGTCGGTCGCGACGGTCGAGGACGCGAACGTGTTCTTCCAGTAGAGCGTTTCCACTTCTTTCGGCTGCGGTGCGGTGTACTTCCAGAGCAGGCGCCCGTCGCGGCGGTCAAAGGCGAGCAGGAACCGTTCGGGACTCTCTTTGGCGGATTCCGGGCGCGGACCCTCGGAGGTGACGAAAATACGGTCGCCCCAGACGACCGGGGCGCTGTTCCCGCGGCCCGGCAGCGAAACTTTCCAGAGTGTGTCCCAGGTTTTCGGCAATGCAGAATGAAGGACGTGTCCTTGCTGAGTCGGTCCGCGCAAGGCGGCCCATTGTTCATCCGCGCCGGGGGCGGGCAGGATCGGTTCGATGGCCAGCGTCGGCTGATTCCCGGCCGTCCCGCGCCGATCGGCGCTCTCCAGCGCCTTGAGCAGCAGTTCGGGATTCACAAACGGCGGCTTCTGCTTCTTCGCCGCGTAAGCCTCGGTCATGAGCTGCAGGAACTTGTCGGCAACGTCTTTGCGGCGGGTGTAGGCCGCCTTCAGATCGGGATTGGCGAGAACCGCTTCGACGCCGCCGTGCTGCTTGGCAAACAGGTGATAGTTGTCCGCCGTCGCCACCCGCTGCCATTCCGCCCGGAGGTCGGTGGGAATCATCGTGGCGAGGACGGCGTGATAGTCCTGGCTGGTGAGATCCTGCTCCAGCGATTTGAGGGCAAGGCTGAATTCGTAGAGTTCGGCGGCGCGGAGCGATGTACACAAGCACAGCAACAGACAGGCAATTTTCAGTGACGCCGACGGCATGCTGGGGACTTTCCAGGAAAACTACAGCGGAACTCAAAGATGCGGCACAATTGGCCGATGGCCGGCTGCCGGATCGGAGAGCGTTCAGGGCTGTTTGTAAACGACGCCCTCTTTCATCACAAAGACCACATTTCGCAGCGTGCCAATTTCGGCCAGAGGATCGCCGTTGACCGCGATGATATCGGCGAGCTTCTGTGGTTCGATGGTTCCCAGTCGATCTTCGGCTTTCAACAGGCGGGCGGCTTCGAGGGTGGCCGACTGAATCGCCTGCATCGGCGGCATCCCCCCCTCGACCATCAGCTCAAATTCGTGTGCGTTCTCGCCATGCGGAGAAACGCCGGAATCGGTCCCGAACGCGATCTTCACACCCGCCGCCTGCCCCCGCTTGAACGTGTCCCGCATGAGAGGTCCGATCGCGGCTGCTTTCGGACGAACGAGATCCGGAAAGTAGCCGGGCTCTTCCGCCTTCATGGCAACCCATTCTCCCGCCATGTTGGTCGGAACCCAGTAGGTGCCGTGTTCCTTCATCAGGGCGATCAATTCGTCGGTCATGAAGGTGCCGTGCTCAATCGAATCGACGCCAGCGAGAATCGCCCGGCGAATACCCTCGGCGCCGTGAGCATGAACTGCGACTGTCATGCCGTAGTCCTTCGCGGTCTGCACGACAGCTCGCAGTTCCTCTTCCGTGAACTGGGGATTCTGACCGCTGGCGGCCAGACTCAGCACACCGCCGGTGGCCGTCAACTTGATCAGATCGGCCCCGTCTTTGTAGCGCTGGCGGACAGCCTTGCGGGCGTCGTCTGGACCGTTAATGACCCCCTCGAGCGGCCCGGCATCCCGACGATAGTCGCCCCGCAGGGCATTCGTCGGATCGGCATGTCCGCCGGTGGTCGCCAGCGATTTTCCCGAAGTGAAGATCCGCGGCCCGGGAATCCAGCCCCTTTCAATCGCCTTGCGGAGCGCGATCGAGTTGACGCCGTTATCTCCCAGGTCGCGGACTGTGGTGAAACCAGCCATCAGCGTCGTTCGGGCATAGACGGTGGAACGGAGGGCGTAGTCAGCCTGCTCCATAAAGAAGCGTTCGGTGTAGGAATCCTTTGAGTGCTGAGCCTGCAGGTGTGTATGCATGTCCATCAGACCGGGGAGGACGGTTCCCTCGGTCAGTCGGATCAGGCGGTCCCCCTCACCGGGTTCCACGTAACCCGCAGTGACGCCGGTGATGCGGCCGGCTTCGATCGTAATCGAGACCTCGCGTCGCGGCTCCGGACTGCGACCGTCGATCAGTCGGCCGGCATGAATGATCGTGGCGGCTTCGGCAGATGACGCCGAGATCATCAGCGCAAACAGCAGTGACGAGTTCCAGACCACAACCGGCCCTTTCTGAAGTGGCATCCACCAGTTTCACCTGCCCGGGGGCAGGCGTTCGACCGCAGGATCGATGAGCGACCGCGTGTATTGGACCGCTCGGAGTTGTCCGGGGCAATGGCGGAACCGTCTCAAGAGCAGGCCGACCGCAGGGAATCGTGTTGCCGCCGCCGTTGATCCGAACTACAAACCCAGAGTCGTTAGCGTTCCGTCAGTTTCGCCTGGACAGTTTGCGATGACTTCATTGCTGGACTTTGCTGCCACATTGCTTCTGCTCGTTCCGACAGTGGCCCTGGCTCAGTCCGAGTCGCCCCCGCAAATGGGAGCGGATCTGAAGCTGGTCGACCAATTCCAGCAGACGCACCAGATCACCGACCACGTCGGTGAGGTGGTGGTGCTGGTCTTCGGCGACCGCCACGCCACGAAGGAGTGCCGGAAACTCGGGGAAGGACTGCATGTGCTGTTTCACCCCGCCGCAGCGAATCTCCCTGAGAACGAAGGGCACCTGGCACCGGTCCGACCGCTGAGGGGCCTTACGGCAGAGAATCCGGGACCGAACGTCCGGGTCATTCCGGTCGCCTGCACAGGACCAGTTCCGAAACCCATCCGAACGGTCCTGCAAAAGCAGTTTGCGAAAGGTTCTCCGCACGTGCCGGTCTGGCTGGACTTTGACAACTCATTGCGGGGGACGTTCGGACTGAAGGAAGGAGAGCCGAACATTGCCATTTTCGACTCTCGCGGATCATTCCGTAAGCTTGAGACCGGTTCGTTCGACGATTCTCGGCTGCGGGAACTTGCCGCAGTGATTGAAGGACTGAGGCAAGAGGCTGCGCGTTGAGTTCCGCTGTCGGCTCATCCCACGCAGAATGCCGAGGCCGGCAAAAAGTTCTGGTTTGCCGCGACTTTTCAGAGTACCTTCATGGGCGCGCCCTGAGCTCGAATCGAGTTCGGTTCCGTCCCCTGAAGGATGCACATCATGTCGCACAACAACCGTCGGGCATTTCTCGCGGATGTCGGCAACGCCATGCTGGCCGCCGGGATCGGGACTCACTTGGCCGCGGAACTGGGGGCCTCGACCGCGTGGGCTGATGAGGATGTCGACCGGCTGACGTTTGGCTCGAACGAGTCGCTCGTCGCGCAGATGCAGGAGACGCCTCCCGAAAAGCTGCTGCCGCAACTGGTACAGCAGTTGAATTCCGGGACGTCGCTCACCGAACTGCTGGGAGCAGGAGCGCTGGCCAACGCCCGCAGCTTTGGCGGGCAGGATTACATCGGCTTTCACACGTTCATGGCCCTCTGCCCGGCGGGGGAAATGGCCCGCGAGCTGCCGGAGCGCGAGGCGGCCCTCCCGGTACTGAAGGTACTGTACCGGAATGCGGGCCGCATGCAGGCAACCGGCGGGCGCGAGCATGAAGTGCTGCACCCGGTCAGCCCGTCGGAGGGACCTCACGACAACGAAAAGCTGCATGCCGCCGAGCGCGCGGGGGATATGGAGGGGTCCGAACGGATCTTCGCCGCCATGATGCAGGAGGGCGCACTGAACGCCTACAACCAGCTTCAACCGCTCGTCGAGGACGAAGAAGACGTCCACCGGGTGGTGCTGGCCTGGCGGGCCTGGGACACGCTGGACCTGACCGGTCCCGAGCACGCCCATACGCTGCTGCGACAATCGGTCCGGTACTGCGTCGACGTCGAGAAGCGTCGCAAGGAACGGGGCTGGGGGACGTCTGCGATCCGCGACATTCTCCCGAAACTGCTCGACCAGTATCACTTGATCGGCCGGCCGCTCGGGACTCGCATGGCCGATGATGCCTGGATCGCGTCCTTCAGCGAGACGATCTACTCGGGCACACGCTCCGAGGCGGCCGAAGCCGCAGCGGCGGCGCTGGCGGAAGGCTTTTCCGCCGCGGCCATTGGAGAAGCGATTTCGCTGGCGGCGACGAAGCTGGTGCTGTTCGACCCGGGCCGGGAAGAGAAGTATGCCTCCGCTGAAAAGCCCCCCGGTTGCGTGCATGGGGATTCGGTCGGCGTTCACGCCTCCGATGCGGCGAGCGCCTGGCGCAGTATCGCGGCGGTCTGCAATCCGCGGAACGCAGTCGCCAGCCTGATTGTGGCGGCCAGCCACACCGCAGGGCAGGGGAGCCGGCAACCGAAAGAGCCGAACGACAAGGGCGTGGATCTGGCCGGCCTGTCGGGGCTGGAACCGGCCAGGCTGCTGGGCGAACTGGACACGGCGATTCGCACGAACGATCAGGCGCGGGCCTGTGCGATCGTCCGGTGTTACGGCGCCAACGACGCAGCCGCCCGGCCGTTGCTCGATAAATTGCTGCAGCACAGCGTTCGCGCCGATGGAGCGCTGCATGCCGAGAAATACTATCGAACGGCCTCTACCGAATTCGCCAGAACGCGACCGGCGTTCCGCTGGCAGCATTTGACGGCGCTGGCCCGCGTCGTCGCGAGCGAGTCGGGACACACGGCGCCGGGCATGGACGAATCGCGGAGACTGCTGGGTCTGACTGCCGAGACGTAACGCAGCCTTCCCCGGACGACTGTGAAACCTCAATCAGGCCAACCGGACATCGGCGAGGGCCATGTTGATGTGCTGGACCGCGGCGCCGTGGTCGGAATCGCTGAGGACCGGTGTCAGCCCGGTCGTCGGCAGTTCCTGCGGCAGATCGACCCAGCTCCGGCAGCCGCCGAAGTGGGGGGAGTCGGGAATTAACAGCGGTTCGGGCAGGCGGTAGACACGGACGACCAGCGCGAACAGGCCGGGATGTTTGTAGTGGAATCGCTGGTCGACGGTCTCGTCGGACCAGTGATGCAAGCCGGCGAGTCGCGGTAGTTGATCAACAGCGGTCAATTCCAGCACCTGCTCGACGCAGGCGTAGTTTGCCAGCCGGAGCTGACCCGCGGGAGGGGTCTGCCGCCGGGCGATCTCGAGCCAGGGGGCGCCGTTCGGCGAAAGCTGGACGGGTTCCTGATGGAACTGCGTCGGGAAGAGCCAGAATTCGCCGTGGTCGACGCGGAAGCCGGCCCGTCCTTCGTGGATGCCTCCTTTGCGGAGGATCAGGCTCTGCGCCCCGGCGTCGAGGGCGGCGCAGATCGCGGCCCATTCCTTGAAGGCCCAGCGGTTGTCAGTAAGCATGATTTGGCTCGGTGGAATGTCGAATGCCGAAGGCGGAATGCCGGAAACCGACGGCCCACGTTAAAAACGATGATGTACCGTCATTGGTGAAAGTCCAACCTGCTCTTGCGGGTGAGCGTCGAAGAGGATTCTGGTAAACTTCGTACCGTTCGACGGACCGATTGACGGACTTGCTGTGAAAGGCAGTGCCCCCTCATGCCGCGCGCGTTGATTACCGGAATCACCGGACAGGATGGATCGTACCTCGCCGAACTGCTGCTGTCGCTCGGGTACGAAGTGCATGGACTCGTCCGCCGGGTGGCGCTCGAAGACGCCCGGCATCGATTGAGCCGGCTGGAGGGAATCCGGGACCGGATCACTTTGCACTCGGGGAGTCTGGAGAGCTTTGCCAGCCTGTACCGGGCGGTGCAGATTATCCAGCCGGACGAGGTGTATCACCTGGCGGCTCAAAGCTTTGTGTCCTATTCGTTCGAAGACTCGTTCTCGACGTTCCGCTCAAATATCGACGGGACGCACTTCGTCCTGGAGTCGGTCCGGCAGGCGGCGCCGCACTGCAAAGTCTACTTCGCCGGTTCGAGCGAGATGTTCGGCAACGCGCCGGAGACGCCCCAGAACGAACAGACCCGGTTCTGCCCCCGTTCGCCGTACGGCATCAGCAAGCTGACCGGCTACGAGCTGTCGCGGAATTACCGCGAGGCGTACGGGATGTTCGTCTGCTCGGGGATTCTGTTCAATCACGAGTCCCCCCGGCGGGGCTACGAGTTCGTGACGCGCAAAATCACGTCGCACGTGGCGCGGATCAAGCAGGGGCAGATCCGCGATCTGCCCCTGGGGAATCTGGAGGCCCGGCGAGACTGGGGATTCGCGGGGGATTTCGTCCGGGCGATGCACATGATGTTGCAGCAGCCGACGCCGCAGGATTATGTGGTCGCCACCGGTCAGTCGCACACCGTGCAGGAATTCTGCGAACTTGCGTTCTCCCATGTGGGTCTGAACTGGGAAAACCACGTCATCGTCGATCCGAACTTCTATCGCCCGGCCGAGGTCTTCGAACTGACGGGGGACTCGACGAAGGCCCGACGGGAACTGGGCTGGCAGCCGGACGTCGACTTCGCCGGGCTGGTGCGAATGATGGTGGATGCGGACATGGAGGACGGGCTTCGGGCTTCGGGTTTCGGGCTTCGCAGAGAATAGAGGGCGATGGCCTCTTCTCTGGCTCTCGACACTAGACTCTCGTCTCTCGACTTCCCCCTTTCCTCCCTCGACTCTGGACACTCGACTCTCCCATGATCTTCATGCTCGATAACTACGACTCGTTCACCTACAACCTCGTGCAGCGGTTCGGGGAGATCGATTCCCGGCTGGAGGTGCGGGTCGAGCGGAACAACCAGATCACGGTCGACGAGATCGCCGCGCTCCAGCCGCAGGCGATCGTCGTTTCGCCGGGGCCGTGTACGCCGCACGAGGCGGGAATTTCGATGGAACTGATCCGCAGGCTGGGGCCCACGATCCCGACATTGGGGGTCTGCCTGGGGCACCAGTCGCTGGCGGAGGTGTACGGGGCGAAAGTCGTGCGGGCCGAGCGGCTGATGCACGGCAAGGTCTCCGAGATCCACCACACGAATCAGGGGGTGTTTGCGGGGCTCCCGAATCCGTTCATCGCGACGCGATACCACAGCCTGGTGGTGCCGGAAGAGACGGTGCCGCCCGATCTGCAGGTCACCGCCTGGGTGGACTATCCGGGGCATCCGAGGGAAGTGATGGGGCTGCAGCACCGGGATTTTCCGGTCCACGGCGTGCAGTTTCACCCCGAGAGTTTTCTGACGGCTGAGAATGGGATTCAGTTGCTGCGGAATTTTCTGGGGATTGCGGGGGTGTTGCCGTAGCTGGCGGGGTGTCGAGCCCCTGTCGCGTGAGGGAAAAATGGCGGCGGTCGAGTGGATCGAGGGTTTCCAGTCGACGGTGGGGGGCGAGCCACATACCGGTTGGCTCCCACTGAACGCTGCAGTGCCGTTGCCGACTCCCGTTCGCAGCGTCGAGCTGGACCTGACGATCGAGGCCGATGGCGACGGTTTTCTGCTCATCTTTGAATCACGCGACGGGACCGTTCGCGGTGATTCGTGGCACAGCACGGTTGCCGACGCGCGCGACGCAGCGAAACGGTACTTCGGCGTTTCCACCGAAGCGTGGAGCAGGACCTGATTGGGCCGGCCCCGGGCTTCGGCGCAGAACCACCGCGTTCGCAATGCTGATGGGGTACCGGCAAGCATCGATTGTCGATCCCGCGCGTTTGCACCATTCACCCCTGAGCGGGCTGGCGGCCTGCGAGGGGGCCAACCGATTCTGACGATCGGGGCGGATCGCATTCCTTGCGATTCTTCGCGTGAGATCCGGAGAGCAAGCACACGGGACGATTTGAAACTGCGATTGTCAAGGTTTGTCGAAAAAGCCTTGACAGTTTGTCCCGCGCCGTGCACTATGCGATCAACACCTGACAGATCATCTGACAATCCGATGAAGTCGCCGGTCTGGCATCCCCTCTTTCCTTCGACATCGACCAATTTCGTCTTCACATCCTCCCCGGACAGTTCCGGGGCAGATTCTGCCGGCAGTTCTTACTTTTTTCCCCTGGGTGAAACGAGCCACATCATGAGAGTCTCAACTCGTCGGACTGGATTCACACTGATTGAATTGCTGGTGGTGATCGCCATCATCGCAATCCTGATCGCCCTCCTCCTCCCCGCCGTCCAGCAGGCGCGCGAAGCCGCCCGCCGGACGCAGTGCAAGAACAATCTGAAGCAGCTCGGACTGGCGCTCCACAACTACCACGACACCTTCAATCGCTTCCCGCCCGGGACCATCAGCCGGTCGGGAAGTCGATTTGGCGGCCCGGAATGGCCGTACTTCCTGCATTTCCTGCTCCCGAACATGGACCAGACGGCTGTTTACAACGAGTTGTCCAACGACTGGGGACGCCCCGCCCCCTGGATTAACGCTGCGGCCTGGCCGGCCACGCTTCGGGGGGCCCTGGGAGCGCTGCAGTGCCCCAGCGACGGACTGGGGGGCGCCGTCAAGTTGTCGGGCGGAAGCGTGCCGCTGCCGTCGAGCAACTACCTGGGGTTCTTTTCCGGAGTCAACGACGGACAGACCAACCTTGATGCCCTGCCCACCCGAACCGTCTTTGGCGTGAACCGGGGAGCCGGATTCCGCGACATTATGGACGGATCGAGCAACACGATGCTGGTCGCGGAGTACCTCACCGGGACGTCCGACGACTGGCGCGGCTGGTTCTACACGAACCGCGCCGGCGCACAATATCTGCACGCCACCAATCCGCCGAACAGCAAGGCCCCGGACAATCTGCTGGCCTATCCCGCCGCCTGCACCACCACCACCAATCTGCCGCTGATGAATCTGCCCTGCGTTCCCGACGGCAATACCGACAACAACTTCGCCACCTCCCGCAGCCGGCATGTCGGCGGCTCGCACGTCCTGCTGGGCGACGGGGCAATTCGCTTCGTGAGCGAAAACATCTCGCTGACGACGTGGCAGAACCTGGCGTGGATGGCCGATGGCAATGTTCTCGGGGAGTTCTAGAGTCATGCCGTTTACAATTCGACAACTGACCCTGCTGATCGTCATCGGCGGGACCGCTGCCGTAAATGCGGGCTGCGGCAACTCGGGTCCGCCGCGCGTTGCCGTCAGCGGCATCGTCACCCTGGACGGCCGCCCCATCGAGCAGGGAGCCATTTCTTTCGTTCCGGCCGCAGACTCGAAACAGCCGAGCGCCGGAGCAGAAATCTCGTCCGGGGAATACAGCATCCCCGCCACCAGCGGACCATCGGCTGGTAAGTACCGCGTCGAAATCCGGTGGTCCCGGCCGACCGGGAAACAGGTCGAACTAGGATCACCCGCCCCGCCGGGAACCCTGGTGGACGAAGTGAAGGAGGCGATTCCCGCCAAGTACAACAGCCAGTCGACGCTGGTGGAGGAGCTCGAACCGGGGGAAAACTCGCTTCACTTCGACCTGACGTCATAACGACGCGGGCCTGCCCAAGCAGCCGGAAACGATGACGCAATCAGCTCGAACCGCCGCCAATCCTGGCGGCGGTTTCGTTGTTCAACAGCGCCAGCCCGCGATCGTCCTTGAGTTGCACGCCGCTCAGACGCCTGGTCCGCGAGGCGGACAGGAGATAGTGCAGCGTGTCTGCCGCCTGAGGAATCGGCAGGCCGGCGGGACGGATGTTTGAGACGCAGTTGCGCTCGGCGTCGGTTCGGCCCGGTCGCGGATTGTGGGCGAAGTAGGCTCCGAGACTGTCGGCGGTTCCCAATCCCGGGCGTTCGCCGAGGAGCACCAGCGAGATCCGCGCGCCGAGAATTTCTCCAACTTCATCGGACACCGCCACCCGGCCGTGACGGACAATGACCAGCGGGGCAATCCGCCAGCCCTCCGAAGCGAGACGCGGCAGGAGTTCCTGCAGCAGTGCCGGGGCTTGAGCGATGACAGCAGGGGCGGACAGGCCATCGGAGAGTGTCACCGCCAGATCGAAACCGTCAGCGGGTCGCACGACCTGCCGTAGAGCCTCCCGGCTGGCCGCATCGAGCCGACGGCCCAGGTCCGGACGACGGAGAAATTCGGCCCGATCGACGGCGTCGGTCGCCAGGCGAAGCACCTCGAAGCCCAGAGGCCGCAGAGCACCGGCGAGCCGGTGGTCGTCAAACGGAGCATGGACGGCGTCGCGAGCCTGGGCATGTGCCTGCCCGAACGCCAGGAGTTCGCGCGTCGGGAGACTCCCGCCCGTCCGGCCGAGGGCGATCCGGGCGGCGGTGAGCCGCCGCAGAGACTGCCAGGCGTCAAAGGGCGTCTCGGGCATGATCAGGCTCCTGCCGACTGCAGGAGGCGATGCCGGGGTTCGAGAGGACACAGCCGCCCATCCACGTCGAGAATACCCGCCTGTCGCAGCCAGGCCTCGAACTCAGGAGCCGGGCGGAGTCCCAGGACCTGCCGCAGATAATGACTGTCGTGGAACGAAGTCGACTGGTAATTGAGCATGATGTCGTCCGCGCCGGGGACGCCCATGATGTAATTGCAGCCGGCCAGGCCCAGCAGTGACAGGAGCGTGTCCATGTCGTCCTGGTCGGCCTCGGCGTGGTTCGTGTAGCAGATGTCGCAGCCCATTGGGACGCCGAGCAGCTTGCCGCAGAAGTGATCTTCGAGCCCGGCCCGGATGATCTGCTTGCCGTCGTAGAGGTACTCGGGACCGATGAATCCGACGACGGTGTTGACCAGCAGCGGCTGGTAGCGGCGGGCGACGGCGTAGGCGCGGGCTTCGAGGGTCTGCTGGTCGACGCCGTGATGGGCGCCGGCCGACAAGCACGAGCCCTGGCCGGTTTCGAAGTACATCACGTTTTCGCCGACCGTGCCTCGCTTCAGTTCGAGCGCCATCGCGCGTGCTTCATCGAGCAGAGCCAGATCGATGCCGAAGCTGCGGTTAGCGGCCTCGGTCCCGGCGATCGACTGAAAGACGAGGTCGACGGGCGCGCCGTGCTGGATGGCCTGCATGGTGGTGGTGACGTGCGAGAGAATGCAGGACTGTGTGGGGATGTTGTGGCCGGTGATCCACTCGTCGACGAGTTTCCAGAGGAGGATCGTGTTGCCGACGTTGTCGGTCGCGGGATTAATGCCGATCACGGCGTCGCCGCAGCCGTAGCAGAGTCCGTCGAGGATCGAGGCCGCGATGCCGCGCGGGTCGTCCGTGGGATGGTTGGGCTGCAACCGGACGGCGAGTCGGCCGGGCAGCCCCAGCGTATTGCGGAAGCGAGTGACGACCCGGCACTTGCTGGCGACGAGGACGAGGTCCTGGTTGCGCATCAGCTTGCTGACGGCGGCGACCATTTCAGGCGTGAGGCCCGGAGCGAGGCGGCCAAGTACGTCGGGCGTGGTTTCATAGCGCAGCAGCCAGTCGCGGAATTCGCCGACGGTCAGGCTGCGGACGGGGGCGAAGGCCTCGGCGTCGTGCGAATCGCAGATCCAGCGGGTGACTTCGTCGTCTTCGTAGGGGATCACCGGCTCGGCCAGGAGTTCGTCTAAACGAATGTCCGCGAGGACCATCCGCGCGGCGACCCGTTCTTCGTCGCAGGCCGCGGCGAGGCCGGCGAGCTCGTCCCCCGAGCGACGCGGGCTGGCTTTGGCGAGGACCTGCCGCAGGTCGTCGAAGACCCACGTGCGCGATCCCAGCGTGCAACGGTAGCGGGCCATGATCAGGCGGTCTCGACAAGTTCGACGGCGGCTTCGTTTGCGGCGACGTCCGGTTGCCAGTGGACGACGATGCCATAATACGCCGCCGCGACGAGGGCTGCGAAGGCATACCAGAGGGTGACGGACAGCAGCGGCTCGGCGAAGGAAAGATTCTGCCAGAGCATGGCGGCGAGGCAGACCGCGGCGATGGCTTGCGCGGTCCGCGGGAAGATGGGATACCAGGGCGTGCGGAACGGGCGGGGGAGATCGGGTTCGCGGGTTCGCAGTCGAACCAGCGCTTCCATCGAAAGGACGTAGAGCGTGACGGCCCCCATTGCGGCCAGCGTGATCAGTCGGCCGGTGTCGAGAAACAGGATCGACGCGGCTCCAATGGCAAGATTGAGCAGCAGGGCGTTGGCGGGAGCGTGCGTGCGGGGGTGGACTTTGCCGATCCGGCGGGGCAGAAACCCGGCCCGGCCCATTTCGAACAGCGCCCGGCTGGCGATCAGGATGATCCCGTTGAGGCTGGAGATCAACCCCAGCGCCCCGACGCCGATCAGCAAATGGTAGAGCGTGTGATTCGACGAAAAAACCTGGCCCAGCGCCAACGGCAAGGGGCTGTCGGACATCGGCGCCCCCTCGCGCGGGACCAGACCGGCGGTGGTCTGAACGAGATCGCCCGGTGACCAGACGATCTGTTCCCAGCCGCCGACGCCCACGGCGCAGACCAGAACGCAACTTGCCAGAACCACCAACGTCGCGAGGGCCGAGCCGAAGCCGATGGCAACATCGCGCTGGGGATTGCGAGCTTCCTCGGCGGCGTTCGCGACCCCTTCGATGGCCAGATAGAACCAGATCGCAAACGGCAACGCGCCGATGATGCCCCAGACGCCGTTCGGCAGACCGTTCGCGGCGAATCGCTCCAGGCTGACATGCGGGGCGGCAGCGCCGGTGAAGAGCAGAATTTCGCCGACCGCAAACAGTGTCACGATCAGTTCGAAGGCCGCCGCCTGCTGGACGCCCCAGAGGTTGAGGGCCGTGAAGGCCACAAACGCGACCAAGGCCACCATCCGCGGATCGGTGCCGGGACGCCAGGTGGCGGCATACGCGCCGATGGCCATGGCAATCGCCGGCGGGGCGAAAATGAACTCGACGACCTGTGCGACGCCGGTGAAATATCCGCCGCAGCGTCCGAGGCCGCGGACGCCGTAGACGAAGCCGCCGCCGGCTCTGGGAATGGCGCAGGCGAGTTCCACGTAGCTCAGGACGAAGGTGATGTACATCGTCGTCACGATGACGAAGGCGATGAGCATGCCGAGCGAGCCCCCCAGCGGGAGACCCAGATTCCAGCCGAAGTACTCCCCGGAGATCACATAACCGACACCCAGCCCCCAGAGGCTGAGCGGTCCGAGCGTGCGTTTGAGCTGGGGCGGAGCGGCCGTAGCGGCGGACATGCGCAAGTCCGGTTGGGGGGCATGAAGTGCGAGAGATCCCCGGCTGCAGGCAGAACGTGTGGCGCGCCAGACTACTCGGTGTGAGCCGTGCGAGGCAATGCAGGGAAATTCGAGAGACCAGAGACGAGAGCCAGCGAAGACCGTCGGAGTCCTCCCGCCACTGACCACGGACCACGGACCAAATTCCGCGCTCGCTGGTTTGACGGAGTCGGGGCCAGTGTCGACACTCCACATCCGAAGCCTCCGCGCGCGATGGTCGGTTCCGTCGTGCGTCGGCCGGGGCTGCGTTTCTGCCGACGACAGGATTGCAATGGATCCGCTGCCGCTCCTCAAGGATCTGGTCGCCATTCCCAGCGTCAACCCGATGGGACGGGACGTGACAGGGCCCGAGTACCTGGAAACTCGGGTGACGGCGTACCTGGTCGACGTCCTCACCAAAGCGGATGTGGCCTGGGAGCGGGTCGAAACGGCTCCCGGCCGGGCGAACGTCCTGGCCCGCCTCGACGCCGAATCGGCCGATGCTCCGACGCTGCTGCTGGATGCCCACCAGGATACGGTCCCCACTGACGGGATGGTGATTCCGCCGTTCGATCCGGTCGAGCGGGACGGCAAGCTGTTCGGACGCGGGACCTGCGACGTCAAAGGGGGGATGGCCGCCATGCTGGCGGCGTTCCTCCGGCTGTGCAAAGACCGTCCTTCGGGCCGGCCGCATGTCGTCCTGTCGCTGACCTGCGACGAAGAGGCCACCAGCCTGGGGATCAACCACCTCGTCGACGCCTGGCTCGGCCGGAAGCCGGCGTACAAGCTCTGTCCGCAGAAGCCGACCGCCGCGATCGTCGCGGAACCGACGCTGCTCGACATTGTCGTCGCCCATCGCGGAGCCTACCGCTGGAAGCTGCGGACGGAAGGGGTGGCGTGCCACAGTTCCCGGCCGATGGACGGCGTAAACGCCATCTACCGGATGGGGAAGCTCCTGGGGGTGCTCGAAGAGTTCGCGGCGTGGCTGCCGGGCTCCCGACCGGCCCATCCCTTGTGCGGACCGGCGACATTTTCCGTCGGCCTGATCGCCGGAGGAAGCAGCGTCAATGTGGTGCCGGACGGGTGCGCCATCGACATCGACCGTCGCGTGCTGCCGGGCGAAGACCGGACGGGGCTGATCGAGGAGGTGACGAACTTCCTGAAGGCACGGACGGACATCCCTTTTTCGAACGATCCGCCGTTCGTGAACAGCCCGCCGCTGTCGGATGATCTGAACGGCGCTCTGGCCGAGGCCCTGATGAAATCAATCGTTCCGGTGGTTGGCCCCAAGGCCAAGATCGGCGTGCCGTACGGGACGCACGCGTCCCGCGTGGCGCTGGCGCAGGTTCCGGCCGTTGTCTTTGGGCCGGGAGATATCGCCCAGGCGCATACGAAGGACGAGTGGATCGAGATCGAGCAGCTCCGGCAGGGGGCCGAGGTGTACTACCAGTTCTGCGCCGACGGGGCGGAGCGGCTGCGGTAATTGCTCCGACGGTTCAAAGGCGGAGTGAGTCGAGTCTTCGAGGCTCACCACGACTTCTGCACGTGATGGTGAGCCTCGAAGACTCGACTCACCCTACTTCGACTCGGTAGTCTGGCTGCAAGGAGTATCGAGACATGCATGGGACGGAGTTCCTGCGGCAGCCCCCGGCGGAGATTCCGGCCATCGTGGTGCTGTCCGGCGGGCAGCGGCATCTGAAGACGAACGTCCTGCAGCAACTGCGGACAGCGGCGATCGGGGACGACGAGTCGTCGCTGAGCCGGTTTACAGGCAAAGACGTCGATCTGCAGACGATTACCGACGAGTTGCGGACTGTCTCGATGTGGGGCGACCGCCGGCTGGTGCAGATCGACGACGCGGAGGACTTCGTCACGAAGAACCGCGCGGGTCTGGAGAAGTACGCCGAGAAGCCGTCGAAGAAGGCGGTGCTGGTTCTGGACGTGAAGTCGTGGCCGAAGAACACCCGGCTGGCGAAACAGCTCGCGAAGACGAACAGCGAGATCGAGTGCAGCAAGCTGGAGGGGGCGGCCCTGATCAAGTGGCTGCAGGAGACGGCCCGCACGACTTATGGCAAAACGCTGGCCCGCGAGGCGGGGCCGCTGCTGATCGAGCTGGTGGGGGAAGATCTGGGGCTGTTCGACCAGGAATTGTCGAAGCTGGCGTCTTACATCGGCGAGCGGGAGAAGATCGAAGAGGCCGACGTCCGGACGCTGGTCGGCGGCTGGCGGACTGAGACGACGTGGGCGATGACCGACGCCGCTCGCGACGGGGATCTGAATGCGGCGTTCGCGGCTCTTGGGCAGTTGCTGACCGCGGGTGAAGCGGCTCCTAAGCTGGTGGGGGGCATCAATTACGTCTTCCGGAAGTATGCCCACGGCACGGAAAATTCCCGGCGAATGCCGCTCGACGAGGGGCTCCGGGCGGCGGGCGTCTTTCCGCGGGATGTGGGGATTGTGACCGGCTACCTCAAGCGGATCGGCCGGGCGAAGGCCGAGCGGATTCTGGGCCGGCTGCTGGCCACCGACAGCGGGCTCAAAGGGGGGAGCCGGTTGCCGGACCGGATGCAGCTCGAGTTGCTGCTCCTGCAGTTGTCGGGACGCGGAGATTGACAGGACGAAGCGGAGCATCGGAAGTGTGCGTTCCCGGGCAGAGCCTGGAGACGAGGAAATAAGGTATCGTTCTCGTGGCGCGAATTGGCATCTATGGCGGAACGTTCGATCCGATTCACATCGGCCATCTGATTCTGGCCGAGCAGTGCCGGGAGCAGTGCGAACTCGACGAAGTCTGGTTCGTGCCGGCGGCGCAGTCGCCGTTCAAGTCGCCCGCGGAGCAAACGCCGGCGGAACAACGATATGGACTCATTTCCGTGGCAATCGCGGTCCACCCTGACTTCCGGGTGTCGCGGTGTGAAATCGATCGTAGCGGTCCTTCATGGACGGTCGACACGCTGGAGATTCTGCATGCCGAGAACCCGGGGCGGGAGCTGTTTCTGCTGATGGGAGCCGATTCGCTCGAGAGTTTTCCACAGTGGCGTCAACCCGAACGGATTGCTGAACTGGCAACGATTGTCGGCGTGAATCGCGGCGACCGGCCATTGCCGGAGCTGTCGCCGCTGGGGAAGCTGGCCGAACGGGTGCGGATCGTGAAGATGCCCGGAATCGACATTTCCGCCACGGACATTCGGGAGCGAGTCCGGACGGGCCGCTCGATCCGATATCTCGTGCCGGCGGCGGTGGAGCGACGGATTATTTTTGAGGGGATCTATCGCGCCACTGCAGACTGAGATGGCGAAACGCGCAGACAGGACTTTCTGTGCCACCTGGACGACACCTTGCCGGCGGACCAATGCGCCTCGAACTTCCCACGCTGCAGAACTGGAGCTGTCACAATTGTGCCGGTTGCTGCAGACAGCACCTGATCGAAGTGACCGAGGAAGAGCGGCAGCGGATCGTATCGCAGGACTGGACGCCGGCGGACGGGGTCCCCGCCGATCGGCCGGTGCTGGTCTGGCATGCCGGACCGCCCTGGAAGAAACGCTACCGGCTGGGGCATCGATCGGATGGCGGGTGCGTCTTTCTGAACGAACAGGGCCTGTGCCGGATTCATGCAAAGTTCGGTGAAGCGGCCAAGCCGCTCCCTTGCCGGATCTATCCATACGCCTTCCACCCGGCGGGGGGACGTCTCGCAGTGAGTCTGCGGTTCAGTTGCCCTTCTGTGACTGCCAATCGGGGCGCTGCGGTCGCGGCGCAGCGCCCGGAATTGACCGAACTGGCGACGCTGGCCGTTCCCCAAGGGGCTGAGAATCTGCCGGCGCCGCGACTGACGCGAAGCGAGCAGGTTGGTTGGGACGACTTTCAACAGTTCGTGACGGCGCTGGACGAGTCATTTGCCGATCCGACGGCTCCGTTGCAATTGCGTCTGCTGCGAATTCTGACGTGGACCGGAATTGTCGAGCAGTCGCACTTCGCGACGGTCCAGGGGCAGCAACTGCAGGAATTCCTGGGAATCATTCGACAGGCCGCGGCGGTCGAACATGCACGGTTTCCAATGGCTGTGGAGCCCTCGCGCGTCGCCAGGCTGGACTTCCGGATCCTGGCCGCGGCCTACACCCGGAAGGATACGGTCGATCAATTGAACTCGGGCTGGGGGGGACGCTACCGGCTGTTGCGGGCGATTTTGCGGTTTCTCCGCGGAACGGGAGAGCTGCCGGCCATGCAGGAGGACTTGCCCGCAGTCCGCTTCGAGGCGCTTGAGGGGCCGATGGGCCGGCTGACTCCAGGAGTGGAGGAACTGTTCGAGCGGTATTTCCGGGTGAAGACCCAGGGACTGCACTTCTGCGGTCGCGGCTTTTACGACGCACCGTTTACGGAAGGGGTGGCGAGTCTGGTTTTGATGTTCCCCATCACGCTCTGGCTGGCCCGCTGGGTGGCGGCGGGGAAGGGGCGTACTCAACCCAGCGACGACGATGTGAATCTCGCACTGAATCTTGCGGATCACAATCACGGATTCTCGGGACTGCTCGGCCAGGGGCACATGCAAACCCGTGTCCGACGACTGGCTCAGACAGGCGGGCTGGCGTCGCTGTGCACGTGGTATGCACGCCCGACGTAGGGGCTCCCGCCTGCCGAACTGCCAACTCGCTTCGAAAATACTGGACTGCCCGCTCCCCGCCGGAACGTCTGAAGTGCTGTATCTCGTGTGACAGTCATTGGTTCCGCAACGATCAATTCCGTGAAATCGCGACTTGAGCTTGCTGCAGGACGGATTGGCGAGCTAAGCTTGATATCAACGTGCTGACATGCCTGCCTGCGACGATCCGCTCGCCGGGTCACCCGCCATTGACGCCTGCCCCGAACTGATGCTCTCCGGAGAGACTGACCATGTCTGATCCGCTGGATGCCGCGGAGGCCACTCCGCGTCGCGGCTTCCTCAAGTCGTTGGCCACGCTGGCCATCGTGGGAACCGCCGTTCTGTCTCCGTTCGCCGCCGGACTGGCGTTCTTCCTGGATCCGCTGCTGAAGCGACGCGAGCCGTTCCGCGGCGCTGAGAACGGTTTTCTGTACGTCGCGAATGTCTCGCAGCTCCCGGCTTCGGGAGAACCGGTCCATTTTGCGCTGCGGGCCGATCGTGTGGATGCTTGGAACATCTTTCGAAATCGGACTATTGGATCTGTTTATCTGAGACTGATGGGGCCGGGGATCGTGCTGGCGCTGAACGACATCTGCCCGCATCTCGGCTGCAAGATCGAGCTCAAGCCTGCGGACAAAACCTTCCTCTGCCCGTGTCACGGAGCGCATTTCAAGCTCGACGGCGAACAGATCACCCACATCGCTCCGCGCAGTATGGACACCCTGCTCGTCGACGTACGCAAAGATGGCGGCGTCTGGGTGAAGTATCAGGAATTCGAGGGCGGCAAGACCCAGAAGGTGGAACTGTGATCAACAAGCTGTCCGCCTGGTTCGATGAACGCACCGGCTGGTGCACCGCGTGGGGCCGGTTTCTGGAGTATTCGATCCCGGGCGGGCCGCGCTGGCGCTACACCTGGGGCGCCATGCTCGCCTTCACCTTCTTCCTGGAGGCGGTGACCGGCCTGCTGCTCTGGGCTGCCTACAGCCCCGGCACGCAGACCGCCTGGGAAAGCACGTTCTTCATTCAGCACGAACTGACGCTCGGCTGGCTGATCCGCGGCGTGCACCACTACGCCGCCCACACGCTCATGGTCCTGCTGGGACTCCACTTCCTCCAGCTCATTGTGTACCGGGTTTATCTGCAGCCGCGGGAAGTCAACTTCTGGGTCGGCCTGGCGATGCTGCAAGTCGTGATGCTGATCTTCCTGACGGGCTTTCTGCTGCCGTGGGACCAGTACGGATATCACGGTTCTGTCGCCCGCAACAAGATCCTGGGAACCGCTCCTTTCGTCGGACAGCCTGCGCTGACCGTGGCGCAGGGTGGCAAGATCATGGGCAATCAGACCCTGACCCGGTTCTTCGCGCTGCACGCGGGACTCCTGCCGGCGATTGCGATCGGGTTGCTCGTCGTCTACTCCAGGCTCGTGTTCCGGCACGGTCTGGCGGTCGGCGAGAAGACCAGATCCGAGCCGGCCGTCCGCTACTGGCCGGATCAGGCTCTGCGAGACGGCTTGGCCTGCCTCGGAGTTCTGGCAATCGTGGTCGGGCTGACGGCCTGGGTTGGCGCCCCCTTGTGGGGCCCCGCCAACAACGTCGACTCCTTCGGTGCAGCCCGTCCCGAGTGGGAATTCTTGTTTCTGTTCCGCTTCCTGAAGATGGAGTTCATCCAGAAGCACGGCGTGGAGGTGGGGGCCGTCTACATCCCGACGCTGATCGCGGGCGTGATTGTGCTGATGCCGTTCATCGGCCGCAGCCGGGCGGGACACATTTTCAATCTGTCGTTCCTGGGCGTGCTGCTGGCGGGAATGGGCTACCTCTCCTTCATCGCGGTGAAAGAAGACGCGGCTGATCTGGAATACCAGGCGGCGTATCACGAGGCCGAGCGGGAGGGCCACCGGGCGGTCGAACTGGCGTCGGCGCTGGGAATTCCCGGCGGCGGGGCGATGGAGTTGGTGCAGCACGATCCGCTGTTCATGGGGCCGAAGCTGTTCGCCAGGCGGTGCGCGAATTGCCATCGCCTGGACGGCAAGAACGGCCTGGGGGCCGACGTTTGGAAAGTGACTTTCAACCCGGATCATTCCAAGAACTTTGCCGTGGATCCGGCGACGGCGGCGGATCTGGGAGGGTTCGGCTCGCGCGAATGGATGTTGAAAGTCCTGACCGACTACGACGCGACGTTTGAACCGCTCAAGAACGCCACGCACAACGGAAAGAACGTGGGCGAGCGTTTCCTGACCGGAGACATGGCGAGCTGGTGCAAAGACAACGCAGAAGTCCTCAAGCAGCCCGCAAACGCCGCCAGTGTCAAAGCCCTGGTTGAATTTCTGGCAGCCCAGAGCGGCCGGAAGGACCTGCAGCCCTATGACGCGGCGCTCGTCGCCGCCGGGCGTGAAGTCTTTGCGTCCGCGACTCTGGCGTCCGGATCGTTGTCGTCGGCATGCATCGATTGCCACGGTATGCATGTGGCCGGCGAAGAAACGGCCCTGAGCGAGAATTCCGGAGCCGGAGCCCCCACGCTGACCGGCTATGGCGGTCGGAAGTGGCTGATCGACTTCCTGAAGCAGCCGGGGCACGCCGACTTCTATGGTGACAACAACGCCATGCCGAGCTTCGAGCAATCGATGTCGCCGCAGGAGATCGAACTGCTCGTCGACTGGATGCTCGGCGACTATTACCGTCCAGAGGCCTCGCCGTCGAAGGCGGAGTAGTCGGGGCCCGAGAGTGGCCTCCGCGACGATGCCGTTTATTCCGCCGACTTCCCAAGCGGACGGATCCTGCATTCTTCCGGCATCGATCGCGAAGGGGCGGTTCCTGTCCGCCCGCATTGCGCCAATCCCTCACGGCAGCTTGACTCCCTGCGGACGTTCGACGATTCTGCGTGCTCACTCGGCACGGAGGACGTATGAGCGACATTGCGCCGCTGTTAGAGATCGACGGACTCAAGACCTGCTTTCGCACGGACGGGAGCGTCGTCAAAGCCGTTGACGGTCTGGCGCTGAAGATTCGCCCCGGACAGACGCTAGGCCTGGTGGGCGAGTCCGGGTCGGGCAAGTCAGTCACGTCGCTGTCGATCATGCGGTTGCTGCCGGACGTCGGCGCGTCGATCGAAGGGGGCAGCATCTCCTTTCTCGGACGAAATCTCGTCCAGTTGCCGATCGCCGAGATGCGCAAACTCCGCGGCCGCGACATCAGCATGATCTTCCAGGAGCCTGGGACGTCGCTGAACCCGGTCTATCGCGTCGGCTGGCAGGTCATGGAAGCCATCCGGCTGCACCAGAAGGTCTCGGTCGAAGAAGCTCGCGCACGGGCGATCGAACTGTTTCGGGAAGTCGGCATTCCCGAGGCCGACCGGCGGATCGACAGCTTCCCGCACGAAATGTCCGGCGGGCAGAAGCAGCGGGTCATGATCGCGATGGCCCTGAGCTGCAATCCGAAGCTGCTGATTGCGGATGAACCGACGACCGCCCTCGACGTGACAATTCAGGCCCAGATTCTCGACCTGATCCGCCGACTGCGGGATGAACGGGGCATGGCCGTGCTGTTCATCACGCACGACCTGGGGGTCATCGCGGAAATCGCGGACGAAGTGGCGGTGATGTACCGCGGAAAACTGGTCGAGTACAAACCGGTCGTGGAGCTGTTCCGAAATCCGGAACATCCCTACACCCGCGGATTGCTCGCGTGCCGACCGCGACTGGAAGCGACCCGCCGCCGATTGCCAACCGTTGCGGACTACATGGAAAGCTCGACCGGACCGGATGGCGAACTGCTGATCGTCGAAAAAACCCTCGGTCCCGAACGGCTGGCAGAAATCGAAGGCCGGGGGCGAGGCCGACTGCTCCACCCGGAGTCGGAACTGAAAGCAGGCGGCATCGAGTGGAAGCCGGCAGACGATCCGGCCGGGACCGCGTTGGTTCCCGAAGGGACGCCGCCGCTGCTCGACGTCCGCGATCTGCAGGTGTATTACCCGATCCGCAAGGGGTTTTTCCGACATGTGGCCGGTTTTGTGAAGGCTGTCGACGGGATCTCGTTCAAAGTCTACAAGGGCCAGACCCTCGGGCTGGTCGGCGAATCGGGCTGCGGCAAGACGACCACCGGCCGGGCTCTGATGCGGCTGACGGCGATCACCGGCGGAGACGTGACATTCGACGGACTCCGCTGGAGCTCGTTGCGAGGGAGGGAACTGCGGTCCCATCGCCGTCGGATGCAGATCGTGTTTCAAGATCCTTACAGTTCGCTGAATCCCCGCATGACCGTCGAAACCATGCTGACGGAAGCGATGGCGGTCCATCGGCTCGGTGCGTCGGCCCGCGACCGACGGGATCGGGCCGCCTCACTGCTGCACGAAGTCGGGCTCCTCTCCGAGCATCTGGACCGTTATCCCCACGAATTCAGCGGCGGGCAGCGCCAGCGCCTCTGCATCGCACGGTCGCTGGCCGTCGAGCCCGAGTTTCTGATCTGTGACGAATCGGTCTCGGCCCTGGACGTCTCCGTGCAGGCTCAGGTGCTCAATCTGTTAAAGGACCTGCAGGAAGAGCGAGGATTGACGTATATCTTCATCAGCCACGATCTGGGCGTGGTGAAGTTCATGTCGGACATGATGGCCGTGATGAACGCCGGGAAGATCGTCGAGTTTGGCCCCTCCGACCGGATCTACGCGAATCCGGCGAACGAGTACACGCGCCAGTTGATCGCGTCGATTCCGCAGGCCTCGCTCGCCGCGATTGAGCGCCGGCAGTCGGACCGGGTGGAAATGGCCGTCCGGAGACGCTGATTGCGGGATCCGGGTTTACAGAATGGCTCGCTGGCTGACCGCGGTAATCGCCATGTAAACGACCGGAATCAATCACGATTCGTCGTATCGGCCCGAAAGCCCGCCCGAGCCTCATGCTGCCGCCTGACAACGTGTTCGGGAACTGAAACACGGCCCCTGGCGCACTGTCGATTCTTCTCAACACAAAAACGAAACAAACTCCGGGTCAGCAGGCTCGTTCGCGATGGTGCAAATCATCCGGAGATCGCAGGGCCGATTGCAGCGGTTGTGCGAATTCCGCCGACCGGCAGGAAGTCCGCTCAGATCTCGCAGAAATGCCCAACCGCTGATCTGATCATCGTTTGCGACTTTACGCCAGATTGAGGTCGCCACGCGAAAGCCTGCCGGTCATGCCAGGGGCCGCTTCGCGGCATCGCGTAACATTCAGTCGGGCAGGACTGCGATTCCGCCCATCCCTGTTGATGGAATGCACCACCGGACCGGCCCGGCGCTCCTTCGAATTTCCCGTCATTCCGGGAGTGCTGGCATGACCGTTGCTAATTGACACCAGCACCTGTCGGCCGGCAGGTCAGTCTGGCGCCGCTCGGAATTCGCGATCTGCAGTTGGGCGTCTTCAGTTTTCAGGTTTCCAGTTCTGGAAGGTTCACCACATGTCTCTGTTCGCTCGTTTCATGAAGGAAGAGGCCGGTTTCGTGGTCTCGTCCGAGCTCGTTCTGATCGCCACCATCGTCGTCATCGGCCTCATCGCCGGTCTGACCACCCTGCGTGACCAGGTCCTGCAGGAAATCGCCGACGTCGCCGACGCGATCTCGGAAGTTAACCAGTCCTACAGCTACTCCGGCGTCACCAGCCACACCGGCAGCACCGCCGGCTCGGTCTTCGTCGATACCGAAGACTTCTGCGACGTCGACGGCAACAGCAACCTCGGAGCCGGCGTCGCCGCTCAGTGCATCACCCTGACGATTCCCGCCACCGCCGAATAATTTCGGGGAGGCTCGTCGCGACGACGACTCGCCGCGACGGCACGGGTCTGATCCGGCAGCAGCCGCGTCTTCTGATGCGGCTGCTGTCTTGTCAATTGCGGCGGCTCAGGCGTTGACTTTCTGAAACACGTTCGCCCACGCCGTTGAATTCACGGGACGGAATCGCCATGAAAACGCTGATTCGAAACTTCTGCGAGTGCGAAAATGGCTCCGTCGCCTCTGCGGAGCTGGTTCTGGTCGCGACCATTGTCTGCATTGGATTAATCGCGGGTTTGACGACCTGGCGGGACCAGGTGACGCTCGAACTGGCCGATTCCGCAGACGCGATTTCCGAACTCGACCACTCTTACAACTATTCCGGCATCACGATTGCTGGAGTGGGGTTTATCGCCGGCTCCAGCATGGTGGACGCCGCGGACTTCTGCGAAGCCGGCGGCGCCGAAGGGGGCCAGGCCGACCAGAACGGGCCGGCCGGAACCCAATGCGTCGTCCTGACCGTCCCGGCGAGCGCCGAATAGTTCGAAGACCAGTTCGCCAGTCGGCATCTTTCAAGGATTTCAGGATGAGCGTTCTGCACCGATCGGTTCGGCAGTGGCTGGCGGAAACGTCCGGAGGCGTCGACGCCGCCAGCTTCATCCTGCTGGCCACGATCACCGCGCTCGGCATCCTGTGCGGGGCCGCGACGTTCCGCGATCAGCTCGTGCAGGAATTCGGCGATATCGCCGTCGACCTGGAACAGCTCGATCAGTCGTATTCGATCACGATCGGGACGGTGACATCGTCCTTTGTGGATACGGTTCCCGGAAACAGCCAGCCAGTGACTCTGGGTGTGGATGCGACCGGGGAGTAACCGTCGTTCGGCGAGGCAGCAGAACGACGGCGGACAATTTCATCATTTTAAGAAGAAGAGGCTGAACTGTGGCTCGACTCAGTCCAGGCACGCTGGCGGTAACGGTGTTCGCAATTCTCCTCGGCCTGGCCGGCGCGTTCGTCGTCCGGCAGCAGCTTCAGAAGCCAGAAGCGCTGGCCCTGATGCCGACGACCGCGCCGAAGATCCAGAAGGTTCTCATCCCCATCGCCGCTGGCGAGATCGCCGCCGGCCACCAGATGGCGATGAACGACATCATGGTGCGGTCGCTGACCCCCGAAGAATTCGCCAAAAGCGAGTATCGAAACAAGGCATACATGCCGAATTCGACGCAGATCATCGGCCGCACGCTCCGCCAGTCGATCAAGCCCGGCGACGTCTTTTCGCCGGAAATGTTCTACTCGGATGGCCACGGACCGGGAATCGCCGATCTGCTCAAGCCGGGATACCGTGCCGTGACGGTTCCGGTCGAGAACATCGGCGCAGTGATGGGCTTCGCCCGGCCGGGATCGTTCGTGGACGTGCTGTTCCGCTCGGAAGCTTCGGGCAAGCGTCCGGAAATCACGTTGACGCTGCTCGACATGATCGAAGTCCTCGCGATCGACAAAACGATCGAACCGGGCCGCATCGTCACCCTCGGACAGAACAACACGAACATGGGAACGGTCACGCTGGCAGTGACTCCCCCCCAGGCCAAAGCCCTGAAAGTGATCGAAGGCCGCGGCCAGCTCAGCCTGTCGCTGCGGAACCCGGACGATCCGGCGAACATCATCCCGGTCAGCAAGACCAACCAGCGGCTGGTGCTGAATGACATCCTCGGGTTGCCGGATGATGCCGAACCGCATCAGATGGAAGTCTACAAGGGGGGCCAGAAGTCCGTGGTGGTCTTCGAAAACTCGACCCGTACCGATGTGCGGGACGAAATTCTCCCAGGCTTCATCAGCACCCCGGTTGCGGGCAACCCGGATGCTCAAGGAATCGAGCCGGTCAGCGTCCAGCGGGTGATTTCGATCCCCGACAGCCGCGCAGGCGGCTCGTGATTCGCCAGTCCGGCGGAATCGGTTGAGATGATTATAACGACCGGCGGTGCATCAACGGGTGATGGGCCGCCGGTCTTCGTTTCCAGCGACTGCCGGACGGTCCGCAGTTTGCTGAATCGTGCTGACATCAACGTCTCCGTCAGTCTCGTAAGGATGCTTCTGCATGTCTCCCATGAGCTCTCGCACGCTGCAGGTCTCCCCGGAAACGGAAGGCGCCAACATCGACCCGGACGAACTCAAGTTCCAGCGGTTGAAGGTCGCCATCCACGAGAAACTGGTGGACTCGCTCGACCTGTCGATGCTCGCCCAGGTCCGCCAGGATCAGCTCGAACGGGAAGTCCGGCTGGTCGCCGAGGACATCGTCCGGGAAGAAGCCCCGCAACTGACCGGGCCGATGCGCGAGCGAATGCTCGACGAGCTTTATGACGAAGTCTTCGGACTCGGCCCGCTGGAAGCGCTGATGCGCGACGACCGCGTGTGCGACATCCTGGTCAACAAGCCTTACGAAGTGTATGTCGAACGATACGGCCGGCTCGAACCGTCGAACGTCATCTTCGCCGATGACGCCCACCTGCTGCGGATCATCCAGCGGGTCGTCTCGCGCGTCGGTCGCCGGATCGATGAAGTCAGCCCGATGGTCGACGCCCGCCTGCCCGACGGCAGCCGCGTCAACGCCGTCATTCCGCCCCTGGCTCTGGATGGCGCCACCCTCTCGATTCGCCGGTTCGGCGCCCGACCGCTCGGGGTCGAAGACCTGGTCGACAATCAGACCATCGTGCGCGACATGACCGAGTTCCTCGCGGCGGCCGTCGAGGCGCGGATCAGCCTGCTGATCTCCGGCGGCACGGGCTCCGGCAAGACGACGCTGCTGAACGCTCTGGCCCAGTACATCCCCGCGGACGAACGGCTGATCACCATCGAGGACTCCGCCGAACTGAAATTGAAGCACAAACATGTCGTGCGGATGGAAACGCGCCCGCCCAATACGGAAGGAACCGGCGAAATCACCCAGCGCTCGCTGGTTCGCAACAGCCTGCGAATGCGCCCCGACCGAATCGTTGTCGGGGAAATCCGCGGCGCGGAAGCGCTCGACATGCTCCAGGCGATGAATACCGGTCACGAAGGCTCGCTGACAACCATTCACGCCAACGATACTCGCGATGCGCTCGCCCGACTGGAACTGATGGTCGCGATGGCGGGCTACGAACTCCCCATTCCCGTCGTCCGTCAGTACATCGCCACCGGCATCGGACTGGTCGTCCACCTGGCCCGGCTCAAAGGGGGACCGCGACGCGTGATGCGCGTTTCCGAGATCGTCGGCATCCGCGACGGCGGACTCCTCGTCGAAGACATCTTCGGCTACGAACAGACCGGCGTGAACGATCTGGGCGTCGCCCAGGGCGAGTTCTTCGTCACCGGCTATCGCCCGGCCTGTCTCGGACGGCTGCGGGCCGCGGGCGTCCGGCTGCCGGACGAAATGTTCGACAAGCGCCGCATTCCCGTCCGCTGATCGCCGGACCGAACACTGCCAAAACTTCTGACCGTTTCACTGCGGAATGATCTGACATGCTGAGTCTTCCGGTCATCGTACTCCTGGTCTTTGTGGGAATCGTGGCGATCATTGTGGCCGCCGCGATGGTGGTTCGCGATCTGATGCTGTCGGGAGACGCCGGCGGCGGCGTTTCGCTGCGACCCCGGCCGATCCGGATCCGACGGTCCCTCGACGTCTTCGATCAGCCTCCCGCCCGATCGTTGCTGGGAAAGATCGATCAAGGCTTCGACCGGCTCGTGCTGGAAGCCACCGATGCTCTCAGCCCGATCTCGGCCGCGCTGCTGATGATCGCCATCGGTCTGGCCGCCGGCGGTGGAGTCTGGATCGCGTTCGATCAGCCGCTCGGGGGGCTGGCCGCCGGGATGCTTGGAATGTTCGTCCCGCTGCTGATTCTGATTCGGAATCGCGGTCAGCGAATCCACGCGATCCGTATGCAATTGCCCGCCGTGCTCGATATGTTCGCCCGCGCTGTCCGCGCCGGCGAAAGCGTCGATCAGGCCGTCAAACTGATTGGCGAAGAAGCCGGCGGCGTCCTCGGCCGCGAGTTTCAACGCTGCTCCCGTCAGCTCGAACTCGGCCGCTCCTTCAACAGCGTCATGAAACATCTGGCGTCCCGCATCCGGCTGGTGGAGTTCCGCATTCTCACGACCACGCTGGTCGTCCAGCGACAGGCGGGCGGCAGTCTGCCCGACACGCTCGAACGGATGGGCTCAGTCATCCGCGACCGCACCTCCGCCTGGCGGCAGATGCGCGCCGCCACCGGAGCCGGCCGCGCATCGGCCCTGCTGATCGCCGCCGTCTGCCCGATCGCCTATCTGTCGTTGATGGTCCTGCAGCCGCAGCACCTGGAGGTGCTCTACTCCGACCCGCTGGGACGTTCGATGCTCGTCGTTGCCATCGTGCTCGAACTGATCGGCATCCTCTGGGTCACAGCCCTGCTGCGTCCCGAAAACTGAGCCGTCATTCGCGTCCCGACAACGAAATCTCAGCCGCGCTCGCATCCTGGAAGGATTGATTGTGACACCCGAATTCCTGCTCGATCTGCTGACTGCCGGTGTTTTCGTCGCCGTGGCCGCCATTGCCTTCGCCCTGGGCAGCGGGTTCGTCAACGCCCGCCAGAAAACGCGAGATCTCACCGAGCTCGGCGAACGCATCAGCGGCCGGAAAGCCAGCGCCTGGACCCGAGCCCTCGCGGGCATGCTGCCGCAGCTCGGTGCGGAGGTCGAGTCGATCGACCAGGACCTGAAACGAGCCGGCTACTACGGCCAGAACGCTCTGATCGACTACCTGGCGACACGTAATTCGCTGACAGTCGGTTCGCTGCTGATCGGCGGCGGACTGGCGGTGGCCGCCGATCCCGCCACCAGCCTGCCGGAAATCATCGGCGGTGCGACCCTGGTGATCGCGCTGCTGGGGTATGCACTCCCGCGCATGATGCTTTCCATCCAGGCCCGTCGGCGCGTCGACCGCATTCAGAAAGGTTTGCCCGACGCGCTCGACGTCGTGCGAATGTGCCTGACCGGCGGGCTCCCGCTGCGGGAAGCCCTCGATCGAGTGTCGCGCGAGATCGAATTCTTCCACCCGGATATCGCCGTCGAGCTGGAAGTCATCCGCCGTCAGGCCGACGCCGATACGATGCCCCGTGCGCTGCGGCAGTTTGCCCGGCGGATCAACACACCGGATGTCAACGCGCTGGCCGCCCTGGTCACCCAGACCGAACGAACCGGAACCCACGTGGCGACCGCCGTCACCGAATACGCCGACAGCGTCCGCCGGGCATGGCGACAGCGCGCCGAAGAGCAGGCCGGCAAAACCAGCATCAAGCTGTTGTTTCCGGTCGTCTTCTGTCTGGCGCCCCCCATCTTCGTGTTGCTGATGGGGCCGCCGATCGTGAAGCTGCGGAACTTCGCCATCGAAGGACATCGCCCGGGCGGCATCCTGGATGCTTCGAGCAATGTGGCCGCGGCCCGTTCCACAGACAACTCGAACAATCAGCCGTAACCGCGTCAGCGATTCGCCAGCACGGCACGGCCGACGCGCAGCCGTCGCTCAGGAACGGGACTCTTCCTTCGCCGTATCGAGCATGCCGTACTTGCGCATCTTCTTGTAGAGACCGACCCGGCTGATTCCCAGCGCTCGCGCCGTGGCGGCCCGCTTGTGCTTGTGGGCGGCGAGCGCCTGTTCGAGAATCTCCCGCTCGCTCGTCGCCACGCGATCGGCCAGCGTCCAGGCATCCGCCGGCCGGCTGTTCACAACCTCCACCGGCTGAAACTGCGACCGCACAACCACGTGGGCCAGATCGTTCACCGTCAGCCGTCCCCCTTCACAGAACAACACCGCCCGCCGGATGTGATTCTTCAGCTCGCGGACATTGCCCGGCCAGCCGTAAGCGCGCAGAGCATCCAGGAAGTCGGTCTGAATGACGTCGATCGCCACGCCATACTCGCGGCAGCATTCCTCCACGAACTGCAGCGCCAGCGGCACGATGTCGAGGGCTCGATCGCGCAGCGGCGGCAGACGGAATTCCAGCACGTTCAGCCGATAATACAGGTCCGACCGGAACCGCTGCGACTGGGTCAGCGTCTCCAGATCGACGTTCGCGGCGACAATCAATCGCGCCTGCGAACTCCTGGGCTCGGCGGAGCCGACCATCTCGTATTCGCCGGTCTCGATCACCTTGAGCAGCTTCGCCTGTTCGTTGGGTCCGAGGGAATCGATTTCGTCGAGCAGCAGCGTCCCCCGTCCCGCCGCTTCGAACCGCCCGATCTTGTTGCGGTCGGCGCCGGTGAAGGCGCCTCGGGCATGGCCGAACAGCTCGCTTTCGATCAGATCCTTCGGGAGCGACCCGCAGGCGAGATGCATGAAGGGGTGCCCGACCCTTGTCGAAAGCTGGTGGATGAACTGGGCCAAAGTGGTCTTCCCAGTTCCGGTTTCCCCCACCAGCAGCAATGTCACGTCGTGAGCCGCAATCCGACGAACCTGCTCCAGCACCGGTTTGAGCGCAGGCTCATAGGTCGCGATTTCCACGTCGCCCGCAACCATGGAGAATCGGAAGGGAATCCGTCGAGCCGGAGGACGGCCGCCGGCCGATTGCAAATTCGCGACCGACGGCAGCGGTCCGCTGCCGCAAGGCGGCCAGTCCAGATGGCCAACTCCGAGAAGATCAATCAGACCTGCGACATGGCGCGGCAGCAGCCGTTCGCCGAGCGTAAACAGAGTCAGCGGCTTCCCCGGCCGGCGCGCCAGACCTTCGAGCACGTCACCAGTCTCCGGACTGACGTCACCGCCGCGCGTATCGACAAACAGGATCAGCGGTTCCGGCTGATCGAGCAGATCGGCAACCGTTGTGGAATTCGGACAAACCCAGAACTGCCAGTCAAGATTGTGACCTTGCGTCCACGTCCGCAGGTCGTTCAAGAGACTCGCGTCCGATGTCAGACAGTATGCCTGAATTGCCATTCTGAAGTGTCCTCAGGGAGCTGGCCCGGTCACCAGAGCGACACAACTTAAGATGCAACCTGTTTTAGAATAAAAGGTTACAGACAAGTGCTGCCGTCCGGACCTGCTAAGCGAGGTTAGCAGTCACCCGATCCAATGTACCCACAAGGCAACCGCTGTAAACGATGAATTGCAACGAATGCGCAGAAAACGAAGATTGCGACGATTGCAACGCCTACGCAGTTTACGAGGAAATGCTCCCGGATGCGCCGCGATTGAGTTTCGCATTCGATCGATCGCCGCAAGTCGCGCAGTTTTCGAATCGATCGACCGCAGGCATCGTCGATTCAGAATCGGCGAGTCAGTTGCGGACGCGGCGCGTACTGGATGGCCTGAGCCGGAGAAATCTCAATGTGATCGGCGGCCAGTCGCTCCAGGTCCGCGCGGTACGTCAGGCGATACAGGCTCAGACGTTCTGTCCCGTCGACGTCGCCCGAAGTCGACTCGCTCTGTGACAGCAACTCCACATCCCCGAATCCACGGAGCGCAGCTTCCTCGCCCGCCTGAGTCAGAACCAGAATCTCCGGTTCCGCAATGTCTCGGTCGGCGAGGAAACTCACATTGTGCAACGGCCGGGCCGAGTCGCTCTGGTAGAACAGTTTCAGGAACGCCTGCAGCGGTCGCCGGCCCCCCATATCGACGAGCAGCGGCAACCCGGACTCGGCGGAGCGGGCGCGAACACTCTTGAGAAACGCCGCATCGAAGCGGTGGCGATCGAAGTACTGCCCCGAATAAACGTGGCCGAACGAGTAAGCCAGCCACAATCCGCCGAAGATGATCGCCCCGGAACGCCAGGGGCGGCGATCCACAAACCCGAAGGCCAACGCAAAGACAAGCACCGGGATCACGGGCAGCAGAACCCAAGGCAGCCAGGCCGGGCCGGCGATCCGATCGCGGAGCAGCAGGAGCGCAATGACTGCCGGCGTGGCGATCGAAAGCAAGCTCGAAGCCGGGTGGCGGAAAAACAGCGGCCATCCCGGAATCTCGGCCTTCAATCGCCGGATTCCAAGTGCGGCCAGAATGGCCCACGGCGCCATTGCATGCAGTAGATAGTGGTGGTGCTTGCCGCCCGGGATTGAAAACACCGCCGGGACCAGCAGCGCCCAGCCCCAGAGGAATCGTTCGGGGGAAGCCGTTTGCGACCAGGCGCTGCGCCACGTCGCGCGAATCATCCACGGCGCCACGAAGGTCCAGGGAGCGATCATCCAGAGCAGATTGACCGGGTAGTACCACCACGGCTGATTGATCAGGGTGTATTCCCCGCTGAGCCGCCCCCCAAGGTCCTTGAACCAGACGTCAACCGCGTCGGGAAACCGCTGCAGGACGGCCGCCGGCCAGGCAAACATGATGAGCGCAAACAGCAGTCCGCCCCAGATCCAGAAATACTTGCGCAGGCGTGCCGGTTCCCGGCTGAGCAGGAGATAACCGGCCATCGGAATGCCGGCCATCGCAGGTCCGAAAATCAGCCCCTTCGCCAGATTGGTCGCGCCGAGTGCCGCAAAAAACGCGACCATCCACCAGGAACGGCCGCCGAACGCCAGACTCAACGCTCCGCGACCCTCCAGACGCTCGGTCGGCTGGCCGAATTCCAGCCGGACAAAGAATGCGATGGCCGCCGTGACCAGCGCACACAGGAAAATTTCGTCTTCAGCCAGCCACGCGTAGCGGGTGAACTGAAACGTCGTCGCCTGCACAAAGCCCGCCAGCAGCCCGATGCCCCGTCCGAACCAGACAGACGCCATCCAGGCGACGAGACAGATGATGACGACGCCTGCGAGGGTCGGCCCAAGCCGGACAATCGATTCGGTATCGCAGCGGCCGAACGCGGTCGCGATCGACACCGTGATCCACTGCGGCAGCGGAGGACTCTCCAGCCAGGGCTCGCCCCCCTTCTTGGGGACCAGGAGGTCGCCGTCGGCGAGCATCTCCCGGGCGCTTTGCGGGAGCACCGATTCGTGCAGCGTCAGCGGTCGACCGCTGACCGTCGCAATGCCGAACAGCAGCAACCCAAACGCTGCCAGCAGCAGATAATCGCGTTTCCGCAGTTGAGACAAGGCTTCCATACCGCTTCCCCCTTCCCTGGAGCCGACCGCAGGCAGTCCCGCGGCCGGTGCGTACGCCGATCCCCCCGGACCGGGTCGCATTGCGGCACATGTAAGCCTCCCGGAGAATTCTGTCAACCGGGATTGCGATCCGGCGCTGGCTGGCCGACCATCGGGGAACCCGTCACAATTCCCTCCGCACCGCTGTTTGAAACGCCCGCTGCAGGAATTCTCCCCCGATGTCCTCGCTCGCCGTTTCCGTCACGCTGCTGGCGGGTTACTTCGCCGGTTCGATTCCGTTCGGCCTCCTCCTGGCCCGGGCGCTGAAGGGGGTCGACCTGCGGACTGTCGGCAGCGGCAACATCGGCGCCACCAACGCCAGCCGGGCCCTCGGCACGAAGTGGGGACTGGTCGTCCTGGTGCTGGACGCCTTGAAAGGCGGGCTCCCCGCAATCCTGCTGCCGCGGCTCTGGACCGGCGACGACGTATCGCTGCAGCAGTTGACGGCGGTCGCGGGTCTGGGCGCTGTGCTGGGCCACATGTATTCCTGCTGGCTCGGCTTCAGCGGCGGAAAAGGGGTGGCGACTTCAATCGGAGTGCTGCTGGCGGTTTCTCCGTGGGGCGCCCTGACGACGTTCGCGATGTTCGTCGTCGTCTTCGCGGCGACGCGATTTGTCTCGCTGGGGTCCGTCCTGGGGGCGATCGCATTTTCCGTGCACCAAATGATCGCGTTGCAGCCCGCTCCCTTTGGTCCGGAAACCTGGCCCGTCGGTGCATTCAGCCTCATCGTGCCGGCGCTCGTGATCTGGAAGCACCGCAGTAACCTGCACCGGCTGTTCAAGGGCCAGGAACCGCGCTTCGGCCGCAGCCGATCGAAAGCACCGACCAGCGTCGAACCGGGGGCCGCTTCGTGATGGGCCGTCCGCCCCTACTCCCGCACGAGCCGCCGGGCCTTCATCTCGAACCGCGGCAGCGTTCCCGGCGCCACGACTCGGACTTCGGGGTGGAAGTTGAGGCGATCCTTGGTGAGGTGGACGAGCTGCTCCGCCAGCCCTGGGTGACGTTCCGCGGGGATGTCCGGCAGCGGCTCGATCTCCAGCCGGACGTGAGTCATGGCCCGGTGCGAGGTCACCACAATCCGGAATTCGTCGATCTCCGGCAGCGTCCGTACCAGTTGCTCGATGCTCGCCGGAAAGACGTTGTTGCCCCGAATGATGAGCATATCGTCGGCGCGCCCGACAACCCCGCCGGCGAGACGGAGCAGGCACCGACCTGACGGATGCGGCTCGACGATCGGCTGCACGAGGTCGCCGGTGCGGTAACGCAGCAGCGGTGAGCCGGTCCGTCCCAGGTTGGTCATCACCAGCTCGCCAAACTGGCCGGGCGGGGCCGGCTGGTCACTGTCAATCTGCAGGACTTCGGCGATGCATTCGGTTTCGAGGACCGTCAGCACGGCGGGATCGTCGTCGGCTTCGGTGGCGAGCGGCCCCAGTTCGGTCATGCCCCAGTGGTCGAAAACGCGCGACCCCCAGGCCTCTTCGATCCGACGGCGGGTCTCGGGCAAGGAACCGCCGGGTTCGCCGGCGACGAGAATCGCCCGGACGGAACCGCGCGGGAGATCCATCCCCTGCTGCCGGGCAACTTCCGCCAGCCGCAGAGCGTATGTGGGAGTACAGCCGACAATCGTCACCCGGTTCTCGGCGATCAATCGCAGCCGGGCTTCGCTGCTCATCCCCCCGGCGGCGATGCAGAGATTGCCGAGCTGCGCCGCCCCTTCGAAACCGGCCCAGAAGCCGAGAAACGGGCCGAAGGAAAACGGAAAGCAGAGTCGATCATCCGGACGGAGTCCGAGCAGCCGATAGTTCTGCCGCCAGCAGTCCAGCATCCACTGCCACGACGCCGCCGTATCGAGCCAGCGCATTGGCTGCCCGGTCGTCGTGCCCGATGTCTGATGCAGCCGGGAATACCGCCCGACGGGTTCGGTCAGAATCGTCCCGTAGGGCGGATGTTCCGCCTGGTCAGCAGCCAGGTCGGCCTTACGGATGGACGGCAGACGGCCGAGATCGTCGAGCGAACGCAAAGTCTCGGCGGACAGCCCCGCGGCCTGGCAGCGGGACTGCCAGAACCGGTTTGTCGGCAGCATCTTCTGCAGCAGCGTCCGCAGTTGCTGCGTCTGCCACTGCGTCAGGTCCGCGCGCGATCGGCTGAGCTGCTCGAAATCCAATTCCATCCGTCGGCTTTCTGCTGCTGGGCCGACGGAGTTGCCGGCATGGTCTACAGCTTAGCGGATTCGCCGACACGGCCCCAGCGACTACTCGTGGCGGAGGGCTTCGATGGGGTCCAGCCGGGCGGCCGACTGGGCCGGATAGAGGCCGAACACGATGCCGATACCGACCGAAATGCCAAACGCGACCGGCAGGCTCCACCAGGCGATCTGCGGCTGCATTTCAGCGAACATGCGGGCCATCGGGGCCTCTCCCGAGGACTTGTCCAGGATGAAGTTTTCGACGATCCACTGAATTCCTGTGAATGAAATCGGCGTCAACAGACCCAGCAGAACGCCAATCAGGCCGCCCGCCCCCGAGAGGACGATCGTTTCCGTCAGAAATTGTTCGATGATGTCCCGCTGGCGAGCGCCGAGCGCCCGACGGATTCCGATCTCGCGAGTCCGCTCGGTGACGGTGGCGAGCATGATGTTCATGATGCCGATGCCGCCGACGACGAGGCTGATGGCGGCGATCGAACCGAGCACAATATTAAAAATCTGCCGGATCTGGTCCGCCTGGCGGAGCAGTTCGAGCGGAACGATGATGTCGAAGTCTCGCTTGCTGCCGTGCGTCTTCTGCAGCGACTCGCGGACAACTTCCGAGGTCGGCAGCACGTCCTTATCAGTTTTCACTTTCAGAGTGATCTGATTGAGCTGGACTTCCTCGGCGGACATGCTGCCGCTCATTCGCGTGAAAATGCGGTCCCCGATGCGAACGCGGAACGTCTGCAGGGGAATGTAGATGTCCTTGTTGAAGTCCTGCCCCGACATGCTCCCGCCGACCGCCGCGGAGGCGGTCCGCTGGCGGGTGACGCCGATGATCCGGAAGCGGAAACTTTTGACGTTGACGGTCTTGCCCAGCGGATCTTCGAACGGGAAAAGCGTCGATGCGACCTCGCTGGCGATCACGCAGACGTTGCCCATCTCGTACTCGTCCTGATCGGTCAGAAATCGACCTCGCACAAGTTGGAGGCGGTTCATGTCCGCGTACTCGGTGGTGCAGCCGACCAGGCGGGCGTTGATCATCTTCTGCAGGTATCGCGACTCGGCGATAATTTCGCGGATCGGGACGGCGCCCATCAGATTCGGCACGGTTTCGGTCAGGAGCCGGTAGTCGGAACGGAGCAGTCCGTATTGCAGGCCGAAGCTGCGTCCTCCGCCCCCGGAGCTCTGCTGGGAATCGTCGGGAGGCTTGACGCTGACGACGATGATGTTCGTGGCGCCGAGTTCGAGCACCTGCCGCTGGGCCTGCGCGCTGGCCCCTTCGCCGATCGCCAGCATCGCAATCACCGAGAAGACGCCGAAGACGATGCCCAGCATGGTCAGTCCCGACCGCAGCTTATGCAGCAGCAGGCTTTTCATGGCCAGGCGGATCGTGCGGAGATAGTTCGCCATGCGGAGTGTCTGTCGCTCGAAAAGTGGTGCGAACTACTTGGAGTCTGCTTCGTCGCCAAAGAAGCCCTCGCTGGCGATGACGCCGTCCTTCATCACAATCTGCCGTCGGGCGCGTCGAGCGACGGAGGTCTCGTGCGTCACCATGATAATTGTACGCCCTTCGCGATTGAGCTGCGTCAGCAGGTCCATGATTTCCTTCTCGGTCGCCGAGTCGAGGTTCCCCGTCGGCTCGTCGGCGAGAATGATTTCCGGATTGTTAATCAGCGCGCGGGCGATGGCGACGCGTTGCTGCTGACCGCCGGAGAGCTGGAACGGGCGATGATCGAGCCGGTCGCCCAGGCCGACTCGCTCGGCCAGATCGAGGCAGCGTTTGACTTCGTCGGGGCCGATTTTTTTGTGTCCCGCGCGATAATACAACGGAACCTGCACGTTCTCCATCACGGTATACTGCGGGATCAGATTGTACGACTGAAAAATGAAGCCGATCAGCCGGTTACGGATATCCGACAGAGCGTCGTCGTTCATCAGGCTGACGTCGTTCCCCGCCAGAATGTATTTGCCGTCGCTGGGACGATCGAGCGCCCCGAGCACGTTGAGCATCGTACTCTTGCCGCTGCCGGACGACCCCATGATGGCGACGAAGTCGCCGGTCGGTATATCGAGCGTCACGCCCCGCAGCGCGCGGACGACGTGTTCGCCGAGGTGGTAGTTCTTGACAAGATCAACCAGTTGGGCTGCGAAAGACATGCCGGAGGGACCACCGAAGAGTACGTCGTCATAGAAGGGGGCGACCGTCTCGCCCGGACTCGGCGAAGTCCGTGGTTCAACCGCCGGCCCCGCCGCCGCCCGCGTTGCCGGGGGGACGTGCGCCACCTTGTCCTCCGCCGCCGGGACCTGCACCGCCTGCGGCCCGGAATCGCGCTGCCGCCGCGGACATTTCTTCCGCAGTGATGCCGCCGTCGCCATCGGCATCGAAGGTCGCGAACCGCGGCTTCATCCGCTCGTCGGCTTCGTCTTCGGTGATCTTGCCGTCGCCGTTGGCGTCCATCTGCTTGAAGCGGGCCAGCGGATCGACCCGCGCGCCCCCTTCCGAGGGGCCGCCGCCCGGGCCGCGTCCGGGGCCTCCCGGACCGTCGGAGCCGCCAGCGCCAGGAGGTCCGCCTGCGCCGGGCGGTCGACCTCCCGATCCCGGCGCCCCCGCAGGAACCGCCGACGGCGCCCCAATGGGCTGAGGATTTTTGGCGGCCTCTTCGGCCTGTTCTTTCACCAGTTGCGTTTCCAGTTCCACCAGTTCGGCGGCAAACTGCGACCGCGGATTCATCACGACCACATCGTTCTCATCGAGTCCGCTGAGGACTTCGATCGTCCGGTCGTTCGTCTGCCCCACTTTGACTTCGCGCCGCTCGACGCGTTTGTCCTTGACGACAAAGGCGAATTGTCGCGAAGCGACCGAAACGATCGACTGAACCGGCGTCTGCAGCACGTTGTCGCGCTGTTCCACCAGGATCTCGACGCCTGCTGTCAGGCCGGGACGCAGTCGATTCCCTTTTTCCGCGGTATCGAGCAGGCGGACGATCGCCTCGTATTCCTTCACGTCCCGATTGAAGAAGTTCGTCGAGCTGGGGACGGACGAGACCGTATCGAGCTCGCCCTGGAACACCTTGTCGGGGACTGCGTCGATTTTGACCGTCACGGGAAGTCCCGCCCGGATCAGGCTGATGCGCGACTCGTGAACCCGGGCGTTGACTTTCATCTTGTCGAGGTCGGGCAGGTTGATGATCGCCTGCCGCTCGCGAACCATCGCCCCTTCTTCGATCTGAATCGAGTCACTGCGCCCGTCAGTCTTGTTGGCATAGATGACCTGACCGTCCTGCGGGGCGCGGAGAATGCAGAATTCAATCTGCTGGCGCAGCCGTTCGAGTTTCGACGTCTCGACTTTGAGAGTCAGATCCTTGGCCGCCAGCTCCGATTCGGTCTGGGCCAGCGTCGCCAGCGCTTTGCGTTCCGTTCGCTCCAGCTCCCGGGCGAACTCTTTGGCGTTCGCTTCGAGTTCTTTGATCTGTCTCTTGTAGGTGAACTCGCTCAGAACTCGCAGCTTCTCTTCGGCCACCGAGACGGCCAGTTCGGCCTTGCGAACGGCGATGCGGCTGGCTTCCAGATCGTTCTGGGTCTTGTAGCCCTTCCGCGTCAGTCGCTCGTTGTAATCAAACTCTTCTTTGGCGCGCGTCAGATCTTCGCGGGCCAGCTCGACAGCGCCTTCCATTTCCTTGCGCTGTTGCTCGTAGTCCCCCTGCAGGTACTTGTCCTTGTCCAGAATCGCCAGGTCAACTTTGAGTTTCGCCGCGGCGATGTCGCTGTCGTTCTGCGTCTTCTGGATCTCGACGTTTTCCTTCGCCTGGTCGTAGAGCGACTGCGCGGCCGTGAAACTGATCTGCTGCTGGACCTCTTTGTCCTTCAGGGCCGACGAATCCAATTCGCAGACGATGTCCCCTTCTTTGACATGCGTCCCTTCCGGGACGATGCTGATAATCGCCGTCGACCCTTCGACTTTGGACGCGAGCACGGCGTTCCGCATGCTGTCGAGCGTGCCGCGTTCGGTGACGGTGACCTGGAACGGTCCCCGACGGACGACTTCCGTCGACAGATTCGCCAGCGACGAACGCCCCGCGAACCACTCACTCCTGGCGATCACCGGCCAGGCGAACCAGCCCGCGATCGCCGCCGCCGCCAGCCCCATCGCCAGCCAGGGCAGGATCTTCCCCGCTCTCCGACTCCCGGAGGAGGGGGGCGACATCTTCAAGCAGGCGGACCAGCCACTCCGGTTCGGGCGGCAGGCGGAAAGCGGCAGAGTCCGGGGACGGCGGGAGTTCATTGGCGGGCTCGCTGGCGGAGGGATTCGGACGATCGGCGAGTTCCTGGTAGACGGGGTCCACCCAGAGTCCGCGCTCGTCAATCTGCATGATACCCATATCTTGGTAAATGTTAATGCGATTCAGCTCATGCTGGATCCAGATTTGAATCAGACTGTTCTGGGCGTTCAACACGTTCCCGAGGTTCGTCGTCAATTGCAGACCGGCGTTGCTGTTGGCGGCGCCGCCCGCCCCGGGTCGAACCGGCGCCGCGGTGGCTTCAATCGCCGAATCGAGCGACATTCCCGAGAACCGCAGATTCTGGCGAGTTGTCTCGAAATTCGGTCGCAACACGGCCAGTGCACGCCATTCGTTGCGGACGTCCCGCTTGATCGAGTCTTCCAACTGCATGTACGCCCGGCGAGCTCTCTGATAATTCACAATCGCCGCCCGGAAATTATTCCGCTGCAGCACCTGGTCCAGCGGCGCGGAAAACTGCAATCCCGCCTGGAAGCTGCTCTGGTCGCCGCGGAAGGCGAACGGTTTGTTGCCGGGTTCGGTCCCGATTTCTCCCTCAGCCACCACGTTGAGCACCGATTGCAGCCGGTTGGCGGTGATTTCCAGTTGCCGGCGGGCGTCCATCACGTTCCCCCGGGCATTCATCAGTTCCAGCCGATTCTCCATCGCCAGTTCGACCACCTGTTCGATCGACATTTCAAACTTGGGAAGCTCGATTAATTCGGCGCGAAGACCGGTCTGGATGACCTTCAGACTCTGCAACGACTGCAAAAGATCTTCCCGCAGTTCCCGCAGGCGAGTTACTGCGTCGACCGGAGCAATCCGACCTTCCTCGATCCGGAGAGACGTATCCTCGAAACCTTCCTTTAACTGGTTGTACTTCTTGACAGCGTCCCGGAACATGAACTGATCGCGTTCCAGATTGGTCCGGACCAGCAGTTTTTGCGCTTCGTCGTCCAGCAGCGACAACCTTCGGTCCAGATTCTCCTCAGTCCTGCGGAAGTCGTTGCGGATGATCTCGAAGCCGTTCTGCTCCACTTCCTGAACCAGTTCTCGGACCCGGGGAATCAGCCGCCGGACCTGCTGCGAAAAGTCCTCCGCGGAATCGAGCCGGAGTTCGGACACCTGATTGACAAACCCCAGCAGGCGGGTTTCGGTGTCGGTCAATCTCGGATCAATCAGCTCGAACGGACGCAGGAGCGACGTGTCGATGGTCATTTGCATATCGGGGGGGAGCCCGAGCGTGAATTTGAACTGATCCTGCTGGGAGGCCAGGGTCTGTTCAAGCGAACGGAGTCCGGTTTCCAGCGATGCCAGGCGAGTGAGCAACTGCGCCAGGTCGTTGGGAATCGTTCCGGACCGGACCCGGGCGGCCAGATCGAGCGCCACCTGCTGAAATGCGGGATCGTCGCTCAGCGACAGCAGTCGCGTCCGGTCCTCGTCCGACATCAGTCCGCGCCACGACAGGCTGGGGGGGGGCGGCTTCTCGACATCCAGTTTCGACTGCAAATCCCGCGGGATATTCAGGTTCACCAGAATACGACTCAGCTCGGGATTGTCCGAAACGACGGGCTTGGAGGAATCGTCCGGCGTCGCAGGATCATCGGGCCTGGGCTGACCTCGCTGTTCCACCCGCCGAATCAGCTCCTGCGCAGCCGCCTGGAACAGCGGTTGATCGCTCAAGTTCAGCAGGCTCTCCCGCTCTTCGGGAGTCATGATCTGCGATCGCCAGCCCAGGCTGGGTTTGCGTTCGGATTTGCTGACGATCAGCTTCTCTTTAAAATCCGGCGGAACCTCGAACCCCTCGGGCAACTGATCGATCGGCTCCTCGGGAGCGATGCGGTAGATTTCGCGGGAGCGCTCGATCTGCACCACCAGCGCGCGAATATTCTCTCGCTGATTCTGAATCTGCTGAGTGACGAACAACTGCCCGTAGAATCCGCTGGCCTGATTCGGAACGACGACGCTGGCGAAGAAGGTCTGCCGGAATCGCGCCAGGTTTCGAATGTCGTACAGCACCTGACGCTCCTGTTGCGTCAGACCTTCGAGCTGAATCTTGCGTCCCGCTCCGCGCAGCAGCGGCTGCGTCAGCGAAAATGCCAGCACCGACGAGGAGCTCGATTTCCCGCCGGAGAACAGCCACAGAGTATTGTTCGCCAGTTCGGCGACCCATTGACCGCCCGTCGGGAGCACCTGGCTGATGCCGAACCGACTGTTCGGTGCGCTCAGGCCATCGGCGACCCCTGGCTGATCGAAGAGAGTCACCGTGGACGACGGGGTGTTGCCGGCGGCCCCGAGATAACGGACGTTATACTGGAACTGCTGATACGTCAGCGCCAGGGCCGACAGGTACGCATTCTCGATCGCCGTCTGGTATTCGCGGCTGTGGATATACGACAGCTCGACCGCCTGCGGCAGGGTCAGATTCAGAATGGTCGGGATCGGCTCCGGGCTCAGTTCTTCTTCTTTTTCCCAGCTCGCCTGCACGATCTTCGGCGAGAACCCGATATTTTCCAACCACTGGGGGTTTTCCACCGACAGGAGCTGGCCGTACTTGTGCCAGCTCTTATAGCCGGCCATGCCGTCGACCATGTGCATGTATTCGTGGGCCGCGGGATCGTCCGGGGGGAGCGGCGGTTTCGTCAGGTCGTACGGATCGTAGAAGCGGCTGCGCGAGTCGGCGTCGACCGTGACGCGCGGCAGATCCCAGCGGGGATCGCGGGTCTTCATCAGAAGCTGGTTGTAGGTGTCAAAGTCCGCCTGAGAACGCCAGAAGTTCCGCGAGCAACCGGGCAGGACCGAAACTGCAAGCAGCGCAAAAACTGCCGCCCGTGCAATTCGACAACGAGCACGGCGTCCGCGGAATCCGCAATGAACCGGCAGGGGGCGCTCAGGACCGCCATCGCTCGCGCGGTGACACGTCTTCTGTGTCGCGGGCGAGCATTGATCGGGCGAAGGGGCTGGGTGTCGCATCCTGGTCGAAACTCCGCGGCGAAACGCGAGCGAACCGTCTTCACACGAAAACGGGTCTCGATGGAAGTTTCGTCCGAGGAGCGGACAGCGCTGCAGGAATTTCCGGCATAATCCGCAAAGCTTTCCAGATGCGTGTCAATCCGTGTAGAATCCCGGCACCCCAAATTCCGAGACGCCGGCCGGTTCACAGTTGAAGCGGTGGCAGAAACCGGCAAGAATCGCCGGTGAGGAAATCTGAGCCGGACGCAGCACTCAGAACGGTTGGGCCGGGCACGACGATCGGCCCCGAAGTTGCAAAGAGAGATCGTGATGCGGATCGATCTCTCCGCAGACTGCATCGCTCCACAGGATGTTGGCGTGCAGATCCCCCGGCTGGGAGCCAGGGTTCGAGAAGGCCGCCGCAAGGCGGAAGCTTCCCGGCATCACACGGCGACATGAACCTGAAATGATGGACGGCGGCCGCCGGGTCGCAGGAATGTCCTTCGTTCCCAGATGCGGACTTTCGATCGATGAACTCACTCAAGCACGTGGAATTGTCGGATCGTCAGCGGGAACTGCTGCTCCGCGGCCTGCGGTTCGTCCGCAGCAGCCGGATGCTGGAGTTTCGCGAGTCGAGCGATCTGAACGACGATCAACGGAGAGAGGAATTGCAACAAATTCGTCAGTTGTCTGACCTGTTGCAAAATCCGTCCGCCTCGAATCAGCCGGCGCACGTCTAACCCCCTGCCGGCAACGCTGCTGAACGCGAACCGTTTCCCGCCCCGAGGTCTCCGACCTGCGGGGCGTTTTCGCTGGATCGACCCGGAAAACTGAGCGAATCCCCCCGAATCGCGGCCTTGCCGCCGCAGGAACCTCTCGACCCATGGCGCGCATCGGCCAAATCTCGCGACAGACCGCGGAAACCCAGATCGAACTTGAATTGAACCTCGACGGCGCGGGGACTGCCGCCGTTTCGACGGGAGTCGGGTTTCTGGATCACATGCTGACTCTGCTGGCGAAGCATGCGTTGTTCGATCTGACGGTCTCCGCGAAAGGGGACCTGCACATCGACGCCCACCATACGACCGAGGACGTGGGGATCTGCCTGGGCAAGGCGCTGGCTCAGGCCGTTGGCGACAAGCGTGGGCTCACCCGCTACGGCAGCATGACCCTGCCGATGGAAGAGACTCTGGTCACGAGCGCGCTCGACCTGAGCGGCCGGGTCAAATTTGTCTACCGGGTCGAGTTCCCGACGGAAAAGATCGGCGAATTCGATACCGAGCTGGTCGAGGAATTCTGGCAGGCCGTCGCCGCGAATGCGGCCATGAATCTGCACCTCGTGCTGCATCACGGAACGAACAGCCACCATATTTCGGAGGGGCTGTTCAAGGCCACTGCCCGGGCCTTGCGACAAGCCGTCACAATCGATCCCCGCCAGCCCGGAATTCCGTCTTCCAAGGGCGCGCTTTAGGGGCGAGTCGCCGCAGTGAAGGGACGGCCGGGGCTGGAGCGTTTCAACGCAGCCCCGGATTTGGCGCTCCTGCCCGTGATGATGGCCGGATTTTTCGGCAAGCTGACCGGCCTGTGCCGATTGTAGGGAAATTTCCTGTGGAGGCAGGGGGTCGCCGGTCGATAGTTCCCGACAAGCGAACACCGTCCGCGCGGCCCGGCGACTCCGGTCCAGTTGAGCGTCGGCCGGACAGGGACCACCCAAGGAGGGAACTGATGAAGCAGGCAATTCTGGCTGTTTTGACGGCCGTGGCAGTCTGGGGAATGGGCGGCAACGCAGCGGTGGCCGCAGAGCAGGGCCAGCCCACCGATTGGGGCCGCTTCTACCATTACCCGTACGTCTATTACCCGCACAATTACCAGCCGCCGCAGCAGTACAATCACATGTACCACCGGTATCCGCAGGAGCGTCAGATTCCTGTTTACAACAAGAACTGGCACAACTTCTACCCGACGAAGCAGCAGTACCACATGGGGCACCACTTCATCCTGGACGTGTTCTAAACCGACGCGTGAGGATCCCGCCTGGCCGTCAGGCTGCTCCTGAATCCATGAAGACGCCGTGGGCAACCTGCCGGTTGCCTGCGGCGTTTTTCATTTTCCGGCCCGTCGAAACCGGTTGAAGTTGCAGGATTTACACACCCTGACGATTGTAGCGATTACAACGGGAGGTCCCTGCGGGCCTCGCAGGCCGGCCGGGACAACCAGGGTGAATTTTACGCAAAGCGATTCACAACAATATCTTACAGAAAACCACCAAAGTGGGGTCCACCAGAATCTGCGGATTGGCACGGGGACTGCATAAGGGTGGGAACAGAGTGAAAGTGATCCCGCAATCACCGGATTTGGCCAGGCTGGTCCCCGTCGAATCCGACTCACACCTTTGAATGCGACCAATTTCCCACCGGCCCGAGGGAGACGGGCCTCTACCCGCCCACAACCCACCTCACAACTCTTGCCTCACACAGGCCGAGACGCTTTCCCGCAGCGTCTCGGCCTCCTTCCTTTGATGGGGGCCGTTTTGCCTTCAAACCGGCAGATGCCAGACGGTGCGCCGTCCGCGACAGTGTTTCAGCGGTTGCGCGGGGCTTCCAGCAACAGGTAGAGGACGTTGTCCGTGAAGGCGGGGTCGGCCGTCAGGCCCAGGTGATCCGTGAACAGGAAGTTGACGCTGGACCATGCCACGGGCGAAACCAGCCGGGGCGTCCAGGTTGATCTCTGGCTGAGTCGCTCGTCCATCAGAGCGCTGGATCGCGTCACAGTCCCGTCTCCGGGCGACTCCTCCGTGACGGTCAGCTTGCCCGCGGCATCGACTGTGAAACGGGCCAACGTGGGGTGCGCATCCCCGGCAATCAGGTGGAGCGTGACTCCCGGCGGAGGGGTCGCCGGTTCGTCCAGAGCCGCGTGAAACAGCTCCGCCTGGCGCAGACACTTCGTGAGATGTTCGTCGGCCAGTTGCTGGCGGACCGAGGCGTCCCGGACTTCCGGGAGGAGCTGTTCGAGAACCCGAGATTGATCCGGCGAGGCAAGGCCCCACTTCAGCTTGCGCCACACGGCGGGATCGAACAGATCCACAGCGGCTCCGGTGGTCGCATCAACCACCGGCTGGTGCCGGGTCCGGGGCAGGAGCTGGTAGACCGCGGGCATCGTCCCCAGCAGAGCGGGTTCGTACTTGGGGAGAAACTTGGCGTATTGCACGCCCTCGGCCAGTTGTTTCACGGCGGACCCTGCGCCGGCGCTGGGCGTTCCGATGATCACCAGACGCTCTACCAGTTCAGCTCCCTTCCACGTGATCGAAGGCGGCGTCCCTTCGAGGGGCAACTGGGCCGGTCCGTACATGAGGTGATACCGCGCGATCAGGCCACCCATCGAGTGGGCTACGATGTCAAATCTGACCGGGTGGGAAAGCGACCCGTGCTTGCGAATCTCCTGTTCTTCAAGGAGCTTGCGCTTTTCCAGCAGGAATGCGTGCAGCCGTGCGGCGTTTTCTGCGTTGTCCCGCCGCCAGTCGTAGCCGAATTCGAAGCAGTTGTGAGTTCCGTCGTCGTACTCGACCGGCCCGGTGTGGCCGTTCGGGTCGCGATATCCGCCGACGCCCAAGGCCTTCAGAATGTCGCCGTAAGCGGAGACATGGAGCGATTGCCCGAAGGCTTTCACGGCCAGCTCGCTGAGGACGCCGTCTTCGCGAACATCGTCCGAAAGCGTTGAGAGCGGCCGACCGGCGGCCATCGGCAGTCCCAGAGCCTGCACCGAAGCGGCGGTTCCGGGGATGGGACCGGACGATCCGAACTCGCCCCAGGCCACCTCGCCGGTGCGATCGTCTACCAGCCGGGAACCGAGGATGCCGGGGATGACGACGATTGGGTTGCGGTCGCGATCGTCGGCCCGGGCGGTCCGGTTGTAGAGCGAGCCGAGGTCGGGGCCGCCCGTGCCGCGGACTTCGTTCGAAACGAGCCGCACGGAGTCGGCCGCCTTGCGGACGGAATCTACGGCGCGCGTCAGCGATTCCCCGGCGGATTGCGATGGGGTCTCGTGATCGCCATCCAGCTTGCAGCCGGCGGCCAGCAGGGCGAAAACGACGACGATCCAACGGCGTACGGGGGGCGTCCGCCGCCGGCATAACGTGTGCGACACGTTTTCTCTCCTGAAATCGGCCTGAGATGAGCGGCGGATTTTAGGAACGGCACGGCCATGCGCGAAGAGGGGTCGTGAACGCCTCCCCACCGGCCGATTCTGCCGGTTTCTCGACGCCCCGCTGGCCATCTGGCACAATCCACCCGGCCTCAGTTCGCTGTCCGTGCCGTGAAGAAGTCGGACTGAGGCAACCACGAATGACACGAATCCGGAGGAGAGGATTGAAACCACTGAGGACACGAAGGTCACGGAGAACGAAGAGTTTCGAAAATGACGACTGACGGCGTTGTCGCCTGGTCCTGGCTCTTAGCCATTCTTTCAGTACTCCTTCCGTGATTTCCGTGTCCTCCGTGGTTGCTTTCCTGACTTCATTCGTGCCGATTCGTGTCATTCGTGGTGAGTTCTTCCCTCCGCCCAGAACGGAACGACCTGCATGCCGCTGGTTCTGACCACCCGTCAGCCGCTGGATCTCTCTGTGGAGGTCGAGTCGCTGCATCCGCTCTCGCTCAGAGAACTGTCGATGACAGCGATCGCCTGGTTAACCGTCGCGCAGGGCAACCGGTCCATTCCCGTGGGCGAGCTGTTCGACGTCGAGCGGACCGGGGGCGATGACGAAGAAATCGTTTTCGCAGGCGATACCGGCCGCCTGAAGCGGATCGGCGAGAAGCTGGCCGGCGGTCGGATTGTCGTCGACGGCTCGGCCGGCATGCATGCCGGCGCGATGATGACCGGCGGAGAAGTCTTCGTCCGCGGCGATGCCGCCGACTGGGCGGGGGCCGAGATGCGAGGCGGGACGCTGAGAATTGCGGGGAACGTCGGCGCCTGCCTCGGCGGCGGCTACCGCGGCTCGCGTAAAGGGATGCGCGGCGGAGAGATTTTTGTCGGCGGCGACGCCGGGGACGAAGTCGGTACGGTGTTGCGACGGGGACTGATCGCGGTCGCCGGGAACGTCGGCCACGCCTGCGGCTTCGGCATGCTTGCCGGTTCGATCGTCGTTTTCGGCCGCACCGCCGCGCAACTGGGCGCCGGCATGAAGCGCGGCACGATCGTCTGCCTGAACCCCGCCGAACCGCCGGATCTGTTGCCGACATTCCGGCGTGCGTGCGACTATCAGCCGACGATTCTCCGCGGCCTGCTGAAGTACCTGGGGGGCCAGGGCCTGCCAGTAGTCCGCGAACAGATTGAGGGGACATTCCGCCGCCATTGCGGCGATCTGCTGGAACTGGGAAAAGGGGAAGTCCTCAGCCTGATCCCCGCCTGACCGGCGGCGGCCACCCAATGCCCGTGCGTCGCGTCGTTGCTTCGGGGGCCGACCCGTGCTGCGAAATCTTCGCAGGGAACCGAAACCGGAAACCTTCGAAGCACACTTAATCCCGCATCGGCCGCCCGCGGCTCTGGCGATCCCGCGTTCCAATCCTGCGGCAGCCTGTCAGCGATTCTTCGGATACCGCGTGGTTGCCGGTGCGGTCTCAAGATGTCTGGCCGCGCCGTTGCCGCCACTGGTCCAGGCTGACCGCGGCGATGATGACTGCGCCGATGATGATGTCCTGTACGTCGTTGCTCAGTTCGAGCTGGGTGCAGCCGCTGGAGATGACGGACATCATCGCTGCGCCTGCCAGCGTTCCGAGGACCGAGCCCCGTCCGCCGCTGAGGCTGCCGCCGCCGATGACGACCGCCGCGATTACCTTCAATTCCAGCCCCAGACCCGACGTCGGGTTGCCGCTGGAGAGCCGAGAGAACTGGTAGATTCCGGCCAATCCGACAAACAGTCCGCAAACTGCGTACACGGCAATCCGATTCAGCGGGACATTGACGCCGCACAGTCGGGCCGTGGCTTCGTTCGAACCGAGCGCGTAGACGTACCGGCCGAAGATCGAGTATCGGAGCAGGGCGGCCACGGAGAGCGCAAGCAGCAGACCGCACCACAATCCGGCGGGGTGCCGCAGATAGTCGTACCAGCCGTCGATGGCGGAATTTCCCGTCAGTTCCGTCGGCCACAGGGCCGCATTCCGAGTGCTCAGCAAGGCCAGCAGCGCGGGCGGGACCTGAGTTTCGGGATTGGGACGGACCGTCTGTGAGTTGCTGGCATACGTCGCCAGGAGCTTGGCGGCGCCCAGGAAAATGGTCATCGTCCCCAGGGTCACGATGAAGGGGACGACGCGCAGCAGACTGACCAGCAAGCCGTTCACGACACCCAGGAGCGTTCCGGCGAGCAGCGTGAGGAGCAGGGCCGGAACAGCCGGCATCCCGTTCAGGAGGGCTGCCGCCAGGACGGTGGCGCAGAGGGCAATCCCCGTCCCGACCGACAGATCAATGCCACCAGCAATGATCACGACAGTCATGCCGAGGGCGCAGATGCCGACCACGCTGCTGTTGACCAGCATCGTCCGGATATTGTCGGAGGAGGTGAAGACCGATCGGCCGGACATCGCGCTCTCGGCCAGCGCAAAGCCGGTGAAGACGAGCACCAGGGCCAGCAGCGGGCCGAGTTCGCTGATCCAGCGGCGCAGCAGTCGCCCCCGTCCGTCTTTCGGCCCCGATTCCGTCTGAGACAGACCCGCCGGCGCGATCATCTACTCTCCCTCTCCACTGACGGCGACATTCATGATTGACTCTTCAGTCCACTCGCCGGTTGGACGGACTTCCCGCAGACGTCCCCGGCTCATCACGCCGATCCGGTCGCAGACTGCCAGCAGCTCGGTCAGGTACGAGCTGACAAAGAGGACCGTCTTACCGGAGGCGGCCAGTTCGCCCATCAGCCGATAGATCTCCGACTTGGTTCCCACATCGATCCCGCGCGTCGGCTCGTCAAGCAGCAGAATCTCGGCTCCCTGATGCAGCACGCGGGCGATCGCCACTTTCTGCTGATTGCCGCCCGACAGCTCGCCGATCATCTGTTCCTGGTCCCTGCATTTGACCTGCAGCCGCCGCAGCCAGTGGGAGACGGCTTCCCGCCGTCGGCTCAGATTCAACCAGCCGGCGCTGGCATAGGGGGACAGCCGGCTGAGCGTCAGATTGTCGGCGATCGACTGCCCCTGCGCCAGCCCCTCCCGCTTGCGGTCCTCGGAGACCATTCCCAGACCGGCCTGCATCCGGCTCCGGGGCGAAGCCGCCGGCGTCAGCGCCGCGACCTGCACGCGGCCCGATCGAACGGCGTCGAGTCCGAACAGGCAGCGGATCAGTTCAGTCCGCCCCGCTCCGACGAGGCCCGCCAGGCCGAAGATCTCTCCCCGTTTCAATTCCAGTCGTACATCCCGCGGGGACCGCCGGCCGGAGAGGTCTTTCACCTGCAGAACAGTGTCACCGGCCGTGTGAGGCACGCTGGGGAACAGCTCCTCGACCGTACGCCCCACCATCAGCGAGACGATCTGCTCTTCCGTCACTCCTGCCAGATCGCCGGAACCGACGGATTCTCCGTCCCTCAAAACGGCATAGTCATCACACAGTTCCCGGACTTCTTCGAGAAAGTGGCTGATATAAACGATTCCCCGCCCCTGCTCCTTCAGTCGCCGAACGACTTCGAACAGCCGCCGCACGTCGCGCTGCGGAAGCGAACTGGTCGGCTCGTCGAAAACGATCACCTTGGCGTCGAGCACCAGAGCCCGGGCGATTTCCACAAGCTGCTGGGCCGCCACGGAGAGTTCGCCGACGGGGGTCTCCGGCCGGAGGTCGGGATGTCCCAGCCAGTCGAGCGCCTCGCGGACCCGCGGTCGCTGTACCGACCGCCGCAGTAGACAGCCAAACCGGCGGGCCTCCTGCCCGAGCATGATGTTGTCCTCGACCGACAGATGCGGGGCGAGGTTCAGCTCCTGGTAGATCATCGCGACCCCGGCCCGCCGGGCGCCCAGCGGCCCGGACGGTGCATAGGGCCGGCCGTCGAGCTGCATCACTCCCGAATCGGGCGGATGCGCCCCGCTGAGGATTTTCATCAGCGTGCTTTTGCCCGCCCCGTTCTCGCCAATGAGCGCCAGCACCCGCCCGGGCAGTACGGAGAGCGACACGTTCCGCAGGGCCTGCGTCCCGCCGAAGCGTTTCGAAACACCGGTCATCTGAAGGAGGGACATGGGCAGGCCGTGGAGCTGGAGACGTGAGGCTACTCGTTGAGCGTTGAGAGTTGAGAGTTGAGAGTTGAGAGTTGAGAAATACGCAAGACCGCAGAATTTGACTCTGTCCCTCAACGCTCGATGCTCGACGCTCAACACCCGTCAGTGCTGCTCCGGTTTGAGCAGTTTCGTCATCTGCTCGTCGTGCATGTTCTCCGGCGTGGCGACGTACTCGCCGGTGCTGATCCGCTTCTCGACCTTTTCGCCGCGAAGGTGCTTGACCATCGCCATTACAGAATCGTAGCCCATCGTGACGGGGTCCTGCAGGACGATCCCGTCGACCTTCTTCGCTTCCAGCCCGGCGATCAGCGGGGCGTTTGGGTCGAAGGCAACAAACTTGACCTTGGTCGCCAGATCGAGATTCTCCAAGGCTTTCAGAACGCCGGTTGCGTTGGGCTCGCAGACCGCGAAGATCCCATTCACTTCGTCCTTGTACTTGCGCAGAATCTGGTCGGCGTTGGCCAGCGATTGTTCGGGTTTGGTCCCCGCATACTGGTCCGACGAAAGGACCTTGATGTCCGGATAATCCTTCGAAAGAGTTTCCAGGAAGCCCTCTTCTCGCTGCTCGGTGCTCTCGCTCCCTTTGTTGTATCGAAGCATGATGACGTTGCCCTGCTTGCCCAGAACTTCCGCCAGGCGGTGCGCGGCAAGTTCTCCCCCTTTGCGATTGTCGGTCGCCACGTAGGAGACGATCGCGTCCTCTTTCGCAAGCCCGCTGTCGAAGACCACGACCGGGATCTTCTTTTCGACGGATTCCTCAACATATGGCACCAGGGCCGCGGCATCGAGCGGCGCCAGGCAGATGCCGTCGACTTTCTGAACGATGAATTCCTGCACCAGGCTGATCTGGCTTTCGCGATCGTCCTCGGTCGCGGGGCCTTTCCAGAGGATTTCCACGCCCCCCAGTTCCTTCGCCGCCTTCTCGGCGCCGGCGTGGACCGACCGCCAGAATTCGTGAGTGGTTCCTTTGGGAATCATTGCGATCCGGAGCGTTTTCGTTCCGCCGTCGGCCGTGCCGGCGGGGGTTGCACCGCCGCCGCCGGAACAGCCTGCGGCCAGAATCACGGCACACGCCAGCACCAGACATCGCTTCATGGAAGAGGCTCCCGGAATGATCATCAATGGAAGAGACCGGAGAAGTCATCGCAAAGACATGCGAGACTGCCGATGGAAGCCCTATCGTAGCGTTCGAGCGGACTCGTCGCCAAACCATGCTGGAACATCCGCAGCTTCCGCGTCCGACCCCGGATTTCCGCCGGGTTGTTCAGGCTCCCGATCATCCTGTTTCGGAATCTTTGCACCTTGCGGTTCGGCGCCGCACGAACACGAGAAAACTCCCTCTGCCACAGAAAAACCCCGGTTTACAACGGTCGCCGGAGGGGATTAGCCTGAAAAGCTGGACTGCCCCGGTGACTCGTGCAGATGGTGTGAACGTGCAGACGACAATCTCCAAACTCCCGCTGGTGGAATCCGCCGCCGACCGCTTCCAGCGCCGGCTGACGCTGCTCGGACTGCTGGTCGCTTTGCCGTGCGCCGTGATCGTCGGCTGGATCGCCGCCGATCCGCTGCCGGGCGAATCCACGCGGAACGCGTCGACGCCACAAAGACCGGCTCCCGTGAATATCGTCCGTGCGGCTGCCCCCGCTCCCGTTCCCGTGACTGCCGAGAAGCCGGTTGTCGCCGCTCATCCGCTGAAGCCCGCAACCGGTTACGAACCGCTGGCCATCGATATCGCAGACGCCGCCGTCGAAGCCCGGCTCAGTGAAGATGTGGCCTATCTGTCCCACGACGATCGCCAGGGACGCGGGGTCGGCACCGAGGGGCTCGATCAGGCGGCTGAGTATATTGCGAGCGCCTTCGGCCAGGCCGGACTCCGCACGGATCTCTACGACGGGCAGCCCTACCACGAGTTTATGCTGACGCCGAAACTGGGGCTGGGTTCCACCAACGAACTCAAGATCTCCGGACCGGACGGCAACGAGACGGCCTGGAGCGTCGGCCGCGAATTCACGCCCCTCTCGCTGAGCGGTTCGGCCAATTTCAACGTGCCGCTGGTCTTCGTCGGCTACGGCATCACCGCTCCGCCGCTCGAATACGACGACTATCACGAGCTCGACGTGCAGGGCAAAGCCGTCATCATCCTTCGGCATGAGCCGCAGCAGAGCGACCCGGACAGCAAGTTCGAGGGCCTGCAGCATACTCAGTACGCATTCTTCGCCCAGAAGGTCAGCAATGCCGCCGACCACGGTGCGGCCGCCGTGATCCTGGTGACCGACGCCCACGAAATCGAAACCCGCAGACTCGAACATCGCGGAAGCGAACCGGACGAGAACGCCATCGATCCCCTGCTGCAGTTTCAGGTCGGCACGAGTCTGGGCCGACGGCGCATCCCCGTGGTCCATTGCCGCCGGTCGGCCGTTGAGCCGCTGGTCGAGTTGGCGCTTGGCGAATCCCTGGAGAGCCTTGAGAAGCAGATCGACGAAAGCGGCCAGGCCCAGAGTCGACCGCTGACCGGATGGAACCTGCAGGGCGCCGTCTCAGTGATCCCCAAAGGTCGGACCTTGAAAAACGTCATTGCGGCCCTGCCTGGGACTGACCCGGCCGATGGTGAAGTTGTAGTCGTCGGTGCTCACTACGATCATCTGGGCCTGGGGGGCTGGGGTTCGCTCTCTTCGGAAGGGGGCAAGGCAATTCACAACGGGGCGGATGACAACGCGTCGGGAACCGCAGTCCTGATGGAAATCGCCCGTCTGCTGGCGGCCCGTCCGGAACCGCTCCGCCGGCATGTGCTGTTTATGGCGTTCACGGCCGAGGAAATGGGACTGATCGGCAGCAAGCGCTACGTGCAGAATCCACTCGTCCCGCTGCAGCAGACCGTCGCGATGGTCAATCTCGACATGGTCGGGCGGCTGCGCAAGGACGAACTGACGATGTACGGCACCGGCACGGCCCGCCAGTTTTCCGAGATGGTCGATCGCCTGGGCGCAGCCTACGACCTCAAGCTCCGGCATCGACCGAGCGGTTACGGCCCGAGCGACCACGCGTCGTTCTACGAACGCGGAGTCCCGGTGCTGCACCTGTTTACCGGCTTTCATCCGCAGTATCACCGCCCGGACGATGACTTCGAGACGCTCAACATCCCCGGCATGGGCAAACTGGCCCGGTATACGGCCGACATCGTCGCCGAGATCGCCACCGCCGAAGAACGACCGCAGCCGTCGGCGTCGGGCGACGTTTCCGAGTCCCTGGCGCAGCTCGCACCGATCGAGCGTGCCGGAGCCCAGCCAGCCGACGCCGGTCGACCGGCGAATGTCAGTCGTTCGCTGACCGGCGCGCCTCCCAAGGCCTATCTCGGTGTGGTGATCGACCGGACCTACAACGAGGCGGGTTACGGGATCGCTCGGGTCATCAAGGGCGGCCCCGCCGAGCGGGCCGGTCTGCGGGCCGGCGACGTCGTGCTGCGATTCGGCCCGAAAGAAGTGCTGCAGCCGAAGGATCTGATCGACGAGATCAGCCGCTCCCGGGCCGGCGCCCCCACCAGCCTGACGATCCGCCGGGGCTCGCTGGAATTCGACGCAACGGTGATCTTGGCGGAGGTGCGGCGGTAGGGGCGTGAGCCCCGTGAAGAAAAAGTTTCACGCAAAGGCGCGGAGAGGGACGCAAAGACGCCGAGAAGTGAAATGTCGAATGGCCTGGTGTCGTCGAGAGCGACTCCTGAGCCCCGGAAGGCGTGGATAGAGTCAATAGCCCTGGACGCGAACCCCGGGGCGGGGGGTTTCTCCTGAGGGCGTGTTGTCACCCCGCCCCCTGCATCCGCCGCCACAACCGCTCCAGCACCTGCATGCTCTCCCGGCCCGGCTCTTTCCGGGCATAGACCACGCGCGCGTAAAGCTGGACCGTCTGCCCGACGTCCTTCGCCAGCGCGGGAACGTGCCGGCCCAGTTCGTCGGCGAATTCCAGCGGCGTCTGGTCCGGGGATCGCTCGACCGCCTGCTCGCGCGACCAGGCCTCCAATGCTTCGTATGTGTAGAGCGTGAGCTGGGCCGGCGTCATCCGCCGGTCCGCGCCGCTGAAGAACGGATTTTCGAATGAGGCAAACGGCCGGGGAGGAACGGCGGATTCCGCGTTCTCTCCAGCTTCCCCTTCGGCAGCGCCGGTCTTCCAGCCCCACAGCGAATTCCACAGGTTGAGCAGTTCCGCCCACGGCCGGCGGACGAAGGCGAGCATCGCCTGCCGGTTGCGGTACGCGACGATGAGCACCGCAATCGCCATCGCCGCGTAGATCAGCCAGCGGAACCACGAGGCGAACCAGCCGAGCCAGTTGGACGACGGCGGAGTCGGCGGAGTCTGCGGCTGCGGGGCCTGCGGCTGTTGAGCGGGCTGATTCCGGCCTTTCCCGCCGTTCTGCTGAGCCTGCTCCTGCTGATTCGGTTGTTTCGGCTGTCCAGGCTGGGCCTGAGGCTGCCCCTGTTGCGGAGCTTTCTGCTGTCCTTGTTGCTGCTGCCCCGACTGCTGCGATTGTTGTTTCCCCTGGCCGCTGGATTTGCCGGAACCGCCGTCCTGCGGAGGTTTCCCCGGCTGATTCTCAGACTTTCCGGACGCTGCATGCTCGTCGCGTTTGCCGTCGGTCTGCTGATCTTTGCCCTGCGGCTCTGCTTGTCGATCGGCGGGCTTGCCCCCTTCGCCGGGTTTCTGGGCCTGAGGATCCTGCTGGCCAATCCGGCGGCCTTCCCCTTCGCCGCGGTCTTTGCCGAGCATCGCGTACTGCGAGGCTTCGCGGACTTTGGCGTCCAATTTGTCGACCAGGCCGGTGACGGAGTATTCCCCCTGCGGTCGCGGGAGCAGCAGCGCCAGCAGCAGGAGTACCAGCGCCAGACCGGCCCCCATGCCCAGCCAGGCGCGGGTCATCGCGGCGGGCATCTGCAGCTTACGTTGTCGGAGGTAACGCCGCAGCCCGAGAAAACTGGTGGTCAGCAGCAACCCCAGGGCCGAGGCCACGTAGACCGCCAGAAGCTGAAAGCCCCACGACCGGCGCCCGGCGTCCGCCGCCGGGATGAAGAGCTGCCCGATGCCGAACAACGGCAACGCCGCCAGCGAGAAGTAGATGACCCACAAGCCCGGGGCATGGGCGCGCTTCGGGCGATCTTCGGATACCGTTTCCGAATCTTCGTCCGGTTGTGCGACCTTCGATGGCAAAGCTCCGTTCTGGTTCGATCGGTCGGCCGACTCCTGATCGAGCCCGGCTGCCTGCAGCAGACCTTCGCCCGAGGCGTCTTCGCTGTCATCGATCAGCGTGCAGTCCCAGGTGAGTTTCCAGGAGCACCAGGAGATCACCGCCAGCAGCAGGCCGGCAATGACGACGGAATCCAGAAATCGCAGACAGAACAGTCCCGCCGCGGCGGCCAGGACGCCGCCAAACAGGCCGGCGTATTCCGGACTCTGCTCGATGCCGATCCGCGCCACGAGGACAGCGCCGAAGACGAACCAGAACAGCACCCACTGCATCCGCTCCCGGTGCTCGCCGGCGTAGCTGGCTTCCAGCAGAAAGAATGAGAGGCTCCCCACGAGCAGCATGATCAGCGCCGGGCTGATGGCGATGACCACGTAATCGGCGAGCGTTTTCTCGCGGCGCACTTTCGCCATGACGTCACCTCACCCACTGTTCGCCGCAGAGACTGGAGATCTCCACTTCGTTGCCGATGCTGCGGATGCTGACCCCTTCGGCCATCAGCCGGCCGGCCCCTTCGTTCGTACGGTCATCGTTGGGCAAAGTCAGGACCGCAGTCACCGCGAAGCCGGAACGACGCAGGTTGCCGAGCGCAATCGCCGTCTCGGGGGGGACCTCCGACAGGATCGCCACGACGGTCGCGTCGCGCGGCATCCGGCTGGCGACTTCCTGCGTGAACTGCGGGAAGGTCAGACCGTCGGTCAGCTCGACGCGGGCCAGCGTCTCCAGAATCCGCTGGAGCTGTTCGGCTCCCCGGCGGGTTTCCACGACGACCGGGCGGAGACGGTCGTTCTGATCGAGCATGCCGGTCGAGTCCTTGGCCATCGCGCGGGTCCGGAACTCGTGGCGCGCCCCTTCCTGGCGGATCCGGTCGGCAGCGTCGCGGCCGTTGGTCATCAGGCCAAACTGCTGTCCGAGCTGATACACGGCGTTCGCGAGCGACGCAGCCGTCGTCACCGCCAGATCGGAACGATGCGGCTCTCCACGTGCCGGGTAGCTGTCGCGATGGAAGTCGAGCAGCAGCGTCATGCCGGCCACGCACGACGGTTCGTAGACCTTTGAGTGCAGAGCCCCAGTCCGGGCGGTGGCCCGCCAGTGGATGCGGTTGAGGGAATCGCCCGCCCGGTACTCGCGGACGCCGGCGATGCGCGTCGGATCTTCGAACAGGCGATACGTCAGACGGACTTCGCCGATTGGCCGGCGGGAGGCGATGTTGTAGCCCTCAATGGCGACCACGCGGGGATAGACGAGCACGTAGTGCGGCTCCGATTCGACGCGGAACCGGCGATGCAGCCCGAACAGGTCGCCGCTCTCCAGCAGCAGCGGTCCGAGCTGATAATAGCCCCGGCGGTTGAACGTCACCTGGTACAGCAGGCGTTTCTCGCCGCCCGCTGAAAATTGGAGAATTCCAACCCGCTTGCCCTCCAGCGTGATCCGCGGAGGTCGCTCGGCGAGGGCGTCGCGCGGGACGGAATCTTCCACGAGCAGCCAGGGAATTGGCCAGCGCCCGGAGTTTTTCAGCGTGACAATGACCGCGACCGTCTCGCCGATCCGGGCCGTCAGGCGGCTGCATTCGCGGGTGACGACGACGTTCTGAATCCACTCGCGGGCCAGATACCGGCTGACGACGAGCACGCCCAGAAGGACGTACATCGCGTAGACCAGCAGCCCGAGCTGGAACACCATGCCGACGATCAGCAGCAGGATGGCCCCGAGGATCCATCTCATGAGGCGCCTGCCGTGGAAGAGACGGTGGGAATGGAGGTCTCTTCCAGGATCTCGGTGACCACGCTGGCGGCGGTGATCTTCCGCAGGCGGCTTTCGGGGCGGACGATCAGGCGGTGTGACAGGACCGCCTGGGCGACTCGCTTCACGTCGTCGGGCAGGACGAAATCGTGGTCGCGGATTGCGGCCCGCGCCTGGGCGGCCCGGTAGAGCGCCATCGAGGCCCGGGGACTGCCGCCGAGGGCAATGTCCGGATGCTCCCGCGTATTGCGAATGAGCTGCACGATGTAGTCCCGGACCTTGGGATCGACGTAGACTTCGCGGACGGCCTGCTGGCAGGCGATCATCTCGGCGGCGGAAACGACTGCATCGAGGCGATCAATCGGATGCTCCTTGCGCAGCAACTCCAGCATCCGCCGTTCCTCCTCTTCCTCGGGATAGCCGAGGGACAGCCGAACGAGAAAGCGGTCGAGCTGCGCCTCGGGGAGCGGGAACGTCCCTTCGTGGTCGACGGGGTTCTGGGTCGCGATGACCAGGAAGGGGCGTTCGAGTTCGTAGGTGACGCCGTCGACGGTCACCCGGCGTTCGGCCATCGCTTCGAGCAGGGCCGCCTGGGTGCGGGGCGTGGTGCGGTTGATTTCGTCGGCCAGAACGGTCTGGGCAAAGAGGGGACCGGCGCGGAATTCGAACTCGGTCGTCTTCGGGTTGAAGATCGAGGCGCCGGTGATGTCGGTCGGAAGCAGGTCGGGGGTGCACTGGACCCGCTTGAAAGAACAGCCGACGCTGGCGGCGAGCGCCCGCGCGAGCATCGTCTTGGCGACGCCGGGGACGTCTTCGAGCAGAATGTGACCTTCGCAGAGCCAGGCGGTCAGGGCAAGCAGCACCTCCTGCCGCTTGCCGATGACGACCTTTTCGACGTTGGCCACGATCTTCTTGGCCGTCAGATTCACCTGCGTCATGCGAAGCGTCCTCGGCGGTGGCACGGCCGAACCCTCGGCTCAGCCACCCTGCGTCCTGGGGTAATCGATTGACTGGTAACGAGTTGCGATCTTGACCGAGCGCTGCAAGGGACTGGGAATGCGCCTGAATTCGGCGCAGCAGCGATCCGTTCGACGGGAGTGTCGATGCCCGATGTACGCCGCTGCGGGCGGAAACGCTGGACGGAATTCCGCCGGGCGATTCGACAGCGTCTTCGAGGTTCGTAGCCGGTGCTCTCTAAACCGCGATATAAACGGGCTGCAGAACTCGTCAACGAAAGTCCGCGGTGACAGCGGTTGGAGGCGGACGAATCCCGGCGATTGTCTGCGTGACACGCTACCGGCATGGGTAACACGATGATCTGGCTGAAACGACTGCTGCTCTGGGGCGGGATCTCGCTCACGACCCTCGCGATTGCGGTCGGGGGCATCTACTGGTGGTGGTTCCTGGCGCCCTCCGAGCGGACGGCCAATATCGTCTACGGACACCGGGGCGATGCCGAGTTACTGATGGATGTCTTCCAGCCGCCGCATCCGAATGGGGCCGCAGTCGTCCTGATGGTCAGCGGCGGCTGGAAATCCGGCCCGGAAGGGGTGCAGCCGTTCCTGTTTGCACCGTTTCTCCGGCGGGGCTATACGATTTTCGCGGCCCAGCACATTTCGCAGCCGAAGTGTCTCATCGGCGACATCGTCGAGGATATGCACCGGGCCATTCGATTCATCCGACACAACCGGGCCAAGTACGGAATCGACGAAAACCGTATCGGCGTCGTAGGAGGAAGCTCGGGCGGCCACCTGTCGCTGATGCTCGCCACCCGCGGCGGCCCCGGACCGGTGGACGCCCCCGATCCCATTGATCGCGAGTCGAGCGCCGTGCAATGCGTCGCCTGTTTTTACCCGGTGACCGATCTGCTGAATCTCGGCGCGTCCACAGAGAATCCCGGCGACGGCGGTCCTCCGAAGAGCTTCAAGAAAGGCTTCGGACCGCGTGCCGAAACTGTCGACGAATGGAAAGTTCTCGGCCGCGACCTCTCCCCCATCGATCACATCACGCTGGCGCTGCCCCCGATTCTGATCGTCCACGGCGACGCCGACACGCTCGTGCCTCTCGACCAGTCGGAGCGATTCGCCGCGAAAGCCGCGGCGATCGGTCGGACGGTCCGGCTCGAAGTCCGTCCCGGAAAAAAGCATGGCTGGCCGACAATGATCCTGGACCTGCCTCGTTTCGCCGACTGGTTCGACCAGCATCTCCCCGCATCGACTTCGGAACAAGGCGCCCGCTGACCGACGGGGTGCTGCTGGCAAAACCGCGTTCGGCCTGCCACGATACCTCAGGCGGACAACACTGATTGCAAGTTCCGCCCGACCTGAGCCGGTTCAGCCCGCTCCCGCAACGGATCTTTGATGAACTCTCAGCCTGCTCCTGGGACATCCCGCGTTTCCCGAACGTCCTCCGCCCGAAGCGTCGTCCGGACGCTGGCGCGGACCAATGTGCTCTTGCTCAAACAGCTCTGGATCTGGCCGATCATCGCCGGCGTCCTGCTGGGCGCCATCGGGCTGGTCATGCGGAATGCCGTTGAGAAGACGCTGCAGGAAGATCTGCGCGCCGATCTCCAGGCGATTCTTGAAACCGACGTCACGGCGCTGCGCGTCTGGTTGAAGTCGCAGGAGCAGGTTGCCGCTGGCGTTGCACGCGATGTGCAATTGCGTGAGCAGGTCCGGGCGCTCATCAGTCTCGCCGAGCAACCCGAGTCTTCGAAGAACGTTTTGACGGCGTCCGCAGAGCTGCCGCGGTTGCGGGCGGAACTGGAACCCGTGCTGGAAGGGCACGGGATGAACGGCTTCATTGTCCTGAATCGGGAACGCAAGGTCATTGCCTGCGAACGCGACGACGCCGTCGGATTGACCACGACGGACGAGGAGTCGAAGGCCACGGTCGAAAGCGTCCTGGCGGGAAAGACGGGAGTCTCGCGCCCGATGAAAAGTCGCATCATCCTGCCCGATCGCCACGGGCAGATGCGGGCCGGCGTTCCCACGATGTTTGCCTTTGCACCCGTCAAAGCCGACGACGGCACGGTCATCGCTGCCCTCGGACTGAGACTGCGCCCCGACGACGAATTCAGCCAGATCCTGCAGGTGGCGCGGGCCGGGACCACCGGCGAAACCTACGCGTTCGACCGCAACGGCCTGTTGCTGTCGGAGAGTCGCTTTGACGAGCAGCTCCGTGAAATCGGTCTGCTGACAGAAGACGCCGACTCGGTCCTGAACGTGTCCTTGCGCAATCCGGGCGTCGACCTTGTCGCCGGCGAACGCACAAAGACTCCCCGGTCCGAACAACCGCTGACGGCCCTGGCGGCCGGCGCCATCGAAGGCGCCAGCGGGAACAATACCGTCGGTTATCGCGACTACCGCGGCGTGCAGTCTGTGGGCGCCTGGACATGGCTGGATGATTACGAATTCGGAGTCGGCACCGAAATCGACGCCGACGATGCGTTTCGCGCGATGCGCATTATCCGCACCACGTTCTGGAGCATGTTCGCGATGCTGGGGGCCGCTTCCGCCGCCATCTTCGGATTCTCAATCGTCAACGCGCGATTGAACCGCGAGGCCCGCCGGGCGGCCCTCGACGCCAAGCAGCTCGGTCAGTACACGCTCGACGAAAAACTCGGCGAAGGAGGCATGGGCGTGGTCTACCACGGTCATCACGCTCTGCTGCTCCGGCCAACCGCCATCAAATTCCTGCATCCCGAAAAGACGAACGACCAGACCGTCGCCCGCTTCGAACGGGAGGTCAAGCTCACCAGTCAGCTCGTCCATCCCAACACAATCGCGGTCTACGACTACGGCCGGACGCCCGAAGGAATCTTCTACTATGCCATGGAGTATCTCGACGGACTGAACCTCGAAGATCTGATCAAACAGTACGGCCCGCAGTCGGACGGGCGGACGGCCCACATTCTCCGGCAGATCTGCGGCTCGCTCGCCGAAGCGCACGGCATCGGGCTGATTCACCGCGACATTAAACCCGCGAACATCATGCTCTCCCTGCGCGGCGGCGTGCCGGACTTCGTCAAAGTCCTCGACTTCGGCCTCGTCAAGGCACTCGATGCCCAGCAGCAGTCCAATCTCACCTCAGCCGGCGGCATGACGGGAACGCCCCTGTATCTGTCTCCCGAAGCGATCAGAACTCCCGAGGACGTCGACGCCCGCAGCGACATCTACGCCATCGGAGCGGTGGGCTACTTTCTGCTGACCGGCCGGCCCGTCTTCGAGGGGGCGAATGTCCTCGAAATCGTCCGCCAGCATGCGGAAACCCCGCCTGTCCCACCGTCCGAGCAGTGCGGCCGGCCAGTCAATCCGGAGCTCGAACGCGTGCTGCTTCGTTGTCTCGCCAAGCAGCCCGGCGACCGGCCACAGACGGCTCAGGAGCTCGACGAACTGCTGCAAGCCTCCTGCGGCGGACTCTGGGTGCGGGCCGACGCCCTCCACTGGTGGCAGGACCTCAAAAACCGGTCGTCGGCTCAGGGCCTCGTTTCGACTGGCTGGGACGCGGGCGCGACGATCGTCGCGGGGAGGTAGCAGCCGCTACTGGCCGTCCCCAAGCTTCAGCTCGCAGTCCTTCGTCGCGGTGACGTGAGGGTCTTTGCCGTAGACTCCATCCTGCTCGGCGACCGGCAGGCTGTCCGGCCGGCTGCGAGCCGGCTGATCTTCGCAGTACCAGGTATTGCGGGCGAACTGAAACGTCTGGGCCGCAGTGCCGCCGCCGACGTTGATGGCCGTCCGCCACTCCTTCGTGTTCCACACGATCACGTTGTCGAAGATCTTGCCATTCCGGCAGGGAGTGAACTCCGGCCCGGTGCGCTCCTGAAGGATCCGGAAGGCCCACATGCGCGGCTGATACACGATGTTGCGTTCGACGACCGCGCCGTCGATGTTGACGAACGCAATGCCCGCCCCGCAACGGCAGAAGTAACAGTCGCGGACCGTCACATCTTTCGCCTCGAACGCCTGCAAACTGGGACGAAAGAACTGGTTGCCGGTGGAGCCGCCGATCTGCAGGCCCCGTTCGCGGATGTCGCGGAAACGGCACCGCTCAACCAGAATGTCGCGGCTGCCTCCCTTGGCCTGCAGGCCAAGTTGCGAAGTCCCCAGTCCGTCGAACGTACAGCCGGTGATCTCGCCGTTCCGGCATCCGACCATGTCGATCCCCTGTCCGCCGCCCCCCCAGCCCTCCAGCTTGCAGTCCGTCACGCGGAAGTGCTGCAGCCCGGAGAGCTTGATTCCGTCCTCGTTTCCCCCGGCCCCCACCTTGCGAACGACGACGCGGATCAGATCAATTTCCGTCGCGGGCCGATCCAGCTTGCCGCCATCGTCAAGACTCAACCCGTTCTGCGTTCCCCCTTCCAGAATCAGATCCTGCAGCGTCACGTAGTGCGATGAGGAAAGCTGCAGGCCAACCTGGCCGCCCCGAATCACCGGAGCCGTGGCGGCGCTGGCCCCCCGGATGCGAATCGGCTGTTCCTTCGTCCCGACGACGGTGAAATACATCGGCCCGGGATAGACCCCTTTGGCGATGACGATGTCATCGCCCGGACGGGCATTTGCCACGGCCGGTTTCAACTGCGAGGCGGCGCGCACCTGAACCGTGCGACTAAAAGTTGGCTCGTCGGCGGCGTGAACGAATGTTGGACACAGGCCTGCGACGAGCACGAACACGATCGGGCGACTGAGCAGCGACATGGACAACTCCTGATTCGGCAACTGCCACGGGCAGGACAATGTGCCAACACGATTGTGGCGGACGACAGTACCGAATGCAGCACCAATCCAATCCGAAAAATACTCCGCCTGCCAGTTGGACGCCCCATCAATGGAACGGCCCGTGGGGTGACCACGGGCCGTACAGGAGCAGAGTTGACGGCGTCCCGCCGCCTCAGAAAGGATTGATCTCGGGCAGTTCCACCGTGTCCAGCTCCATCTCCGTGTGAGCCGGATCGGGGTTGGCGCCCAGTGATGGACCACTCGCCGGCGGAACTGCCATGCCCGGCGGCGCATAGGCCGCCTCTTCCGGAGCGAACGACAATGTCGGCGCTGGAATCGCAACCGGCGACGGAGCCGTCGGCGTCCAGGGTGTCGACTGCTGACTGACTGACGGCTGCGGTTGCGAGACGAACTGGGGCGGCTGCAGCACCACCTGCGGCCCCGCGGCAGCCCCGGCCACCGGGTCCGGGGTAGGAGCGACCGTGGTTGTCATCGGGTATTGGCCTTGCGGGACGGGTCCGCTGGTCATCACCGGGCCGGAGATCATTTGGCCGTTGACGATCTGCCCCTGCATGGCCATCGCGCCGGGATCCATGGTAATCATACCGCCGGGAGCGTACGCGGTGGTCACCGGGAGATGGCCGGCCATCGTCGTCTCGGCGTACGGAGATCCATAGGTCGGCAGCGCATAGGCGGTCTGCACCGCGTCGGAGTTCCGGTGACGGCGGATGTCGCGCGGCCTCGGATTGGCATGCGGCGTTTCGAGCGACATCGCCAGTTGCGGATCGTGGGCCAGGGGACTGCCGGGGAAGGCTTCCTGTGAGCGTCGACGACTTGCCATGTGTCGTTGACGGGGGTCGCCGGCCAGCGACGTCAGGCGAGATTCCACCTGGGGCTGCCGACGATTCACCTTCAGTGATTCTTCGTAGTAGGCGATCGCCTGCTGGTCCTGCCCCTGATCCTGGCGGAGCTGACCCATGTGCGCAAGAGCGATCGGGTGATTCCGGCGGATCTGCAGAGCCTGCTGCAGGTGCTCCTCAGCCCCGGCGGGATTGCCGAGCTGACGATCCATCCAGGCCATTTCAATATGCGCCTCAGGCAGGTACGGCTGCGTGTCGACCCACGACTGCAGCAGATCGACGGCCTCCGGCTGGCGTCCCGACTCGGTCAGCAATACCGCCAGCGAGTGATATGTCTGCTGGTGCATCGGGTCGATCGTCAGGTTGTGGCGCAGAACTTCCTCGGCCTCCGCCGACTCGCCCTGCAGTCGCATCGCCATCGCCAGATTGTGGCGATAGTCGGGATTGTGGGGATTTGCCTGAATCGCCCGGGCGAACTCGTGCCGGGCCATGGCGTAATTCCCCTTGGCGTAGTATCCCGCGCCGGAGTTGTTCATCACCCAGCCGGAGGAATGCCGGCAGCCCGTGAGGGCCAGCAGGGCGAGGACCGCCAGCCGGCCGATCGAGCGCCACGACGAGCGGGTAAGTGTGAAACGGAACTGGCTCTGCATGGCTCCGCAGGCTCCTCATATGTCCGGAGAATTCCGGGCTTCGCCGCAATCTGTTGGAAATTCCGACAGTTTGCGGACGGCATTGCTGTTGGAGTTTTCGACTTCAGTGAGAAAGGGAGTGCGAGACCATATTTGCCGGAAAATTCCGAGTCCAGAGGGAACGACCGGCGGGAACTGCAGCTTTGACAATTCCAGAGGCGTTCCGCGCGGAGTCCGGCAGGTTCTGCCGCGCCGACATCCGCTCGGACGCCGACAGATCGACAACGGTTGATGACAACCGTCGCGGTGCGCGGTAATCTCAGCTTCCCTGCCCGTCCCACCCTGAACCGGCCAGCCCCGGAGCCCCGCCCCATGCGCCATCGTCGCCCCAGCCAGAATTTCAGTCGCCGAATCGCCATGCCGTGGCTCCTCGTCGCGGTCGCTGTCGGGTTCTCGGCTCCTCGACTGGCGGCGGACGAACCGACAATCGACTATCTGAAGGACGTCAAACCCCTGCTGCAGCGGCGCTGCGTCGCCTGTCATGGAGCCCTCCGCCAGGAGGGGGGGCTGCGGCTGGATGCCGTGCAGTTCCTGCGCAAAGGTGGCGACACGGGGCCGGGCGTGAACCCCGGAATGGTCGACGGCAGTCTGCTGATCGCCGCAGTCCTCGGCCTGGGGGACGTTTCACGGATGCCGGCGGAAGCCGAACCCCTGCCGACAGAAGAAATCGAGATTCTCAAACGCTGGGTCGCCGCAGGAGCCGTCGCCGCAGACGAAGAAGCCCCCCCCGATCCGCGTCAGCACTGGTCGTTCCAGCCGCCGCGACCGCAGACTCCTCCCGCCAGCCGTGATGGAAACTCGATCGACGCGTACCTGGGTGCGAAGCTCGCGGAACATGGGCTCCAGCCCGTCGGACCGGCCCCGAAGGCCGTGCTGCTGCGACGGGTTCATCTGGATCTGGTCGGATTGCCGCCGAGTCCGGACGACGTCGCCGCATTTCTCTCAGACGAGAGCCCCGACGCCCTCGAACGAGTCGTCGATCGACTTCTGGACAGTCCAGAGTACGGCGAGCGCTGGGGCCGGCACTGGATGGATGTCTGGCGCTACAGCGACTGGTACGGCTACCAGGCCGAGCTGCGCAACAGCGCCCGGCACATCTGGCGCTGGCGGGACTGGATCGTCGAGTCCCTCAACGACGACAAACCGTACGACCGCATGATCCAGGAGATGCTGGCCGCCGATGAGCTCGACCCGCTGAACGAAGACTCGCTGCGGGCGACCGGTTTCCTGGCGCGAAACTACTACGTCTTCAACCGCGACGTCTGGCTGGACAGCGCCGTGGAACATACCGGCAAGGCATTTCTGGGGCTGACGCTGAACTGCGCCAAGTGCCATTTCCACATGTACGATCCGATCCCGCAGCAGGCCTATTACGAATTCCGGGCAATCTTCGAGCCGTACAAAGTGCGGACCGATCGTCTGCCGGGACAGCCAAACGTCACGCTCGGGGGCCTGACGCGGGTCTACGATGCCGACCTGACGACTCCCACGTATCTCTATGTCCGCGGCAACGACAAGTACCCGGTGAAAGAGAAGCCGCTGTCTCCCGCGGTCCCCGAATTTCTGCTGGGGCGTCCGCTGGCCGTCGAACCGGTCACGCTCCCAAACGAAGCCTGGTTCCCGGGCTTGAAGGACTTTATACAGCGAGAAGCGCAGACTTCCGCCGAAACGGCGCTGGCACAGGCCCGGCAGCAGATTGCCCCGGCCGAGCAGCAGCTTCAGTCCGCAACTGCAGCGGCCCTGCCGTTTGTGAATCTGCCCGCGGACGCCTCAGCCCCCGGCGGCTCCGCCCCTGCGGGACGGGCCGCTGTCGAAGCCTGGGAAACCGCGAAGCTGCAACAGGCCGCCGCAGCGAAGGCGGTGACCGCCGCGGAAGCCCAACTGGCCGCACTCGTCGCCCGGCGGGACGCCGATCTGGCACGGTTCGCGCCTGCTCGGGCCAGGCCGCTGGAGGAACTGGCAACGGCCGCCGCAACGGCCGAACGCCAGGCGGGACTGCGGCAGGCCGAAGCGGATGTTGCGAAGAGCGAGCAGGCCGCACTGATCCAGGAACTCGCCTGGCGCAACGCCAGGGAGAAGCAGGCCGAGAAGGAAAAGGCCTACAAACAGGCGGTCGCGGCGCTCGATGCCGCCCGCAAGAAGCTCGGGGAGGCCCAGCAGGCCGCTCACAAGGCCGACGACAAGTACACCCCGCTCGCCGAGTCCTACCCGCCGACCAGTTCCGGCCGTCGACTGGCGCTCGCCCGCTGGATCACCGACCCGGCGAATCCCCTCACCGCCCGCGTCGCCGTCAATCACATCTGGCTGCGTCACTTCGGCGAGCCGCTGGTCGGCTCGGTCTTTGACTTCGGCCACAACGGGCAGAATCCGACCCATCCGGAACTGCTCGACTGGCTGGCGGTGGAATTCCAGCGGCATGGCTGGAGCATGAAGTGGCTGCACCGCCAGCTCGTCACGAGCGATGCTTACCAGCGGCATTCGTCCCTCGCAGGCGCTCCGTCTGCGAATCTCGAACGCGACCCGGACAATCGCTGGTACTGGCGGATGACGCCGCAACGGCTCGAAGCGGAAGTCATTCGCGACAACGTCCTGGCGACGGCCGGTCAGCTCGATCGTCGCATGGGAGGCGAAGAACTCGCCGCGGACAAAGGGCTGACCACGAACCGCCGGAGTCTTTACTACCGCCACGCCCCGGAGAAGTCGATGGAGTTCCTGTCGATCTTCGACTCGGCCAGCCCCGGCGAATGCTACCGCCGCAACACGAGCATCGTCCCGCAGCAGGCGCTGGCGCTGGTCAACAGCGAGCTGTCGCTGACGCAGGCCAAGACCCTCGCGGCGGACATTGCCAGCCGGACCGGCGAAGATCCGACGGAATTCGTCCGTCGCGCATTCGTCTCCGTCCTCGGGCGGGAACCGACCTCCGAAGAACTGGCCACGAGCCGGGGATTTCTGCAGTCGGCTGCAGACCCATCCAAGCTGCAACGGCTGCGCGGTCAGCTCGTGCATGTTCTGATGAACCACAACGACTTTGTGACGGCTCGATAGACGATAAATCCGAAACTCGAAGTACGAAATCCGAAACAAACTCAAACGTCCAAAACCAATCAAAAAAAACAGTGCCGGGTGGCACGCCCTGAGTCTTCGAAGGGCGTGCCTTCAGCAATTGAATTCCACGCCCATCGCCAAGTCTCTGGGCGTGCCACCCGATCTGGAGCGGAGTTCCATGAAAAAATTCCCGCAATTCGCAGGTCGCTCGCCCCGCCGTGGCTTTCTCGCCGACGTCGGCATGGGCTTTACTGGGCTGGCGCTCGGCTCCCTGCTGCAGCAGGACCGAGTCGGGCAAGCTTCAGAGACCGGTAAGTACGAACTTCCCGACGGCCGGCCCCACTTCAAGCCCCGGGCGAAGAGCGTCATCTGGCTGTTCATGGTCGGCGGCACCAGCCACGTCGAATCGTTCGACCCCAAGCCGGTCCTGACAGAGTATGCCAACAAGGAAATCGGCGAGACCTCCTACAAGGATTGTCTCGTCTCGCCGGCGCTGAAGGACAATCTCCGCGTCGTCGTCCCCAACGACGCCAACGGCCACGTTCGCAGCAAGCTCTATCCCCTGCAGGTCGGTTACAGGAAGCACGGCGACAGCGGCCTTGAAATCAGCGACTGGTGGCCCCACGTCGCCGCGCACGCCGACGACCTCGCCATCGTCCGCTCCATGTGGACCACCGATAACAACCACGGCGCCCAGCTCCAGTTCCATACCGGCCGCCACAACCTCGACGGCGTCTTCCCGACCGTCGGGAGCTGGGTCCATTACGGGCTCGGGACGCTCAACGAGAATCTGCCGCAGTTCATGGTCATGGGCACCCCCATCGCCGACTGCTGCGGCGGACACGCCGCCCACGGCAGCCATTACCTCGGCCCCGAACACTCGGGCGTGCAGCTCAACGTCGACCCGAACAATCCCCTCCCCTTCGCCGCCCGCCCCAAAGATCTGGCGGCGAAAGAGCAGGCGGCCGAGTTCGACCTGCTCCGTCGTCTGAACGGCCTGGCCGAGATCGAATACCCCGACGATCCCGCCATGCTGGCCCGCATCCGCAGCTACGAGCTCGCCTTCCGCATGCAGACCTCCGTCCCCGACCTCATGCAGTTCGAAGCCGAGACTCAGGCCACGCAGGAAGCCTACGGCCTCAACGATCCCACGACCAAAGAATTCGGTCGGCAGTGCCTGGCGGCACGCCGGATGGTCGAACGCGGCGTGCGCTTCATCCAGATCTTCCACGGCAGCAACGGCGGAGCCGGCGCCTGGGATGCTCACGGCAACCTCAAGAACGGCCACTCCAAACTCTGCCAGCAGGTCGACCAGCCGATCGGAGCCCTCCTGGGCGACTTGAAACAGCGCGGCCTGCTCGAAGACACCATCGTCGTCTGGGGAACCGAGTTCGGCCGGACCCCTGGCGCCCAGGGGAGTGACGGCCGGGATCATCACCCGTTCGGTTTCTCCGTCTGGCTCGCCGGCGGCGGCATCAAGGGAGGCCTCGCCCACGGCCAGACCGACCCCATCGGCTTCCACGCTGTCGAAGACCGCCACTACGTCACCGACCTCCACGCCACCGTCCTGCACCAGCTCGGCCTCGACTCCCATCGCCTCGAAGTCCCCGGCCGCAAAAGACTCGAAATCGATCACGGCAAGCCGATCGAGGCGATCATCGCGTAGGCGGTTCAGTCGAGAGACGAGAATCCAGAGCCAGAGAAAATGCCCTCCGAAGCAGGGCCGGGCGCGCCCGGCCGTCTGTGGACACATCCCTTGTCCGCGGCCATTGCGTTCCCCTCTGCGTCTCTACGAGACATCTTATTTTCTCGTCAGAATTCCGTCTCTTCGGATCGCATCAGTTCTCCCGTTTTTCGCCGTCCGCTTCACGAGAGAACAGATAAAGAGACTCGCATCTGGTCCGGTCTGCGAATACCATCGGGCGTTCCTTTGCAACACGATTTTCACAACTCCCGCAGATTGGCCGCTTCATGGAACCCAGCGACCGCCCGCTGACCGATTCGCCAGCCGGTTTTGTTCCGCCGCATCCTGGTTCGAAACAGATGCCCCGCTGGGATGGCGGCGAACTGCCGACTGCCCCGATTTTCACCGGACGCAATCTGGCCATGATGCTCGGCCCCGGCCTCGTGCTCGGAGCGTCGGCGATCGGCGGCGGCGAATGGCTCACCGGTCCCCTGGTGACCGCCCGCTTCGGCGGCAGCCTCCTCTGGCTCTGCACGCTGAGCATTCTCGGCCAGGTGATCTATAACATCGAGATCAGCCGGTACGCCCTCTATTCGGGCGAACCCATCTTCACCGGAAAATTCCGGACATTCCCCGGCCCGATGGTCTGGGTTCTCGTGTATCTGCTCCTCGACCTGGGCTCCGTGCTCCCTTATCTCGCGTCGAACGCGGCGGTCCCCGCCGCGGCCATGCTCCTCAAACGCATCCCCGATCCCAGTTCGACCGCCGAAACCTGGAACCTGCTCGGAACCGGACTCACCGATCGCGGGCTGTTGAAAGTCCTGTCGTGCGCGATCTTCGCATCCGTCTTCATTCCCTTGAGCGTCGGCGGCAAGGTTTATAACTCCATGAAGGTCGTCATGACCTTCAAGCTCATCACCGTGATGGGCTTCCTCGCCTTCCTGGCAATCTTCTTCTCCTCGTGGGACACCTGGACCGAGATTTTCTCCGGCTTCATCAAGTTCGGAAATGTCCCCGTCATCCCGCCGGAAGCCGGCGGAAAAGCGATCGACAATGTCTTCCTCGCAGCCCGCGAAGGCCGCATCAATTCGCTCTTCTTTGGCACGGGTCCCGGCGTCTTCGATCTGTCCGTCGTCGGCATCCTCGCCTCGATGGCGGCAATCTCCGGCAATGGCGGTCTGACCAACACCCCCATCAGCAACTACACCCGCGATCAGGGCTGGGGCATGGGCCGGCACGTCGGCGCCATTCCCAGCATCGTCGGCGGTCACGCGATCAAGCTGTCGCACGTGGGCATGGTCTTCCCCGTCAACGCCGAGTCCCTCCACCGCTGGAAAGGCTGGATGAAGCACGTCGCCCGGGAACAATGGTATCTGTGGATGCCCGCCTGCTTCCTGGGAATCGCCCTGCCCAGCATGCTCTCCGTGCAATTTCTGCCGCGCGGCACAATCCTCACCAACAACTGGCTGGCTGCGGGCATGACCGCCGACGGCGTCTCGGAGGCTGTTGGTGGAAGGCTTGGCTCCAGCTTTGGCGACACGTTCTGGTACCTGACGCTGTTCTGCGGACTGCTGGTCCTCGGCACGAGCATGGCCAGCACGGCCGACGGCGTCCTCCGCCGCTGGGTTGACGTCTTCTGGACCGCGGTCCCCTGGCTGCGCAAATGGGACACGCGACACATCGGCCGGCTCTACTTCGGGGTCCTCTGCATCTACCTGGTTTTCGGCTTTGTCATGCTGACGGTCGTGCCGGGCGACCGGCTCCTCGTGATCGGAACTGGCATTCTGTACAACTACGCCCTCGGTTTCAGTTGCTTCCACGTGGTGGTGATCAACTCGATCCTGCTGCCGAAAGAGCTCCGTCCCGGCTGGGGCCGTCGGATCTGCCTGGTGCTGGCGGGTGTCTTTTTCTCGACAATTGCGGTGATTTCCACCACGCAGCAGGTACCGGATCTCATCAAGGAATTCCAGGCCCTGCAGCAGGCCGAGGTCGCCAAATAGGGATCGGGCCTGCCGGGACCGGGGGCGGGTTCCGCAAAGAACTTTCTGACTTTTCATCCGGAGAATCGCCCCCTACAATGCGAACCATCGCAGGGTCGGGCGGTGTCCGGAGCTGTGATATGTTTCGCGAACCGGGGCGGTAGCTCAGTTGGGAGAGCGCTGCGTTCGCAATGCAGAGGTCGAGGGTTCGACTCCCTTCCGCTCCACTCGAAAAGCCTTGTCTGCAAGCCCTGCAGACAAGGCTTTTTCGCTTGGTTTGCAGGGGTTTGCGTCGCCGGCCGATCCGCGTTTCGGCGCGTCCGCCAGATCGGCCTCAAGATTGCCCGCTGCCTGTGTTGCGGCATCCGCGTGCAGGGCCGGCATTTCCTGGATTGTGTCGAGCGATCATTCGGTCAGTTCGCGACCGCTGGAATCGTCCATCCCCGTCGGACGGACCATGTCGGAAGAACCGTTCGCATCGCTGAGACTCACGGTCGGCGACTTTCCGACAAGGCCCCTCTGCTCCTGAGAGAACGACACGAGCTGCGCGAAGCGGTTGTACGCCTGCTGCACCTGGCCGTAGATAGCCACGCTGTCAACGGCAGCAGTGTCGTACCTGGTCATGTTGACCGGCACCCCCCGGACTTCGTACGTCTCCCCCAGCCGACGGACCGCTCCGTCGACGCCGGTTCCTGTGAATTCAGGCCCCGACAAGAGCGGGCCTTTGTGGGGATCATGCGGAGGACCGCGCGCGATGGGCAGAGACCACCTGCAGAATCGCCGCGACAATTTCCTCCGCATCGGTCGACCGCAGGCATTGCGGATAAACGATGGCGCGATCCGGCGACTGTTCATCTTCGGCGAGGATGACCTTCTGCGGGCGGCTGCAGAGCGCAAGTTGCAAGTTGCGGACGGTCAGCCCGGCGGGGCCTGTACCCGATTCAATCTGCAGATTGGGGTAGGGCTGGCCATTGAGCCCCCGCTCCATCCGCGTGAGACGCAATTCGGTCAGATCGCGCAGTCCGTCGTAGATCTGGTCGATCGCCGCCCGCCAGGCCCCCTGCTCGGCTTGATGGTCCCGCTCGGCATAGCGCTGGAGCGCAGCCATGACGCCGACGATCGCCTCTTTGCTGACTTTCATCGAACGGCCGATGCCGTGCCTGGGCGGTCGCTCGATCCAGCCGCTGGCCACCCAGTGCTGGAGCGACCAGGTTCCCGCCCGCACATCCATATCCACCATCTGGACCCAGGCGCTGCGGATCAGGTCCTCGCGGCCGCAGAGAATTCCCGATGCCTGCGGACCGCCGAGATGCTTCCCGCCGCTGTACGCCACGAGATCCGCCCCGCGGCGACTGAAGGAGGTGAGATTCTCCATGGGCGGCAGGGCGCAGGCGGCGTCGACGATCAGGGGCAGGTCATGCCGGTGCGCCAGAGCGGCCAGTTCCGCAATGTCGGGACGCTCCTCGACCTGCAGCCAGACGTAGCCGATGGCCGCCGTCTTCGGGGTGATCGCCCGCTCGATCTGCCGCAGTGCGTCGACCGCCCGATAGTCGATCAGCACCAGCTTTGCGCCGGCGAGCCGCAGAGAATGGTCGTAGTCGAACGGCCCCGGCCTGGGAAAAATGATCTCGCTGCGAGCACATCCGGAGACATCCGGCAGTTGATCCATGATCTCGGGACGATTTCCGGCGAGGCACGCGGCCGCGGCCAGCGACAGCGCCGCACCAGCTCCGCAGGTCACAATGCCCGCTTCGGCGCCGGTGGAATGCTGAATCAATCGGCTCGCCGCCGTCAGCAGATCGTCGATTTCGAAGTACTGCGAGCTGGCGGCGCTCATGGCCGCGACGACGTCGGGATGCGGGCAACTGCCGCTCACGCGAGTCGCATAGCCGACGCAATTGATGATCGGTCGGAGACCGCTGCGCTCGATAAACTCAGACGGCATTGCGACAGCTCCGCGAAAAGGCCCGGGCCGGGTTGACGACCATGATCTGATGAATCTGCTCGTCCGTGACCCCTCGCTCGCGCAGCATCGGCACGAACACCTCCAGCAGATACCCGTAGCCTTTTCCGCCCGTGTACTTGAGGTGATTCAACATGCAGATGTCTTCCGAAAGCAGAACCCGGTCGACGAAGCCTTCCTTGACCAGCGCGGCGGCGTTATCGGCGCGGACGTACTCCGGTTGATAATCCAGATAGCCGATGTTGTCGATCTCCAGGTAAACGCCCTTCGCGGCGATTGGCAGGAGATGATGCACGCCGACCCGGTCGCCGAGGTGACCGATAATCACGCGCGACAGATCCGCCCCGAACTCCTCCAGCATGGCGATCTGCTCCATGGCCAGCGTCCCCCAGCGGGTCGTGTGCGTCGTAATTGCAACATCCGTCCGCGCCTGCGCGAGCGCCGCCGCGCGGAAGACGCGCTCCTCGGCCGGCTTGACGTGATGCCGTCCCGTGCCGATCTCGCCGATGAACCCCGCCCGGATGCCGGTCTCTCCCACGCCAATCTCGATCTCCTTCACGAGCACGTCGGCCAGTTCGCGGCTGGTCTTCTCCTCGACGATCGGCGGATAGCCGAAATCGCGATACCAGCCGCAGCCCATGAGGATGTTGATTCCCGTGCGTCGAGCAAAGCGCACAAGCCGTTCCGGATCGCGACCGATCTCGTCCAGGGTGACGTCGCAGATGGTCTGCCCGCCCCGGCTGGTAAACTCTTCGATTTCCCGGGCCATCACGTCTTCATCGTCAATGACGAGCTGGTATCCGTAACTGGCGTAATGATCCATCGCATCGAGAAACAGATGCTCGTGCGTGTACGTCACGCCCAGCTCCTCGGGTCGCATCGCGCCGAGAACGGTGATGACTTCCCGAGCATTGCCGTCGTCGCTCATTGCCTGCGTTCCTGCCAGGGTCTCAACCGAGCCGCCAGACAGCAGCATTCGAGGCCGCACAGTATAGCCGGAACTTGAATTGTGGCGTGATTCCGTCTTACGAGATTCACTTTCGACGCAGTGTCATTGTCGACGCATTCGAGTCGTTGCGACTTTCCATGCCACACGACGCAAAGGCTCATCGGAGGCAGGATCGGGTCTCAAGGGTCCGTACGTTTCGCGACCAGAACATCCGGCCAGTCCAATGATGCAGTGCTTACCTCAGGGCGCAGCGACCGATCAGTATTTGATTTACGGATTCTGTGGTAGACTCAGGCCGCGGGTCATCCTGGAATTTCAAGGGCCAGACGAGATGCTCCACCGTCGTGACGCCATGCTTCGATTGGGGTCGGCCGCAGGCGGTGCGTTCTCGCTGACGCAATTGATGGCGATGGAGCAGTCGATGGTTGCTCCGGCCAGAAAATCGGCCCGGTCCTGCATCTTCCTGTTCATGTGGGGCGGTCAGCCGCAGCAGGACATGTGGGACATCAAGCCCGAGGCGTCCGCAGGCGTCCGCAGTCCGTTTCAGCCCATTGCGACATCCGCTCCGGGGATCACGCTCAGCGATCAGATGCCGCAGATCGCCAGACACGCCGACAAGCTCGCGATCGTCCGTTCGCTGACACACACCGCGACCGATCACGGCGTCTCGGTCTATCACGCGATGACCGGTCGGGCGATGGTTCCCCCGCGGACGTTTCCTGCAAACGCCCGGCAGCGCACCGACTTTCCGTCGATCGGCTCGATGTTTTCGTATCTGGGTGACCAATCGCCGCTGCCTGCCAGCTTCTCGATTCCGCGGCCCGTCGCGCACGACGGAGTGTACTACGCCGGGACTCATTCCGGTTTCCTGGGTTCGCCTCACGATCCCGTCGAACTGGGGCAGGTCTACAATCATGTGCAGGTCGGACCGCGTTCCGATGCTCCGACCATTCCGTTAGCGTTGCCCGACGATGTTTCCATGGCCCGGCTGCAGGCGCGGCGCGGGCTGCGTGACCTGCTGGATTCGGCGGATCGCGCCATGCAGAAGTCGGGGGAAACCCGGGCCTTCGACAGCGTCTACGAAACCGCCTACCGGCTGCTGCACTCGGCGGCCGTCAAGAACGCCTTGAACCTTGAGCTGGAGCCTGCCGCAGTTCGCGACCGCTACGGCCGCAACGAATATGGCGAGAGTTTTCTCACCGCGCGGCGGCTCGTCGAAGCCGGCATCCGACTGGTGACCGTCAACTGGATGTTTATCACGCCCGCCGCCAAGGTTTACAACGTGTGGGATGCGCATGGCGGACTCAACGATCTGGAGCACGGCCAAACCGGTTACGGCATGCTGAAAGCGGACTATTGCCTGCCGGCGTTCGACCAGGCGTTCTCGGCGTTGCTGGAAGACCTCGCTCAACGCGGCCTCCTGGACGAGACGCTCGTCGCCTGCGCCGGGGAATTCGGCCGCACCCCGAAGATCAACGGCAACAACGGACGCGACCACTGGCCGTTCTGCTACTCGGCGGTCCTCGCCGGCGGCGGCATTCGCGGCGGAACGGTGTACGGCGCGAGCGACAGTCAGGCGGCGTACGTCAAGGACAACGCGGCGACCCCCGGAGATTACCTGGCCACGATCTGCCAGGCCTGCGGCCTCGATCCGTCCCGCGAGATCCACGACCTCGAAGGCCGCCCCTACACGATCTGCGACGGCGAGCCGATCTCGGCGTTGCTCTGAAAGGCATTCCGTCCGTCGAAACGGATGGAGCGAAATCACCAGCATCGCTGCTGCAACAATCCGTCTTTTCGTCTCTTCATCCTCCTGTCCCCTCTCCCGCTGTCTTCAGCGGGAGAGGGCCAAGGTGAGGGTCTTCAAACCTGTCAGAGTATTATCCACGGAGAACAGACAACGCCTCACAATCGCAGCCCATGATTCCGTCGTCCGCAAACCCGATGACACATCCCCAGCCGAGCAGCGCGAAGTTGCGGGCCAGGTCGCGGGTCTGCGAGAGGAGCTTCCGCCGCTTCTGCACCGGCAGCTCGTCGTCCTCGCTGCGAGTGACGCCGGATGGGGCGCGGCGTTTCCCCTCGCCCGTGTCGACGGCGTCATAGCCGAACGCCTGCCTCGCCTGACGCAGGCCGGCGTCGAACAGCCCAGCGGCACTCTGCCAGAGACCGGACGCGTTCATGGTCCCTCCATCGTGAGGGACCGGATGAACGGCCGTTTGCCGGTTTCGCGGGCGGCCTGCGCCTTCCATCGCTGGTACTGCTGCTGCAAGTCGGCGTAACTAACGGTCTGGCCGCCGAACGTGACGGTCTGGACGCCGACGTTCTCACGCAGCAGCGTTTCGAGCTGAGCCGCCACCTCGACGGCGAATGCGGGCCTCGCGACCTTCCTGCAGGCAAGGGACGCGATTCAGGTTCGTGCTGGTAGACGAGGCCGGGAAGGGCTGTTCGGGGTGGGGAACGGAGAAAATAGCCGAGGTTCGGCTATTTCATCAACGAATGTCTCCGCACGGCGCACGGAACGGGCACTATTCACTCTTGTCCGCGTTAGACATCTCCGCTGCCCATATCTGCGTTTGGATCAACGAGTTCGCCGTCAGCGATAATTAACTGTCCAGACGACACTCGTTCGGCGATCTCCTCTAAAATGCGGTTGATACTCAAGTACAAGTCTTTGATCTTCGAATTGCATTCATTCTCTTCAATTGTCCCAAACCTAACGAAATCACAGGCCAAGTTCATGTTCAGGCATCGAGTGATCAACTCAGTAAGATCGGCCAAACGAATATGCGGCAAGAAGTTCGAAAGTACGTCGTACATTGCGTCGAAAACGACTCGCCGGTTGTATTCTTCGGGAAACAAGGACAGTGCCTGAACGCTTCGATTGGCTATCTGGCACACTTGTTGATCGAGTTCTCGTTGAGTGATGTCTGCTCGGTCGGCCAGCTCATTTCTCGATGCCTCATCAAGTAGTTGCAACGCCTCGAAGGTTGACGCGAACATACGATCTGAGAGTGCGAAGAAGCGTCTGCTGCAGACGCTTTGGTCTTCGTCTTCTGCAAGTGCCGCCATCCCCCACATCAATGCAACTTCCGCGAGGTGGCACGTCGTCGCGTGTTTGAAGTCTGGCAGATTCTGGAGAACGCACGACAATCGGTGAATGTTCTCCTGAAGTTGTGCCTTTGCACGCTGGCGCGAGTCAGACATTAAAATCACTCTCTGAAAGTTGTCGTGAGAGTCAAGGAAGGGCCGCCCCGCAATCGTCGGGGTACCATTACTGCCGAGACGTAGCGATTTGTCATCGACTTGCTACGCCTCCGTCTTGGTCGGCGACCAGACGAACGCAGCTCAAGAAACTAGCACTTAATTGAGCGAGCCGCCAGTACTTGCCGGCGATTCGCTCACCGGCTCGGGGGCACCCGGTTTTCCCGCGTCACGTCAATTCGCATCTGCCCACAGCCTGCACACCGCACGCGCCGCCGGACGATGTGCGTAAAAGCCTTTCCCCCGGAGTCGACTCCCGCGAACTCCAAGTCGTTTCGATCGAGGTACGGCTCTCGTTCGGTCGATCCGCAGGCGTTGCAGCGGGACGGAACCGCAACGGCCGTTTCCCGCACATTCGGACTCCCCGGCGGCCGCCCGATCGGCTTCTTCTCGGTCTGCGGCTCGGTCGTCGGCCTGACGTTCTTGGGCTTGGTCATGGGAAAGCATCCTTGCTCAGTGGTACGACACCCGCGGGGCCTTCTTTTTCGTCGTGTCCCGCTTTTCGACGTAGGCGAGTTTGCAGCCCAGCTCGAAGCAGCCCAGGGCAGCCATCTTGGTCGCGTCGAGCCAGTGGTTGTCCGGGTGGTCGGGCTTGGGCGTCCAGATGCGGTGCGTCTGGCCGGTCTTCTTGTCCATCCAGTCGGTCGACGACTCCGCGGTGATGTGATCGGCGAAGCAGCGGTGCGTCTCCGAGTTCTCCCCCTGGAACAGGGTCCACGCCCCCCGGCTCCCCATCGACGTCAGGAACCCGTTGATCGTGCGGGTGATCCAGGCGTTCGAAATCATCTGCCCCACACGGACCGGCCATTTCCCCTGCGGCGGCACGTGGTAGTCGACGCCGGGCCGCGTGCCGGGAGCCAGTCGACGGCCGAAGTCTTCCAGTTTGGTCTCAATCACCGAACTCGAACGCAATGAATTCTCGTCAGGACAGACATTCCTGTCTGTCTCCAATTCTTCAACACGCCCCCAGCCACCCGTCCTCCGCAAACCGCGGCCTCACCCACCCCAAAGTCCAAAGAATGCTGAAATCTCCGTAACACATTTTGTGTATTGATGTTACGCCGCACTTTCCAGATCCCGGCTCATGCTCCCCCAATCCGCCTGCCGATCTCTTCTCGAAACACCTGCGCCCTGGCTTCAGCAGGGCAGCCCGTCAGGGATGATGGAGTGAAGGACCGAGTGGCAGACCGAACCGGATTCCGGCGGTCGACGATGGGTCTGTTGATCGCAGCCGGCATCTCCGGCTTGTTCTGCGGGTGCGCACACGCCTCCCGACAGTCCCTCAACTCCTTCTGGAACTCGGTCACCCCCCGTCAGTGGTCGGCCAAGCCCGCCGAAGTCCCCCCCGAACCGCGCGTTTCCGCCAACATCCCCGACGCGGAACCTCTTTCCAGTCAAGAAGTTCCGAATCAACTCCCCGCAACCGCTCCAATCGAAGAACCCTCGCGAAACTGGAACCTCTTTGTCACCCGCCCGCGCCCGACCCCGGCGGCCCCGCCAGACCCAGGCGCCGACCCAGACCCCACGGCGGAACCCGATTCGACCGCCGTCGCCGCCGGCGACGTGAAACCCGAATCCACCCTCGCAATGCTCAACCCCCCCAGTCTCCAGCGGCTCCGCAACGCTCTCACGCTCGGCTTTGAGGGGAAGCCGGATCCAGCGGCAGAGGCACGCCCGGGGCAGGACCAGGTCCGGCTGCGCGTCGACAGCCTCCTCTCCCGCAGCCGGTCGCTCGCAGAGGAGGGCGAGCTCCACCAGGCCAGTCACCTGGCCCAGCTCGCCCGACAGATGGCCGAAGAATCGCAATTGGAATTCGCCCCCGACGCCCAGCGGCCCGTCGATGTCATCGCCTTCCTGGCTCAGCAGCAGACCACAGCCCCCTCCGCAGAACCCGAAATCGTCAAAACCTCCCACACCGGCCAGGCGACAGTTCCTGAAGGTCTGGCTCCCGACGCAACAGCCTCCAAAACCCCCGACGCTTCGCCCCCCCCCGCGCTCATCGCCGCCAACGCCGTCATGCGGGCCAATCAGGGCACCTTCACCTCGGACGCCCAGCCGCAACGGGAACCTGCACAAGTTGCTACCGGTTCCTCCGCGCCGGCGGAACCGCTGCCGGCCGAGCCCGGAGTCGAGCTCATCGCCCGCGTCGAACCGGTCCGGCAGGTCCCTCGCGACCTCGCCGGCGTCGCCGCCGTTCGAGAACGATTTCGAGCCCAGGAAACCGACAGCGCTCGCAGCTCCGGGACGCATACCGAACGCCCCGCGGCGATCGCTGCCCCAGGTCCGACCGGAAAAATCGGCAAACCGATTTCGATGTCCTGGACCTGGCCGTCCCTGATGGAAACCGGAACACGCCCCGACGCTTCAACCGGTCCAGTCACCGCGATTCTCATCGGTGTGCTCGGCCTTCTGGCGCTCGCAGCCGGCGGGTGGATCTTCGCCAGCCGCCGCCGTCGATCGGCATAGCCCGGCGAGTCAACCGCTTCGGGCGGCCAAGTCCCGCGCAGCGTCGCCGGAATTCCGCCCCGCCGCAGCCGAACCCGACTCTCGCCCGAAAAACATAACGTAGAGTCGTACTGAGATTTCGGGCGCAGCGCACGAACGATCCGGCGGAAGACTCTCTGAAGGCTTGATGCAATGGCGACGGACGACCCTTGGAGCCGGCCTACCATGCACGATCTGCGGTCGGTGCTGGAAAGTCTGGAAAAAAACGACTACACCAATCAACGGACGTTCGAACGGATTGAACTGTCCGTTCCGGCCGAAATCCGGACCCAGCGCGGCAACACCATCTCCGCCATGACCCGCGAAATCAGCCGGCACGGCATCGGCCTGTTTCACAAAGGCGCCGTCTCCCTCGGAGAAGTCACCGTCAAACTCGCCAGCGAAACCCGCGAGTACACCTACCAGGTCGCCATCGAATGGTGCTCCCCCTGCGATAACGGCATGTTCTTCAGTGGCGGCCGGTTCATGGGTCGGCCGGAAGCCGGAGCCTGAAAGACTCGTCCCGGAACGGACCCTAAGTCCTTAAATCACAATCTATTCCACCACGGGGAGCGTCCGATTCCGGACCGCTCCCCGTCTTCGTTTCCAGAGCCCCCTTCGCCGCCGACCCAACCCTGCCGGGGATTCCCCGCAATTCCCCGCGGCAAGGCGCAGCCATGGCCCGCCTTGAGCTTTTCCGCCGGAGCCTGCTCGCGCCCTCCGCCAACAGCGGTCGCACCCTCTGTAGCGGGAGAAACACCTGCATGGATCGTCGATGTCCTGCCGATTGGGAATTGTCGTCTGCCTAGCCAAAACCTGCCACGCGTTCCCGCCAGACTGACCCCGCCCCGCCCAGCAGTCGATTGAAATTCGGTCCCCACCGGAATTACAGTTGTAGGGTTCCGATCCGCTGAATCCGGGATCTTCTGGTCCGGCGCTCGGCCTCCACAGTTTGAAGTCGGAGATTTATGAGCTACCACCTGCTGACAGGCGCCACAGGACTCCTGGGCAATTACCTGATGCGGAACCTCCTGCTCGCCGGCGTGCCGGTCGCAGTCCTCGTCCGCCCGGGCCGACGCCAGACGGCGCGCCAACGCGTCGAACTCCTCCTCGCCGAATGGGAAGACGTCCTCGGCCAACCCCTGCCACGTCCCGTCGTGCTCGAAGGCGACATCAGCCAGCCCGATCTCGGGCTGGACGCCGTCAGCCTGCGCTGGGCCGCCGAATACTGCACCGCCGTCATCCACAACGCCGCCAGCCTGACCTTCCACGCCACCAGCCGCGAAGGCGAACCGTTCCGCTCGAACATCGAAGGAACCCGCAACGTCCTCGAGTTCTGCCGCGGCACCCGCATCCGCAAGTTCCATCACGTCTCGACCGCCTACGTCGCCGGACTCCGCACCGGCCGAGTCCTCGAAACCGAACAGGACGTCGGCCAGAAATTCTCCAACGACTACGAAGAATCCAAACTCGCCGCCGAACAGATGGTCCGCGAGGCCGACTTCATCGACACGCCGACCGTCTTCCGCCCCGCCATCATCATCGGCGATTCCAAGACCGGCGTGACGACGACCTATCACGGCTTCTACGCCGCCCTCCAGCTCGTCCACACCATCGTCAAATCCCAGCCGATCAACGAGTCGGGCTACGTCATGGGCCAGACCGCCCGCCTGGCCCTCACCGGACAGGAAACGAAACACCTCGTCCCCGTCGACTGGGTCGCCGACTTCATGCTGCACGTCCTGCAGAACCCCGAACTCCACGGCAAAACCTACCACCTGACGCCCAAGCATCCCGTCACGACCCGCACCATCCGCGACGTCCTCGAAGACTCGAACCGCTTCTTCGGCGCCCACTTCGTCGGCGCCGCTCGACCGGAAAACCTCTCCGACGCCGAAGCCGTGTTCTACGACCACATTCGCGTCTACGACTCCTACTGGCGCATGGACCCCGAGTTCGATCGGACCAACACCGAAGCCGCCGCTCCCCACATGCCTTGCCCGCACGTCAATTACGACATGCTCCTCCGCCTCTCCCAGATCGTCATCGCCGCCGGCTTCCCCACCCCCAGCAAAAAGCCCGTCGATATCGAGCACGACGTCCAGACCTACCTGCAGCCCTGGACCGAAGCCGGCAGCCGCCTCACCGCCCGCGCAGGCGGCAAACGCCAGTTGGCCCTCGACGTCTACGGCCCCGGCGGCGGACAGTGGCAGCTCATCGTCCGCGACGGACAGATCGTCGGGGCCGAAGTCGGCATCCACGACGAAGCCGCAGCAACCTGCCGCATCGAAAGCCGCGATCTGATCACGCTGTTCCAGGGCCAGACCAGCCTCTCCCAGTTAATCGGCGGCGGCCAGCTCGAACTCCTCGGCGACGACGCCGAGACCGACGAATGCGTCGATGTCATGGAGCAACTCGTCGGCCTGCCAGTCAACTGAACCGTCAGTCGCAAGCCGTTTTCAAATTCGGATTCTCCAGTCGCGAAGTATTTGAAGAATGAACCCTTCGGCGGCAACGCCGAAGGGTCTCAACTTCTGACCGTCCCGGTCGATTTCGCTGTTGAGAAAGCACGCCGCGCAGCTCTGATCAGAACTTTCGCCCAGAACCCGCAGCGCGGACTGACGCGATGAAGTACCTCGAACCCATCGACTATCAGACGCCCGAGTTCGGCGATCTCTACGACGAACTTCCCCTGTGGTCCGCCCCGTTCGGCCTGATGCTGCTCGAACATGTCGCATTGCGGCCCGCCATCACGATTCTCGACGTCGGCGCCGGCACCGGCTTCATGACGATCGAACTGGCGCAGCGCTGCGGCCCCGACGCACTGGTGATCGCCGTCGACCCCTGGGCAGCCGCCATGCAGCGGCTGACACGCAAGCTGAACCACCTGGGCATCCAAAATGTTCGGACGCTCGTGCAGAGCGCAGCCGAGATCGATCTGCCGGACGCCTCAGTCGACCTCATCGTCTCGAATCTCGGGATCAATAACTTCGATCACCCCGAGGCGACGCTGCAGACCTGCTTTCGTCTCGCGAAACCGGCAGCCAGTCTGTTCCTGACGACCAACCTCGTCGGCCACATGAGCGAATTCTACGACGCCTACCGCAGCGTACTTCTGGAACTCGGCCTCTCCAGTCAGCTCGCCGCGCTCGACGCCCATATCAGCCACCGCGCCACGGTCGATTCAGTCACGAAACGGCTGGATCGAGCAGGCTTCAAAGTCGTCAACGTCGTCACCAGCTCGTTTCGGGAACGATTCGTCGACGGTTCCGCGCTGCTCCGCCATAACTTCATTCGCCTGGCCTTCATCCCCGCCTGGAAATCCATCGCTCCGCAAGAAGCGGTCGAGGCGACATTTACAGCACTGGAACATCGACTGAACGCGCTGGCCGCAACAGCCGGAGAGCTGTCGCTGACCATCCCCGCAGCCTGCATCCAGGCCGTCAAGCCGGCAGCAATGTAATGCGCACGGCGACGCGCCGGTTCCACCAAAGTCCGAAATCTCGCTCCCGCTCACTCGCGCCGGCCCGCATCATTTCAATCGTTGCCTGCGAATCGCAACAGCAGTCAGTCGAGACCATCTCGATTCGCAGGCTTGGCTCAATCGGAGAAAACACATGGCCTGGCGCCAGCATCAGATCACCCTCCCGGCCGTCCGCCGAGGCTGCCATCTCGTCACGTCGCAGGTCCTGGCCGGCATCCCGGAACTTTCCCAGATCCGCATCGGCCTGCTCCACGTCTTCATTCTGCACACGTCGGCCTCGCTGACCATCAACGAAAACGCCGACCCCGACGTGCGCATCGACATGGAAACCGCTCTCAACCACCTGGCGCCGGAAAACCTCCCCTACGTCCATACGCTGGAAGGCCCCGACGACATGCCGGCTCACGTGAAGTCTTCGCTCATGGGCCCCTCGGTCCTGATCCCCGTCAAGGACGGACGACTTGTCCTCGGCGCCTGGCAAGGCATCTACCTCTGCGAACACCGCAACCACGGCGGCCCCCGCCAACTGGTCCTGACGCTGCAGGGAGAGGAATGACGCGCTCGTAGGGCGATTCGAAGTCAGTCGATTCCGTACGACGGACGTCCTCGTCCGTCGGTGAGAGGCGATGTGGCGGTTATTGAAGAGTCGACGGACGAGGACGTCCATCGTACAGAGCTTCAGCCTCACGCCCCCGCCGCCAGCTCCGCCCAATGCAGCGCCAGCCGCAAATTCGCCTGCGTCCACAGCAGCGGCGTAATGTCGTTCGGCACGTACGCGCCCTTCTCGCAGTAGTACGACTCCGGACAGCGATACCCCCCGAACCGGCTGTCGATGTCCGTCAACTGACGCAGCGAACGGTTGAGATACACCGTCTGCAGCCTCCGATCCGCCGGATCGCGGTGCTTCATATACCGCAGTCCGTAAATCACCGAGACGATCGGATCGAAAATGCACCACTGCGCCTCGCCTCCCGGCTGCAGCAGGCGATCGCGTTCGCCAAGATTGTCGCTGAAATCCGCCGTCCGCGCGTCCGCCGACAGCAACTGCTTGTAATCCGCGCACCAGTACGAATCGCCGAGATACCGCCGGATGCCGTACTCTCCCAGCAGATGCGTCGTCACATCCTCGACGATCGCCTCCGCCATCGGACCGTCCAGCAGCTTGAGTGGATAAATCAGAAAGAGCAGGGCGGCGTCATAGCGCCGGTGCTTCGCCGGATCGTCCTGCACGCACTCCGCCGGAAGAATGCGGTCCAGCGCGTTCCCGCCCGCTTCCAGCAGTTCCGCCAGCTCGTTCCCGTCGAGTGAGGATCCCGTCTGCTGCAGCGCCGGCCCCGCCACCGGATGCTGCAGCAGCCGGGCATATTCCACCAGGCCGGCGACGACCACGCCGATGCTCGACGCCGACACCTTGCGGACCTCTTCCCAGTGCCCGCTGTCCTCGTCTTCCCAGTAGCGGATGGCCCGAAAGTACTGCGGAAAATCGGCCAGCAGACTCCACTCCGCCGCGGTCGGCAGCAACCGTCCCGCCACCACCAGCCGGGAAAACATCCACAAAAAATACCCCAGCGCGTCGTTCTGGGCGTGCGCCCATTTCTCGTCGACTTCCGCCAGTCGCACGCCGTCGAAGCGGATGTGCGGGCGCTGCATCGGTTCGCCGTGATCGATCTCCCCGGCGATGATGCCGCGGATTCGCGGTTGCTGCGTCAGCAGAAATCCGGCCAGATTCCGCATCGCCCCGACAGCGACGTCGACCTCGCCGATCACAAAGTGGGCATGAGCGATCTGCACCGCATCGCGAACCCACACGTGCTGGTAGCCGGTCACCGAAAACTCGGCCGCCTCCGAAGCCGACGCCGAGAACAGCCCGGTCGGAAGCGTCGGAAAACGAAACGTCCCTTCCGCTTCGAGCCGCATTCGAATCCGACGAATGTCGTCCGCCGAATACTCGTCCTGCAGCTCTCGCGCCAGCGGCCCGCGCGGAAACGCGTCCATGTGCCCTCCCGTAGAGCCGGCTGCGCCGGCCATCCGACAACCTCATCAACCTCGTTCCCAGGCTCCGCCTGGGAATGCCTCTTTGGACGCTCCGCGTCCTCTTCATCTTCATCGCCCATTCACAGCAGCAGACGAGCCAGTTCGCGTTCCCAACCGGAGACTGGGCACCAGCGTTTTCGTATCGTCTGCCTCGTTCCCAGGCTCCGCCTGGGAATGCCTCTTTGGACGCTCCGCGTCCTCTTCATCTTCATCGCTCATTCACCGCAGCAGACGAGCCAGGGCCTCGAAAGAGAGCGTTCCCAGGCAGAGCCTGGGAACGAGAGCATTTGCACTACGGCAGCTCGCGAACCTTCAGCGCCCGAAACTCCACCGGCGACCCCTCCGACTCCAGGCACAGATACCCGGAGCGCGGATTGCACTCGGTCCCCCCCGAAACCTCTTCCCCATTCACCCACAGCCGGACTTCACCGTTGATCGCGCGGATGTAGTAGTGATTCCACTCGCCGACCCCCTTGCTGAGCTGCTTCGTCGGAAAGCTGCGTTTGCCGTCCGGAGCCACGGGCGGGAAGGGAGTCATCGTCGCTTTGCCCGTCGGGAACACGTCCCCGTGCGTCGTGAACCAGTCGGCCTTCTTGCCCGTCTGCTTCTCGTACTTCTCCGTGTAGCCATGATCGAGCACCTGCACTTCGATCCCCTGCGGCAGCCGGCCTTTCGGCAAATCGGTCAGCGACTCTTCCGACGCCCACAGAAACACCCCCGAGTTCCCCCCCGACTTCAAGTGCCGCCACTGCACCGAAATTTCGAGGTTCGTCACCGGCTTCTGCGAGCGGATCACCCCCACCGGCTGACCGCTGCAGTGCGCCACGCCATCTTTCCAGCTCCACGTGTCGTCGTCGCAGTTCACATTGACGAAGTCGGCCTCGCCCAGCGACCGCCAGCCCGGCCCCGTCCCGTCGAGAAATGCGCGCGGCGAAGGATCGTCCGCCCGGCAGGGTGCGACGACGAGCAGCAGAGCCAGGCAGATTCCGGACCAGGTACGCAGCAGCATCGCGACAGTCTCCCCGGAGAGCGAATGGAACGGTTCAACGAAAAACCGGCAGGCGAAGTGAGAACGCAGGCCGCATTCTACCGCCCGGCAATCCCGATCACGAGCGCCCGCGCAATCTCGGGCCACTGGGCCACTGGCGGCACGCCCGCGAAGTGCTCCTGGGTGACGGAGACGACGATCCCAAATTCAACCCTGACAAATCTCGCCCCGGACGGACACCGCGAACCCCGCAGCCCCCCTCGTGATCTCGTTCCCAGGCTCCGCCTGGGAACGCACTCTTCAGACGCTCCGCGTCCTCTTCATCTCATTCTTCTCACTCATCACGCACAACTCTTCACTCCCCACCTCTTCCATCTTCTCTTCACTAGCCACCAGCCACTAACCACTAGCCACTCCTGCCTTTACAACTTTCCGCGCAACAAACCCCCTATTTATGAAGGGGTCAAGGAAGTGCACTCGTGTCTGCGGACCTCCGCAGGCGTCCGGAACGACCCCTTCAACCGGGCCTGATCAGGGCCCAGCGACGGGCTTTCCGAAAGGAAAGTCCGAGGGGCGCACCCCGTGTGCGCACAGCCTCGACGTCGAGCTTTTCCCGTTCACCCGGCCGCAAGACCGGCGAACCTGATCAACGTGTTTGAGCTGCCGGGACCTCCACCGGCGCAACATCACCGCCAGACGGACTCCGGCGGGGGAAGCGTAAAACACTCCCCCCGCCGGAGCCGATCGCGGTACGTACGGTGGACGTCCTCGTCCGCCGCGGCAGGGCAGGCTCCCGCCTGCCGAAATGTGGCATCCACTCCCATTCCGGTACGCAGGAGCCTGCCCTGCAACCTCACTGCCGCCCCATCCACGTCTCCACCACCTCGCTCACAGAATCGCCCGCTGCACCCCTCGGCCGTCCCCTCCTCCGCCGGGATCGGGGATGACGACTCGAACTGGCGCGTCCTGGAATCGACGATCTGAAAGAAGATGCTGACTTTCTGAGTGATCTCGCCAACGCGAAATCACCGGCATCGATTCTGAAACAGCCTGTCTTTTCGCCTTGTCCCCTCTCCCGCTGTCTTCAGTGGGAGAGGGGACAAGGTGAGGGTCTTCGGAAGTGGTCGGAGTGCCATCCACGGAGAAAGGACGACGCGCCTCACATTCGTAGCCAGTGATCTAGCGAAAGATAGATCGGCGGACACGACATGACACAGGTTTGCCGACTGCGGCCAATCTGCCCGGCAAAAATGCAAGCGGTTCACACGACAACCCTCGGCTCGCCCCCCTGCCGCTCCGCGATCCCGGCAGCCATCGATTGGCAAATGGGGCTGCCCTCGATCAATCGTTACATATCAAATCCCCGCTAGGCGGAGCCTGGGCTGCGCGAAATCGTCAATTGTTGGCGGTCCCGGTTGATCCGGCTTTTGTTCCTGGAAGGACGGGGAGGGCCTGGCGGCGCTGGGCTGTCAGCGACTTGCCTAAGTGGTCGTCGATCCACGCGAGCAGGTCGCGATGCCGCACGGCGTTCAGGGCTTCGCAGATCTTTTCCTCGCTGATCCGCACGACCGACGCGGCCATCCCCAGAATCAGTTTCGTAAAGCCGCCGCGGCTGTGCTGGCCCTGCAAACGCTTGCCCTTGCCGATCAGCGATTCCAGCACTTCGCTGCTGGCCGGCAGACTCTGTCCGGGGAGCACGCCGCTCGACTGCTCGCTCACGAACTCCACCAGCCGCGCCGCCGCACGCTCACCGGCAGGCGTTCGGGCCACCGTCTCCAGTTGCCGGCGCAGCGTCTCGCCGGCGGCGGCGTGGTAGCCCGCCACGCGCAGGAACTCCAGCATGTGGTCCTTGACCGCCTGCAAGTCGTTCCAGTCCACGAGCGCCTCCCGGAAGTCGCGGATCCAGCCGAACTTCTCCTCGAGCCGCGTCAGGTCGAGACCCGCGGGACGTTCGGCCGCGGGCGTGTCGATCAGCCGCAGCATGCGGGCGCCCCAGCCGATCAGCGGCCCCAAGTTCAAGTAACGCCCTTTGACTTTCTGCGTGGGGGGAGCAAGGTGTCCGAGTTCCGTCTGCTTCACCCGTGGCTGCGTCTGCCCGCAGTGTTTGACGAACGCGATCCACCGCGGATCGGCGAGCAGTTCGTGCTTGAGCACGATCGCCGTCTTGTGGGCGATGTCGTGCAGCACCTGCGTCGTCGGGTGCTGTTCGCGGAAACGCTGAGCGCCGCCGAGAAGATCCGAACCCTCGTCGCTGAGGATGGCGGCCGGCACGCCGACCAGCCCGGCCGCAGCCGCGAGCTGCCGCTGGACGATCTCGCCGCTGGATTTTTCGACCGGCTGCAGCGCCAGCAGCGTCAGATCCTGGTGCGTCAGCGGCGCCGTCAGCGCTTTCCACGCCGACAATCGCAGCCCCGCGATGACCAGACACTTCCGCGACCCCAGTTGCAGCGTGTGGTCGACGAGGAACACCCAGTCGGCGGCGAATTCCTTGGGCCGCCGCAACTCGTGCAGTCCCAGCCGCAGCAGCCACGCTTCCGCAGTATTGGCCGCAGGAGCCCCCCGGAACTGGGGCAGGCTGTCCCGCAGCAGTTCGACCACCGCCCGGCAGCCGCGAAAGCTGACCGCTCCGGCCAGACAGAACTGCAACGTCAGGCCGATGGCCGCTGCCGAATACGCATGATGGGCCGGTCGGACGGCGTCCGGGAGGGGGCCAGGGGCTGCGTCGGCGACCCGGTCAGCGCCCGGATTTTAAGGCGGCGATCTCACGTTCCAGGTCCGCCGCGCGGCGTTCGGCCGCGGCGGCCCGCGTGCGCCACATCGCGCGGCTCTTCTCGACGGCGCGGGTCTGGTTCTGCAGGAGCTTGCAGGTTCGCTTCCACTGGCCGGACTTCGCCTTCCACCGATTGCGACTCCGCTCGAAGAACCGCACCAACTTGCCCGCCGGCGACGAATACCGGGCGACGGCTGTTTCGCTGGTTTCGCAGGTCATGACGTTCCTCCTTGAACAAAAAGCCCAGTGGAACAAAAACGCGACGATTCGCCGAGGCCAATTGCCCCTGAAAACGACGGATTTCGCGCAGCCCAGGCGGAGCCTCTCATCCGCGGATTCCAGGCGGAGCTTGGGAACCAGTCACGCAGCCGCTCACTGTCCGCCCCCAGCCCCCTCGCCCTCGCCGCCGCCCGACTGCCGCATCACCAGCACACGGTCGATTCGCGGACCATCCATGTCCACGATCTCCAGCCTGAGCAGGCTCCACTCGACAATGTCTCCCACCTTCGGAGGCCGCTTCAACAGTCCCAGCATCAGGCCCGAAACGGTCCCGACCCCCCGTGGCGGAGGTTCCGACCAGCGGACAATCTCCAGCGCAGCCTGCATCACGTGCAGCGGAGTCAGCCCGTCGACGAGCAGACTCCCGTCCTCGCGCGTGACGACCAGTTGCTCGTGGTCCTGCCGGTGTTCGTCGTGAATATTCCCGACCAGCATCTCCAGCACGTCTTCGAGCGTCACCATCCCCTGCGTGCCGCCATACTCGTCCAGCACGATCGCGAGCTGCGTCCGCTGTTCCTGAAACAGCTCCAGCAGCCGGCTGATCGAAACCGTCTTCGGCACGAACAGCGGCGGCCGGACCAGCTTGTGGATGTTGATCGGATGTCCCAGATACTGCTGCAGGAACACGTCTTTGATATAGATGAAGCCGATGATGTGATCGATGTCCCCTTCGCACACGGGGACTCGCGAAAATCCCGACATCGCCATCGCCCCGACCACCTCGGCGGGGGGCGTATCCACGTCGATCGCGTCGATCTCGACCCGCGGCTTCAGAATCTCGGCGACCGTCCGGTCCCCCAGCCGCAGCGCTTCGGATGCGACCCGGTGTTCGGTCTCTTCAAGTTCGCCGGCGAGCGACCCGGCGTCCATCAGATGCTGAATGTCTTCAATCGAGACCTTGTTCTCGCGGACCGTCCCCTGTCCCAGCAGCCGCAGCACCAGCCGCGTCACCACCTGCAGCACCCAGATCGCGGGCCGCGACACTCGCTGCAGCAGCGCCATCGGCCAGGCGACGATCCGCGCCAGAAACTCCGCGTTCTGCAGCGCAATCCGTTTGGGAACCAGCTCCCCCAGGATCAGCGAAAAGAACGCAATTCCGATCGCCACGCCGGTCAGCGCGACGCCGTGGCTGTTCTCCTGCAGCCACGCGATCGGAAACGTCTCGAACCAGCTCGCCAGCCCCCCTTCGAGGCGGGCGCCGCCGAAGGCCGCGGCGAATGTGCTGACGAGGGTGATGCCGACTTGCACGGTGGGAAGAAAGCGATCGGCGTCGGCGGCGAGCGCCAGCGCCAGTCGACTGCCGGAATCCCCCGCGTCGGCCCGTTTCTTGAGCCGCCCGCGCCGGGCTGTGAGAATCGCAATTTCCGCTGACGCAAAAAAGCCGTTCAGCAGAATCAGCAGCAGGATGATCAGCAGTTCCCAGATGGCGGAACCGTTCACTGTGGACTCCGAAGAGAGAACATGAGCACGACGGATTATGGCCGCCTCGGCGCGCGATGGCCAGCGCGAACCCGATGAATCTCCCTGCACATGTCCGCAATCCGTCAAAGGCAGCAGGCGTCGCGAGAAAGATTCTCGCGACGCCTGCCATTCGAAATCAGACGGGTGTCACCCGATCGGGGACTATCGCAGGAGCGCGAGCACCTGCTGGGGCACCTGGTTGGCGATCGCGAGCACCGAAATGCCGGCCTGCTTGAGCACCTGGGCCTTCTGCATATTGGCGGTTTCGGTCGCGAAGTCGGTATCGACGATCTGGCTGCGGGCGGCGGAAATGTTCTCCAGCGCCACACCCAGGGTCGAAACGTTCGTGTCGATCACGTTCTTCTGGATGGCCCCCAGACGGCCGCGAAGGGTCGAGACCCGGTTCAGAGCCTGATCGACAATGTCGACCAGTTCCGCCCCCTGGACGTTGGGGCCGACGTCGAGCAGGCTCTTCCCGCCGCCGGTCCCAAGTTCGTACAGCTTGCCGGCGACGCCGCCGAGACGGGCCGTGTTGATCGCGTCGATCCCCACGCCGACCTGGCCGGCCGCAGACACTTCCTGACCGATCTGGAACAGGGCGCCGCCACCGGTGATGCTGAGGTCGGCCGTCTCGTCGACCACGTTGCTGCTTTCCTTGAAGCTCAGCGTCACGTCGAGCGAAGCGGTCTTGATCGAGGCGTTCAGGCCTTCGCCCTGAGCGTCCTGACCGTTGATCCGCACGCTGATATCCGCACCGATGTCCCGTTTCGCCACGGTCACGTCGTCGTCCAGCGTCGTCTCGAACGAACCATTGAGGACGTTGAGTTCTACATACGCCGCCGTGCCGTACGTCGTGCTTTTCAAGACGACGATGTCGTCCCCGGTCGACTGCGTCAGGGCATCGGCCGCGCGGGCGGCGACCAGGCCGGTCCCGTCGCCGCTGGCTTCGCCGCTGATCAGCAATCGGGCAGCAACCGCTTCGGCGCCCGAATTGTTGTTCAGGAAGTCCGCGATATCGGCGGCGGTCGAAGTGACGTTGCCGTTCGCGTCGGTCGCCAGGTTGAACGTCACGACATTGTCGCCGTTCACATCCACAGAGTTCGTAATGCTCAGCGTCTGGCTGTTGCCGCCGTTTACGAACGCCACCTTGACGTCGTTCGTCGGCGAACCGGTCCGGACGTCCGTGAAGGTCACGTCGTTGTTGGCGCCGTCGTCGCCGCCGGTCAGGGCGATCGGCGACTTGGCCTGCACGAGTCCGGTGCCGTCGCCGGACGCCTCGACGGTCACCAGCGTGCGGGCCTCGACCGCCGCGGCGCTGTTGTCGTTGGCCAGGAAGGCCGCGATGTCGGCCGTCGTGGAGGTGATCGTCCCGTTGGCGTCGGTGGCGACGTTGAACGTGACGGTCTTGTTGCCGTTCGCGTCGGCAGTCACCCCGATGCTCAACGCCTGGTTGGCGCCGCCATTGACGAACTGCACCGAAGTGGTCGTCGCGAACTCGCCCACCGAGTCGGTGGCCCGGGCGTCCGTGAAGACGAGATCGTTGTTCGCGCCGTTGACGCCGGCCGACAAGTCCTGGCTGCTCGCCGCACTGACGACCCCCGTGCCGTCGCCGGAGTACTGCGTCAGGAAGTTGTCGGCGATGTTCGGATCGCTGCTGGCTTCGATCGCCGCCTTGATCTGCGCCGCCGTGGACGTCACGTTGCCGTTCGCGTCGGTCGCCAGGTTGACGGTCAGGGTTCCGCCGTCGCCGTTGGCGACGAAGCCCAGCGTCAACGCCTGGTCGTTGCCGCCATTGGCGAAGACGACGCTGAGGTTGTTGGTGAAGACGGCGTTCGCCCCGGTCGCACGACCGTCGGTGAATGTCAGTTGGGCGTTGGTGACGTCGGACAGCGCCTGGGCCGAAGCCGCCTGCACGCGGGCCAGACCGGTTCCGGAATAGGCTCCGGAGATCTCGGCTCGAGCAGCGACCGCTCCGACGCTCAGGTCGGTATTGATGAAGTCCGCGATATCCTTGGCCGTCGAGGTGACGTTGCCGTTGGCGTCCGTCGCCAGGTTGACGCTGACCGTCTTATTGCCGAAGACGTCGGTATTCACGGCGACCGACAGCGCCTGGCTGGCGCCCGAGTTGATCAGCTCCGTCGAAATGTCATACGTCCCCCACGCGCTGGGAGACCGGGCATCGGTGAATACGAGATCGTTATTCGCCGTATCCTGGGCGTTCGCCAGGGTCAGCGGGGCGGCCGCGGCAATCGTGTCTGCGGCAACGCTGGCCGGCGTGCCGCCGGGCGCCGTTGTCACTGCGGCGCTGACAAGCGCCGCAGCCCCTGCGTGGGCCGTTATGGCGTCGATGATATTCTGCGACGTCGAAGTCGAGTCGCCGTTCGCATCGCTCTTCAGATCCACGGTGACGGTGTAGTCGCCGTTCGCGTCGAGCGTCACGTCGGAAATAGTCGTCGCCGCAGTGTTATTACCGCTGACAACGAGCGAGACCTTGACGCTGCCGCTGCTGCCCGCCGCGCGAGCGTCCGAGAACGTCAGCAGGGCATTGGCGTTATCGCCGACGACTTGAGCGAAGGCCGGCTGCGCCGCGCTGTTGACGTTGATCGTGCCCGCGGTCACCGCCTGCAGCGTGCCGGGGGTCGAATTGTCGACGGCGGCGGTGGCGGCCGTGGCGTTGTTGACCGTCAGCGAGCCGGGGGCCGTGTTGACGATGGACGCGGTGACGCCGGTGACGTCGCTGACGTTGTTGACGGCGTCGCGGATATTGGCCGTCGTGCTGCTGGCGCCGAGGAACAGCACCTGGCTCCCCTTCGCCCCCGACACTTCGATCGTCGTCGCCGAACCCAGCGTCCCGCCCGCGTAGCGAAGTTCGGCCTTCTCGGCGGCGGCGGTCACGGTGGAATTCACGGCGATCGTGGGGTTCGCCCCGAACACGGCCTCGTTGATCTGGACGTCGCTGAACTTGGCGGCGTCGACGGCCGTGGAATCGAACTTGAAGCCCTTGCTGCCGTCGATCAGCTTGTCGCCGGCGAACGTGGTGTTGCCGGAGATGCGGTTGATGGCCTGCAGGGCGGCGTCGATCTGCGACTGGTTGGCCTTGATTTCGTCCTGCGACAGGGCGCCGGTGTTCAAGCCTTCCTGGACCAGTCCGCGGATCTGATTGAGCAGTCCGCCGATTTCGCCGAGCGCCGAGTCGGCGGTCGAAATCACGTTGTTGGCCCGGTTGCTGTTCTTGATCGACTGGTCGATGGTGGTGATCTGCAAGCGGAGGTTTTCGCTGGCGATCAGGCCGGACGGATTGTCCTTGCCGTTGTTGATCTGCAGACCGGTCGACAGGCGCGTCAGCGACGTGCTGAGCAGATTGTCGGACTTGGTCAGGTTATTCAGGCCGCGCAGGGCCTGAATATTCGTGTTGATTCTCGTCATTCCGCATCACCTTTCTGATGATCCGCATGTCGCGTGAGGCCGGTCGGGATTCCGTGGGGGACAATCACGGCTGGCTCTGATCCCGTCCGCGCCGATATCGCTTCCTCCGCAAACCAGAGACTCCGTATTGAAACCGCGCTCTGGCCGCGGAGCTTGGGACCTGTCGACAGGCCCGTCGGCTGTGTGCTGATTGGTCGAGTGGAATCGGGAGCTGGGCAAGCCGGCGGCGTCCGCGTTCGCAATCCGGCGCGTCTCGATCCCGGGATCGACTCGTCATCTACACATCGACCATAGATCAAGGACTCTCGCGGCGTTGCCGGAATGCAACGGTGGAAAAAAAGAACTGGGTCCGGTTATTGCGCATGCCCCGCCCTTGCGGGCTTGCAGGGACATGACGCGGCAACCGGACCCGGTCTGTGGTGCGGACTTAGGTCGTCCCGGCGACGGGGACGCGGGGAGCATTTCTCCAAGGTCGGCGGGAGCCGGCGCGAGAGGCGTCGGCCAAGGCGCCTGGCAAACTCTACTGGGCGGCCGCTTCGGTCTTGAGCGTCGCGGCATCGCGGTCGCGAGAGTTTTCGCGTTGAATCGCTTCATAGACTTCCTGCCGGTGGACAGGGATTTCGGTCGGCGCTTCAATGCCGAGTCGCACCTTATCGCCGCGGATGTCCACCACGGTAATTTTGATGTTGTCTCCGATGAAGATGCTCTCGTCGCGCTGACGGGATAGAACGAGCATCGCTTGGTCTCCTTCCATTGGTAAACCGCCGCAGGCTTCCGTCCGCGGCAGGGGATTTTCGGGGATACGGGATTTCGAGTCGGGAATCAGAACTGTGCGGAACTGATGCGATTGCACAGTCCGGCGACCCGCATGCAGCCGAGACTTCCGGGGGGAAGCCGCGATTTCAGCCCTGCTGACGTGTCTGCGAAACTCCGGGTGGGTTCACCGAAGGGTTTCCGTCGTCAGGACCTGCGGGTCGTACGGACGATGCATCGAACACCCTATGAATCGTCACGCGGAATCATAAGTTGCAGTCTTGCAACGCGGTTTTGCGCGTGAGACTCGAATTGTCGCGCAAAGCCGGAGGGTCCTGCGGAGGTTGCCTGGCGATCCCGATGCACGGAGTCTGCGGCCTCAAACGACCGTAGCGCCTGTGCGGACCGACCGGCCGCGCAGCGACGATCCCCGACAAAGTTCGCCACCAGGTCCGAACTTTGTGAAGATCACGCAATCCGCGAACGAGGAGGGGGAAAACAGACGGCCCGCGAGATCGTCTGAATCTCGCAGGCCGCCTCGAATTCCATGGCTCAACGCCCCGTCGTCAGGCGACGCGGCTCGGACGCCCGGCGGCGTTCTGGAGCAATGCGCGATAGCCGGATTCCTGCTGCTGATACAGCCGCCGGAGCCCTTCGGTCAGCAACGGCAGACCCGCTCCGAGCTCGCGTCGCAGCTTGCGGGTCTGGAGCGAAGTCTCCCCGCCGCCGAAGCCCTGAACTCGACTGGCCGGCGATTCCGTGGTAACGAACTGCGGTTGCGGCAGCCCGAACTGGACGGCCAGTTTCCGAAGAAACGTCACCGGATTGATCCGCTCGGCGCCGGCAAGGTGGTAGACGCCTGCCAGGCCTTCCGCCCAGATCCGGATCAGGAGTTCGGGAATGTCCGAAGCCAGAATGGGGGAGGCATGCCGAAAGCAGTCCACGGGGAGCGGATGTCCGGTCGTCAACCGGTCGACCATGCGCTCCAGCCATCCCCCTCGATCGCCGGGGGTCCAACCGAAGGCATGCGTCCGCAGAATCAGCGTCTGAGGCGACTGCTCCAGGGCATAGTCTTCCAGTTGGCGCAGCACGACGGCCTCCGGCGACGGACACCAGCTCTGGCTGGTTTCAGGATGGAACATCCAGGGCCCGGTGAAGACGGCGTCGGACGAAATCAGGGTTAGCGGAAGATTCTCGACGGCGGCGGCCTCAATCCAGTTTCGCGTCTGCTGCGCTCCGGCGGCCGATGGTCGCAGCGATTCGTCCCAGCAGGACGCGGCGCCGGGGCCGCAGACCACGAGGCGCGACGGCCGCAACCGCTGCAGCAGCCGGCGAACGGCTTCTGTCGACTGGTCCGAGCAGACCTCGACGCTGCAGCCGGGGAGGGTGATCGCCGGGCCGGAAGTGACAATTCCCGCAACTGACGCATGCGACCGCAGTTCCGCGAGCAGGTTTGCGCCCACGACAGAATCTACGCCCGCGATCACCGTTGTTTGCACGCTTCGCCTCCCTGCGTCGAGTGTGTGAATGGAAGCTGCTCGACGGACTTGATCCGGAGCGGCTTCGGAATGGCGGGGAGTATAGATTTCGCGGAGAGCGGCCGCCAAGAGCAATTCCGGGGCCATGTTTCACAGATTGACAGACTCGGCGAGGTCGATATTATCCGCCGGTTGTTCGCTACTTCGCGCCACTGCCAGACGGACGGATCCACCGATGCCAGACTCACTGTGGGAATCTGCGTACTATCGTCTGCCGGTGTTTCTGCAGAATGCGATCTTCTCCGCCTATGGTTTCAAGCTGGCTCGAAGTCGGTACAGCCGGCACTTCTACGCGGAGCTGGAGCGGCTGAAGCGAACGGAGTGGTGGTCTGCGGCGGAGATCGCAGACCATCAGAATCGCATGGTGGCGTCGATTGTCCGACACGCTTATGAGACCGTTCCGTTTTATCGGCGTTGGTATGACGAGCACGGAGTCGACATCCGCCGGATCGCCACTGTCGATGATCTGCAACGGCTCCCGATCCTGACGAAACAGCTCGTCAAGGACCATCAGGCAGAGCTGGTCTCAACGGCATTCCCCCGCCGCTCGCTGATTCTTCAGACCACGAGCGGTACGACGGGAACCCCGCTGACGATCATGCGGACGTCGGATGGCATCGCACAGCAGTGGGCGATCTGGTGGCGGCATAAGGCTCGTTTCGGCCTGACGAATCTGGATCGGCATTTGTGTTTCGGCGTGCGAGTTCCGGTTCGCCACGATCAAAACCGACCGCCCTATTGGCGGACGGACTACGTGAATCGCCGCGTCTACCTGAGCGCATATCACGTCTCGCGGCAGACCGTCCAAGATGTCGCGAATTACTTGAACCGTGAGACTTTTCAATTCTTTACAGGCTATCCGTCGGCGATGTACGCACTGGCGAATCTGATGGAAGACGCCGGCCTGCGGCTTTACAACCGTCCGAAACACATCGTGTGCGGATCCGACGCGCTGCTACCCAGGCAGGAGGCGGTCATCAGTCGCGTGTTTGGTGCTCCGGTGACAGATCAGTACGGCGTCACCGAGTATGCGGGAAATATGTCCAAGTGCGAACTGGGCAGATACCATGTCGACGTCGAAGTCTGCCATGTAGGGACGCAAGTGGAGCCCGACGCCGGCCATCAGAAGCTGCTGCTGACCGGTTGGGGAAATCCGGCGATGCCCTTTATCCGCTACGAGATCGGCGATTACGGCACGCGTCTGGAGGGACCGTGCGCATGCGGGCGCCAGTCGCCGTGCTTCGTGAGTATTGATGGGCGAACTTACGACTGCGTCGTGACGCCAGATGGCCGCAGAATCAGCGGAATGGCAAAGGTGATGGAGTACGCAACCCACGTGCGGGAAATGCAGATCTATCAAAACTCGAGGCAGTCCGTTGAGTTTCGCATTGTCCCCCTGCAAGGCTATGGCGAAGCCGACCGCGATGCTTTGGCCCGCGAATTCCGACATCGAGCCGGACACGAAATTGAGCTCCGCTTTGTGGAGGTGGAACACGTGGACCGCTCCCGGTCCGGCAAGCAGCGGGCGGTCATCTCCGAGATCCCGGGGGAATAGACCTGGACCGGCCGAAAGGGTCTTGAAGATTGTTCAATACTCAATTGCGCGGCGGCTCACGACGCCCGGCAGCCAGCGACACTGATGCGACAGCGGTGGGCGACGAATCAGAGTCGGTCGAATGACAACAACGCTGATCGCGGCGAGTCGTCGTTGTCCGTGAGCGATAATCCTGTGGGATCGACAGTTGGATTGGCCGACAGTTCCCGCCGTGCGAATGCTCCGGCGGGCTGATTACAACCGATTGTCGACCGGACCTTCTGAGTGCCGGTCAAGTGCGGTTGGCGCCCGACGTCCGCCGGTCAGCGTCCGGCGCACTGGATGAACTAAGCGGCCCGCGCGGGCGGATCCGAGGCGGATCGATCATCGCATTGCCGCTGGAAGGCGCTTTGAGCAATCAGGGGATGAGCGGCTCCGCGCGGAGGCCAGTCGACCTCCGGCAACTGCCCGGTCAACCGGGTTTCCAGCAGCTTCAGGCCGATCCAGTACACGAAAGCCGATCGCAGGAACCAGAAGCGAAACCCCATCCGGCCATCCAGGAACCCGAGTCGGAAGACATAGTGCAACATGAAATGGATCAGCGGCCACATCGGCAGACGGAGTGACAGGCAGCGAACCCACATCCGCAGTTCTTCGGGAGTGCCGAACAGGCGCGGCGTGACTCCTCCAGTCACGTTGCCCTGGAATCGACAGGCCGCCTCCATGGAGGAATAGCGATTGTGTTTGCTCAACCAGAGCGTGAGGGATTTATAGTCGTGATGTTCGAGCTGCGCATTCAGAAAGACCGTCTTGCCCTGAACGATGGCGTGTTCGTTGACTTCGCGATCCTCAAACGTTGCTGCGCCGGTGCGCCAGAGGCGAAGGTGGTGGTGTCGCGAGACTCCTCCCCAGTTGATCGGCTTGCCAAGGAACATCATTTTCCAGCGGACATAAGCCCCCTGGTTTTCCGACGGACCATCAAGGAGCCTGGAGGAGATTTCGTCACGGAGGACGGACGTCAATCGTTCATCAGCGTCGAGCTTCATCGTCCACTCGCCGGTCAAGGGGAGCGTTCGCAGAGCCCACTTCCACTGATCCGAGTAGTTCTTGAAAGTATGCTGCACGACCTTCACTCCGCTCTCGGATCGCGACAGAGCAATGTCGACAGTTCGATCCGTGGAGTACGAGTCCACAACAAAGATTTCGTCCGCCCAGCCTGCCACGGAATCGATGGCGGTTCCGATATTTCGTTCTTCATTGAACGTCAGAATGATGACGCTGATGGACACGGGAGACTCCGACTGCGTAGAGATAGAAATTGAGCTGGATCACTGCGGCGGAGGGGACGGTTCCAACCGAGCCCCGCTTCTCACAAGTTCGTACGAGCGGCTGCTGCGGGACTGAGCTTCGATCGCAGGCCGGCCGACAGCGCCGCAGATGTTCACCGTTGCGGTTCCCCTGGCGAGCAGGGCCAGGCTGACTGCGATCTGCACAATCGCGCCTCCGGCGAACGCGAGGCGGGGATCGAGGAAGATCGTGCCGACCGCGAATGCCGTGAGACATCCGAGCGTGGCCCACAAAGTGATTCTCGCCCTCCCGGTCGAGTAGAGGTACGACGATAGCGGCTGGATCAACAGAAAGAACGGCATTGCGAGAAAGATCGCTCCGTCCATCGGAGAAAAGGATCTCTCCTGGAGTAGTCTGGCGAGCAGTTCATCCGACCAGAGAAACAGACCGCCGCACAGGCCACACATAATTGCAAACGAAATCGTCAACACTATTCGCGCAGATCGCCGCCCGGACGCGTCGGCAGACGTCAATGTCGACTGCAGGATCTGCGGCGAGATCGGAACGAGAAAGTTCAGAGCCCCTGCGACTCCAATAGAGAGTCGAAACCCAGCCACGCGTGCCGGTGAGTATAGAATGCCCGCGAGGAGCACCGTGCCGGTATTCAAAAGCAGCACTGAGATCCTAGGCGCAACAGCCGCTATGTAATCGGAGCGACTGCCGGCCGGAACTGCGGCGAGAAGAGACCGAAATTCGCGCCGCAGATTCTGCGAGCTCCACAGGACCGCGAGAACTGCAAGCTGACTGACGATCAGACTCAGAAGAAAGGCCCCGCTTCCGTACCCGCGCAGCAACCACAACATCACCGGCTGGGCGATTCCCGAGGCCACGTAGGTCTGCATCAGCACTCGATGTTCTTTCAAGGCATAGCCGAGACCGATCAGCCAGGTATTCCATGTTGCGAGGGCCAGAAACGCTGCTGCAAGAGCGCCGCAAGCCGCCGGATTGAATGTCGAGTCCGGTGGGACGTACCAGAGCGCAAACAGAAACGCCGCCATCGCTCCCAAGACCGCCGCTCCCGTTACGTCATTGCGAACGCGAGCGAGTTTGCAGCGTCCGTCCGACGCGCCCAACTGAGCGATGGCGAGCGTCATGACGACGGGTTCGCAAAAACCCTGCACGAGATAGGGAATGGCCATGACCGTCGCGGCGACGCCGAACTCCGCGGTTCCGATCCAGCGCGGCGCCACGAATGTCGTAAACACGGTCAGTCCGGCGCACCACCGGATCACCAGGCCGCTGAACAGCGCGCGTTTCATTTCCGGGGGCGCCCCTGCAGCTTTTCGGAGACGCAGACGATCGCTACCAGGAGCCCCAGCACGACGTTGAACTGGACCAGTCGAAACGCAGCCTGGCATGTTGTGTATATCAACAGACAGGCCGCAGTTGACATGGCAGAAAACTGGATATCGTGGACCGGGTCATGTCGATGAAGCGATTTCAGGGCGCGGCAGATCGGCACGAGGACGAACAGCGAATAGGCCAGCAGGCCGGGCACGCCCAGATCCATCAGCATGTACAAGACAACGTTGTGAATATATCCAGCGGATTCGCGTTCGATCTCGAGGTCGGCCGCATTCAGATTGCTATGCACAACTTCAACGGGGACCTGATGCCCCAGGCCGTTGCCCCAAATTGGAGACTTCAGGAACGCGCCCCACGCATACTGGATCTCTCCTCCCCGTGCGCCCATGTCGCTGGCGTTGATCGCAATCTCAAACCGAATCCAGATCTTGCTCCACAGCGCCAGCACGGTGTCACCTGCGAACACTGCGGCCAGAAACGCCGCGAATGCTGCCGCCAGGACGACTCGCATGAGCACGATTGACCCGGATCGGTAGAGATATGCGAGCGTGACCAGGGCGCAGAGAATCAGGTGACTGCGGTACGCGCATGTGACAACGAGTACGGCAAAGAGTCCGAGCAGGGGCCAGCGGAAGCGGGAGAAGCGCGGTGAGGGGTTGGTCAGCGCCACCAGATAGCCAATCAGTCCGAACGGTATCAGCGTGTCGGCGGACGCGTAAGTCAGACGCCCCAGTTGACCGGTCATCACGTCGATCAGCGCCGGACCGCACACGACGAGGATTTTCGCCGCCCAGATGCAGGCCGCCAACTGAATTCCGTCAAGTGCGTCCTGCAGATCATCGAGCGAGCCAAAGCCCTGAAGACATGTATAAGAGGTTAAGAATAAAAAGGGGATCAAGCCGCGGAGCCAGACGGCGAATTCCGTCCCTTGGCCGGTCGCCGTGATCAGTGAGATCAGCGAGAGAAAATAGAACGCGGCCAGGAGATACGTGCTGGCCGGCGTCGTTCGGTACCTCGGTCGGGTGCGAAGATTCTTCAGGATCAGGACGCCGAACGACAGCCCGAACACGATCGAGACAGGACTATCCAGGGTAGGAATCAGCGGCAACAGCGCCAGCAGAATCAGCGTCGTCCACTGCCATTTCTCTCGAATCCCCCAGCGCCGCGGACTCGTAGCGCCGGCGGTACGGATGACAGGGCGACGACGGACCACGGGCGCCGGCGCGCCAGTCGGCGGTGCAAGGACCGCTCGACGTGCCGGGAGCAACAGTGGTTGAGAACGATTCAAGGCCCGCCTTCCAATGCTGCCCGAGGCTTGCTGCCGAGCATTGCGATTCCGGATCGGCAACCGTTTCCGCCGGCCTGAGTCCTGGCAAGTCTCCATCGCGATCGCGGCACGGCGCAGACACCGGCAGAATCGGCCGGACCATAATTCAGGTCGACACGGGGGGCAAGACCAGTTTCACGGCGCCCCGCCCGGCGAGTTCACGTCCCGGCCAAACACGGATTGACGCCTCGTTCGCACGTCTGATACACGGGTGAAAGTCGCCGGCCCTGCCGCAAGTTCTGGTCCCGCCAAGGAAAGCTCTGATGCTTCGGAAGTTTGCCGAGCTGATCAACCGCGAAGTCGTCATTCGGCGAACTCTCCCGCAGCGAGTCGGCGGCGGGGCCATTTTCGTATCTCCCGATTCAGCGCTGTCGTACTGGAAGCGCGATCTGGAAACGACGTTCTCGTCGCTGTTCGACTGGGTCGAGGCCGCAGTCTCGGAAGGAGACGTGGTGTGGGACATCGGCGCCAACGTGGGAGCGTTCGCCTTCGCCGCTGCTGGAAAGGCCGGACAGACCGGGCGAGTTCTAGCGGTCGAACCGGATGTTTTCCTGGTCGGGCTGCTGCAGCGAACCGCAAGGCTGGAACTGCCTTTGCGGGCTCCCGTCGAAGTGTTGCCGCTGGCAACGGGCGCCGAAATCGACGTTGCCCGATTCTGCATTGCAGAGCGGGGGAGGAGCAGCAACCATCTGAAGAGTTCTGCGGGAGGCGCAGAGACCGGCGGCGTCCGCTTCGAATCCCTGGTTCCGATGGTTACGCTCGACTGGCTGGCTCAGCGATTCCCGGCGCCAAACGTTCTAAAAATTGACGTGGAAGGAGCGGAAGTCGACGTCCTCCGAGGCGGCCTTGAGCTCCTGAAGACCGCAAGCCCCACAGTGGTGTGCGAAGTCTTCGCAGATCACATCGAGGCCGTCACTCAACTGCTGAAGTCGTGCGGATACCACTTCTTCGACGCAGACAATCTGGCGGACGGCGAGATCTCGTGCGCATCATACAATACGCTGGCAGTACGTGATGTTTCGTCGGTCCATGCGGCTCAAGCGAATCGCCGCCGAGCTGCGTGAGACACCAGACGTCCCGTACCTTCTTCGCAGCGACTTCCGGTCAAAGTCATCGGGAACCCCGTTTCGGAGCGACCTTACTGCCCGGCGTCTCAATGGGCGAGCGGGGTCGAGTTCCGCGGATCGGCCGCTTCGTGCTCCTGATGCACGCCTTCGTGCGGCGTTCCGGACCGGTTGTAGCGGTGGTCCAGAATGTGAACTGCCGCGTGGTGGCGCGAGGCGACTCCCGGCTGGGGGAAGATGCCGCCTCCCAGGATCAGCGCCGCGAGGCTCAGCACCGCAAACCTTTCGCGACTGCCGATCTTCAGCGGCACGGACGATGTGTAAGAAGTCCCCGTGAACAGTTTGAAGTAGGCCTGGACGAAGGCGATTCCGTTCAGCGCGGCGGCGAGGACGACGGCCATGCCGATGAAGGGATAGGCGGCGACGGCGCCGTCGATCAGCAGTTCGGTGCCGACGAACCCGAAGGTTCCGGGGAAGCCGACGCTGGCCAGACCCGTCAGAATGAAGAAGACCGCCAGGGCGGGCGCGTGTTCGTAGAGTCCTTGATACTCCGCCAGCGACAGGCGGCCGCGACGGGCCTCCAGGGCGCGCAGCGTGAGGCCGAAGCCCCCCAGCGAGAGGCTGACGGAGAGCCAGACGCTGAGGCCGCCGGCGAGTCCGAGGCTGGTCGCCGCCTCCAGCCCGACGAGGACCTGCGCGGAGTGGCTGAGGAACAGGTAGGTGTAGAACCGGCGGGCTTCGCGCTGGATCAGCGCCATGCCGGAACAGTAGACCGCGGTGAAGATGGCGATGAGGCCCATGGAGCGGAGGATCCAGTCGGGGGCGACTGGCAGGACGAGTCGGACGGTGGCGTAGGCGCCGACGAGGGGCGTGGCGTAGAGCAGCGCGGTTCCGAAGGTGGCGTGTTCGAAGAGATCGGTCATCCAGCAGTGAAACGGGGCCATGCCGTTCCGGATCAGCATGGCGAGCAACAGCGGCAGGAGAGCCATCAGGGAATGCTCTCGGGACGTGGCCCCTTCGGACTCGATGAAGTGCCAGCCGAGCATCAGCAGCCCCACGAACAGGGCCATATGCAGCGCGTAGACCGTCGTGGGCTTGCCGCGCCATCTCAGTTCGAAGTAGGGGGGGATGGCCGCCAGCGCCAGCAGCACGATCAGCAGGCGGGGTTCGGACGTGCTGAAGGTGGCCAGCGCGATCGACTCGGACACCAGGGTCCAGGCGAAGCTGAACCGTTTGAGTTTGGTGCTGAGCGTCGCCAGGATCGTCAGAAAGTAGAGCAGAGCCACCAGCGGAAGGAGCGGAGCGCTGAATTCGTCGATGACCAGGTAGCGGGCGCCGCAGATCTGCGAAACGAGATCCCAGCGGTCATTGGCCACCTCGGCGTGGAGCGTGAAGAAGTCCTGCCACGCCCCGATGCTGCAGATGGCCGCCAGCCCGGAGAACAGCACGCTCGTCTGGCGGGCCTGAATCGGATTGCGCATCCGAAACACAGCCAGCGCCCCTGCGAGCGGCAATAAGATCGCGGCTTCCAGCCAGGCGAAATGGAGATGATTCACAGGGTCTCCTCAATCGGGCCGATGGCGCCCGGCTGTACGCGATCCGATTCCCGGGAGCTGCCGCCGGACAGTCCGTCCGTCCAGAGTCGTTCCATCCGGTCGCACCAGCGAAACACGCGCAGGACGGGTTCGACGACGTAGTCGGTCAGAATGGCGTCCAGGTAGCCGCGTTCGAGCGCGAAGCGATAGAGCCAGTCCCGGCCGCGATCGGGGAGCAGCAGGATCCAGGTGCTGGCCAGCCGCGGCAGGCGGCTGCCCATCGCGTTTTCCATGTTCCGGTAGTCCTGCAGAATCATCGGAGCCCGGACGAACTGCAGCGTCCGCAGGCAGGCATGTCCGATGATGTGCGCCAGCGCGAGGTACCGCAGCCCGCAGCCGATTTCGACGACGATGATGCCGACCTGGGTCAGCGAGGCGAACGACAGGGCGCTCTTGATATCGGTCTGCACGCGGGCTGTCACCGACGCAAAGACGACCGTCACCAGGCCGACGCAGATCACCGCCACCCGCAGCCCGATCGACAGATCCAGCAGCGGGCTGAAGCGCAGGAGGAGGAAGGCGCCCAGATGCACCGAAAGTGCTCCGTAGAACACGGCGCTGGACGGGGTGGGACCTTCCATCGCCCGCGGCAACCAGCCCGAAAACGGGACGAGCGCGGACTTTCCCGCGGCCGCCAGCAGCAGCAGCAAGCCGATAAACAGCGCTTCGTTGCTGGTGAGCCCCGCCTGCCCGTAGGGCCAGCCCTGGCCGGCGAGGAGCGAAAAGTCTCCCTCGCCGCGCAGGTGATGGAGCGCCACCGCGGCGATCAGCAGCGCCGCATCCGAAACGCGATAGACGCACCAGACCCGCAATCCGTTCCGGACCGGCGCCGGGCGTTCGTGGTAGTAGGCGACCAGCAGCGTGGAAGAAAGTCCCACGAGTTCCCACCCGGTGAAGAGCGTTTCAATCGTCCCCGCCAGCGAAGCGACCACCATTCCGAGCAGAAAGAAGGCGTACAGCACGAAAAACCGGTTGAAGCCCGCCTCGCGGTGCAGATACTTGGTCCCGAAGGCGCCGATGGTGCCGCAAAGCACGAACGTCAGAATGACGAACGGGACCGACAGGCGGTCGAAGACGAATTTGAATTCAAAATGGTAGTGAGAATGTCCATGTTCGATCGCCACCCAGTTCCCCGGCTCGATCGGCACGTACCGCGCGCCGGTCGACAGCATCCACGCCAGCATCGCCAGGCTGGCGACCAGCCCGATCCAGCTCGCCAGTTGCACGCAGCGGCCGGTCGTCCGCTCCTGCAGCGGTCGATCGAACAGCGACGACAGACCGAGCACCAGGACCAGCAGCAATGGCGTCGCGACGACCACCAGGCCCAGGAGAACTGGAATCAGCGGCTGATCGAGCATGAAAGACATTCCGGAGCGTTACAGGCGGGGAGACCGGCGGAGGAGAGGCGAGTTCAGACTGGCGGGGAAGGAACGATTTCTGCGAATTCGAGATGGTCGCGCCAGCCGCGGTACCAGTCGACCGACGAAGTCACCTGCGGCAGCTCCGTCGTGGTCGGCCGGTAGGGCTCGTACTTCCCGCGATTGTAAACGTGAATCTGAGACGAGTCGGGATTGAGAATCGCAAGCTGGACCCATTCGTTCCGCACGAGCTGATCGATGCTCGGATTCCGCTCCATGATTTTTGTCATCCGCTCCGGCGTCGTCTCAACGACGATCAGCAGTCGCATCGGCTCATGGATTTCGACCCCCTGCCAGGGGAGTCCGGTGCGCAGGTCGCTCGCCGCCCCGTCCATCACCCCCAGCAGCGAGGTGACGTTGTGGGGGAGCTTGCTGCCGGAGCCCCATCCGGGCGAATCCGTTCGCGAGAAGTGATACTGGAGAATGATCCCGGAGCAGACCGGGAACACCGGGAGCAGAACGCGGGTCAGCGTCGAGGATTCGGCGTCGTCCTGCTCGGGGTTGTAGGACGCCAGAAACGCCCGGCGATCCAGAAACAGTCCGCGGGTCCGTTCCCGCCGCCCGACGATGCACATCGTCAAAGACTGATGCCCCAGTTCGGGGCGCGGCTGGGCGAGGTCTTCCGCGCGGGACTCCACATGGCGGCGCGCCTCGGCGAACGAAAGCGACAGCGGTGCGGACTGAAATCTCCGGCAGCGCTCGTGGGCGTTGCGGTCGAGGGTCTGTTCAATGATTTCGCGGATCTCATCGAATTCGGCGCGGTGCCGCTCCGGCATCCGTTCGAGATCGAAATAGATGACGGAATCGTTGCAGGTGTCGTGCAGGCTGCCGACGAAGACCGTCTCCGGCGGAATGTCGATGCCGCGATCGCGCAGCTTTTCCCGGACTCGGCGATCGTTGAGCATCTGGGCGACTGCCCGGGCGTTTGGTCCGCCGGCCCAGCCGCCGCAGGCGCCGCAATCGTACGCCGCCTTGTGGGGATTATTGACGCTGTCCGATCCGTGCCCCATGACGATGACGGTCCGCGCGAACGAGACGGTCAATCCGATGTCCCGCAGCAGTCGCTCGGACATGTTCGCCATTTCATCGAGGTTGTACCCGACGTGCCCGTTTTCGGGGCCGGGCGTCGGATCGGTCCGTTCGAGCTGCAGTCGCGTCGTCGTGGGAGGCTGGACCAGCCGGCGGGCCGATTGCCGCAAGCGGGCCACCATGCGAGGAAACAGGACGCGGGCGACGAGCGGAATCGAAGCCAGCGGTCCCAGCGCCGCCGTCAGCAGCGCTCCACCCGCAAAGGTCCGCGTGCCCTGGTGCAGTTGATGGGTGGCGGTGCCGAGCAGACGTCGCGTTTTGACCTGCCGCGCGTAGTTCCCGTCGGCGGCGTCGACGGCTTCTTCGGAGACCCAGTTCTGCGGGCGCATGACGATCGGGCACAGAGGGACGAAATGGGCGTCGGCGACGCCCCGGTAGTACATCGGCGCCATGAAGAATCCCGCGACGCCAAAGGTTTCGACGTCGGGTGCAAGTTCTTCCAGATGCCTGCGAAACGACTCCTCGCGATCGTCCAGGCATGAAATCGTCTGAAACCGCAAACCGGACGAACGTCGTAGACCGCCGGCCGAGTGCACTGAAATCGCGTCGAGAGTCCGCAGCCGGTAGCGCCGTTCGTAGGCCCGGCTGAACAGTCGGCGGCGCTCCATGCTGGAGAATTTTTCAATCTCCGGAACCAGCCGCGCCCATTCCGACTTGCTCAGCGACTGCAGATGCTTCGGCTTCCAGTCGAGCAACTGAGCGAGCTGGAAGACTTGAAAGGCGCGCTGATCGAGACTGACCGGTTCGTGGCGGGGAATCCGCTCGTGAGCGGCATCGCTCACCTCGCTGAGCGGTCCCCGAAAATTGAGATGCTTGCCGGCCGCGTAGGCCAGCGCAATCCGCTCCAGGATCAGCCGGACCGCCAGAAACTCGACCAGCGTCCCCGGAGGGGCCGGAATCGCCACCCGGTCGGGTCGCGTTTCCACCTGGTGAATCATCCCGGCCCAGCCGCGCAGCGCGAGCAGCGTGCTGGTAATGAAGGGCGCCCATTCCGGTTCGGGGACGCCGAGCAGCTTGAGAGACTCGGCAATCGACTCCAGAGGGCTGAGCCCGGCCGCTTTGATCCGCTGCAACTCGGCGGGAAGCGATTCGCGCCACCGATCCGGCGGCCCGCCCCCCTGGCCGTACATGGCCACGAACGCGCGGAAGAATCCGTCGTCCCGGTGCGGCATTGGCCAGTTGGAAATTCCCTGATCGAGAAATCCGGCGCAGAACTTGATCAACACCTCGTGAACCAGCAGATCCGTATCGAATCCGGTGGCTTCCAGCAGCAGGTCCCGCGGACGGGAGCGCCAGGCTGACGGCTCGAAGTGACCTCGCACGCCATGCACGCCGCCACGGCAGATCCGCAGCAACGCCTGCAGCGTGAAGGCTTCCCAGGTTTCGTCGCTCCACAGCTCAATGGACGACCCGCCGAACCGCTGTATCAGCTCAAGGATTGCGCGGGGGAACTGGCGGTCATGCGGATCGGGAGCATGGTCCGGCTGCAGCGCCACGCGCAGGTCGCGCATGACCCAGCGTCGCGTGTCGTCGATCATTTCCTGGCGGGACTGCAGGGAGACTTCTCGCCGAAAATACGCCAGGGCGTCGGTCTGTCCGATGAACCAGCGGAGTTCCGCCGCCGGGGCGGTCTGCAGGCCGTAGCGCAGCATCGCCAGACGGAGATCGAAGCGGGATTCGTCGTCGAACACGTGCTGATCGGCGTCCGATCCGAGATCCTGTCGCAGGACGGCTTCGAGATCCTCGACACGAATCCGGCCCCTCAAGAGCGCTTCGCGGTAGCGTTGCTCGGGCAAGTAAGGCTGGCAGTCGAACAACCGGGCGCCGTGCTGCACACCCTCGTCAAAGGGAAGATTTTCCAGCGCCTGCAGCGTGTTCAAAGCCACGAAGACTGTGATCGGCCCCTGAATGGGGAGCAGATTTGCGGCGTAGCCGATGACGTGCTCAAGGTGAGACGCCTGGAGCGTCGCCCGGTCGGATGGAGTGGGTTTCGCCGGGCGCGGCTCGGTCACTGTACTCATCAAGGTCTCCGTCGCAGGACAGGACAAAGACTCGGAACATGCGTCGAACGTAAACTCTCGGAGCGCGTTCGGGACGGCGAGCCAGCAGAGAAACGCGGCCGTGCAGATTCACCGGGGGGGACGCACAGATCCGAATAGCGACGCCAGCCCCTGACTGAAACCGCAAGCGTGCGGCAGTCAATCGATGCCAGCCAGAGATCCCCCTTGTCGCAGCAGATAACGCGTCATCCACAGGAACGACAGACCATCGCCATTCGTACACCCGCGTTCCCGTCCGACGGGAAACTTTGAAACCGCTACAAAGTCCGAGTAGCAGAAGAGCAGGCACGACCGCGATAACCGCCATCGTATCCCGGAAAATTCATGTGGAACAGACACGACACTTACGAGCTTGTTATGGTTCGTAAAAACGGACAACAAGATCCAATAAATCTGCCGGGCGCGGAGGCTCAGCGAGGTCAAAGGTCGCGTGCGGCACCCGTCAACAAAAAATCCCTCCCGGTTGAAGCGGGAGGGATTTTGGTCGGGAGTGGGCGGTACAGGATTCGAACCTGTGACTTCCACCGTGTGAAGATGGCACTCTAGCCACTGAGTTAACCGCCCGTCCAGCGTCTCAACACGCCGGGACGTTATAGAGTTACCCGCTCCGGCAGGAGCCTGCAAGTGTGGACCCCGACTCCTCATGGGAGGGGCTCCTATTTCGTCCGGCGGCGAGTCCTGGTCGATGACCGCCATTTGCTGCAACTCGTTGCCGGTCTGTCTGATACGCTCCTTCCGCCGCGACCGGTCTCCGGAAGACACGTCATTGCGGAGCCGGGTTCGCAGCAACGGGGTCGGAGTCCAGACGGAGGAACGGACGGATCTGCGCCAGCGTCTTCGGACCGACGCCCCGCACGCGGGAGACATCCTCGACGCTGCGAAACGGTCCTCGCTCATCGCGGTCATCGACAATCCTGTGCGCCAGAGCCTCGCCGATGTCAGGGAGCTGCAGCCACTCCACCCAGGTGGCCGAGTTGATTTCGACGGAGTAGTGCCACTCGCGGGGATGCAGGCTGGCGACCTCAATGGTCGGAGTTCCCCAGCGGTCCCTGATTGCCAGATGCGCGGCCAGCAGCAGGATCGCCAGCCCCCCGCATCCACCAAGAAACCAGCGATCGCCTTGCGAAAGTCCCCAGCAGACAGCGCCGACGGGCGACTTCTCCGGAGTCGTCTGCGGTGGCAGAGCGACTTCCGTCGACTTCGCGGGAGGCGGGGCGACGACGTCTGGCAATGCCGGGGCGACGGTGTTCACGAGGGGCCACCAGTAAACGCAACAGAACGACGTGATCGCACGTCCCTGATGCTACCGGCCGATCGGACCCGTGAAAAGATGGAACCGTCAGGAACCGACCGCGTCAGTCGTTGATGCGAACTCGGCCCTTGCCGTCGACAGGCAGAATGGCGCTCCGAGGAGCAGGCGCCAGGCCACTTTCGCGCGGCGTTGCATCGCGGCGCTGCTCGACCAGCGGCGGCTGAATCGCCTTGTACCTGGCGAGACTCGGCTTGAAGGGATCTTTGCCCATCAAGTCTTCGACGACCTTCCGGATGCTCGAATCGTTCGGCTTAAGGCCATCGAACCAGTAACGGGTTTCCCGGTTCCCCGAGGGGTCCAGCAACCGGACAGCCTTTGGAAGGAAGGTCGTCTTGTCGAGCAGGATTCTCGCTTCGGAATAATTCGCCTGATCGTCCGGGCGGAGGGGTTTGGCAAGAATCAGAGCCGTTGCGGCCTCATTGCTGAGAAGTTCCATATCGAAGCGTTGCTGCGCCTCGTTCGCCTTCAGCCCGAACAGAAAGGGCAGCGGTCCGTTGATAATATTTTGTCCCTGCAGGTCCGGAGGGAGCGGAAAGACTTCGTACTCGCGGGCTTCGTCGTTGATCGTCAGCACTTCTTTCCCGGTGCAGATCCAGCGCTCCGCCCGATCCGCTGCCAGCGCATAGGGAACTCCCTCTTTGCTCTTTGCTTTGGACTTCTCGTTCGCCTCGAGCTTCGTCGGTTGGAGGTCGATCCGGCCCTTATCCGGTGAGACGTAGTAAAAGTGTCCGACCGATCGTTTTTCGACCTGAAAGACATGGTCAAAAACCTGTCTCTGGTGTGTTCCGCGAAGTTCCCGGATCTTCTCCGAGCTTTCACCCCAGTTGTCGAGCAGGATTCGAAGCTGCGGGTCCATCGGCTGCCGCTTGACGGGGACGGTATTCAACTGCGGGAGAGGACGTTCCTGTCGCACCGGCTGTTGAGGCACGCCGCCGTTTCCGCGCGGCCGGGGCTGTTGAGCGGGGAGCGCGCTGATCGAGATCCCGCACAGCAGGATGGCAAGGGAGAATCGGAATGCCGTCATGGCGGAGTAGATCCTCTGAAGTGACCGAAAGCGGCCCGCATGCTCCTGCCGTCGGGACGGCAGTCGTCGTTCGGAAACTCGACCAATCCTCCGATGTCGTCGGATCGGCAAAATGGCGGCGGATTCTAGTCATCGAGGCGGTTCACCTCCAGACCGGTTTGGCGGGAAATTCCCCTCCCGAACGAGCGGACGGGATCGTCGACCGACCGCGAAGCGACTCCGGCAGAAACGGCCGAAACGCGATCGCACTTCAGAGCGGCGCCTCACCGCAGCGTCACTTATGAATGATCGCCGCCGTGGTGTCGAATTCCCAGCTCCGGAACTTCGAATGGAGCGGATGCCCGGTGAGCCAGTCCTCGGGACAGAACCGGTCGTGAATGGCCTTGTTGAACAGGCTCATGTCGGTCCCGCTCAGGTCCGGCGCCCTGGCCGCGGTCTCTTCCAGAAACGCGTCGAGCACTTCGACGACACGCTCCCGCCGCCCCCCCAGAATCCCTGGATTCAGCAGCGGTCGATCCGGATGGAGCACCCGGCCGAACTGACGATCCATCTCCTGGCGGATGAACCGGCTCTGCTGGATGGTTTGCGGTTCGGATCCGATTGCAAATCGGCCGGCCCCCGCAGTCCGCAGGAACTCGAAGGGATTTCGGCGGAACGCCACATCGGAGACATCGGTGATCAGCACGAACTCGTCGTCCAGCCGGTCGAGATGCTGGCGGATGAGCCGGTGTCGCTCGTGGTAGAGCGGCCAGTCCTGCGGCTCAACGCGGACGAAGTTCACCAGGGGCGAAGCCTGTGTTTCGACGAACTCATCGGGGAGCGAGTCGTGCAGGATGGTTCCTCGCAGCCCGACGCGATGCATCGAGCTCCACCACGGCCGGATGTACTGGGCAAAGTCTCCCAGCGTCCGCTGCGGACGGAGCGGATCGGGTTTTCCGCCGAGCACCACGGTGATGACTCGCCCGCCCCAGTCCCCTCCCGGTTCCCCCGCAACCTGCGCCAGCCGGTCCAGGAGCAGACGTTCCTCGGCGCATCGACGTTCCCGTCGTCGCGATCTGCGCCATGTCCGCATCCAGTTCAGGAGCTGCATTGTTAAGAACCTGACTGCCCTTCCGGGTTTCCAAACTGCGGGACTCAAGGTTTCACGAGGAAAGCCGCTCTATGCTCCGATCCAGTCACTCGGGACCCAGGCACCTCACGCCGCGCGACTCACGACGGCCGCCGACCTGCTCCGAGGCAGCGCCAGAACATTGCAGTGCGATCGGGTGGTCATCCGGGTCGACAGCGGCTGTTCGTCAACACCCCAGTCGTGAATCACGCCCACGACCTCATAGTCGGCGTCTTCCAGGATCTGTCCGATCGAATCAACCTGCGAGGACGTGTGCAGACCGGTCTCGAACACCACCGTCGGGCGGTGCCGCTGCAGCGTGGCGCGCGCACCGGCCAGCACTTCGAACTCGTGTCCTTCCACATCAATTTTCAGCAGGGAAACCGGCAGCGCGTTGGACGCGAGGAGGCTGTCGAGGGGGAGGGCCTCAACCTGGCAGCCGCCGTCCTCGGAAATGCAGAATTGCGTATGATCCGCGCGGTCGACGGCGAGCCGGAGCGTCCCCGCAGCCTGCGAACAGGCATAGCGGGCCAGTTGCACGTTGTCGATCGCGTTCAACTGCAGCAACCGTGTGAGATACCCGTGAAGCGCCGGGTTCGGTTCGACCGCATAGACGCAGCCCTGGCTGCCGACGCGATCCGACATTACCAGCGACAGATAGCCCAGATTGGCGCCGACATCGACCGCCGCGGTGCCGGGCTTCGCATAGCGACGGATAATCCATTCCAGCGACGAGTCAAAACTCCCCTGGACCTGGACGCGCCGGGTCGTCGCTTCGGACGAGTCGACGGGAATCAGGAAGTCGTTGTCCGTGCGGATCAGTTCCTGAACGACGTTGCGCCGGAGAAATCCCTTCACGGAGCGACGAGCCCACGGCAGCAGAGCGCCCCACATGGGGTAACGCTGCCGGAAGCGATTATAGGCTCGCAGTTGCTCAGCGGCTCGATGCACGGCCGGGCTCCATCCATGGAACGGCACAATCCAGGAGGCGAATCCTCGCAGATTCGCTCAAACAGGAAAACCCCAAACCGCATCACAGTCAGGACATATGGGAACGCACCAGTTTCGGGACGTTGCCTGCCGGGGCTGAGGAATGAAGCCCGTCGACTCGCACAGAGGCTGGGGGGACTCGCGTCGAACCGGAGGAGCAGACTCGATTCGCGATTCCTGATGGAATCCCCGGCGACCGCGACGCGGACAACCCGACTGGTCGATCAGGGCGAATTGCCGGGGTTTTTACGACGGGGGGCATCGAGGTAGCGGAATCCCGAATTCGGATTGTTCCGGTCGAAGGCGAACGCCTCGTGGTTGTCGAGGAAGAGCTTGAGGTAGGCCCCCGGGATGGCGAATCCGAGCCCTTCCGCCATCAACAGCTTCATGTTCGTCACGCCGATCACCTCGCCGCGCGCGTTGAACAGCGGCCCGCCGCTATTGCCGGGGTTGATCTCGGCCGTGGTCTGAATGAAGACCATCCCTTTGAAATTGCGGTTCGTGGTCCCGATGATCCCCTGTGAGACCGAACGCTCCAGCCCGAGCGGATTTCCGATCGCAAAGACTTCGTCACCCTGATGCAGATCGTCTTTCTGCGACAGGTACACCGGCTTGAACGGAATGTCCTTCTGCACGGGAATCTGCAGCAGCGCCAGGTCGAAAAACGGATTCAGAGCGACGATTTTGACGTCGTCGATCCGTCGGCGGCTGAACTCTCCATCCGCCGTCCGGAGAAAGACCGTGGCCGCGATGCGGGTTTCCTTTTCAATCACGTGGTAGTTCGTGACGCAGTAGCCGTTCTCGTTGACAATAAACCCCGATCCCAGTCCACCGGGAGTCTGCACGAGCACCACCCCTGCACCGAACTGCTCGGCGAGCTCCTTGATGCTCTTCCGCGGCAGTGTGGCGGTCTTGTACAGGGAATGCTTCTCGACCTGCAGCGGCTGATTGGCGGAGCCGGCGGACGCCGACCGCTGACGGATCTGGTTCAGCGGCACCTTGACGACTTCGACGCCGATATCGACGTAGATCGCGTCGGCCTGTTCCTTGAGGACATCCCCTTCCAGCTTCTGCCCGGACTTGAGCTCGATGACGTCCGCGCGCAGCGACGGTTGTGCGGTCGACGCCGCAGCGATGAGCATGGAAGCCAGGAGGCCGGACAGACGTCGTCGATTCATCAGAGACACTCCCATGCGGTCGCGGGGCAGTCGACGCTTCGAAATCGGCGCGGGTTCAGCCGCCGGTGGCGTAACCGGCGTGGCAGTCGTTGCAGGCTTTCAGAAGCCGGTTGAGCCCCGACTGAAATTTCTCGTAGGTCTGATCTTTCGCCGCACCGTGGACTTCCTGGGCGCCTCCGACCAGATCTTTGGCGAACGTCTGATAGTCTTCTTCGTCAGCGGACTCATAGCCGGGAAGTGCGCACGCCGTTCCGAACGCGGCGATCAGCGCGGCTTCATGGAGAATTTTCTCCTGCTCGCTCTTCAGTTTGCTGTCCGTGTTGATGTTGGCGCGCAGATACTCGGACGCCCGTTCAATCCGTTTCATCAAGCCCTTCCGGTGGGCGATTTCATGAAACGTGCGGTCGGCTGGGGGCGTCCCGGCGTCGGCCGGAACATTGCCGCTGAGCGAAGCGACCAGTCGCTCGTTGGCGGCCTGGACCTTTTCGTACGATTCCCGACCCAGCGAATTCGCCCCGCTCGCCGCGTCCCAGATCTGGCGACCGTATTCCTCGACCAGGGGGGCGTTCTTCTTCCAGGTCGCTTCGTCGGGGGTCTCCGACAGAATCCGCGCCAGGCCGGCGATCACGGCACCGTCGACAGCGATATCTTTGACGCCGGCATTGTAGGTTCCCAGATTCTGCAGCGACGAATTCAGATGGTTTCGGACCGTCTTGATTTCATGCTGGATATCGTCGCCGGTCAGCAGGGCGGCCCAATCGTGCTTCCCGCCCGTGGCAGTCGGAGCAGCCGCGGCAGGCGCCGGTTCGGTCGGCGACTTCATGTCAGGCGCCGTCGGCCCGGCCGCGACCTTCGTCGAATCGGCGACGACTTGCAGCGGGTCGTCGAAGAAGACGTCGTAGGGGATGTCTCCGACGAATTTGCGACCGCCATTGGCCGGCTCAACTTTCGGAGGGGGAGTGCTGTCGGCCGGATCTCTCGTCGCAGCGGCGGGAGCGCTCGGAGCGGCTGCCGGTGCTGGAGCCGGTTTGGCGTCGGCGACGGGGGGAGGCGCCGTCCCGCCGCAGCCAGCCAGGCTGACCAGGAGTGCGCTGCCGAGGGATGCGAGCAATCTGCGGGACGTTCCAATGCTGACAGCCGCCATTCCGCGATCCCGATTCGCAAGGAGATGTCTCTCAGCCGAGCGCGTCTGCCGTCGAACTGAGGCCAAATTTGTTTCCAGCCGCTCTGCCACCAGCTCCGGCGTGCGGTTCAACGAATTATGTCCCAACAACGACGGCCAATCAATCTCATCTCCACAAACTGCAAATGGTTATGACGTTCAATTCCGGGTTCGGAGTGGACGATGCCGGCCTTCGGACGGTCGGGTTCCAGACCGAATCTGAACGAACGGCGCAGTTTGTGGCGAATAGGGGTAATGAACCGTCTTTGAGAAGCGTGGCGGATTCCATCGATGATGCTTTTTTGAAACGGGCAGATGGTGGAATTGGAACGTTGAGTCACGGCAACGTGGAGCCTTGGGGATTCCAGGGAGAATTTGCGGGCGATTGCTTGCCTCCCTACAGTTTTCCCAGTAAGCCTCTAGGGCAGCGGTTGAGGAAAACCGCTCCACGAACCGGCAGTTTCTGCCGAACCTCGACGCGATCTGGCCGACTACTCCTGCAGGCACAACGCTTGCGGCAAATCGGCTGAAGTCCGGGTGTGGGGTTTCGGCTGTGTGTCACAATCTGGGTCATGGGTACGGGGACGGGCGACTTTCAGCGGAGAAAGGGGCCTCGTTCCGGTCAGGGAAGGAGCAAATTCGATGGTGAAGCAAATTGCAATGTGGACGCTCTGCGTGATGACGGTGGCTTCGGCCGCAGTCGCCGCCGAGGGTCCGGCGCTCCGCGGTTACTCGCGCAGCCTGGGATTCGGCGGACCGGCTCTGCTCGGGCAGGCGTCACCGACGCCGATCCCGTCGATTCCGGGGGCGCTGGACCCGGTTCCAATGCCGGCGCCGCTCGGCAGCGGTTATGCTCCGCAGGAGCTGCCGCCGGGACACGCGTATCCGACGTATGAAGACGTGCCGAATTCGGTCATGGGTCCCGTGGCCCTGTACGAGAACGTGCGTTATCGCGATCTGCGCAAGATCCACCCGTGCGCCATTCCGATGGTGGTTCAGGTGGCCGATCCTTGCAAGGATCCCTGCAACACGTGCGGACCGCAATGCGTGAACGTGCAGATCTGCGTTCCGCCGTGCGAATGCCCGAAGATCAAGTGCCGCCGCCAGGGCGACAAGGTGATCTACGACTTCGGGCGCTACGAAGTCGCCATTACGTCGGTTCGGGGCATGGTCATCGTCAACTACAACAACTGATGCACGCAGGCCGCGTGGCCAATGCACCTCAGGAGCCGGTCGGAAGCCATTCCGACCGGCTCTTTGCGTTTTTATCGAGCCAGCGTCGCATCCTGTCAGACGACTCCGTCTTGACCGTTTCCGACAAGCGCCCGATAGTCCCGTTCATCGGCAGCACGGGGAGGAGGAGCGGCATGACGGAAAACGAAGACGATCTTCCCGACGAAATCTCGGCGGAGTCGACCGGGCTGCCGTTCGCCGCGTTCGAAGACAGCGATACGGAGGCCGACTGGTCCGGCGACGACCTGGAAGCGGCCTATCGCAAGGCGCTGGAAACGCTGGAATTCGCCGAGGCGACGATCCCGACCCCGCCGGCGGCCCCTGAGGACGGCGTAGACAACAGTCCGGTCGCTGCACCTCAGGAAGGCGTTTCTGCAGGCGCTCAGCAGCTCGCCAGAGAGTTGACCGAACGGGCTTCCCCCCCGCCTGCGGCCGCCGTTGCCGAACCGACCGTCACCCCCGAGCAGATTATCGAAGCTTGCCTGTTTGTCGGAGGTCAGCCGCTGACGGCGAAGCGGCTGCTGTCGGTGCTGCGGACCGATGCGGAAGTGGCGATGGTCGAGCGGCTCATCGACTCCCTGAACCGCCGGTACGCCGCGGAGAATCGCCCTTACGAAGTCCGTCTGGTCGAAGGGGGCTATCGCCTCACGCTGCACGAGGACTATGACCGGATCCGGGCCAAGGTCTACGGGCAGGGTCCCAAAGAGGTCCGTCTGTCGCAGGAAGTCCTCGAAATCCTGGCCGTCGTCGCCTATCACCAGCCGATCAGCCAGAAAGAGATCGAGGATCTTGGTCGGCCGCAGTGCGGGCCGGTGCTAAGACAGCTCCTCCGCCGGGAGCTGATCGCCGTCAAACGTCATCCCGACCGCCCCAAAGACGTGCCGTACGTGACGACGGCGCGTTTTCTGTCGCTGTTCGGAATCGGCAGCCTGGACGATCTCCCGCGCCCCGAACAACTCCTCTACAAATAACCGGCCCGGCCGGCCGGCACGGCCGGTTTGTGCCGACTCAGAGATGGGTTGGGCGTGGATGCCGTGAACGGCGGCGAGTGGGTTCGTGCGGGAAAGAGACCGCAACCGCGAATCACACGAATCGACACAAATGAATCTGAAGATCAGGGCTTACGAGTATCACGGGCAAGTTCGCTGAGGGATCGGGGCCATATAATTACCGACGTTTCTACGGCTGAAGCCAGAACATGATCTTGTTCTGGTATCTCTCCGATTGAATTGCTCCCAATCGCATTCGTGCGAATTCGTGTCATTCGTGGTTTCCTCTGACGACCAATTCCATGCAGGCACAATGGCTACCGCCATTGCGGGTGGCGTGAGTCGCTCAGTCCCCAGGGGACTGGCGGCACGACCGGCGTGCGACGCGGGCGGTCCCAGCCGCCGTGATCCCAGAGGATGGTCCGTTCCCAGGCGGAGAGAGCGCAACTGAAGTCTGCGGCGGCCGTATCGACGTCAGCCAGGGCGTTTTGCAGCCGGGCGATGTCGCGGGGATTGAGGGCGGCCGGCGGACGGTAGGTCGGCGTCGCCTGGTAGATGTAGCCGTTGCCGATGGTGACCTGCACGGCGGCGCTTTTCTGATAGCTGGCCTGGTGGGCCTGCAGGACCGTTCGCGCGGGGAGCTGGGCGACGAGCTGGTCGAGATTGGCGACGGCGGCATCCAGTTCCATCAGGTTCTGCCGGATCTGGGTCTGTGAAGCGGGATGGCCGAGATGATTCCGAATCGACTCCGCCCGCTGCTCGATCCGCTCGGTCGCCTGACAGAGTTGCGGATAGAGCGGGGAAGCGCGGAAATCGCGATCGACGATGGCATGCAACTGCCGGGCGTTGCGGACCAGGATCGTCGTCGACGGGGGCGAGGCCGCCCAGGCGAGCGACGGTCCGCTGAGCAGAGTGGCGGCGAGGATGACCAGCGATTGACGGATGGGAGACATCATTTCCTCCGGAACGTCGTGCGAAAGAACCCGCGGAGGCAGGACAACGGACGACCGCTGTCCCGCCCGGAAACCACGCGACAATTCCAAGTCATTACACATCGCGTGCCACAGAAGGAGGCTCGATGTGAGCCGAATTGCAATCGCAGTGACGGCAAGACCTTGCGCCGACCGCAGGGTCTCAGTGGCAGCCGGCGACAACTGCCGGACGGTGCGGTCGCAATGAGCGGCGATGTCATCGGGATGACGACGATTCCAGCGTCCGGATTTCAGGATCGGCAAGGTCCGCCGGGCTGGCGAAACGCCGCCGGTTCGGGGATTCTGCAGATCGTTTGAATTCTCCCGGAACATTGAGGTCGTGATGCCGCAGCGCAGTGTGAAAGTTGGTTCGCTGAAATGTGTGGTGGTCGATCAGCTCCCGCCGGGGCAGACGCCCGACCGGGTCGTTGTGCTCTGCCACGGTTTCGGTGCGCCGGGGACGGACCTGGTCGGGCTGGGGCCGGCGGTGCTGGGGGCCTCTCCGGAGCTGGCGGCGCGGGTGCAGTTTCTGTTTCCCGCCGCACCGCTGGACATGTCCGAGATGGGTCTGCCGGGAGGTCGCGCCTGGTGGGAGCTCAACGTGATGGCCCTGCAGCAACTGGTGGCCACGGGACGGGGAGACTCGCTCCGGAAAACGGTGCCGCCGGGGCTGGATGTCGCCAGCGCCGCTCTGACGGAAACGCTGCAGATCTGGAGCGAAACGTCGGGAGTGTCGCTGTCGCAGTTTGTGCTGGGAGGTTTTTCGCAGGGGGCGATGGTCAGCACCGATGTGGCGCTGCGGCTGCCGGTGTCCCCGGCGGGCCTGACGCTGTTAAGCGGGACGCTGCTGTGTGAAGACGAGTGGAAGCGGCTGGCAGCGGAGCGGGCCGGTCTGCCGGTCTTCATCAGCCACGGCAGCTACGATCCGGTGCTGCCGATCAGCGGGGCGGAGGCGCTGCGGGATCTGTTCAGCGACGCCGGCTGCCGGGTGACCTACACGCCGTTTCCAGGAAGCCACGAGATCCCGGAAGAGGTGCTGGTGGCGTGGTTGGAGTTTCTGGCGGGGTGCTGAAGATCGAGCGAGGAAACGTGGGAATCAGAAAGTCGCGATCTCGTCCGGCTGCACCTGCAGCCCGCGGGCCAGGCATTCCAGCGTTGCTGCAGCCAAAGGATCGGACTTCGGAGACAGGAGCAGTTCCGTCGCCCGTTCCCGGGCGATTGTCGAGGGCGTCATGTTCCACGGGTTGCACTCCGTCCGCCGGTCGGCGGACTCCGTTTCACCCGTGGCTACAGCCCGACGCCCACTTCGGGGCTCAAGATGTCGCCTCTCGACGCCAGAGGTCGGGTGACCGGACTTCCGAGCATCGACATCGAATCGGGACGCGCTCATCGAAGGCGGCCGGGCGCGCGCGGCCCTACGGTCTGCGAGTCGATTCGCCTTACGGCGTCGGATTCGCGCCCTCGACCGGCGCGTCGACCACGACGAGCTGGTGGTTTTCGACGTCGTACTGGTACTGCTTGCCGCCCGGCAGGACCGGCAGCTTGATATTGTTGGGAATGATGATCTCTTTCATGAACTCGTCCAGGCTCGCCGGGTACTTGTCGTTGGTGGCATGGTACAGGTTCACGGCGTGGGCGATGTGCGTCTTGCTGATCTGCTCCAGCATCGGGCCATAGGCGCTGACCGGGGCGGTGATCGGGTCGGTCGCGCGGATCTTGCTGTCGCTGACTTGCGCCCCGGCTTCCGGCTTGAACTCGCCGATGTTCTGCGTCGTCTTGCCGATGATGGAGTTCGGATCTTTCTGGGCCTGCTTGTCCAGCGATTCCATGCAGCCCGCGGCGGACAACAGCAGCAGCAAACTGGCGATACGCTTCATCGGATCGGCTCCCGGAGGATCGCACGGGCGATCCGTTGGATTCTTGACGGTCGGTTTTCACAGCGCCCGACAGCATACCACGACCAACTGCGGTCGAGTCCAGCGAATCACCGTGCGGCGATTTCGGCCAGCAGCGCCCGAGTCGCGGTCAGTTCGCGGGCGAAGCCTTCGGCGAGCTGCGGCCGACCTCCGTCCGGCAGGACTTCCCACGTGTAGGTTTCGACTTCCAGGTGCGGAGCGTCGTCCCAGTCGCGAATTGTCTCCAGGGCCTGGCGCAGTTCGGGGCGGGTGGTCCGGAGGGGGCCGAGCGCTTCGGAGTCGACCGGGACGTGGAAATGAATTCTCCATGCGGTGGCGTTGGCAAATTCGGCCGGCGGGGCGGAGGCGAGATCGGCGTCGAGATCCGTCGCCGAGATCCGGCCGCCGTCGGGGAGCAGGGCGAACGTCTGGTGCAGGTAACGGGGTTCGACATAACGGGCCAGCGCGGCCCGGCCTTCCGCATTGCGGCCAGGATCGTCCAGGTGGATCGCGCAGGAGATGTGGAGTTTATTGATGCGGATGCCTGCGGAACGGAGCTGGCGGAGCGAGGCGGGAACATCTTCGAATTCGACGGCCTGATGGCAGACGTCGTAGCACAGCCCCAGGAAATTGCGGGCCAGCGGTTCGATTCCCTGAGTTGCAGCAGCGGCAAAGAGTTTTTCGAAGAAGGCGATCGCTTCCGGCGTGGTTTCGAGGACGCAGAGGGGTTCGGGTTCGATCGCCAGGCGAATCGTGCGGCCGGTGGTCTGGCGCAGCCGGTCGAGGGCGACGGTCAGGTTCAGCAGCCGTTCGATACACGTCTCGATGAATCCGGGACGATCAGCGAGGGCTTTGAAGCCCAGCGGCACCGTGGAAATGCTCCCGTCGGTCTCCGGCGGCAGGAGCTGAGCCAGGACTTCTGCGCAATGCAGGGTGTATCCCTCCCGGCGGGGATCGGTCCAGTCGGGGAGATAGACCTGCTCTTTGACGCGGTCGCTGTGGAAATCGCCGTAGGGAAAGGCGTTGAGCGTGTGGCAGGTCAGGCCGCGACGAGTGAGCCCGTCGCGGAACTGGGCGACTGCGTCGGGGGTGGACTGCAATTCCCGGATGATCGGCTGGGCCAGCCAGAGCCCGGCGGCCAGGGGATGACCGAATCGCCGCTGGATGTCGACGGTGTAGCGGTCGAGACCATCTTCCACCTCGGCGAGAGTGCGGCCGGGATGGACGTTCGTGCAATAGCTGAGGGGGAGGGGGGAGAATGGCATTGCGGCGGGCTTCGGGATTCGGGATTCGGGCTTCGCAGAGCAAATGGCCGCTGGAAGGTCGCGAGCAGGGATGACCGGACATTTCCTGATACCACGGGATGTTGAGCCTCGCAATTCGCTTCACCGATCTTTTCTGCGAAGCCCGAGGCCCGATTCCCGAAGCCCGAGCTTTGGGGCAGACGCTGGAGGTCGGTGAGAATATACTTGTTGGAACGTCGATATCGTTTTGCCGGAAAGGCTTTGCTGCCTGGCAGAAACTTTCCGGCGGTCCTGGTGTTTGGTCTGTCATACGGGCGAACCGCGGTTCGCCCGCAAACGAAATTCAGGTTGCCTCAGTGGCGTCTTCGACGAGCGTGCCCGTCGCCAAGGAAGACTCCGGGTATCTCCACGACCCGGAAGTCCAGTTGATGCTGCGCGCCCGTGAGGACGATGACGAGGCGTTTTCTCAACTCGTGAAGGCGTATCAGGACCGGCTGGTCAACATTTTTTCCCACCACCTGCAGAGTCAGGAGCAGGCCGAAGACCTGGCGCAGGAAGTCTTTTTGCGAATTTATCGTTCGCGTCACGGTTACGTTCCGACCGCGCGGTTTTCGACCTGGATTTTCCGGATCGCGAACAATCTGGCGAGCAATTCCCGCCGGGACCGGGGCCGCAAGCGCGAAGTGGCGTTTGCGGGGGGCGAGTCGAGCATGATGGGGGTTCGGCCGGAAGAATCGCTGGTTCAGGAAAAGTCGGCGCTGATGCCGACGCGACAGCTCGACAAGATTGAGATGCAGGCGGTCGTGCACGAGGCGCTGCTGGGACTGAACGAGCGCCAGCGAATGGCGGTGCTGCTGCACAAGTTCGAAGATATGAGCTACCAGGACATCGGGGACGCGATGGAGATGACGCCGGCCGCGGTGAAGTCGCTGTTGTCCCGCGCCCGGGAGAACCTGCGGCAGGTGCTGGACGCCTACATCCAGATTCACAAGTCCGCTTGAGTTGAGGCCGGCCGGAAAATCCGGCGAACGTGGAGTGAGACGGCCTGCAAAGGCCGTAACCTGAAGGCTTCAGAACGACAATTGACGGTGTGATGGACAAAGCCCCGCGACTGACTGCCGAGCACCGAGACGACCTGGTCGCCTACCTGGATGGCGAGCTGGATGAGTCGCGGTCCGGACAGATCGATCAGGTGCTGGCCCGGAGCGAAGTCGCCCGGCACGAGGTCGAAGCACTGGCGCGGACGTGGGAACTGCTGGACGTGCTCCCGCGAGTCGCCGCCCCGACTGACTTTGCCGAAACGACCATGTCCACTCTCAAGGTGGCCGAAACTCGCACGCCGATCACCGACCAGCCGTGGTTCGAGTACGTCCGGCGAGGTCGAGTGGTGGCGGTCTGGGCGATTGCGATTCTGCTTTCGGCCGCCATCGGGTTTCAGATCACGAGCCGGTGGGTGCCGAATCCGCACGAGGAAGTGCTCCGCGATCTTCCGCTGCTGGAGAAGCTGCATCAGTATCAGGACGTCAAGGACGTGGAGTTTCTGCAGCAGTTGAAGAAGATTAACGCGTTCGCGGAGCCCGTCGGTCAGGGAGGCTCCCCATGAGCCGTCCATTGACGTTCGTCGTCATGGGGATGCTCGGGGTCGTCTGGCTGTTCGCCGGTCGGCCAGCCGCGGCCGGCGACGACGTGAATCTTGCGGAACGCGCGAACCGGGTCAAGCAGATGACTGCGGAGGATCGCGCGCGGCTGCAGAAGAACATCGAAACCTTCCGGCAGTTGACTGCGGAAGAACAGGCGGCCTATCGCCATCTGAGTGCGACGGTGGAGAGCGATCCCGGCTTGAAGCAGTTGATGGCGACCTATACGGCCTGGCTGCAGACGCTCACGCCGGGTCAGCGGGAAGAACTGCGGCTGGAGCAGGACATCAACAAGCGGCGGGATCTGGTCGAGAAGTTCCGGAAGGAGCAGGTCGAAAAGGAAGAGATGCCCCTCCCGGAGCTGGAGTCCGGCAGTCGCAATCCGTGGCAGGTGCCGACTCTGGAAACTTCCGAGCTGCTGACCGTTCTGGAGCTCGTCAAGAGTGCTCTGCCGGAAGACCGACAGGCGCGACTGCCGGAGGCTGGAGACGACATCGGCAAGCTGGAGCGAGCCTGGGCGATCGCAGGGAATCTGTGGCGTCCGCCGATCGACGCCGGCGCGATCGTGCTCCCCTTCGATAAGATGCTCGAAGCCGTGGAAACGCCGGCAGTGCGGGATTTTTTGTCGACGCCCGACCGTCAGCGGATGCTCTGGGGCGCCTGGGCGGGGGTCATCGGCCGGTCGCTGTTTCACGAGACGCACCGGGAGATCGAGAAACGGACTCCCGATGACGCCACGCTGGTGAAGTATTTTTCCGACCTGGAACCCTCCCAGCGCTTCGAACTCAATCAGCTCACGCGCGACGAATGGCGGCGGGAGATGATCCGGGCCTATTTCAAGAAGCATCCCGACCCCGATTTTGAGCGACTGATGCTACTGCGACCGGGGCGACGCCCCGGCGATCGCAGTTCAGGCTCCGACGGACGCGGCCCCGGATTCCCGCCGCGCAATGGCGACGGCGGCGGGCCGCAGCGGCCGGGCGAACGCATCCGCAGTTTTCTCGACAACGGTCCCCCGGGCGGACCGCGACCGCCGGGACCGCCGCCGGGCGATGCGAAGTGACGCCCGCCTTGTCGCGGGCGCAGGTCCGGGAAGTCGATCGACGGGCCATCGAAGAGTACGGCCTGCCGGGCCTGGTGCTGATGGAGAACGCCGGGGCCGGGGCGGCGCTCTGGCTGGAGCAGCTCGGCATTCGCGGTCGGGTGGCGATCTGTTGCGGCAAGGGGAACAACGCCGGGGATGGCTTTGTCATCGCGCGGCACCTGGAAAACCGCGGCCATCGCGTGGACGTTCTGCTGTGCGTCGCGCCGGAAGAGCTGACCGGCGACGCGGCGGTTAATCTGCACGTGCTGCAGCGGGCGGGGACGCCGTTGCGCGTCCTGACGGGAGATCGCGGTCGTCCGCAGGACTGGACGGCGGCCCTGGTGGGATCGGACTGGATCGTCGACGCTCTGCTGGGGACGGGATTGCAGGGGCCGGTCCGGCCGCCGTTTTCAACCGTGATCGACGCGATCAACGGCTGCGGGTTGAAGACGTTTGCCGTGGATCTGCCGAGCGGACTGGACTGCGATACCGGTCTGCCGCTGGGAACGGCGGTGCGGGCGCGCTATACGGCGACGTTCGTCGCCCGGAAGCGAGGCTTCGATGTCCCCGCTGCGGCGGAATATGTGGGGCGCGTCGAGGTGATTGATATCGGCGCGCCGCGCAAGCTGGTGCGGGAGATCGCCACGCAGAGGTCGTGAAGCGAGTGGCCGTCATTCGCCGCTCTTGGTGCTGATGACCGGCTGAGCTTCGGATTCGCTGCAGAGGACGATCAGCAGGTTGCTGACGAGGCTGGCTTTGCGGTCGGTGTCGAGTTCGACGATCTGCTTCTCGCCGAGTTCGCGGAGGGCCATTTCAACCATGCTGACGGCGCCGTGAACGATTTTCTGGCGGGCGGCGATGATCGCTTCGGCCTGCTGCCGCCTGAGCATGACGCCGGCGATTTCCGGAGCGTAGGCCAGGTGGGTCAGACGGGTTTCGTCGATGACGACGCCGGCCCGTGCGAGGCGTTCGGTCAGTTCCTGCTTGAGCGTCCCGGAGACCTCGTCGACGCCGCTGCGGAGCGTGATCTCGTGCTCTTCGCCGTGGTCGTAGGCGTAGCTGTTGGCGAGGTGCCGCAGCGCTGTTTCGCTCTGGACCTGGACGTAGTGCTCGTAGTTTTCGACGTCGAAGATGGCTTCGGCGGTGTTGGAAACGTGCCAGACGACGACGGTGGCGATTTCGATCGGATTCCCCTGCTTGTCGTTGACCTTGAGCTTCGTCCCTTCGAAGTTGCGGATGCGGAGCGAGATCTTGCGTTTGGTGTAGAAGGGGTTGGCCCAGTAGAAGCCGGCTTCGCGGACGGTGCCGATGTACGGGCCGAACAGGCTGAGAACGCAGGCTTCGTTCGGGGCGAGGGTGAAGTGACCGGTGAGGGAGATGACGGCGCCGATGGCGATCAGGACGCCGGTCACCGCGACAAACGGTGACTCCAGCAATGCGCCGCCAACGACGCACAATCCTCCCGCGACGAGTGCGACCAGGTTGATGGTCAGCATCTGCCAACCGTCGGATGGTAGAGTCGATCGTTCCTGAGTCATGGCAGAACCTTTACGAGAACGGCGTGCGGCTGCACCAGTCTAACGGACGGGCGCGTCGTTCGGTTCACGCGGACATCGTCGGGGCATGCATTTCGTCCAGAGGGTGATGCGTCGCGTGAAAATCCTGCTGCATTCCGGAATCCGGTCGGCTACAGTGCCATTCCGTGCCCGCTCACCGCCCGTCACCCCGCCCCGCCAAGGAGATCGTATATGCTCAGGACCGCGGCCTGCCTCGCATTGAGTTCCCTCCTACTGGGAGCGCCGGTCATCGTGCGTGCGGAAGACGCCATCTGGAAGGCCGGCGTCGCCAGTACGAAGATTACGCCCGAGCAGTCGCTCTGGATGGCGGGGTATGCGTCGCGGACGAAACCGTCGGAGGGGGTGGCGCAGGACTTGTTTGCCAAGGCGCTGGCAATCAGCGACGCCAACGATCGGAAAGTCGTATTTCTGACGCTCGACCTGATCGGCGTGCCGCGGACGATGCGGGAGACGCTGGCGGCGAAACTGCACCAGAAGCACGGGCTGCCGGCCGAATCGCTGCTGATGAACGCCTCGCATACGCACTGCGGGCCGGAGCTGCGCGGCAGCCGGATTACGGTCAATCCCGGCGACGATGCGAAGGCCCTCAATGCGGCCTATGCGGTCGAACTCGAACAGAAACTGTTTGAAACGGTCGAGCGGGCGCTGGCAAATCTGACGCCATCGAAGCTGGGCTATTCCCACGCCCGTTGCGGCTTCGCGATGAATCGCCGGCTGCCGAGTCCGAAGGGCTATCAGAACAGCCCGTATCCCGAAGGTCCCGTGGACCACAACGTGCCGATCATCCGGGTGGAGTCGCCCGACGGTCAACTGCGGGCGGTGCTGTTTGGCTACGCGTGCCACAACACGACGCTGGGCTTCTACGAGTTCTGCGGCGATTATGCAGGCTATGCCCAGGAGTATCTGCAGGAGGCCCATCCGGACGTCACGGCCCTGTTCATGCTGGGCTGCGGCGGCGATCAGAATCCGTATCCGCGCGGCAAGCTGGAACTGGCCCAGCAGCACGGGCGGTCGCTGGCGAACGCTGTGGAAACGGCGCTGCTGCCGACGCCGACGCCGCTGACCGGGACGCTGGCGACGGCGCTGGAGACTGTCGTGCTGGAGTTCGCGCCGCCGGCGAGCCGGGAAGAACTGGACGTGCAGGCGAAGTCGGCCAACAAGTATGAAGCGAGTCACGCGAAGCGACTGATTGAGCAACTGGAGACGCGCGGGAAAATCGACGTCGAGTACCCGTATCTGATTCACGGCGTGCGGCTGGGGAACGAGCTGACGCTCGTGGCGCTCAGCGGCGAAGTGGTTGTGGATTACTCGTTGCGGCTGCAGCGGGAGTGGTCGAAGCCGGGGTCGGCGTTGTGGGTGGCAGGCTATTCCAACGACGTGTTCGGCTACGTGCCGAGCCGGCGGGTGCTGAATGAAGGGGGCTACGAAGCGGGCGGGGCGATGCTCTACACGGGGTTCCCGGGGCCGTTCGCCCCCGATGTCGAGGAACGGATTGTGGGGGGCGTGCATCGCGCGTGGGAGCGTCTGGCGCAGCCGTGATGTCGTTTCGCAACCTGCCTCAACTGCGCGTTCTCACTCTGTTCGCAGTCCGGTCCAAACTCTGTGAGCTCGCAAAGCAGCCACTTGCGAAATTCGGCGCGGTCTGTGAGACTCTTCACAAACGGTCGTCTTGCTGGACGGCTATAATCGGTTGCGTCGGCAGCCAGGGTTGGCGGCCATTCAAGACACAGTTGCAGACCGGACGTCGTGTCGGCGTCGAAGAGTGTCTGCGGTTTCGATTTGCGGAGGAGGCATCGATGAAGCGTTTTCTCGCATCGTTGGCAGCAGCGGTTGTGATGACGGCCGGGCTGGCAGTTTCGGCTGGCGAAGTGACTTCGGGTCTCGACAAGGGCGCCAGCGTCCCGCCGTTCTACGTCTACGACGTGACCGGCCCGCAGAAGGGGAGCGAACTGTGCTACCGTTGCCGTTACGGCAACCAGCCGGTGGTCAGCATCTTCGCGAAGGAAATGAATGACGAAGTCGCCGCCCTGGCGAAGGAACTCGACGGCGTGGTCGCCAAGCACCGCGACGAGCGGATGGCCGGCTTCGTGGTTCTGATGAGTGACAAGCCGGAAGCGGCTCGTACGACGCTGGCGGACGCCGCCAAGAAGAACAAGATCGAGCAGCTTCCGCTGACGACGTTCGACGGCACCGCCGGCCCGGACGGCTACAAGATCAATCCGAAGGCCGACGTCACGGTCATGATGTGGGTCGAAGGCAAGGTCACGAGCAGCCACGCCTTCAACAAGGGCGAGCTGACCAAGGACGCCATCAGCAAGGTGGTCAAGGCCAGCGACGCGCTGGTGAAGTAGTTTTCGCGAGTTGACCGGGCTGCTGTCCGGCGTTTCTCGACGAGATCATGCGTATGAAGCCCAGGTCGAAATGACCTGGGCTTCTGCGTTGGCGGACCGGTCGTCAATTCCTCGTTTGCAGTGAAGCAGGCCGCAGTGAAGCAGCCCCCTTTTCTCCGCAGCTTGCGACACGCCATGACCGGACTGGCGGAAGCCGTCCGGTCGCAGCGCAACGCAAAGATCCAGCTCGCCATCGGAGTCCTGGCCGTGATCGCCGCGGCGGTCGTCGGGTTCGACGCCGTACGCTGGGCGATTCTGATCCTGACGATCGGGCTGGTCCTCGCATCCGAGATTATGAATACCGCGGTCGAAGCCGCCGTGGATCTGACGACCGCCGAAGTCCACCCGCTGGCGCGTCAGGCGAAAGATGCGGCGGCGGGGGCGGTGCTGTGTGCGGCGGTGACGGCAATTCTGGTGGGAGCGTGTCTGTTTGGACCGCCGTTGTGGACCTCGCTGATAAGAACAGGGATTGTTCCCTGAGGACCACGGCAGCGGGAAACTGCCGCGTCCGAGGCGTGTCGACGGTTCCGTCAGTCCCGAGAAAGATCTGCGTGATTCCCGAGACCTCCAGTCCGACGCCGCTCTATCGCGATGCGATCCGCGCCGCGCTGCTCGGACTGATCGTCAATCTGGCGCTCGGCGTGACGAAACTTGCGGGGGGTATTCTCGGGAATTCCTTCGCCCTCATTTCGGATGCGGTGAACTCGCTGGGCGATTCGGTGACTTCGGTGATCACGCTGGCGGCGCTGTGGTATGCGCAGCGGCCGGCCGATGTCGAGCATCCCTACGGGCATACGCGCGCCGAGACGATTGCGGCGTCGCAGGTCGCGCTGCTGATTCTGCTGTCGGCGCTCTTTCTGGGATGGGAGGCGCTCAGCCGGCTGACCTTGCCGCACGAGTTGCCTCCCGTGTGGACGCTGTGGATCGCGGGGGCGAACGCGGTGATCAAGGAAGGGCTGTACCGCTACAACCGGCGCGTCGGCCTCCGCACGGGCTCCATGGCGATCGTGGCCAATGCCTGGGACCACCGGAGCGATGCGTTGTGCTCGCTGGCGGTGCTGATCGGGCTGGGACTGGTTCGCTGGGGGGGAGCCGCTTACATCGGGGCGGACGAAGTCGCCGCTCTCGTGGTTGTGCTCGCGATCCTCTGGGCGGGCGGGCGGCTGCTCCGGTCGAGCGTGCGCGAGCTGCTCGACCCGCAGGCGGACGCCGGGCTGGTCGATCAGGTCCGGGCTGCTGCGGAAGCCGTTCCCGGCGTCCGGGCTGTTGAAAAGCTCCGGGTGCGGAAGACGGGGATGGAGTACCTGGTCGATATACACATCGAGGTCGACGCCACGCTGACCGTGGAGGAAGGGCACCGGATCGGCCATCTGGTGAAGGACCGGCTGGTGCAAGGGTTCATGTCGATTCGCGACGTGCTGGTGCACCTGGAGCCGTTTCCGCATCGGCATGGGTGAGAGGCGTTGAGACCGCCAGGTTTTCGAAGGATTCCGGGGCATCGCGAAGACGCTCCTGCCCCGGCCACCCTTCACCTGCTGGCTTCGTCAAAGTCTTGAGACGCGTCACTTCGCGGCCAGCTTCGCCGCGATCTGGGCGATGTGCTTTCCCTGGAAACGGGCGATCGCCAGTTCGTTGGCGGTCGGCGTCCGCTCGCCGCGCGGGCCGGCGATCGTCGAAGCGCCATAGGGACTGCCGCCGGTCACTTCGTTGAGTTCGGAGAGTTCTTTCGCCGCGTAAGGGACGCCCGCCACGACCATGCCCTGGTGATAGAAGAACGTCTGGAGGTGGACGAGCGTGGTTTCCTGGCCTCCGTGCTGGCTGGCGGTCGAGGTGAAGGCGCTCCCCACCTTGCCGATCAGCGCCCCCTTGGCCCACAGCCCGCCGGTGGCGTCGAGGAAGGCCTGCATCTGCGCGGTGGAGGCCCCGAAGCGCGTCGGAGTCCCGAGAATGATCGCATCGGCGTCGGCCAGCACGTGCGGATCGGCGACCGGGATATGGGCAAACGACTTCTTCGCGGCGGTTGCGCCCATCTTCTCCAGGATTTCGGCAGGCAATGTTTCCGGGACCTGGGCGAGGAGGACCTCGGCCCCGCTGACTTCCCGCGCCCCTTCAGCAATCGCCTCGGCGAGCTGATAGACGTGGGTGTAGAGACTGTGAAAGACGATCTGGACTTTGACAGACATTGTTCTGCTCCGCGGAAAGCACGAGATGAAATTGGATCGCCGCTGTCAGCCGCCGGAACGGTCGACTGACACATGGTAGACCATTCGAGCTGCAGACCAAGGGGGCCAAACCGGGAGTCGATCGGTGAAGACACCGGGGCGTCGCGAAGACGTTCCTGCCCCGGCCACCCGAGCGATTGCGGTACTGGGCCTGTCGGTTTCTCTACTCCTTCGCCGGTTCCCAGCTCAATCCGTTCCCGGAAACCGTGACGTCCGTCCCGCCCCCCAGGCCGAGATTCAGCATCTCGAACTCGATCTCGACGCCCCCCTTCTTGAGGGACATCGAGCCGACGTTTTCCTCGGCGACGGTGAAGTCCTTGTCTTCCTTCCAACCCTGGCCGGTCAGCTCCTTGCGATAGAACTCGATCAGCGCCTTCACCGGCTGTCGGCTGGAGAAACGGACTTCTTTCGCGTCGGCGTCGTATTCGGCTTCGCCGACCCCTTTGGGGAGGGGAACTTTGCGAGCGGCGAGCACAGCTTTCGACTTTGAGTCCGCCGCCGGTTTGGTCGATTTCGGCTTGCTCATTTCCGCAATCCGCTCCGCCGAAATCAACTCGATCTTGAAGTCCGACTGCGGCGCATCCTTCGGCTTCAGTTCGATGATCAGCACGCTCTTGTCGCTGCCGTCGCAGAACCAGGTGGCCTTGGCGTCCTCGGACTTGTTGGCGTCGCGCCACTTCCAGCCCAGCTCCGTCAGCGCCATTTTGTAGAATCCGGCCAGCTCGGCGGGCTTCAGGTCCGTTTTGCAGGCCAGATAGGGGCGGTTCGTGTCAAACTCCAGCTTCTCGGCGTCGTCCGGCGCAGGGAGTTCGTGGACCAGCAGCGTCGTGGCGTATTGCACGGTCGTCTGACCGCCTTGAGCCGGGGCGACGGCGACATAGGCGCTCAGATTGAAACCCTTCTGGAAGAAAGTGAGCTGCACCTGGTCCGGATTGTCCGCCAGCGCGGTAAACGGCGGCACATACTGTCGCCAGCCGCGGGTTTTCAATTCCTTGCGGACCTGCTCGGCGACTTCGGCAACCTTGGCGGGAGTGACATGAATGGTGGAGGCCGGGGAGCCGTAGAGGACTTTTGACTTCGGGGGGGCGGGGAGCTTGCGGGTGTCGATATTGCCCAGGTTGAGCAGCGTGACGGAAACTGTTCCCGGTTTCGAGGCGTCCGGAAAGAGTGACAGCGAGAGCTGATACCCCTGCTTCAGAAACATGCCTTGAGCGTAGTCGTCGGTGACCAGCTTGCCGCCCGGCTCGGTGCTGACTTTCCAGCCGAGTTTTCCGAGCGCGGCCTCATAGAAGTCGAAGGCGGGCGCCACTTTGGACGGAGCGGCGTATCGAATCACGGTCGCCGCCGATTCCGCCGGCTTGTCGGCGTCCTTCAGCAAGGGGAGCTTGCGCAGGTCGATGACCTTGACGACTTCGGTGAGCGACGCAGGCGGAGGGTCGGCGGCTTGTAGCAGTCCGACCCAGCCGGAGGTCGCCAGGATGCCTGACAAACAGAATGCCTGCCACCAGTAACGCATAGTCAACCTGCTCCAGAAATCATTGGCACCTTCAAACTCAGGAGAGCGGCGCGAGGCGGCGCTCCCGGACTCCATTGCGGCATGATAACGCTCCCGATGGCGAAATGCCGCGGATGTCGCGTCTCGCGCACGGCCCTTTCCAAGTTCCGTCTGGGCAAGCGGTAGGGTGAGTCGAGTCTTCGAGGCTCACCATAACTCGTTATCGCAGAGGTGAGCCTCGCGGACTCGACTCACCCTACACTGAAATTGGGAAGAGCTGTGATGTCTCGCGCTGAGCGGGGAGAGCTTGCCGAAGGGTGGCTGGCGTCGGAGTCCGGAACGCCCCGGTCATCGTGGCACAAGTCGGCAAGCGGAAGCCTGTCCTACGGCTTCGTCTGTATTCGATGCCGCCAGTCGCGGATCCAGACGACCGTGGTTGCGACCAGGATTGCGACGAAGATGCTGACGGCCAGCAGGTCGGCGGATGGCCGGGTCAGGGAAGCTCCGCAGAGCTTGCCGACGAGCAGTTGTACGTACGAAGACTCGGGGTCGACGTAGCCGAGTTGTCGACGGATCTGGAAGTGCCAGTCGGTGCAGACGCAATAGCCCCAGCCGTAGAACGCTCCCAGGACGATCCACGAGAACGCCGTCAGTCCGAAGGTGACCAGGTGCAGCGTGCGCGTCCGCCGCCAGGCCCAGCCGACCATGTTGAAGCCGATCAGCAGGGTATGGACCGCGAAGAAGAGCTGGTCGAGAAGCGACAACATGGCGGCGAAAGCCTGCTCGATCGGACTGGCCGGGGTCAAAAAACAAACCGCCCGGCCCCGCGGCAAGGCGAGGTCGGGCGGCGTAATGAATCGTTTAATTCGTGCCTGCCGGGAACGACCGTTACATCGGGTCGAGCGAGGCGTGCCCGGAGAGGTCGTGGTCGTCGATCTGCCCGGCCGGAGCACACAGCTCCTCGCGGACGATGTTCATGTCACGCGGGGCGTCGATCCCGAGCCTGACGGTGTTCGGTCCGATCCTCACGATCGTCACCGTCACGTTGTCGCCAATCAGGATCTTCTCACCCGGCTTGCGAGACAGCACCAACATAGCCCACACCCCTTTCCTGGTCCTTGAACACGTCCCTGGTCTCCGACCACCACCGGACCCGTTTTCGAAAGAGGCTCGCCATGTTCCCTGGAGAGCTTCCTGCAAAATGGACAACCAATCCGGCCGTACAGCCGGGAGTGTCATCAACCCGATGGCGTGGTCACAAAGATTACAGCCCGCCTGAATCCAATTCCAGCAGAAAACCGAAAATCGGAGAAAGCCGCGCAGAGCGTAACGCCAGGAGCAATGTTCAGTGCCAGAAAAACACTGAACACCGTCAAAACGCCATTTTGGCAGCCCGAATTCGCCGCAAACGCTCGATCCACATGTAGCCCGACCCGGAAGTGACGCAAATCAGAGACAGCAACCGGCAGAAACTGCCGGCCACGCTGCCGTCGCCTCAATGTGGTGCCCAAAAAACAGGCAGCCCCAAAACTGTTCGTCGAGCGACACTGACGGGAGAAGCTCCGCGGCGTCAGCAAGAGCGACCTGGAGCTCGTCCGGTACGTCGCTGGCGGCGGGACCGACGGGCCGCCTTGCAATTCGCCGGGACCGCCGTGATTCTGTCGGTCGCGGTCCGCCGGTTATTGGAGAGCGGTCGGTCCGCGGCGGCACACCCCATCGCGCAGAACGAGGACGCTCATGGTTCGCATCGGCATTGTCGGCATCGGTTTCATGGGCTGGACCCACTTTGCAGGCGCCACGAAGATTACGGAAGCCGGCAAGATCGCCGGCTCCAAGTTGAAGGGGGGGGCCGTCACCGCCATCTGCGCGCGCAGTCCGGAAAAGTTGGCCGGCGACTGGTCGTCGATCCAGGGCAACTTCGGACCGCGGGGGCCGAAGCTCGACCTGGCGAAGATCAGCGCCTACGACCAGTACGAAGAGATGATTCTCGATCCAGACCTCGACGTGATCGACGTCTGCCTGCCGAACGACCAGCACGAAAAGGTCGTCCTGGCGGCCCTCGCCGCCGGCAAGCACGTTCTCGTCGAAAAGCCGATCGCGGTCGACCCGAAAGCTGCAGACCGGATGGTGGCTGCGGCGAAAAAGGCGGGCAAGCTGCTGATGGTCGCCCACGTGCTGCCGTTCTTTCCCGAGTTTCAGTACGCCCGCGATCTGGTCGCGTCCGGCAAGTACGGCAAGCTGCGGGCCGCCCACTTCCGCCGCGTGATCGCGCCGCCCAAGTGGTCGGGAGACATGAGCGACTTCCGCAAGCTCGGCGGCTGGGGGATCGATCTGCACATCCACGACAACCACTTCATCAGCCTGCTCTGCGGAAAGCCGAATCAGGTCTTTTCCCGGGGTCTGCTCGAAGAAGGCTTCGTGAACCACGTGCACACAAACTATCTGTTCGACGATCCGGGCCTGGCGGTCTCGGCGGTCAGCGGCGGCATCGCCGCCGACGGGCTGGCCTTCGCCCACGGCTTCGAGCTGTACCTGGAAAAGGCGACGCTGCAGTACTCCGCCGGAACGCTCGGCGGCGAATGGTGTCCCGACCGCCCGCTGACGCTGATCACCGGGGGCAAGGTCACGCAGCCGAAGCTCAAGGGAAGCGCCGAGTGGTGCGCCGCCTTCACGGCCGAACTGCAGACGGTGGTTAACGCGGTCAAGACGGGTGAAGTCCCGGCCCAGATGTCCGGCGAACTGGCCCGCGACGCGCTGAAGGTCTGCTACGCCGAGGCCCGCAGCATCGAGAGCGGCAAGCCGGTGAAGCCGTAACGAGTCAGTCGAGAATTTCACCGTGGAGCTCCGCGGTCAATCCCCGTCCCGAACTCTCTTCGCAACGTCTTTTGCCACCCGGACTTCCCGCGAAACCCCCGCTGCTATTCTCCCTGCCTGCGGGATGGCCTAGAATCGGGCGCTGGTCGGCGATCCGCCTGGATCGCCGTTCCCCCGTCGGGCGGAGCCCGTCTTCTTGCACGGTTGCAGTTTCATGTGGTCAGCTCCGCAGCAGGTCGATCCCGCCGGGGGCTCCGGCTCGCCGGAGGTCGCGCGGGGCGGCGTTGATGACCGGCGCAGCCTGGCCCGATCGCTCTCCGAGTCCGTGATCAGTCTCATCCTCGCCGTCATGCTGTTCCGCACGTTCGCGGCGGAAGGCTATATGATCTCGACCGGATCGATGGCCCCGACTCTCCTGGGTTATCACAAGCAGGTCGCCTGCCCGACGTGCGGCTTCGCGTTTCCCTTCGGCGTGGCTTACGACACCGATCCGACCGGCGAGGCGGAACAGCTCGAACGACGGCGTTCGGTCGCGGTCTGCCCCAACTGCGGGCAGGAGCACATCCACCTGGAGAAGGTCCCCCGCAATCACGGCGATCAACTCCTGGTCTGCAAACCGTCCTATGAATACCGGCCGCCGCTGCGCTGGGAGATCTGCGTATTTCGCAACCCGGCGAACCCGCAGGAAGCCTACGTGAAACGGGTGGTCGGCCTGCCGGGCGAACGCGTGCAGATTCTGCGCGGCGACGTCTTCATCGACGGCGAAATTGCCCGCAAGGATTACGCGCGGCAGGTCTCGATGCGGATTCCCGTCCACGATCACAACTCCCGAGCCTTGCGCGACCCGCTCGCGCGAGAACGCTGGTTCGTCGTCCCGCACGCGGATGAGCACGACTCCGTCCCCCAGTGGCTCGCCGATGGAGCGGCCTATCGGCTGCAATCCGGCCTGGCCGCCGGCGTCGATGCGGAAACCTTTTCGTGGGTGCAGTACCGCCACTGGGTGCGGGCTCGCGGGCGACACGCCAGCCGGGTGCCCCTGGCCGCCTGGCCGCAGGATGTCGACCCTCCCGATCCGGCGGGCGGCGGCCGGCTGAACTGGAACGCCGAGACCGGTCAACTGGCGTACGAAGGCGCTCTTTCGGAAGCCCTCCGCGATCAGCTCCTGGCTCATACCGAAGACGCCCTCTTTCGCCAGGCCGTCCGGGCTCTGTACGACATCTCTCACGAGGCGCCGATCACCGACCAGTACGGCTACAACCCCCCCGAAGAGAATGCCGGCGCCGTGCCCCTCCGCGACGTGATGCTGTCGCTGCGGCTCGATGTCGAATACGGTCACGGCGAGTTCGTCGTCGAACTGACCGACGGAATGCAGACGTTTTCATACGTCCTCGACTTTCAGCATCGCGAATGCCGCATGCACCGCAACGGCAGCAACGAGCCCACCCAGACCGGACCGTTGCCGGCGGGAGTCGCCGGCCGGCCGGTGATCGTCGAGGCGTCGCTGATCGATCGGCAGGCGCTGCTGGCGATCGACGGGCAGGTCGTGCTCCCCCCGTTCGAGTTCGAAGTCCCCGCTCAACTGAGCGAGGCCCCCCGCTCGGCGGTCCGGTTTGGCGGACGGGCGCTCGATGCCGTCGTCGACGAATTGATGGTCTATCGCGACGTCTACTACACGGCGGATCGGGCGCTTCACGGCGTCGAGACCCCGTATCGGCTGCCGTGGGATTCTTACTTCATGCTGGGCGACAACAGCCCGGTTTCGCACGACAGCCGGCGCTGGGGCGACGGCGCCGTCCCGCGGAGCCTGCTGATCGGGCGGCCGTTCATGGTTCACCTCCCCTCGCGGCCCGCCTATCTGAAGATCGGCCCCTGGGAAACCCAGTTGCGACTGCCGGACTTCAGCCGGATGAAGCTCATTCGGTAGGCGGTGAAGAGCGGAGGATTTCACAGGGAGACGCGGAGAAGAGAAGTCGGGAATTGGCGAAACGGAAGCGAGGAAGCTTCCGACGTCGCACCTCCTCAAATCTCACGAATTCTCCGTCTTCCGTTCGACATTCCGCCTGCGTCATTCGACATTTCCGCTTCTGCCCTCCGCGTCCTCCCTGTCAAACTTTCTCCTGGTCCGCCTGCCGGGCGATCCGGCAGAATCGCTACTGCGGGCGCGTTGTGGTCGGCCGGCAGAACAGGTGCGGACGAAACAACCGCCCGGCGGATTGCGACGTCGGGCGGATCGGCAGGAATTGCCTGTGACGGACGTGCGGAACGGGCCGATTCTGAATGCCGCAGCGTCGCTGCAATCCCGTTTCGCTCTCCGACCGGCCTGGCAGGCATTCCCGGTGAAACGCCGTGAAACGTCGCCAACGGTCCTCTCAGGCATAGCCCGCCATGTTCCGGTTTTCCTGGCGCACTGCCGCAGCCGCGTTCCTGTTGCTCCCCGTGTCCAGCGGCTGTCTGGCGACCCGGGCGTACCTGACCGAATACGAGCCGTATGACGCCCGCGAGGATGCCGAAGTCGCCTCCGCGCCGCCGCATTCCGTCGATCCCGGATATCCCGTTCCATCCCCTTCCCCGCCGCGGTTGATGCCCGTCCCGGGATCCGCGCCGCTGTCTCCTCCCCCGGTGCCTCCTTCCGAAGACATCCCCGAACCGCCCGGCGTCGGCTTCCCCCCCAGCCCCAATCGAACGATCAGTTGGAGCAAGCCGTCGACCTGGTTCCGCTCGATCCACTTCGCCCGCGGCTCGAAGGAGCCGGCGGAAACTCAACCGTAAGATCCTGAATTCGTCACCCACGACCGGCGGGAGCCGGGCGGCGCGAGCGCTGCCCGGCTCCCGCACGTTTTCGGGCAACACAAGCCGTCCAGTCTCTCGACGCAAGCCCCGTCGGCTGCGAACATGAATGCAGACGCCATCCCGGCGCAGGACTGGATTGCCCCCGGAATGAACAAAGCCTTCGTCCGCGAACCCGATGAGACCGTCAGCCGCTGCCCTGCCTGCGAAGGGCCGGGCGTCGTGGTACGGACGACGACGCTGGACGCCTGGGTTCCGGGAGAGCTGCGCCGGAGATTCACCGACTCGGCCTGCTTCTGTGGCGATCCCGACTGCGACGTCGTCTATTTCGACGACCTCGGGGGATCGGTGACCCGCCCGGAGCTGCAGCGTCCCGTTCCGGGCAAAGATCTGGACGCTCCGCTGTGCGCCTGCTTCGGATTGACCCGGGAAGACATCGACGACGACATCGCCGAGGGGGGCGTCATTCGGACGCGGACCGCCGTGCAGCGGGCAAATTCTCCCGAGGCGCGCTGCGGTGCGCTGTCCCCCTGCGGTCAGAGCTGCGCTCCCGCCGTGCAGGCGTACTACATGAAGAGAGCGAACAGGGAGTAGGGAATAGCGAGTAGCCAGACGAAGATGGCCGATCGCTCGTCGGCAGAATCGGTAGTGCTTCCGCCTCTGGCGATCAGCGATCTGCGATCTGCGATAAGCCCCTCTCCTCCGGCTACTCGCTATTCCCTATTCCCTATTCGCCATTCCCCGTTCCCCAGCCGATAACAACGATAGTGCGGAATTGCAGGACGAGAGGCCGGCAGAATCTGCCGGTGGGCCATGCGGGAGAGGGATGCCTGCAAATGTATAAGCGGTACTGGTCACTCGCCGAACGACCTTTTCAGCGGACGCTCGATCGAGCGTGGTTCGTGAGCGGACCGACCGCCGACGAAGCGCTGTCGCGGCTGCTGTTTCTGGTCGAAGAGTCGCGCCGTTGCGGGCTTCTGGTCGGTGCGGCCGGGACCGGAAAAACCTGCCTGCTCGCCATGCTGCAGGATCGCGCCCGACGGATGGGGCGGCTGGTCGTCGGACTGAATTGCGCGGGAATGGACCGGGACGAACTGCTCGGGCAGTTGACCGATGCGCTCAGCCTGCCCGCCGCGGGGACGGACGGCGCGGGCCAGCTCTGGCGGATGCTGCAGCTGGACCTCGAAGGCCGCACCTTGACCGGTCCGCCGCTGGTCCTGTTACTCGACCAGTTCGATCAGGCTTCGCCCGGTTGCGAACTGATCGCCACGCGGTTGTTCTCGCTGGCGGAATCCCTGCCGGCGCCGCTGTGCATCATCGCCGCCGCCCGTCAGACGCAAGTCTCGAACCCCGCCGCCAGACTCGAAGAGTTCAGCGAACTGCGGATCGAACTGGGGCCGTGGACGCCGGCGGAGTGCAGCGAGTACATTCAGGAAACATTGCGGCGAGCCGGCGCCAGCCGGGACGTCTTTACCGCACCGGCGCTGTTTCGCGTCTGGGTCCAGTCGCGGGGAATCCCCGCGCGGGTCGCCCGGCTGTGCGATTTCGCTCTGCTCGCGGCGATGGACCACGAGCTGTCGCTGGTCGACTGCGACGTCGTCGATGCAGCGGCGATCGAGCTGGGGATCGCCGTGCCGGGGACAGGTGACGTGCAGCCGCTCGCGCGGCGGGCGTGAAGAGCGCGTACCCTGAGCCGAATTTCCACAGGGCCGACTCCCGCTTGCCGAATTGTGATTCAATGTGCAGGACGATGGGTGGCCGGGGCAGGAGCGTCTTCGCGATGCCCCGGAAATCCAGCTCCAGAGTTTCCTTGCGGCCCAGCTAACTGTTTTTGACCCCGGCAGGGGTCAAAAACAGTTAGCTGGGGGTTGAGGAGCGGAGCGACGACACCCCCGGAACGCGGCCCGATACGACGAGCCGACCCCGGACGGGGTCGCACATGCGTGTCTCGTCGAGTTCGCGAATCCTCCTGCGACCCCTCCGGAGTCGAAGAGCAACCGCAACTCTTCAACTCCGCAAGGGGCGGACCAATGTCGCCCAGCGGCGTAAGCTCTGGGCGACGAGTTTTTTGGCCTGTTTCGCCAACGACGTAAGCGACGATCCGGGAACGGTTTCCGAAAACACACGCACGGAGACCAGTGCCTTTGCAACCGTTGGCCCTGCCAAGAGTTGCGGAGACATGGGGCAAGACAAACGGTCCAGCCCCGGCCACCCGCCGCCAGAACGGGACGTGGACGATCGAGGACACGGAAGTCGGGCATGCGCTCCCTGCGTCAGGCCCACATGCGGCCGATCCGTTTGCGGATGTCGGCGGTCGTGACGTCCGAGACGGGACCAGTGGCGCCCTGATCGACTTTCTGCGGGCGCGCGATCACGCATTCCCAGTCGGCGATCAGCTCCTCGGGGAGGAAGCGGGTCCGCTGTGAGAACGAGTGCCGGTCACTCCGGTGGCGGGAGTGGAAGTAGTAGCGCTGCGGGTGGCAGACCGTCAGCCAGGTCTTTGCCCGGGTGAGGGCCACGTAGAACAACCGGCGTTCTTCTTCGATCTCCGCGGGCGATTCCGTCGCCATGTCCGACGGGATGTTGCCGTCGGCGGCGTGCAGCACGAAGACCGATTCCCACTCCAGCCCCTTCGCCGAGTGGATCGTGCTCAGCGTCAGATAGTCTTCGTCGAGCAGCGGATCGGCGGCGAAGTCCTGCGTCGACGACGGCGGATCGAGCGTCAGGTCGTTGAGAAAGACTGACCGGCTCTCGAAGCGCGACGCGAGCTGCTCGATCTGTTCGAGATCGCGCAGCCGGGCAGGGGCGTCGTCGTACTTCTGCTCGACGATCGGGGCGTAGAACGACCGGACGTGGTGGACTTCGACCTGCAGTTCGAGCTTTTTGCCCCCTTGGCCGGAAAGTATCCGAAGCAACGCCAGAAAGAGCGGCCAATGCAATGTCGTGGCCGCGGGCGGTTTAAAGCCGGCCCACGCGGTGAAATTCCCCTGGCTGGCCTGCAGGTCGTCGACGAGCTGCGAGGCTTTCTTGTGTCCGATGCCGGGCAGGAGGAGCAGGATGCGCAGGGCCGAGACGCTGTCGCGCGGGTTCTCCGCCAGTCGCAGAAAAGCGACCAGATCCTTCACGTGGGCGGCTTCCACGAATTTCAGCCCGCCGTACTTGTGAAAGAGGATATTCCGCCGGGCGAGTTCGACTTCGAGCGACAGGCTGTGATGCGAGGCGCGGAACAGGACCGCCTGCTTTTTGAGATCCAGCCCGGCTTCGCGATGGGCGAGGACCTGCTCGATGACGTACTCGGTCTGTTCGGTTTCGTCGAGACAGGTCACGAGTTTCGGCTTTGCGCCTTCGTTGCGCTGGGACCAGAGGGTCTTGCGGTGGCCTTCGGATGCCAGCGCAATCACGTGATTGGTTGCCTGCAGAATCGGCTGCGTGCTGCGGTAGTTCTGTTCGAGCGGGACGACGGCGACGCCGTCGAACTGCTGCGGAAAGTCGAGGATGTTGCGGACCGTCGCGGCGCGGAACGAATAGATCGACTGAGCGTCGTCGCCGACGACGGTCAGGCCTTCGCCGGTCGGGCAGAGACCGCGGACGATTTCCGACTGCAGCGTGTTGGTGTCCTGGTACTCGTCGACGAGGACGCAGTCGAACTTCTGTCGGACGATGTCGCCGCAGCCAGGTTCGGTCATCAGGGCGTGCCAGAAGAGGAGCAGATCGTCGTAATCGAGGACCTGCTGGCTCTCTTTGCGCTCGGTGAAGGCCTGGAACAGTTTCTTGAGGCCGCCGACCTGCTCGACCACCCATGGAAAGGCGTCCTTGACGACGTCTTCGATCGGCTTCTGCATATTGACGCAGCGGCTGTAAATGTCGAGACAGGTCCCTTTGAGGGGAAACCGCTTGTCGGTCTTGGCGAGCTCCAACTCTGCCCGAATCGCGCTCAACAGGTCCTCGGCGTCGCTGCGGTCGAGGATGGTGAACTCCGGCGAAAGGCCGATCATCTTGCCGTGCATGCGCAGGAGACGCGTGGCGACGGCGTGAAAGGTGCCGCCCCAGACATCGCGACCGACGACGCGGTGATGCAGCGACCCGGTCCGCTGCATCCGCAGCAGCAGGGCATCCACCCGGCGGATCATTTCCGCCGCGGCCCGGCGAGTAAAGGTGAGTAGCAGAATCCGGCCAGGGTCAATGCCGGTGGCGATCAGCGACGCGACTCGATGGGCCAGCGTCGTCGTTTTGCCGGTGCCGGCCCCGGCGATGATCAGCAGGGGACTGCGGCCGTGCTGCGCGGCGGCCCGCTGCTGCGGATTCAGATCCGCCAGCAACTGGTCGAGAACGGCAGGATCGGCGACGGTCATCCCTGACATGCGAGGCTCCGGAGAGAGAAACAGCCATCATGCCGACTCGCGGAGGGAATCGCCAGTTTCGGGGCCGGCTTGTACAGGTGCGCCCGATTTCACGCGACGGCGCAACGATAAGAAATGTCGAATGACGAAGCCGGAATGTCGAACGGAAGCGGGCTGATCGCGGATCGTCGGAACAGAGGCCGCAAGTGAAGTCTCATCTGGTCTGGCGATACGCGATCAGCGATATGCGATCAGCCGTCCTCCTCTGGCTATTCGCTATTCACTACTCCCTGTTCGCTTCCTTCGCTTCCCCACCCGGAATCGAGTTGCATCCGCGACTCAACTCCCGCACGCTGTGAGCGAATCAGGAAACGATCCCGCCACACGGAGTTTGTCCGGATGAATCGAGCACTCTACGTCGGCTTTGGCCTGGTCCTCGGGCTCTGCAGTTGGGCGAAGGGCCAGACGACCGAAACCGATCGCACTCAAGAATTCCCGGCCTTCATCAAAGCTCAGGCCGCTGCCTTGAGGGCAGCGGATCAACCGCCGACAACGGCCGAAGACTGGGCTTCGCGAAAGGCGAAGCTTCGCGAAAGTCTCCTCGCCGCTTGGGGCGGATTTCCCGCCGAGGCCTGTCCGCTGGAGCCGCGGAAACTCGGCGAGCTGAAGCGGGACGGATATCGCGTCGAGAAACTTGTTTTCCAGACGCTGCCGGGTTTGTGGATGACGGCTCTGGCCTACGTGCCGGATGGTCCGGGGCCGTTCCCGGCGATCCTGCAGGTCCACGGACACTGGAGCGGCGCCAAGCAGGACCCCGTCGTGCAGGCCCGCTGTATCGGAGCCGCGAAACACGGATTCTTCGTCCTGGCCGTCGACGCCCTCGGCGCCGGCGAGCGGGGAATCCAGAAGCCGCTCGGCGAGTACCACGGCGAAATGGTCGCCGCGACGCTGTTTCCCACAGGCCGGCCGCTGTCGGGCCTGCAGGTCTATGAAAACATGCGGGCGGTGGACTATCTGCAGTCGCGACCCGAAGTGATTGCGTCGAAGATCGGCATCACCGGCGCCAGCGGCGGCGGGAATCAGACGATGTACGCCGGGGCGTTCGACGAACGTTTCGGGGCCGTCGTGCCGGTTTGCTCGGTCGGCAACTACCAGGCGTATCTGGGGGCCGCCTGCTGCATGTGCGAGGTTGTGCCGGGGGCTTTAGAGTCCACGGAAGAAGCCGGCGTTCTGGGGCTCGTCGCCCCGCGCGGGCTGATGGTGATCAACGCGACCCGGGACGCGCCGCAGTTCTCGGTGGCCGAGGCGCAGAAGTCGATCACTGGCGCCACGCCGACCTTCGCTCTGCTGGAACGTCCGGAGCAGATCAAACACGCCATTTTCGAATCCCCGCACGACTACAACAAAGCCATGCGCGAAGCGATGTACGGCTGGATGACAAAGCAGCTCAAAGGAGTCGGAGCCGGCGAGCCACTCCCGGAACCCGACCTCAAGACCGAAGACCCCGAAACGATCCGCTGCTTCCCCGGAGACGCACGCCCCGACGACTGGCTGACGCTCCCCCAGTTTGCGGCTGCCGAAGGCCGCCGGCTCGTCGCGGCGATCGAGCCGGTGGCGTCGGCCGAAGCCTGGAAGCAGAGACGAACCGAACTCCGCGAACGACTCATCGGGAAGGTCCTGGGAGGCTTCCCGGAATCCTCCGACCTGAAGGCCCAGACCGTCGAGACCGCGGCCGGCGCGACCGAAGTGACCTTCCAGCCCGAACCGGGCATCACGCTCACGGCCCGCAAGGAAGGCCCCGGAACCCGGCCCGCCGTCTGGATTCTGCTCGATCTGGACGGGGCGGAATCGATGCGGCAGCGACCGTTCTACAACCGGTTAAAAACCAGCGGGGCCACCGTGGTCACGCTCGATCTACGGGCGACGGGGGCTCTCGCCCGGCCCGGCGACAAAATCGGTCGAGCGCCGGACCACAATACGGCGGAGTGGGCTCTCTGGATCGGCCGGCCCCTGCTCGGACAGTGGACGTACGATGTCCGCCGGCTGATCGACGCCCTCGGCAGTCCGGATCGCGTCCGCATTGCGGGTTTCGGACCCGCAGGACTCGTCGCTCTCTGCGATGCCGCGACCGACGACCGGATCAAAACCGTGACGACCTCCGACTCGCTCGTCAGCTACATTGACGATGGCCCGTACGAAGGGCAGCGCCTGGGAACCATCGCCCCCGGAATCCTGCGCGATGTCGGCGACATTCCGCACCTGGCGGCTCTGGTCGCGCCCCGCCCACTGGCGATCGCGGGCGGGATGACCGGCGGGAACCACCCGGTCCACGGTGCGCCGCTGCACGACGCCTACGCCGAAACGCGGAAAGTCTACGAACTGCTCGGGGCGACCGAGGGACTGCGGTTCTTTGGTGAAGCCGTGGAATCGCTCCGCCGAAATCAGCCGGTCAGATCCAGGTAGAGCGTCGATGGCGCACATCGGGCAGGAAATCTGGCGCATTTTGGGAAAGTGCGCCCCCGGCAGGCTGGATTTCCTTTCCCCAATGTGCGAAACAAATCGAAGGTTGGCGATGTGAAATTTGCGTAAGCTGGCTGCCGGCGACGCGAACGCGCCACCCCACTCCACCTGGGACAAACTGCCTTCGAAGGAATTCTCGATGACGTTGGTGCTGGGCTTGCGACGGGCCGCCTGTGCCGTATTGAGTTTCTGCTTCCTGTTGATCGGCAACTCAATTTCTCAAGCGGGCGAAGCCGATCTGGTCCTCCCGCAAGTCCGCACCGCAACCATCGACGCCCTGGGCGTCAGTCTCTCAGGCCAGGTGCTGTTATTTGGCGGGCTGCTGGTCTGCGCGGGAGGAGCCGCGTTCGGCCTGTGGCAGGCCCGCCGCCTCATGCAGCTCCCGACGCACGGCTCCATGCGCGAAGTTTCGGAGCTGATCTACACCACCTGCAAAACGTACCTGCTGACGCAGGCCCGGCTGCTGGCGATCCTCGAAGTCCTCATCGGCGCGGTGATCTTCATCTATTACTACGCCTTCGTGGGCCTGCCGCTCCCGACCGTGGCGATGATCCTCTTCTGGTCGGTCGTCGGCATCCTGGGCTCCTTCGGCGTCGCCTGGTTCGGCATGCGGATCAACACCTACGCCAACTCGCGCGCCGCCTTCGCCGCACTGCGCGGCAAACCCCTCCCCGTGCTGCAGATCCCCCTCCAGGCCGGTATGAGCATCGGCCTGCTCCTGATCAGCGTCGAACTGGCCCTCATGCTGATCATCCTCCTGTTCGTCCCCCCCGATAAAGCCGGCCCCTGCTTCCTCGGCTTCGCGGTCGGCGAATCGCTGGGCGCCAGCGTCCTCCGGATCTGCGGCGGCATCTTCACCAAAATTGCCGACATCGGCGCCGACCTCATGAAAATTGTCTTCAAAATCAAAGAAGACGACGCCCGCAACCCCGGCGTCATCGCCGACTGCGTCGGCGACAACGCCGGCGACAGCGTCGGCCCCACCGCCGACGGCTTCGAAACCTACGGCGTCACGGGCGTCGCGCTGATTACCTTCATCGCCCTGGCCATGACCGCCAACCCCGCCCTCCAGGCCACGCTGCTCATCTGGCTGTTCGTCATGCGCGCCATGATGATCGTCACCTCCCTCGGGTCCTACCTCGCCAACGAACGCTGGGCCACCCGGCAATTCGGCGCCGTCGACAAAATGGACTTCGAACACCCCCTCCACCGCCTCGTGGTGCTCACCTCCGCGGTCTCCGTCGTCGTCACCTACGTCATGTCGTACGTCCTCCTGGGAAGCCTCGAGGGCGCCTCGGCGGGCCTCTGGTGGAAACTGTCGACCATCATCAGTTGCGGCACCGTCGCCGGAGCGCTGATCCCCGTCCTGACCATGGTCTTCACCAGCCTCAGCAGCAAACACGTCGAAGAAATCGTCAGCAGCTCCGAACAGGGGGGAGCCTCGCTGACGATCCTCTCCGGCCTGGTCGCCGGCAACTTCGGCGCGTTCTGGACCGGAATGTCGATCGCCGGCCTGATGGGCGCCGCCTGGGCCATCGGCACGCTGATTCCCCCCGAACTGATGTCCGGCTACCAGTCGGTCTTTGCCTTCGGACTCGTCGCGTTCGGCTTCCTGGGGATGGGGCCGGTGACGATCGCGGTCGACTCCTACGGCCCCGTGACCGACAACGCTCAATCGGTCTTCGAACTCTCCATGATCGAATCGTCCCCGGGCATCAGCTCCGAAGTCCAGCGCGACTATGGATTCGAACCCCGCTTCGAGCACGCCAAAGATTTCCTCGAAGAAAACGACGGCGCCGGCAACACCTTCAAAGCGACCGCCAAACCCGTGCTGATCGGCACCGCCGTCGTCGGCGCCACGACGATGATCTTCTCGCTGGTCCTGATGCTCACCGGCGGCCACCCGGACGCCATGCAGCGACTCGCCATCACCGACCCCATGGTGCTGCTCGGCTTCCTGTGCGGCGGCGCCGTCGTCTACTGGTTCACCGGAGCCTCGACCCAGGCCGTCACCACCGGGGCCTACCGCGCCGTCGAATACATCAAGAAGCATATCCGACTGGATGTCGACGGCCCGGCGAAAGCCTCCGTCGAAGACAGCCAAAAAGTCGTGCAGATCTGCACCGAGTACGCTCAGACCGGCATGTTCAACATCTTCTGCGCGATCTGCCTGCTGACGCTCGGCTTCGCGTTCCTCGATTCGTATCTCTTCATCGCCTATCTGATGTCGATCGCGGTCTTCGGACTGTTCCAGGCGGTCTTCATGGCCAACGCCGGTGGCGCCTGGGACAACGCCAAAAAACTGGTCGAAGTCCGCTACAAGATGAAGGGGACGCCGCTGCACGACGCCGTGGTCGTCGGCGATACCGTGGGCGATCCGTTCAAGGACACCAGCTCGGTCTCGCTGAACCCGATCATCAAATTCACGACGCTGTTCGGGATTCTCGCCGTCGAACTGGCCGTCAAGATCAACCAGCCGACGCTGACCCCCGTCCTCGGAGCCGCCTTCCTCGCCGGCGCGTTCTACTTCGTCTGGCGCTCGTTCTACAAGATGCGGATCGTCGCTGCGGCGGAATGAAGTCAGTCCGGTGAATGTCGAGTCTGGGTAGGGTGAGTCGAGTCTTCGAGGCTCACCGTCAATCAAGGCAGTAGTGGTGAGCCTCGCGGACTCGACTCACCCTACATCCGAGCAAGCGTGAAGTACAGTGACGGGTGGCCGGGGCAGGAGCGTCTTCGCGATGCCCCGGTCTGGGCCGCTCAGCCAGACCGGGTCTCCGATGCCTCTACAGCCCATCGCCGCCGAATGCGGCAACCACGTCTAACCCATCTCGGAGTCGGCAGGCTACGCCTTCTGAGAGCAGGCGTGGCAGTGGCCTTTCAGAAGCACTTCCGTCACGTCGCCGATCCGCGACCAGCTCTTTTGCATCGTCTTGGGAACGTCGACTTCTTGCAGGCAGGTCACGCTGCCGCAGTCGACGCAGACGAAGTGCGGGTGATGGCCCCGATCGGGATGCGCCTGATCCCGCAGCTCGAAACGCCAGACGTGGTCTCCCAGTTCGGTGCGGGTGACCAGACCGGCGTCGACCAGATCCGTCAGATTCCGGAAGACGGTGGCTTTGTCGAACCCCAGCGGCACCAGTTCTTCCGCGACTTCGGCATGGCTGACGGGCGACGTGGCGCGCTGCAGGCGGCGGACCACCGCCAGCCGGGCCGCCGTCGTCCGCAGGCCGACCCCGCCCAGCAGGGCTCGGATCTGGGGGACCTGATCGATTTCGTTCTGTGGATTGCCGCCCATGGTGTCCCGCCGTCTTGCACGTGAGTTCGTCGGAAAGCGAAGGATTGCTCCCCAATCGAACCGTGACACTGAATGATAGCACCCCTGCAACTGCAGGTGCAATCGGGTCCGGCCGGCAATAGCCGGCAGGGCGGCGCCGTCGGCAATTGCCGGTCCGCCGGTGTTGACGCCAGGAGAACTCCTCCTCGATGGAAACGCCTGCCCGCGAAATCCCCGTACGATGGACGCCCGCGTCTGTCGTGATCGCAAGCGGCATGGCTCGTCCTACGCCGTCGAAGAACGAATGACGTCCATCATACTCGTACATCGGAGGCCTCTCCGCCAAACCTCGGTCTGACGCCGAAGAACTCCCCGGTCGCGGCCTTCCCACAATGATCGTCCGCCCGCACCCGCCCGCAGACGGCCAGTCCACCGGCCTCTGGACGAGCGAACCGGTCTGACCCCATCCGCCGCCAGCGGTCTTCACTCAGGAGGGACTTTCCCCCCCTGACAGTGGGGAATTCCCTGATTTTTTATTTGAATGTGGTTGGCCGCTAAGGTTACGATTCCCTTCTCTTTCGAAACCGCCGGTTTCTCGGCTTCGACTCCGTCGTTCTCCATTACTCTCCATGGATTCTCCAGGAAGCGCACCATGCTGACACTCCGTCGACCGAATCGTCCCTCGCCGTCGCGTCAACCGCGCGGCTTCACGCTGATTGAGCTCCTGGTGGTGATCGCCATCATCGCCATTCTCATCGCGCTGCTCCTCCCCGCCGTCCAGCAGGCGCGCGAAGCCGCCCGCCGGACGCAGTGCCGCAACAACCTGAAGCAGATGGGCCTGGCCCTCCACAATCACGAGTCGACATACGGCTCGATGCCGGCCTGGCAGAAGATCATTGCGACGGTCGATTATCCGACGCCGCCAAATCCGTATGGATCTGGCACGACGCAGCGAACCACGATGGGGACGCTGTTTCACCTGCTGCCGTTCATGGATCAGGCCGCGATCTACAACATGTTTGATCTGAAGCGATCGTATGTCGATCCCCGCAATATGCCGCCGGCCTACGGAACTCTCAGCATTGACGCCACGAAATCCATTCCGGGGTTTGTCTGCCCTTCCACCCCCGGCGGACTCCTGAGCGACTATGGTCCCTATTTCACTTCCGTTGGATTGCCGCTTGGCCCGATGATCATGCCCCGGACTGACTACGTTCCGCTCCGCGGACTCCACAGCAGCTTCGCCGTTTGCGCCGGCATGCCGAGCACGACGACGCACAACGCCATGCTGGGACTTCCCGATAAAGATCCGGATACCGATCCGGCTGGCAAGAAGTCGACGATCAAGTTCGCAGAGGTGACGGACGGACTCTCCACGACGCTCTGCTTCGTCGAACTGGCCGGCAAGCAGAATCTCTACTTCCGCGGCAAGGCGCTGCCGAACCAGACCTGGGGGCCGCCTCAGGGGAACGTTGCGTTGAATGTATTCTACGGAGACGTCAACGTCGCCCGTCACCTCCGGGGTTACAGCGGCGCCGACATCGCTAACCCGACGCAGGCCGGGTGCTCGGCAATCAATGTGATTAACGAGAATAACTTGTATTCGTTCCACGTTGGCGGCGCTCATGCGCTGCGGGGCGACGGATCCGTGGTGTTCCTCTCGGAAAACATGTCCGCCGCAGTCCTGGCAGCCATCGTTTCCCGCGATGGCGGTGAAGCTCTGGGGATCGACTGACAGGCTCCCCGCGGCGTCCGCTCGCTGCCATCGCCGGAACTCGGCCACGGGTCGTCGCGCCCCCCCCCCGTTCAGGCTCGATGGCAGCAGAATCGCTCGCCCCGGCTGCCGCACTATCTCTGGCTCCGCAGAGTGAGACGTTGAAACGATAACGATATCGACGCTTTCTTCCGCGGACCCATTTGTTCTTGCGAGAATCGCCCCGCATCCGGAAAGACTCCTATGCTTCATTGGTTTCTCGCGGGCCGCTGCTGCCGGGCCAGCGCCGTTGTCGTCGCCCTCCTCCTGACCGGAGGATGCTCCGCCGGAAAACCCGTTGTCCCCGTGACGGGGAGCGTGATGGTCGACGGGAAGCCGGCCGACGGAGCGACCATTCTCTTCTTCCCAAAAGACGACCCGGCCGGCGTGACGGCGTCAGGCGCCGTTGACCCGGATGGCAAGTTTGCCCTGGTCTCGGCCCTTGAAAAAGGCGTCGCCGTCGGAAGCTACGATGTGACCGTCGTCTGGCCGGATCCCTCCGTGCAGCCGACCCAGCAGCAAATCATGATGGGCAATGCCGAACCCGGCCCGGATCTGCTCAAAGGAAAGTACGTCGTGCGTGGAAAGTCCGGGCTGCAGGCGGAGATCACCGCCAGCACCAAGGAACTCCCTGCGTTTGAGTTGAAAACAGAGTAGTCGACGGCATCGGCCCGTCGCCACAGCCTCAACACCTGACTGGATTCTCCACGCATGAAATGCTTCTGCTCTCGAATTGTGCCGGTCGCAGCGGTCCTGCTCCTGCTGAGCGCCGCGCGGACTTGGGCCGAATCCCCCGCCCCCTCGATGGACGTCCCCAAAGCCATCTTCAACTACATGGAACGCCCCGAACCGGAGTTCCGCTGGGAGAACCTCGGCGAGAAAAAGTTCCCCGGTCTCGGCGTCGTCCAGCATCTGAAGCTCACCTCGCAAACCTGGCAGAATCTCACCTGGCAGCACGACCTGATGGTCTACGAGCCCGAGGGGCTGAAGATCACCGATCACATGCTCCTGTTCGTGACCGGAGGCGCAATCGGCAAGGAGCCCAAGGAAGGTGACATCCAGCAGGGACTCCTCCTGGCGAAACTGTGCGGCGCCCGCGTCGCCACGATCCACCAGGTCCCCAACCAGCCCCTGTTCGGCGATCGCTTCGAAGACGACCTGATCACCGAGACGTGGCTCAAGTATCTCGCCACCGGCGACGAAACCTGGCCCCTGCTCTTCCCGATGGTCAAAAGCGCCGTCAAAGCCATGGACGCCCTCCAGCAGTTCGCCGAACAGGACCGGAAGACGAAAGTCACCGGCTTCGTCATCACGGGAGCTTCCAAACGCGGCTGGACGAGCTGGCTCACCCCCGTCGTCGATCCACGGATCGTCGGCACCGCGCCGATCGTCATCGACACGCTCAACTTCCCGGCGCAGATGAAGTATCAGAAGGAAACCTGGGGCGCCTACAGCGAGCAGATCGCCGACTACACCAGCAAAGGACTGGTCAAGGAAGAAACCGAGCCGAAGACCGAGCGCGAAGACCGGCTCTGGCACATGATGGATCCTTACACCTACCGCAAGCAGCTCACGCTCCCCAAACTGCTGATCGTCGGGACCAACGACCGCTACTGGACGGTCGACGCCATGCGGATGTACTACGACGACCTCGTCGGCCCGCGGGCCGTGCTGGCCGCTCCGAACGTCGGCCACAACCTCGGAGACCGGAAAGCCTTCGCCCTGACGACGCTGGCCGTCTTCTTCCGTCACGCCGCCACCGGCCGGCCGCTGCCGGGAGTGACCTGGAAATTCGACAAGACCCCGGCGGAAGTCCGGCTGGACGTCGTCGCCGATCAGATGCCGGTCAACGTGCGACACTGGTCGGCGGAATCGCCTTCGTTCGACTTCCGCGAATCGAAGTGGTCTCCCACGGAGGTCGAGACGCCCACTCCAAAATTCCACGTGCTGCGGGCGATTCCCGCCGGCAAGAACGTGGCCACCTTCGTCGAACTGGAATACGAGCACGACGGCACGGTCTACTCGCTGACGACGCAGGTCTTCAGAAACTGAGCGATTCGTCGTCGACTGACAATGATGAAACGCCCCGCGTGGCACGCCGCGCGGGGTGTTTTCGTGTTCGACAGGGGTACGAGCCGAGTGACACGCCCGGAGGCTTTGCGGTGGGCGTGGCCTTCGACCAGTGTTGAAGACACGCCCTTCGAAGACTCAGAGCGTGCCACCCGATAGGATTCGAGGGCGCCACCACTCGCGTTGGTGCAAGGTTGGGACACGTGAAGGAGCGATCAGATGAAAGTCGGAATCGTCGGCAGCGGACTGGTCGGTTCGACCGCAGCATATGCACTCGTCATGCAGGGCGTCGGCCGCGAAGTCGTCCTGGTCGATCGGAATGCCTGTCGGGCAGACGCGGAAGCCGACGATCTGTTTCATGCCGTTCCGTTTTCGCATCCGCTCACGGTCCGGAGCGGCGACTATGACGCGCTGGCCGACAGCCGGGTCGTCATCATTTCCGCGGGAGTGAACCAGCAGCCCGGCGAAACCCGGCTGCAACTGCTGGAGCGGAACGCGGCCGTCTTTTCCGAAGTCGTGCCCGCCATTCTGAGGTACGCCCCCGAGGCGGTTCTGGTCGTCGCGACCAATCCCGTCGACGTGATGACGCACCTGACGGCCCATTTCGCCGGCAAGCTGGGCGTGCCGGCGCATCGCGTCATCGGTTCCGGGACGACGCTCGACACCGCCCGGTTCCGTACGCTGCTGGGAACGCATCTGGGAGTCGACTCGCATCACATCCACGGATACGTCATCGGCGAGCACGGCGATTCTGAAGTGCTGACGTGGTCGCTCACCGCAGTCGCCGGACTGCGACTCGACGAGTTCTGCCGGGTCCGTGGCATGACGCTCTCGGCCGAACAGCGGGCCAATGTCGATCAACGCGTCCGCCGGGCCGCCTACCACATCATTCAAGGGAAAGGCGCCACCTACTACGGCATCGGCAGCGCCCTGGCGCGCATCGTCGATGTGGTGCTGCACAATCAGCGGGCGGTCCTGACCGTCTGCTCGCCGACGGCGGAAGTCGCGGGCGTCCAGGACGTCACGCTCTCGTTGCCGCGGATCGTCGGCGGCCAGGGACTGATCGCCTCCATGCCGCTGACGCTGGACGACGCCGAGCAGGCCGCCCTGCAACGCAGCGCGGGCATCCTCCGCGAGGCCATCACGTCCCTGAAGCTGTGACCTGACAGAATCTGGTTCCCAGGCTCCGCCTGGGAACCCTCCACAGCGAGGCTCCGCCTCGCTCTTCGTTCGCGGCGGCGGACGCTATTGGCCGCGATGCAGAGCATCGCAAGAGGGCGTTCCCAGGCTCCGCCTGGGAACGAGTTCAAACATTAGACACAGTCAGCCCCCGTCCTGAGCCCCGAAAGGGGCGACGGGTTGTAGCCACGGGTGAAACGGAGTCCGCCGCCAGGCGGACGGAGTGCAACCCGTGGGCTCTACGCCGTACGATGCCCGCATGCGAGATTCCGGCCTGCAGCCCCGTTTTTCGGTGACACGGACGACGGCCGTCTTCGCGGTCGTGCTGGCCGGCGTCTTTGTCTACGGCGCCTGGCGCCCCCTGTGGCATACCGATCTCTGGGGTCACCTCGCCTACGGCCGACTGATCTGGGAAACCGGCGCCTTACCGAAAACGGAACCCCTGCTGCCGCTCGCCACAAATGTTCCCTTCATCGACACCGCCTGGCTGAGCCAGATCGTGGGTTACGCCGTCGAACGGTGGGAAGGCGTCGCCGGTCTGCAAATGCTGTTCGGCGGTCTGCTGACGTCGATTAGCGCCGCATGGCTGGCCCTGGCTCACCGGCGCGTCCGGGACTGGCGCTGGGGCATCGCCGGACTGTTGATCTACCTCTGGCTCGACTGGTTTCATCTCTACGTGATCCGACCGCAACTCGCGGGAACGGCCTGTTACGTCGTGCTGCTGTGGCGATTAACGGCGCGTCGCTCATCGCACCGGGACGGGTTCGGGATTCCGCTGCTGTTCGCGTTGTGGGCGAATCTGCACGGCTCGTTCCTGCTGGGACTGGCGCTGATCGCCGTGTTTCTGACGGGACGCTCCGTCGACATTCTCCGTCGAACTCGCTCGCCGATGGCCGTCCGTCACGATCGACGGGTGCGAACGCTGATTCTCTGGCTGGCGCTGGCGGCGGCCGGTTCGGCGATCAATCCCTACGGCCCCGCCCTCATCCCCGAAGTGCTCAACGTCGCACGATGTCCGAATCTGGCGGATCTGACGGAGTGGCAGCCGCTCGAACTGCAGTCGCAGCCAGGACGTTCCTTTGCAGCGGCGGCCATCGGTTTGCTCGTCCTGTCTGGCGTCACACCCCGTCGGATTCAGACCTGGGAAGGACTGTTGCTCGTCGGCCTGGCCCTGGGCGGGCTGTCGAGTGCGCGACTGCTGACCTGGTGGTCGCCCGCCGCCGCGTATCTGCTGATTCTGCACGCTCGGGCGACGTGGCGGAAATTCCGGCGGAAGCCGTACGAGGCCACTGCAGTACCCCGACGTCTCATCTGGACCGGAATCGTTTGCGTCGCCGTGGTTTCTGCGCTGGCGGCGAGCCCGCTCGGGCGGAGCCCGACAGCCGGGAAATCGGAGGTCAGCAACTCCGTCTCGTCCTTCACTCCCGTGAGTGCGACGGAATTCCTGCGCGAGCGACCGCCGGCGGGGCTGGTCTTCAACACCTACGAGTGGGGCGACTACCTGCTCTGGGCGGGTCCTCCCGGTCTGCAGGTGTTTGTGAACTCGCACGCCCACCTGATTCCGCCGGAAATCTGGCGCGACTACCTGCGCATGCTCCGGCAGGACGCGGGCTGGCGGGAACTGCTGGATCTCTACGACATCAACACCGTCGTCGTCGATCCCCTCAATCGCGGAGCCCTGATCGACAGCCTGCGCAACGATCCGGTCTGGCGCGTGGACTTCGAGGACCGCGTCGCAGTCATCCTCACCCGACGCTGAAAACACCGAAACCCGCGTCGACGCTGACGTCGACGCGGGTTCTGCAATTTCTCAAGTCGTCGTCCGCGGACGGTCTACTTCATGAAGAAGTCGGACGGCCCCTTGTGGGTGTAGTACGGGTAGGTGACCATCCCGGCGGGCACCTGGCTGGAGGGGTAGACGTAATTGTTGTCGTACCCCTTGTAGCGATACGTGTTGTAGTGGTGCGGCAGTCCGGTGCAGCCCGCGTTGCCGCAGGGGCAGTTCCCCTGACCGGAGACCTGGTACTGCGGATTCACCGGCGGGTGACCCGGGCGGTAGTAATCTTCGTGACCGCCGTAGTACCCGTTGCCGTAGCCGAAGCTATGGTTCTGCACGCCGTTGTACATGCGGAAGTCGTTATGCTTGCCCGGATGGCGCGGGCGTTCCCCATAGCCCGGAGCCGTGCCGATGATCGGGCCGGTCCCTTCGTCGACATAGACGGACGGTCCGCTGGACATTGCCGGGTCCGGCGTCTGTGCGCGGAAGATCTTCGGCAGCCCGGCCGTGGCCGTGTTCGCAGTGAAGGCCACGAGCGCCACCAGTCCCAAGGTCATCTTCTGCATCATCGGAATTCCCTCTCTCGCCCGCGTCTGGGCATCCTGCCCGGCGGTGCCGTGCACCATGAGGCCATCGCTTGCAGTTCTGTATCGACCGAATGCCGGTTAAAATGCGGACAATCCCTACAAAACGCAGCCGCGGATCGCACGGAGCGGATGATCGTCCTTGCAGAAACTGCCCAATCGCGATAAATTCTCGCGCTGTCGGACTGCACGTGTTGCGCCAGTTTTGGCTGTAACCTCTTATGCCTGCAGTTCTTGAACGTAACCTCCGTCCAAGGGAGTATGGGGAGTGTTCGTCGCGGCGTCTTCACGGTGTTTTTCAGATCTGCCATTCGGGGAAGCCTGCCAGGCTCTCACCGATCTCGAATACGACAAGTTCGAGGTCTGGATGTCCGAGAGCAGTCAGCACCTGAAGCCCTCGGAAGTGGTCGGGAATGCCGACCGCTTTATCGCCCAGCTTCGGGACGTCACCCGGCTCAGCCCCATTGCTCTGTGCCTGGGAGAAGATGTCTCCCAGGAAGTCTTCGAGGGGCTCTGTAAGCTGAGCAAAAACATCAAAGTTGCCCAGATTACCCTGCCTGCCGCCGAGCTGGGGACACCCTTTAACGAAGAGATTGACCGGCTGCGGAAGCGGCTGGCCGCCTCAAACGTGGCCGGCATCCGCCTGTCGCTGAAGACCGAGACAGGGCGTCTGACCGAAGACCCGCGAACCGCCGTGGAAATCTGCCAGGCCGTCCCCGGTCTGGGGCTGACGCTGGACCTCAGCCACTACATCGCCGGCAAGTTCGCCAACCAGCGGTACGAACAGGTCTACCCCTATGCCTATCACGTGCATCTCCGCGACTCGTCGCGGACCGATCTGCAGGTGCCGGTGGGTCTGGGCGAAATCGACTACGGCAAAGTGATCGCTCAATTGAAGCGCTGCGACTACAGCCGGGCGCTGTCGGTCGAGATCCTGCCGGAACTGCTGAAGGATTCAGACCGTTCGCTGGAGATGCGGAAGATCCGCATGCTGCTCGAGACGTTGCTGTAATCTGTCTGCGAGTTTCAGGCCCTTCACAAACAAAACGCCCGGGATTTCTCCCGGGCGTCGTCGTTGCTGGCAGTTGCCGGCGGAAATTATCGGCCGAAGTCCGTCGGATTGCCGAACAGACCCCCGCCGCCGTTTCCGCCCGTTCCGCCCCGGAGCGGCTCTTTCCGCTTCCGTTCGTACGGCACGACCGGCTCTTCTTCTTTCGGCTTCTCGCTCTCCGGCTTCTCTTTGAGCGCCTTGAGCGACAGGCTGATCCGCTGCCGGTCCGGAGCCACTTCGAGCACCTGCACCTGCACGTCCTGGCCCACGGTCAGCACGTCCGTCACCTTCTTGACCCGCCGGTGGTCCAGTTCGCTGATGTGAACCAGACCTTCGACTCCCGGTTCGAGCTCGATGAAAGCCCCGAAATCGGTCGCGCGGGAGACCTTGCCGGTCACCGTCCGCCCGACGGGGTACTTGTCGACGGCGCTGACCCAGGGGTTCTGGGCAAGCTGCCGCATGCCGAGGCCGATCTTCTCCTTCTCGCGGTCGAGGGAGAGGATCACCACGTCGACCTGCTGCCCCTCCTGTACGGCTTCGGACGGATGCTTGATCCGGGTCCAGCTCATCTCGCCGACGTGCAGAAATCCATCCACGCCGCCGAGGTCGATGAACGCGCCGTAGTCCTTGATCGTTTTCACGCGGCCCGGAAGCTGTTGTCCGACTTCCACCTTCTCCCAGAATCCCTGGGCCAGCTCTTTTCGCTCGGCGATGACGATCGCCCGGCGGCTGACGACGAGGTTCCGCTTGGCGGGGTTGACCTCGGTGATGAGGACGGTGAGCTTCTGCCCGACATAGGCATCCAGCGACGACACGAAGCCGACGTCGACCTGGCTGGCCGGCAGGAACCCGCGGAGGTTGCTGATGGTGACTTCGAGGCCGCCCTTGTTGGTGCGGTTGGCGAGGCACTCGACGATCTGGCCGACGGCCAGGTCTTCCCAGTTCCCCTTCGGACGACGGGTGGTCTTGGGCAGGTTGACCAGGATGACGCCGTTTTCCGGGTCGAACTTCTCGACGTGGACGAGGAACTCCTCGCCGACGCTGGGATGCTTCCCGCTGGGAAACTGCCGCAGGGGCAGCACTCCCGGGACGCGGAAGCCGACCTCGCAGAAAACATCCTCGGCGGTGACGCTCTGGACCTTCGCCTTGAGGCGCGTTCCCGGTTCGAGCTGGTCTTCCGACTGGGGCAGCGGGACAGCGTCTCGATCGCCGGCTGTTCCGGGCTCGGGGACGACGGGAACGGGAGCCGAAAGTTCGCCGGCCATGGCAGCCTCAAGTTCGGCCTCCAGCGACGCTTCCAGCTCGACCTTTTCCTCGGGCAGGGCGACGGGGCCGGAGGCCACCGTCGCCGACATCGGCATGGAGGACATCGCGTCCGCAGCGTCAGAGATTGCCGCTCCGGCGGCGTCGGCCGGGGGAGGCGCTGCGGGGGTCGTGCCCGCAAACATTGCCACCGGGCGGGGTGCGTTTTCTTGAGTGGGGTTGAGCTGAACCTTGCGTTTCGGGACTTCTTCGTCTTCCGCAGGAGCCGCGGCGACCGGTTCGCCTTCGGCGGGGGCCGAAGATTCGGGTCCCGGAGAAGCTTCCAAAGCGGGAGCGGCCGGGGCCGCTGCTTCCACAACGGGAGCTGTTTCCGCAGCGGGCGCAATGGCTTCCGGAGAGGACTGGGGCTCGGAGGAAAGGGTCTCGTCGGACGGCACCGCCTGTTCGCCGTTCATCTTCGCTGCATCCTTCACCGGGGGGCTCAGAGGTTCCGCAATTCGCTCTTGTGACGGAAGTGGTCGTTCGGGCCGTCAAAGACATCGGGAACCCGGGCATCGGACTTCCCCGAACGTGCCCGTCAGATTACTCAACCTCTTTACGGAATGCCACCTTCCGGCGACTCCCCGGCCAATGCCGTTTCAGGTTTCCCGATCACGGGTTTGCGGCGATCCGCGGACTGTGCGAAACTTCGTCGGTCAGGAGCGGATTTCTCACTCTCACGGCGGGGGGCGACGCATGGGCCGGACCAGTGCAGATCGAGCGATTTTCGGTCTTCTGGTCGGTTTTCTGGCTCTGTGGCATTCTACGGTCGTTGCAGATGAAGGTCTGAAGGGCGTCGCCTGTCGATCGGTCCATCTGGGCTTCGATGCTCCCGCGGGCACGGCGTTCTACAACGAAGTCACGATCGAGAAGTCGGCCCCGGGCTCGTTCTTCATGGTCTGCGGGTGGGATCAGGGATACTTCGGCCTCCAGGAACTGGCGGACGGTAAGAAACTGGCGATTTTTTCCGTCTGGGATTCCGAAAACAACGATCCGCAGGCGACGCCGGAAGAACGCCGGGTGCAGGTGGTCTACAACGATCCCGCCGTCCGGGCCGGGCGCTTTGGCAACGAAGGGAGCGGCGGACAGTCGTTCTTTCCGTTCGACTGGCAGACGGGCGTGACGTATCGCTGTCTGCTGACCAGCCGCATCGATGCTGCTCGGACGGAATACTCCGGGTTCCTGTACCTGCCCAAAGAGGAGACGTGGCGGCGGCTGGTGACGTTCTCGGCGCCAAACGGCGGCAAGCCATTGCGGGGCTGCTACTGTTTTCTCGAAGATTTCCGCCGGAACCGGGTCTCGGCGACGCAAATCCGCGAAGCTCGATTTGGCAACGGCTGGGTCCGCAGCACGAATGGAAACTGGCTGGCGATCGGGCGGGCTCGGTTTACGGCCGACGCCAACCCGGTCCTCAACATCGACGCCGGGCTGCGGCAAGAGGGATTTTTCCTCGCCACTGGGGGCGAGACGGTCAACAGCGGTGCGAAGCTGAAGGACTGGATCGAGCTGACAGAATCGGCTGACGAACGTCGGCTCCCCGCCGATCTCCCCGTGCTTCCCCGCTGAGCCAGCGGGTCCCCCTCCTGTTCACGGTCTGTTCGGTCCGTGCGTTTGCGATTCGCCTTCGTGTTCGGTCCGCACCTCCTTCCGGAAGTTGTGAACGTGTTTCTCACGGAACTGCTGGTCGTCTATACGGTTTCCGCGCTGGTGGTCTTCGCGTTTCATCGCTTTCGCGTGCCGTCGGTTGTCGGGCTGCTGGTTTCGGGAGTGCTGGTTGGTCCGCATGGGCTGAAGCTTGTCAGCGACCTGGAAGACGTGCACCTGCTCGCCGAGACCGGCGTGGTCGTGCTGCTGTTTACGGTCGGGCTGGAGTTCTCGCTCGGCAGGCTGCTGGCGATGTCTCGACTGATGCTGCAGATCGGTGCGCCGCAGGTGCTGGGGTGCGCGGCGGTTTCGGTGGCGGCCACCTGGTGGTATCTCGGGTCGCTCAATTCGGCCATCTTCGCCGGCATGCTGGTGGCGATGTCGAGCACCGCTGTCGTGTTCAAGCTGCTGGCGGACCGGGGCGAGATGGAATCGCCGCACGGCCGGGTGGCGGCAGCGGTTCTGCTCTTCCAGGATCTGCTGGTGGTGGTCTGCATGCTGATGATTCCGCTGCTCGCCGACGGCGCCGCGAATGTCGTCGGCGCATTGGGAAGCCTGTTGCTCGGCCTGGCGACCGTCGCCGGGATCCTGATCGCCGGTCGCACTCTGATTCCCGGACTGCTGCACCAGATCGTGCGGACGCGGAATCGCGAGCTGTTTCTGATTGCGATCTTCGTGGTCTGCATCGGCACGGCGACGCTGACGGCCTGGGCGGGGCTGTCCCTGGCGCTGGGGGCGTTTCTGGCGGGACTGTTGCTGGCGGAGTCTGAATACGGACATCAGACGCTGGCGGAGGTCCTGCCGTTTCGCGATACGCTGAGCAGTCTGTTTTTTGTGTCGGTCGGGATGCTGCTCGACGTGCGCTTCATGCTGGCCAATCTGGCGCTCGTGGTGCTCACGGTGCTGGCGCTGGTGGTTCTCAAGTTTGTCTGCGTCGCTCTGCCGACGAAACTGCTGGGTTACCCGTTGCGAACCGCCTGGCTGGCGGGGCTGGCGCTGGCGCAGGTGGGGGAATTCTCCTTCGTCCTGGCGGTGCGGGGGCTGGAGGCCGAATTGCTCGAACCCGGCGACTACCAGATCTTTCTGTCGGCGGCCGTGCTGACAATGGGGCTGACGCCGTTTTTGATCAATTCGGGCGCGCGAACCTGGAGCTGGCTGCAGACCTGGTGGGGCGAAGAGGCCGTCAAACAGGCCGAAGCCGCCCAGCTTGCCGATCAAGCGGGCCATCCGCACCTCCAGGACCATGTCGTGATCGCCGGCTACGGACTCAACGGCCGGAACCTGGCCCGCGTCCTCAACGAAACCGGCATCGAGTACGTGGTGCTGGAGATGAACCCCGAAACCGTCCGCCAGCGTCGCAAGACCGGCGAACACGTCCTCTACGGCGACTGCACGCGGACGGCGGTGCTGGAGCATGCCGGCATCGGCTCGGCCCGGGCGTATGTCGTGGTCGTCTCCGATCCGACGTCCATCCGGCAGACCGTCGCGCTGGCCCGGAAACTTCGTCCGGATCTGCGGATCATCGTCCGGACGCGATTTCTGACCGAGGTGGACGAGCTGCGGAAGCTGGGCGCCTCGGAGATTATCCCGGAAGATTTCGAAACGTCCGTCGAGATCTTTTCCCGGGTGCTGCGGGAATATGAAGTCCCCGGCAACGTCATCAGCCGGCTGACCTCTCAGATCCGGGCCGGGCAGTATCAGATTCTGCGCAGCGAGCGGCTGGGTCGGGATCTGTCGCCCCTGGCGACGGACCTGTTCGCGACGTCCGAACTGGAAACCGCCGTACTGTCGGCCGACTCCCCGCTGGCCGGGCGAACGCTGGCGGAAAGCGGCCTGCGGACGAAGACCGGCGCATCGATCGTGGCGGTGCGACGGGGTTCGGAGACGCACGCTAATCCCCCTGCAGATCTCCCGCTGGCCGCGGGCGACACACTGGTCCTGTTCGGTTCGCCGGAACAGTTGCAGGCGGCGCTGGAGGTCATTACCAGCAAGCTGTAGGGCAGGCTCCCGCCTGCCGGGTTGTGGTCGCTGGCCGTCGAACCCGTTGGCCCGTGCAACGGACTCGCCGAGTGCATGTCAACGCAGCATTCCGAGCATCAGCCTGTTTGCCCGCGATGCTTCCCGTCTCCCGTCACGTAACCCGCACCGACTTAACCACGGGTGGCGATCTGCTAAACTCAAAACTGCGATCACCGCCCCGTTGCGAGATTTTCCACCCCATGCCCCAGCTCCCCGCAAATCCTATTCTCGTCCTCGGCGGCGGCGTCCACGGCGTCGGCGTGGCCCGCGAGCTCGTGCATCAGGGACTTCCGGTCTGCCTCGTCGAGGCGCACGATCTGGCCGGCGGGGCGACCGCCAAGTCCTCCCGGCTGATTCACGGCGGGCTGCGGTATCTCGAATACGGCGACGTCGGACTCGTGCGGGAATCGCTTCGCGAGCGGCAGCAGATGCTCGATACCGCACCCCATTTCGTCCGGCCGCTCGAACTCTTTATCCCTGTCCGGCAGTCGTGGTCGGGACTGGTCCATGCCGCGGCGGGGTTCGTCGGACTGACGCGGACCGCCATCGGTTCGTGGCTGGGCCCCCGGCCCGAACGGGGGTTCTGGCCCGTCCGGCTGGGGCTGACCATGTACGACTGGCTGGCCGGCCGAGACCAGTTGCCCCCGAGCCGGGCAGCAGCGGTCGGCACGCCCGATGTCCCGCGGGTTAACCCGCAGCGCTTTCAGCAGTTGCTGGCCTATTACGACTCGCAAATGCCGTTTCCCGAGCGGTTTGTCGTGGCGCTGCTGGCCGACGCCGAGGCGACCGCCCGCGCTCAGGGGACCGACCTGACGGTCTTCACACACGCCTCGCTGCAGGCGATCGGGGATTCGTTACGGATTTCCGATCAGGCGACCGGCGACGAACTGCGAGTGATTCGGCCGTCCGCGATCGTCAATACGACCGGCGCCTGGGGCGATGCGACGCTCGGTCGGCTGACCGGGCAGCCGACGTCCTACTTCGGCGGGACGAAGGGGAGCCACTTCGTTAGCTGGAATCCGCAACTGGTCGCTGCTGTCGGGCCGCATGGCGTTTATGCCGAAGCGGGGGACGGCCGGCTGGTGTTCATCCTGCCGCTGGGCGACGCGGTCCTCGTCGGCACAACCGACGAGACCTTCGCGGGCGATCCAGGGACGGCGGTCGCCACAGAGGCCGAACTGTCCTACCTCCGCGGACTGGTCGAAGAAGTGATGGGGGTGACTCTGACGGCCGAGGACATCACGCTGCACTACAGCGGCGTGCGGCCGCTGCCCAGGGCCGACGAGTCGAGCAACGCCGCCGTCTCGCGCGAACACTTCATTCGCGACGACGTCTGGGCGGGAGTGCCGCTCTGGACGCTGGTGGGTGGGAAGCTGACGACGTGGCGACCGGTGGCGGAACAGCTTGCGGATCGCGTTCTCGAACGGCTCGCCCTGCCGCGACAGGCCTCGCTGGCGGACCTGCCGATTCCGGGGGCCGAGGACTACGCCGCTCTGCAACCCGATCCCGTTGCGACGCTGACCCGCGAACTGTCGCCGCTGGGAGTTTCTGCGGAAGAAGTCGCCGCCCTGTGGCCGCTCTTCGGTTCCCGGCTGCGCGCGGTCTTGCGTGATGCGGGCGATGATCGGACTCCCGTGGCCGGGACGGCGTTGTCTCGCGCCGTCGTCCGCTGGATGATTCGGCACGAACATGTGCAGACGCTGGAGGATCTGGTCGAACGCCGGCTGCTGCTGGTGTTCGGTCGGGAACTGACTCGTGCGACGCTGGTGGATCTGGCGGCCCTGCTGGTCGAGTGCGATCGGCTCTCGGCCGAGGAAGCGGACGCTGCCGTCGAGGAGACCGTCACGCGTCTGCGACTGCACTTCGGCCGTCGATTTGCGTAGGGTACGACTGGACGACGCACCTGCTCGAATCGAGCGAATTCCAATGTCGAGCCTCGCGGCTCGCCTTAGAGCTCGCGCAGCGCCCGGTAGTATCGGCCGATATCCTCGGGCGTGAGGACGTACAGGTCGATCGAACCGCCGATAGTCGTCACGGGCTCGAAGAACCGGAAGTAGCCGAATTCTTCGATGCCCGTCGGGCGGAATTTCCCCTCGGCGTCCCGCAGCACGTGCGGCCGACCCATGACGTAATTCACGCTGACGGCGTAGTAGCCCGGCTCGGGCGTCCGCCCCGGCGGCGGGCCACCCGGCAGCCCGGCCCAGGCGGGCGGTAACGCTCCGAAATACGCCACGCGGACGTCTTTCCAGCCGCGCCGGCGGACTTCGTCCCGCACGGCGAACAGGTCCTGTCCCCAGTCCAGGTTGGAGTCAATCAGCCACCAACGCCCGCCGGTGGTTCCGCCGGCAAGCTCGTTGAACGACGCCAGTTCGTGCGGATGATCCCTCAGACTGGCCAGCGCCCAGACGAGACAGACCACGGCGAGTCGCTGTCTCCAGGGTTTGACCGATTTCCAATCGGAGAATGCGGCGGCAGCCAGCAGAAACAGCGATGGAATCGCCGGCAGGACGTAGCGGACGCCGAGCTGATTTCGCGAGAGACTGGCCAGGCCGACGATCAGCACAACCGGAACCACGCCGAGGAACCAGACTGCCCGCGGAAAGGGTCGATGTCTGCGCAGCGTGAGGAGGCCGAGGAGCAGCAGTCCCCAGAGTCCGAGGGGCAGCTTTACCAGCAGCCCGAGCAGGTAGTAGGACCGGAAGCCGTCGAGGCTCCATTGTCCGAGCAGATAAACCGGCTGCGGCTGGTCCATGAATTTCAGCAACGTGTCGAGACCCTGCACATAGGCCGCAGGGAGCGGAGACGGCAGTACGCCGACATGGCGGCCGATCCAAACGCCGGGCGTGCTGACCAGCGACAGATGGACCAGCGATTGGCCGAGCCCCTGGAAGCCATAGCCGGTCGCGATCATCCCCCAGGCGGCGGCCAGAACCAGGCCCAGCCAGCCGGCACGTCGTATGAGATCGCCGCGAGACACGCCCCAGAGGCGGACGGCCGGATGGAGGAGCCAGAGCGCCAGAACCAGCGGCCCCAGCAGCAGGGCGGTGTACTTGGTGAGCTGGGCCAGTCCGAGGACGGCGCCCAGCAGCAGGGCGCGAACTGCGCCGGGGCGATCGAGGAAACGGAGCGCAGCCACGGCCGTCGCCACAAAGCCGCAGGTGACGGGGATATCGTGTGAGACCAGCGCCGCGTGGCCCAGCACGAGGGGGTTGAAACACCACATTGCGCAGGCGGCCAGAGCCGGGCCGTCGCCGAGAACGCGGCGGACGAGCGCCGTGAGCAGCAGCGCCGTCGCGATCGACCAGGCCGCCGCCATCAGCCGGCCGAGGAAATACCAGCGGGGAGCGGTCTCCGGGTTCGCCTGCCAGAAGGCGTCGCCATAGTCGATGGCATCATCGGCCTGTGACAAGTCGCCGGAGGGCGCTCCAGCCATAACCAGCGGCAGTGCCGCCCACAGGCGGGGCAGGGGAGGGTTGATCGGGTCGGCGTCCCAGGCCCCGGTTCGCCAGAGCGCGACGCCGATCGGCAGATGCCAGTACTCGTCGTGCGTCGTCGCCCACCGGCGGGCGCAGTCCGCCAGCAGCAACGTATGCGCGATCACGCAAATCGCGACCAGCCCTGCGAAGCGCCGGGAACGGCGAGGAGAAACGGTATCCGACACGTGCGGCCTGCTCCCCTGGAGTGTGTCGACGATTCTGTTCAATCCGGCGACTATGGTACGATTCCAGCCGACGGTTCATACCATTGCCAGGTCTCCTTTTCTCAGAAAGTCCGCCGCCGATGACGTCGCGCATTTCTCACTGGCCCTGGGCTGGTTTCGCCGCACTCGTTCTGCTCGCGGGCTGTGCGAAGCCGCCGGAAAAGGACGTTCCAGTTTCGACGGCGCCGGCGAAAAGTGGCGGAAGCGCCGCTCCGGTCGGCGAAGTCGTCCAGGTGAAGTTCGAAACGACGAAGGGGGACTTCGTCGTCGAAGTGCATCCCGAGTGGGCGCCGCTCGGGGCCGAGCGCTTTCTGGACCTCGTTCGCAACGGTTTCTACGACGGCTGCAAGTTCTTCCGCGTGGTTCCGGGGTTCGTCGTGCAGTGGGGCATCAATGGGGATCCGGAAGTCCAGGCGAAGTGGCGGGACGCGGGGATCGACGACGAGCCGGTCAAGCAGTCCAACACGCGCGGCATGATGACCTTCGCCAAGGGAGGCCCGAACTCCCGAACCAGCCAGGTTTTCATCAGTTTCGGCGACAACTCGCGGCTCGACGCCATGGGCTTCCCGGCGTTTGCGAAGGTGGTCTCCGGCATGGAAGTTGTCGAGCAGATCAACGCCGAGTACGGCGAATCCCCCAATCAGCAATCGATTCAATACGAGGGGAACCGCTACCTCGAAGCCAGTTTCCCGCGACTCGACGGGATCGTGAAAGCGACGATTCTGGAGTCGAAATCGGACAAGGGGCCGGTCGTCGATGACGAGCCGAAAGCTCCGGAAGGCGGGGAAGCGCAGTAACAGAGCTGAGGATGTGTTCCGGCAGTCGATGTGACGTCGGCGTGCGATCTCGCTCTTCTGCGGGCTCGAAGAATCGCCCGGCCATCGTCTCTGCAAGTCAGCGGCGCTATTTTGCCGGATTGAGACGATGGCTCCGGTGAGAAATCGTGCACGGGCACCGGCGCCTTGAGGACCTTCAAGCGGCTTCAGCCGTTCAGGCGAAGCCGAGGGAGGCGGGGCAGTTGGCTTCGGCGGCGATCTGGGCCTGCTGCTCGGCGAGGACCCGTTTGATGTGGCGATGGCAGGCCATGCAGCCGCCGCCGGCCCCGCAGGCTTGGGTGACGCCGCGAACGGTCTCGGCGTTGGAGACCGCGACGGCTTCGCGGACCTCCCCTTCGGTGACGCGGAGGCAGCGGCAGAGGTACTGCGGTTTGCTGTTGGTGAAGCCGAGTTGCATGGGTGGGACCAGCAGGGCGGCGGCCGGGGAGGGATTGAGACTGAGTCTCAACGTCAATCGATTTTACGCATCGAGAGATGCCGTTACAAGAGGCTGTCTTGATTTTTTTCCGACTGACCCGCAGTGTGACCGTTACGAATGTTGCCACCGGGTCCGGAGCTG